>NZ_SNZE01000020.1 GCF_004363775.1 Hydromonas duriensis
AAGGGGCTTTCCAAACATTGCTCCTCAAATTCTTGGAAAGGGGCTTTCCAAACATTGCTCCTCAAATTCTTGGAAAGGGGCTTTCCAAACATTGCTCCTCAAATTCTTGGAAAGGGGCTTTCCAAACATTGCCCTCAAATTCTTGGAAAGGGGCTTTCCAAACATTGCCCTCAAATTCTTGGAAAGGGGCTTTCCAAACATTGCTCCTCAAATTCATGGAAAGGGGCTTTCCAAACATTGCCCTCAAATTCTTGGAAAGGGGCTTTCCAAACATTGCCCTCAAATTCTTGGAAAGGGGCTTTCCAAACATCCCCCTCTATTTCTTGGTAAGGGGCTTACCAAACTTCGGCGCTTAAATTCTTGGAAACACTGTTTCCAACGTTGACCATCCAAAATCCTGTAAACGGGGTTTACAAGAATCAGCCCTAAAATCCTGTTAAGAGTCTTAACAATAATTAAATTTCAAATCTTGGAAAGGGGCTTTCCAAACATTCCCCCACTATTTCTTGGTAAGACTCTTACCAAACCTCGCTAAAAATAACAAATTATTTTGTATTGTACAATACAAAAGCATTAATACAGTCGAACCCCAAAGGCCTACCCCCACAACCCTCAAAGGGACTTATCCAAAAGCCACGGTCGTTTCGCTCTATTGCGCGAAACGACCGTAGTTAAAGGCCTTAAGGCGTAATGGCAACACCTTTTAAGGGTCAATGCTACCCCGTTTTTTTTAAGGGTAAAGGCTTTAAACCCACTAAGGGTAAGGCAAAACCTGATTTAAGGGTAATGCCAAATCGAACCCCGTACCCCCACACCCTCCTATTGCCGACATATCACAATAATTGCAATCCGTCAATAGATTCCTAGTAAAAACATTTTACTAGGAACGAATTGAATAATTTTTAATATTCATTACAGTTAGGGATTAACTCAACACAACCGCCCTTTGGTGCAATATGACTACCTATATCAACGTCCCGCGAACATGCCTACAACGTCGTTTAAAGCATTATTTGACCTTTTTACGACATTCATTGTCGCAACGACCGCATTTGCATTCGTCTTGGTATCGTGTATTGGTGCAATGGTGCAGTCGATTAGAAGGCTTTGCCAAGGACTGTGCGGGTTCACATGCTTATGAACTAAGGTCATTGCAGGTATTAATTGATTTGGTTCGAACAACATCCATCAATATTTCAGATGACAACTTGACCACCATCATTGCTTCGCACTATGAAGGTTTTTATTGGCGTGCTGACGGCTTGTATTCGTGGAACTCACTCGAAGAACCGTATTTGCACTTCAAATTGAAACAAACACACCACGTCTACGACATATTTGTATCAGCCGATACACCACATGCCAAACTCGACCAGCTTAAGACTTGGCTCAATGAGGCACTCAAATGAAAACAGTATTAATACATTGGCTGCAAACCATCACAAATTGGGCGCAAACCGTACCCCAATATTACTTTCTGTTTGCTTTAGGCTGTTCTAGCCTTGCTTTGATTTACATCATCATCACACTTGTGCGCTCATCTTCGCATACGGAGCCGTCCGATGAGGCTATTGAAGTCAAACCCTTGGTCACGGTTGCGGGCAACAAAATGCTGATTCAATCAGGGAGGCATTTGTTAGAAGACGAACGTCGTGACGTATTGGTGCAAGACATTAAAGATAAGTTAGGGCTTTCAGTTTCGTCTTTCAATAACGATGTCATGCCATTATTGGTGCAATTTGCTGAATTTGTGCAAGGTGTACCTGCTTCAGAAAGTCACCACCATGCCCACCCTTTCGGGCTTTTAGACCACAGTCTTGAAACAGCGAATATCGCATTGCGCCTCATGGGCGGTAAGGAACTGCCGCTCAACACACCCACTGAAGACCGCAAATACTTAGGGCCTTCTTGGAAGTATGGCATTTTATGCGCGGCCCTACTGCATGACGTGGCCAAACCACTGACGAGCGTGATTGTAGACTTATATGAAGACCCGCAAGACAAGGATGGCAGAGTATGGCGAGCTGACTTAAGTGACATGCGCATGGGTAAACGCTTTAAATGGTATACGGTACGATTTCCTGAAGTGCACAGCAATTACAAATTGCACACGCAATTGGCGTGGTCATTATTTAATCGCATTGTGCCCATGCACGCCATCATGTGGATGAGTGAAACCGACCCTAAACTGATGGCGCAACTAGAACAGTTCTTGACTGGCGACACCAGCATTGAGCCATTCAAGAACTTGGTGATAGCAGCCGACCGAGAATCCACTCAACTGAACTTGGCATCCGACCAGCGTGTGCGGTTCGCCAGCGCGAAGCGCACACCGCTGGTTGAAAAGCTCATGACGGGATTACGCGAGATGTGCGAAGAGCGCGGGGCTTACTTCTCCATCGGCAAAGACGCAGGCGGTAACTTGTTTATTCAGGACGACAAAGTCTTCATTGTCAGTAAAGTCTGTGGTGACAACTTGCGACGCTATTTACAAGACCGTGGTCATCGAGACATACCGCACGATAATGAGCGGATATTCGATACATTGGCGGAATACAACGCTGTTCTACGCAATCCTTTTGATGCAACTAAAGCGATTTGGAATCTCGAAATTGCCATGAAATCAGGGAATGAATCAAAGACACAGGTATTGACGTGTTTATGCTTCAACATTAAAAAACTATACGGAACTGAGAAATTTCCAGCCCCCTATTTGGGGACAATTACCCCTATTGACCAGGCACAGGCAACCATAGCCAAAGCCGCCGAGAATCACGAAAAGCAACAGCAGAAAGCTCAAAAAGGCGAGCTGGGCAAAAGTGAACTGAGCGACCCTGATGAACCCATGCACTCACCCGAGGAGATTGAAACATCCAATTTAGCGTTGGGCATTTTGAAAACCGCGATCAACGATTCGGCCGCTGCGCTCGGCGGCTATGAACATTCAAGTGTGCCACAAGCTGACGAGGTGCCCGACGAAGCGCAGACATCATCGGCATCCGCAACGACCAACGAAGTGGTCGAAACGCCTGAAGCGGATGAGCCTGCACAGAAATCAAAGACCGCAGAACCGCCCGCACCACCTGTTGAACTCAAAACACAGGGAAATGTGGCAAATCTAACTCAATCTAAGAATGCGCTTAAGCGTCTTAAAGCGATAGGACAACCACCGAAAGACTTAAATTTAGCGACGGCCGAAGAAATCGATGAGGGTGCAGTCGTGGCCGCCAAGACTAAACCTCAAAACAACCCACCCAGTAAACCCGTCGCACAACCTGTATCCGAGACCGTACCCAACACCAAACAAAAGGAGGAGAAAACTGAATATTTATCGAAAGAACACAGTGTCACACCTGACGACAATATCGTTAATGAACCTCGAATCATTAATCCTGTTCACTTGACTCAACCATCGCTTAAAGCGATACAAATTAAGTCCCACATTACGGAGAAACACCTCATGAATAATCCATCCAGCTTAGACCCGACCCCAACTGAACACATTTCAGATCAAGAACTCGGACTTCGTTTTATCAATTGGCTGCAAACAGGACTTGCGTCCAAGGAAATTGAAATCAACAACAGCAATGCTTTCGTGCATGTCGTGCCTCAAGGATTGCTGTTGGTAACGCCTCGAGTATTCCAAGAGTTCACCAATAACGCCCATCACGCCATCACTGACCGCAATTCACCCTCTGCTAAGGTTCAAGCGGCATTTGAGCGCCTCAAACTTCACAAGCGCAACAAATCAGGGGTATCAGGCCATCATCGGGTCAAAGTATTGGCCGTGAATGGTCGACCAACGACTGTATTTACAGCTTACTGGATTACGACTGAAGATTCGAAGCATTTGATTGCTGAATTACCCTCGGTCAATCCACACATCGAATTGCTGGAGAACGGTCCGAGGTTCGAAAAATGAATTTGAGTGCGCGTGAAAAATACGTCTTGCAGAACTATTACCACAAGCCGAATGAGTTCTATGCGGTTGCTGCATACATTGTCATGTTCATTTATTTTGGGTTTGTGCTGCAACTCAATCCGTTGGCAAAGTATGGCCTGATGGCCGTGACGGGCTTGATGTGCGCCTTGAGGTGCCGCGAGGCATTTAAGGTATTGCATTATCGTCGTAACCTAAGACAATTGGCACACTATGAGCTGACATCCGCAGAAATCCCGCAATCGAACAAGGCATTGTTTTTAGGTTTGGGGTTTCGCTGGACGCAGGTGCACACGCAACGGTTGACCTTGGCTCGTACACCTGAGTATTTGCCATTGTCGCGACCATCAAAGGGCTATATGAACGCTCGACGGCGCGAAATCAACGAACCACATGCCTGGTTGAGTCAATTGACACGCTCATCGTCGATATTCAATCCGTACCGACCGCTGCCGCCAGTGGGCGGCGATACGGCTTTGCATGGCGTTGAACCGCACGAGGATGAGATTTGGTTGGACATTGGTGAGCGTGTCGGGCACACCTTGGTGTTGGGCACAACGCGTGTCGGTAAAACCCGCATGGCCGAAGTCATGATTACGCAGGACATTAAACGCGGTGACGTAACGATTGTATTTGATCCTAAAGGTGATGGTGACTTGCTCAAGCGCATGTGGATTGAAGCCCATCGAGCTGGACGACCTTTTTACATGTTTCACTTGGGGCATCCACAAGTGTCTGCGCGTTATAACCCCATCGGTAGTTATTCAAAAATCACTGAGATTGCGACGCGCATTGCGAATCAATTGCCTGGCGACGGTCAGTCGGCCGCGTTTAGAGACTTCGTGTGGGGTTATTTGAACGTCTTGGCCAAGTGTATGGAGGCGTTGGGCTACAAAGCCACCTACACTGAAATCTACGCGCACGCGACCAACATCGACAAACTGGCTCTGAATTACATGGAGCACTGGATGAACACGCATCAGCACATTCATAAACTGTCGAATTGGGAGGAGGACTTCGGCGGTAAAACACAGGATGAAGCTGAGGCGAAACTGGCGAAGAAGCAAGGCCGCGACCCTAAAGCGATGCACATCGCTTCATATATGACGGAGAACGGCTACCGTGACCAAATTGTTGATTCTTTGATTGCGATTTTGTCGAAAGACAAATCGTACTTTGAGAAATTGGTGTCATCGCTCTACCCTCTGCTTGAGAAGCTGACCTCAGGGCAGATTGCAGGTTTAATCAGCCCTGACCCCACGGCCGTGGACAACCGCCCTATTTTTGATTGGATGAGCGTGATTCAAACGGGTGCGGTGGTTTACATTGGTTTGGATTCGCTGTCCGATGCGGAGGTTGCGGGTGCAGTCGGTAATGCAATGTTTGCTGATTTAACCAGCATCGCGGGGCAATTGTACAAATACGGTACAGGCTATGGTGAATCCAGTAGTCAGGGAGAGAAGCGTAAAATCGCCATCCATGCCGATGAGTTCAATGAGTTGATTGGTGATGAGTTCATTCCCCTGCTCAATAAAGCGGGCGGCGCGGGTTATCAAGTGACGGTGTACACGCAAACGTGGTCGGACGTTGAGGCTAAAATCGGTTCGGCCGCAAAAGCAGGTCAAATTGGCGGTAACTTGAACAACATGATTATGTTGCGAGTTAAAACCCTTGAAACCGCTGAAATGCTGACCAGCCAGTTACCTGAAGTGAATGTGGTCACAAAGACCCAATTATCAGGGGCTTCTGACGCATCTGACCCTGAAGTGTTTGAGGATTTCACGACTCAAAATGAAGACCGTGTGGCCTTGTCTGCTGTGCCAATGATAACTCCTGCGGATTTAGTATCACTACCGAAAGGACAAGCATTCGCACTCATCGAGGGCGGCCAGTTGTTCAAAATACGTTTGCCGTTGATGCCATCGCTCGCGGATGACCCCGATATTCCATCGGATATTGTCGACATCGCGAGCGAGATGAACAATAAGCTCAGTCGAGCAATTGATGAAGTTGAATTGTCATTGACAGTTGAGGGGCAATACTATGGCGAGTAACCAACGTGCGACCCTGTATGAGCATCGTAATTTACATTATCTGTTGTCGCCATTCAAACTGGTGTACGTCTATGTCTTGGCGCTGCTTTTAGTTGTGGTGATTGCTTTTACCAGCCTGTATGCTTTTACTGAAATAAAGAATTTGGGTGAGATTTTAAAAGCAACAATGGCCAACACTTTGGAGCAACAAGGCAATGTTTTTAAATATGCCGATTGGATTTACAAGCATTTGAACGCGTTATTGTTTGACGCAACAAACATTCGTGAGGCTTTAAATGTTCGTGATAAAGGTTCATCGTATCAACGTTTTTGGGTTGAGCACATCAATGTGCTACAAAAGCTTGATTGGTCGGCTAAAGTCATCAGTATGCGCATGGCCACCGTTGCCGACGGTATGATTGTCTTTTACATTCCTCTGTTGATTCTCGCAGCGTTTGACGGATTTACCATGCGTTCGATTCGACGTGCGTGCATCGGCCGTGAAAGTTCCAGCTTGTACCATCGATTTAAATACTGGGCACGCGCGGTGTTGATTATGGGCATTGGCTTGTATATTTGTTCCCCCTACTACATGCCCGCTTGGTTTTTTATCGTCGTGTGTATTGGTTCAGCCGTTTTATCAGCTTTGGTGTTTAGGTTCTATAAAAAGTATTGGTAATCAATTTTGATTTTAATAAATGAGTTGTCAAACCAATTTGGTTTGACAACTCATTGAAAGCGAGTATTATTTGCGCATTGACTCTGCCTATCTAGGCAAGACAATATCCAAAAGCATAATATCAATTCCCCTATGACTATAGATAACACTTTATCCAAACGCGGACCATTAATGCTTACTTATGATACGGCACACGTTGACAAAGTAAGGCAGGCCATCTCATTCATTCCCAATATGGAACGCGCACTTTTTATGGCCGAGAAAATGCGGGTTGATTTTGTGTATAACACCGCTGCTCTTGAGGGCAATCCCTATACCTACCCTGAGATTAAAACCCTCATTGAAGGGATCACTGTTGGCGGCCATAGAATATCAGACACCGAACAAGTGCTTAACTTAAACCGCGCTCTGTCTCATGTTATTGATTTGGTCAAATCAGGTAAATTCGAGTTAAATAAAGAAACCGCTTGTACCATACAAGGAATTGTTGCCAATAGAGAATCCTTAACTTGGGGAGAGTTTCGTGACGGACAGGTTTTCATAGGCGGTACGAATTATTTACCGCCACGCGCCTCTGACTTAGACATAATTTTTGAACAAGGTGCAAAACTACTCAACACCATTGACGACCCAACATTTAAAGCATGGCTTATCTTTTTGTGGGGCAGTCTTAACCAGTTTTTTTATGACGGGAATAAACGAACATCTCGATTTTTGGCTAACGCAACCCTTATGTCAGCAGGATTGCCGCCACTGATGATTTTGGCAAAAGACCAACTCAAATACAATGAAGTTATGACACGGTTTTATGACAATCAGGACGCAACTGAAGCCCTCGAATGGCTTTATTCTTATTATGTCGAGCGCATAGCAGGGTTTGGTTTCAAAGCTTAAACACCTTCAATGCACACGCTTGTTTTTTTATCGTCGTGTGTATTGGTTCGGCCGTTTTATCAGCTTTGGTGTTTAGGTTCTATATAAAGTATTGGTGATGCAATATTTATGTACAACCAATATCACTATCCCGAATAAGCAAAAAAAATCATTTTTGGTTTGACAAAAGAAAGAAAACGTGTATTATGGCTAAAGATAGTTACAAAAATTTTAATTAAAATCTATCTCACAATTAGGAAATACAAGGCCCCACTGCCCTACAGTAGGTGTGTCAAAAAAACAGGTAATTATAAATTATATTATGTTAAATTTTAAGAGAATATTTAATAAATTCAAAATTAAATCCAAAGGCTTTGTGCCTATAGAGCACATTTGATAAAGATGCTCTACCATTTCTTGCCTCCATCAGACTTATAAATAGCATCCCGTCCCAACTGACCAACACTGGCAATGAGACGCCATTTACTGGCTAGCCAGTCAGCTAACTTTGTACTCGCTCTTGCATCACTTGAGCATAGGTGTTTTGCGCATTAATCATATCAATCACATCCGCATAGCCGTGTGCATAGCTTCTCTCTGTACTTTTAAGCAACTCTGAAGCGGACACCAACATAGATTCTGAAGCTTGCAAGCTTTTCCACGATGACATTGCATTTGCATAAGCAACACTCACTTGAGCGGTGATTTGTTGTTCTGTGTCCTGCACAGCGATTTCATTTTTTTCCACTTGCTCTTGAGCTGCTTTGACTTTGTAATATTCTGCAAAGCCGTCAAACAAAGGCACATTGAGTGCTAAACCATAGGTGGCTACATTGGTTCGGGTTGAGGCTAAGCCTTGTCCAGGATAACCGTTTTGGTAGTAACTAGCATTAAAATCAACCGTTGGCAGTAAGGTACTTTGAGCACTCCGTACATCAGCCTTAGCAGAAGCCAATTTAGCTTTAGCCGCGGCAATTGCTGGGTGTTGTTTGACTTGCCCTAACCATGTGTTAAGTTCTTCCAAACCTTCAGTTTTGACACTTGACGGAGCTGCTATATCGGGTAAGTTAATCACAATATCAGTGGATTGCCCCATCTGATAAGCCAAATTCATCAGGCTCGTTTTATATTTGGCTTGGGCGTGTTGCTTATTTTCGCCTTTTCTAAACAAATAAATCCCAGTATAATCATCAAGGTTTACCACTTCATATTTTTCACTCACTTAACAGAAGGCCCATCATGTTTGAACACGTTGACGTATATCCTGGCGACCCAATTTTGGGTTTGGTTGATACTTTCAAAAAAGACCCTCGCGCAGAGAAGGTCAACCTAGGTATTGGCTTGTATTACGATGAAAACGGTAACATTCCCCTGCTCCCTTCTGTCGTTAAAGCAGAGAGTGACTTGGCCGCTCATCTAGAAGCACGCCCCTACTTGCCTATGGAAGGTTTAGCAGGTTTCCGTACGGCCATTCAAAATTTATTGTTCGGTGAAAAAAACGAGGCAGTTGTCAATAAACGTGTAGCGACCATTCAGACCATTGGTGCCTCAGGCGCCTTGCGCATTGGTGCGGACTTTTTAAAAAAATACTTCCCAAATAGTGACATGTATGTGTCAGATCCAACTTGGGATAACCATAAGGCGATTTTTGAGGCGGGCGGCTTCATCGCCAAAACTTACCCTTACTATGATGCCAACACAGGCGGTGTGAATTTTGAAGGCATGATGGCAACTTTAAAAGCAGCCTCAGCAAAAAGCATTTTTTTGCTTCACCCTTGCTGCCACAACCCAACAGGTGTTGATTTAAGCGTTGAGCAATGGAAAGAAGTCATTGCGGTCGTTAAAGAGCGCGACTTAATTGCTTTTATGGATATCGCTTATCAAGGCTTCGGTGATGGCATTGAAGAAGACGCGGTGGCCATTCGCATGATGGCAGAAGCGGGTGTGAGCTTTTTTGTTTCCAACTCATATTCAAAGAACTTGTCATACTATGGCGAGCGCGCTGGTGGCTTATCTGTTATTTGCAAAGATGCGGCTCAAGCTGACGTTGTTTTAGGGCAATTGAAATTGACGGTTCGCAAAAACTATTCTTCACCTGCTTATCATGTGTCTACGGTGACAGCGGCGGTAATGAACACCCCCGAGTTGCGCGCAATGTGGGAAAACGAAGTAACTGAAATGCGCGAGCGCATCAAGGCCATGCGTCAAAAACTGTATGATGTTTTGACCGCAAAAGTACCTAATAAAGACTTCTCTTATTTGCTCAAGCAACGCGGCATGTTCAGCTACACAGGTTTAACAGCCTCTCAAGTTGACCGTTTAAGAGAAGAATTCGCGGTGTATATGGTTAAATCAGGTCGCATGTGCGTGGCGGGTCTCAACACGAAAAATGTTGAGCGTGTGGCCGAAGGGATGGCGGCTGTAATGGCTTAAACATGATTATGTTTTAAACCAGTTATCGCAATATATTTTTGTTCAAGTAAAAAGC
This sequence comes from Hydromonas duriensis, assembly GCF_004363775.1. Classification (GTDB taxonomy): domain Bacteria; phylum Pseudomonadota; class Gammaproteobacteria; order Burkholderiales; family Burkholderiaceae; genus Hydromonas; species Hydromonas duriensis. Next base: position 10,014 of record NZ_SNZE01000020.1, read on the forward strand.
CGATTCATTATGAATCGGCTTTTTATGTTTTATCAACTTTATATAAGTCTAAACTTGTTGTTTAACCACCGCGTTTTAAGCGTGCATTCTCTGCAATACGCATGCGCAAAGCATTGAGCTTAATAAAGCCGCCCGCATCGGCCTGATTATACGCGCCACCATCATCATCAAATGTGGCAATGGTTTGATCAAACAAAGTGAACTTAGAGTCGCGAGCCACCACCGCTACGCTGCCTTTATATAGTTTAACGCGCACAAAGCCTGAAACATTGGCTTGCGTGTAATCAATTAATACCTGTAAGGCTTTACGCTCAGGGCTCCACCAGTAACCGTTATAAATCAAGCTGGCATAACGCGGCATCAAATCGTCTTTTAAATGAGCCGTTTCACGGTCAAGTGTGATTGATTCGATGGCACGGTGTGCTTTGAGTAAAATCGTACCGCCAGGGGTTTCGTAGCAGCCTCGAGATTTCATGCCCACATAACGATTTTCTACCAAGTCCAAACGGCCAACACCATGCTTGCCACCCAACTCATTTAACTTAGCCAATAATTCATGTGGTTTCATTTTAGTGCCGTTAATCGCCACTAAATCGCCTGCTTCAAACTCTAAATCCAAGTATTCTGGCGCGTCTGGCGCGGCCTCTGGTGACACACTCCAACGCCACATCTCTTCTTCGGCCTCATTTTTTGGATCCTCAAGGTGACGACCTTCAAATGAGATGTGCAATAAATTAGCATCCATCGAGTAAGGCGCACCGCCGTTGCGATGTTTCATGTCAATTGGAATGCCCGCATCCTCAGCGTATTTGAGTAGCTTTTCGCGTGAAAGCAAATCCCATTCGCGCCATGGGGCGATGACTTTAATGTCTGGACGCAGGGCATAATAACCCAACTCAAAGCGCACTTGGTCATTACCCTTGCCTGTCGCACCATGTGAAACCGCATTTGCACCTGTTAAATTGGCAATTTCGATTTGACGTTTGGCAATTAAAGGACGTGCAATTGATGTACCGAGTAAATATTCGCCTTCATAAATTGTATTGGCACGGAACATAGGAAAAACGAAGTCACGTACAAACTCTTCACGTAAGTCATCGATAAAAATATTTTCTGGTTTAATGCCAAATTGCAAGGCCTTGGCTCGTGCTGGTTCAAGCTCTTCTCCCTGCCCTAAGTCGGCAGTGAATGTGACGATTTCACAGTCATAATTGTCTTGTAACCACTTTAAAATTACGGATGTATCCAAACCACCCGAGTATGCCAATACCACTTTCATTTTATCGCTCATCGTGACCTCTTTTGTTTTAATGTAAAACGGCTAAAACGCCATTTTACTGCAACAGTCCCGCTCACACCACTGGTAAATAAATAAAAACCCGTTAAAAAAACGGGTTGGTTAAAATTGTTCAGGCAGTTTAATGGCCCAAAGTCATCAAACTTTCTTTATTGCTTTAGAAAGCCTTTGGATTTTAAATAATCAGCCGCGACCAGCTTGGCATCTTTACCCTCAAATGCAACCAGCCCATTTAAATGTTGTAATGTTTTTAAATCCAATGAAGAAAAAACAGGATTTAATATATCGGCAATTTGAGGATATTTCTTAAGTACGCTCTCTCGAATCATGGGCACGGGTTCAAAAATAGGTTGCGCCATTTTGGAATCTTCTAAAACAACCAAACCCAGTTGAGCGACGGCTCCTGACGTTCCGTAAACTAAGGCGGCATTCACGCCTGATTTTTGTTCTGCGGCCGCTTTAGCGAAAACACCAACGTCACCGCCTGGTAAGGGTAAAACTTGGTTTGGCTTGAGTTTAAAAGCATACGTTTTTTCAAACAAGGGCAAAGCATCGCCACGCTCCATGAACTCAGATGATGCCACCATTTTAAAAAAATGACCGTCATTAATGTATTTCGATAAGTCTTCTAAGGTTTTTAAATTATTTGATGCTGCCAAATCCGAGCGAACGGCTATCGCCCATGTGTTATTTGCGGGGGCAGATTTTAGCCAAACAATTTTGTTTTGCTCGTAATCCAAATTTTTACCTAAATTATAGGTTGCCTCGGCATTTTTCCATGCTGGATTGTTTGCATTATTAAAATTGAAAGCGGCGCTTCCAGTGTATTCTGGATAAATGTCAATTTCATTATTTAATAACGCATAACGAACAATTTTTGTCGTACCCAATTGTATTTTGTTGATCGTTGGTATGCCATTTTCTTCAAGCAATAAAAGTATCATATTGCCGAGTAAATCCCCTTCTGTATCAACTTTAGAAGACACTCTCACGGCATCAACAGTCTGTATAGTATTGGATTTATTGGCTTGAGTTTTGTCCGTACATGCAAGTACGGTCATGACGAATACGCCACCAAAAAACGCCCCCACTATCCGTTTTAAAAAGAAACCACTTATTGTTTTCATACTGATTCCTGTAAATGGTGTTTACCATGAACAAACAAATACTTACTCAATGCTGAAGCATTGTACTCCTACCAAACAGAAACAGTTAAAAAATAACGCAAAACAACACTTTATTGATAAATAGTTGTTGTTTTGGATGCTTATATTTAATTTTTAATGCATAGTGGGTGTCACAAATCTCTGTGAAACTTTACTTAACAGCCTTCGCAAAAACAGGATGAGCAATGTTCATCCTGTTCTAAAAAACTAAGAAGTCTGATTTATTCTATTCAAATCGCCCACGCAACAGGTACTCCATCACTGCTTTTTGTACGTGCAAGCGGTTTTCTGCTTCTTGCCAAACCACGCTTTGCTCACCATCAATGACTTCCGTGTCCACTTCCTCGCCACGATGGGCTGGTAAACAGTGCATAAATACTGCACTCGAATCTGCAACTGCCATCATGTTTGCGGTGACTTTAAAATCCTTAAATGCAGCCATTCGCACTTCATTTTCCGCCTCATAACCCATACTGGTCCAAACATCGGTCGTGACGATGTGCGCACCTTTACAGGCATCCATTGGATGTTTAAAAACGGTATAAAAAGGTTGGTCTTTTGGGTCAATTAATTGCTCATCCAACGCATACCCCTCAGGCGTTGAAATATTTAAATGAAAGCCCAAAACGCGAGCGGCCTGAATCCAAGTGTAACTCATGTTATTGGCATCGCCCACCCAAGCCACTGTTTTACCCGAAATGGCATCAAGACTTTTGCCGTCGCCACGCTCTTCGATATACGTGTAGATGTCCGCCAGTACTTGGCAAGGGTGGTATTCATTGGTCAAGCCATTAATCACAGGTACACGCGAATTGGCGGCAAAACGTTCAATGATGTCTTGTCCAAAAGTACGAATCATAATCATATCCGTCATGCGCGAAATGACCTTAGCCGCGTCTTCCACTGGCTCGCCACGCCCAAGCTGCGTATCACGCGTGTTCAGGTATACCGCATGGCCACCCAATTGATGTATCCCCGCTTCAAAAGACAATCGCGTGCGAGTTGAACTTTTTTCAAAAATCATCGCCAATGTGCGGTCATGCAAAGGGTGCCAAGTTTCATAAGCTTTAAAGCGACGCTTCAATTCGGTCGTTCTCGCCATGATATAGGCGTATTCATCTTGAGTGAAATCTGAAAATTGTAAATAGTGCTTAACTGTCATCTCGTTATCCCATTGGCTAAAATTAAATTGACTCATTTTGTAGGTACGTTTTAATCAATCGGCTCAAGCGCTCGACCAACTCGTTGCTTTGCTCGTCACTAATAATCAATGGCGGCAATAAGCGTATCACGCTGTCATGGGTCACATTGATAAGTAAACCCGCAGCCAAAGCCAACGCCACAAGCTCACCGCAAGCGCGATGCAATTCAATACCAATCATCAAGCCTCTGCCACGAATATCAAGGACTGAACCTGAAAGCATCTCGTCTTTCAATGCGACTTTTAATCCATTTTTAATCCGTTCGCCTTGACGTTCAGCATTGGCAAGCAACCCATCGGCTTCGATGGTGGACAAAGTCGCCAAACCTGCCGCCATAGCCAAAGGATTGCCACCAAAAGTTGAGCCGTGCGCGCCTTTATGAAAAACACCCGTTGCCCGACCGCTGGTTAAAATAGCCCCAACGGGTACGCCAGAACCTAAACCTTTTGCTAAGGTCATCACGTCAGGGGTGACACCTTCGTGTTGATGCGCAAACCATTGCCCCGTTCGCCCCACCCCCGTTTGAACTTCATCAATCATGAGCAGCCAGCCTTTGGTATCGCATAGGTGTCGAAGCGCTTTGAGCACCCCCTCCTTCAATACACGAATACCGCCTTCGCCTTGAATCACTTCCAACATCACTGCCACGACGCTTTCGTCATCCGCATGTGCTTGAATGGCTTCAAAATCATTAAACGGCACACGCACAAAACCATCCACCAGCGGCTCAAACCCTTTTTGCACTTTGACATTACCTGTCGCAGTCAACGTCGCCATGGTTCGCCCATGAAACGCATCCGTCATCACCAAAATTTTTGCCGCTGTTTTGCCCTGCTGATTCGCATACAAACGCGCCAATTTGATTGCGCCCTCATTGGATTCTGCACCGCTGTTACTAAAGAACACCTCATCCATGCCTGAAACCCGCGCCAATTCATTCGCCAAGGCATGTTGCTCTGGCACATCGTATAGGTTTGACACGTGAATCAACTGGGTCACCTGCTGTGTCAAAGCTTCAACCAAGCGAGGATGATTGTGCCCCAACCCATTCACCGCAATGCCCGACAACGCGTCAAAATAGACTTTCCCATCAACATCGGTCAACCAAATACCCTCACCTTTGACAAACGAGACGGGTAAACGGCTAAAAATGGGCATCAAATGTGAAGAGTTGCTCATCAGTTATCCTTCAAAAAAATAAAACGGCGACTGAAGTCGCCTGTGTGAACCACATCATAGGTAAAAAGAGCCAAAGAGGCAAGAAAATATATTAGATTAGCGGTGACAAATCAGGATTGGCATGATGAATAATGCCGCCCCCCAAACACACGTCACCATCATACAATACCGCAGATTGACCAGCCGTCACCGCCCATTGAGGCTCGGCAAAAGACAAATCACAGCGTTCGTCACTGATAACATTCAATTGACAAGGCGCATCGCTTTGTCGATAACGGGTTTTCGCCGCAACATCTCGAGATTTTGGCGCATGTCCCGCCACCCAGCTGACATTTTCAAAACTCAACGCTGTTGAACGCAAAGCAGGATGCTCATGACCTTGAGCCACATAAAGGGTGTTATTCTCCAAGTCTTTGTGTACAGAAAACCACGGCTCTCCGCTACCATTTTTGTCGCCCCCAATGCCGATGCCTTTACGCTGCCCAAGGGTATAAAACGATAAACCGACATGTTCACCAATCGTTCGGCCATCTAATGTTTTGATGGGGCCGGGTTTGGTTGGTAAATATCGATTCAAAAAGTCACGAAAAGGTCGCTCACCAATAAAGCAAATGCCCGTCGAGTCTTTTTTAGCGGCATTCGACAGGCCAAGCTGATGGGCAATATCGCGCACTTGTGTTTTCGGCATTTCGCCGAGCGGGAATAATGTTTTTGATAGTTGCGCTTGGTTCAGACGATGCAAAAAATAACTTTGGTCTTTGGTCGCGTCTAGTCCTTTGAGTAGCTGAAAACCGTCACTGACTTCACGCACGCGAGCATAGTGACCTGTTGCGATGTATTCAGCGCCTAAACTCATGGCGTGATCCAAAAAAGCCTTAAATTTAATTTCGGCATTACACAACACGTCGGGATTAGGTGTGCGCCCTGCGGTGTATTCGCGCAAAAATTCGGCAAACACCCGCTCTTTATATTCGGTGGCGAAGTTAACCGCCTCAATATCCACACCAACCACATCGGCCACACTGGCCGCGTCCAACCAGTCTTGACGCGATGAACAAAACTCAGAGTCATCGTCATCTTCCCAGTTTTTCATGAATAGACCAATGACATCGTATCCCTGTTCTTTGAGCAACCATGCCGTCACCGACGAGTCAACGCCACCAGACATGCCCACTACAACTCTTTTTTTACTTGCCATTATAAAATCCGTAAATCTTTCACCAGAGACAAGTCTAAACGCTGCCCTGCCAAATAATCTCCTAAACATTTCGCCACAACAGGGTTACGATGAATGTCTCTTTGCGACATAATTTCATCAACGGTTAACCATTCAGCAGCAATAATGTCATCATCCAACTCGTTTTGAATGGGTGCTTCGCTCACCGTACCAATGAACGTCAAACGCAAATACGTCACCGACTTATCGTCTTTATCTGATATATAAATCCCCAGCAAAGCCGTTGGTGTAAAAGCATAACCCGACTCTTCTAAAACCTCGCGCGTAACCGCATCGACCATCGTTTCATCGGCCTCCCAATGCCCAGCGGGTTGATTAATGCGAATGCCATGACGGGTGTGTTCACGCACCATAAGAAAGCGACCATCTCGTTCAACGATGGCAGCAACTGTGGCATGGGGCGTCCAAATTGGGGAAGTATGCGGCATGGCGTAACCAAAAAAATTAAAACTCGCGCCACATCAAAGTTTGTGACATTGCGTAGTCGGCTTGAAGAATATACTAGATGAGCATGTAAGATAAGACACAATGTACAAAACTGTACAACACACTCAATCCATTTGAGACGAATGAAAAATAAAATAAGCGCAAATTATAGCACAACAAAAACGCCTCCTTTAAACTCAGCTTGTTGTCACGCCATGTCGCAAGTCAAAAAAGCAGACCAGCATCTGCTTCGTAATGAAATGCAGTATTTCGCGTATAATTCATCTTTCAAACATTTTTTAAAATTTATTTAAAACAACACCATGACCGTTACCATTAAAGACGACAACGACATTGCCCACATGCGCATTGCGTGCAGACTTGCTTCTGAATTACTCGATTACTTAACGCCGCATGTGGTCGCGGGCATCACAACGGGTGAAATTGACCGTTTAGCGCACAATTACATGGTCGATGTACAAAAAACCATCCCTGCAACACTGGGCTACCAGCCTCCAGGCTACCCGCCATACCCAAAATCATGCTGTATTTCTGTTAATGATGTCATCTGTCACGGTGTCCCTTCTGATGACAAAGTACTGAAAAATGGCGACATCGCAAACATTGATGTCACGGTCATTACGCCAGCGGGATATTTTGGTGACACGTCACGTATGTTTATTGTCGGTGAAGGTTCGATTGCAGCCAAGCGACTATGCGAAGTGACGTATGAGAGCATGTGGCATGGTATTGCGCAAGTTAAAGAAGGTGCGACATTAGGCGATATTGGCGCAGCGATTGCCGCGCACGCACATAAAAACGGCATGTCAGTGGTGCGTGAATATTGCGGTCATGGCATTGGTAAGGTATTTCACGAAGACCCTCAAGTATTGCATTACGGCATCAAAGGCCAAGGCATGACGCTCAAAGCAGGAATGATTTTCACCATCGAGCCTATGATTAATGCGGGTAAGCGCGATATGCGCACCATGCCAGACGGTTGGACGGTTAAAACCAAAGACCGCAGCCTGTCCGCTCAATGGGAGCACACCGTACTGGTCACACCGACTGGATATGAGGTGTTGACGCTTTCGGAGGGTTCGCCTGCTGCACCATCATTCATCCAAACCTCAGCACACTAATTTTCACCATGCCCAACATCGCCCCCACCGTCATTGACAAAACTCAATACCAAACGGGGCGACAAACCCTGCTCAATCAATTTGTTCAACACAAGCACCCGACGCGTGCCGTGCGCCCGCTCATTCGTGACTTGACCGCATTGACCGATTGCTGCGTGCAAAGTGCATGGGGGGCATGCTTTAATCATCAATCTGAAGACATCCGCCAGGCTGCCGCTTTAATCGCTGTCGGTGGTTATGGTCGCGCCGAACTGTTACCAAACTCAGATATTGACTTGCTCATTTTAATTAAAACCGATGCGTTATCCAGCGAGCAGCGTCAACAACTGTCAAATGCAATTGAGCAATGGGTCAGTTTACTATGGGATATGGGACTGACTTTAAGCCACAGCGTGCGCACGATTGACGAAGGTATTGCCGATGCCTTGGAGGACTTGTCGATTCAAACCTCTATTTTAGAGGCGCGTTATCTCGCAGGCGATACAAAAATTCACCATACTTTTTATGCTGCATTTAAAAGGCACTTTGATTTGCCCGTGTTTTGGCGTGAAAAAATAGCCGAAATGCGCCAGCGACACGCCAAGTTTGATGATACGCCCTACAGCCTTGAACCAAACTGCAAAGAAAGCCCAGGGGGGCTGCGCGACATTCATCTCATGATGTGGCTCGCCAAAGCAGCGGGTATTGGGCAATGTTGGCAAGATTTGCATCACAACAACTGGCTGACCGCGAGCCAATTGCGCCTGCTTGTGCGCAGTGAAAATCAATTGCTTGCCATTCGTGCTCACCTGCATATTTTGAGCAAGCGCATGGAAAATCGCGTGTTATTTGACTTGCAGACCCCTCTTGCTCATGCGTTTGGACTGTATGAGACCGTGGGCAAACGCGCGGGTGAACGCTTGATGCAGCGGTATTACCTCGCAGCACGAGCCATTTATCAACAATTCACTCTTTTCATCCAAAAATTTGAATTGTTTCTCGCACCACCAAGCGCACAACACATCGCCCATAAAATCAAAGGTTTTCCTGATTTTGTAGAGGTTGACCATGTTTTGGATGTCGTGCGCAATGATGCCTTTATCCGCAAGCCTCATTTATTGATTGACGTCTTTTATGTGTATGGGCAAGTCACGGGTTTAACGGGGTTTTCACCTAAACTATGGGATGCCATCTTACAAGCGCGAAATTTAATTACCCCTGAATTTCGTCGTAAACCCGAGCATCGAGCTAAGTTTATTCGCTTATTGAAGATGAAAAATGGCATCACCCATGCCATTCGCTTAATGCACCAAACAGGCGTATTGGGTCGTTATATTCCCCCCTTTCGCCGCATCATCGGTCAAATGCAACATGATTTATTTCATATTTATACGGTTGACCAGCATATTTTGACCGTGGTGCGCAACCTGCGTCGCTTCACTTTGCAGGAGCACTTACACAGTCACCCACTGGCGAATCAAGTGATGGCAGAGTTCAATCAGCCTTGGTTACTTTATATTGCGGGTTTATTTCATGACATCGCCAAAGGGCGCGGTGGCGATCACTCAGACTTAGGTGCAATCGAAGTGGCTCGGTTCGCCAAACAACATGCGTTGACTAAAAAACAAACCGCTCTGGTTGTTCTTTTGGTTAAAGAGCATTTAACCATGTCGAACTTTGCGCAAAAAGAGGACTTGTCTGATGTGGAAACGATTCGCCGTTTCGCAGCCAAAATCAAAACCATTGAACATTTACAGGCGTTGTATTTATTGACTGTCGCCGATATTCGCGGAACCAGTCCAAAAGTGTGGAATGCGTGGAAAGATAAGCTGCTGGCTGATTTATATCAACTGACGCTACGAGAGCTGTCAGGGCAAACCCAAGCACCAACCAATATGTTGCGCGAACGCCAAGAACAAGCCTTGGAGCTACTCCCCAGCACATTGACGACGCAAGCCCAAAACCTATGGCATCGTTTTGATACCGAGTATTTCATGCATCATGATGCAGAAACAATTGCTTGGCACGCTGAACACATCATTCCCGAATTGACGGGTACACAAACAACCATCGTCGCCAGCCAACCGTTTAATGGCGCCCACAGTCTACACGTCATGATTTATACAGCGGATGTGCCTGATTTATTCGCACGCTTATGTTCATTTTTCCAACAGCGGCAACTGTCGATTTTTGATGCGCAAATTTACACCAGTGGTTATGGCACAGCATTGGATACTTTCCAAGTGTTGTTGCCTGATACCCACATCGCAGATACCCAATATGTCACGCAACTGAACCTTGACTTAAAAGAGCTGTTGATCAAAGCCCCTACGCTTCGAGTCCCCAATCTAGGGCGGCTCACAGCGCGCTCGCGCAATTTTCCAATTGTACCCCGCGTCAATTTAGTGGCAACCGACAAGGGCGAATACGTGCTTAAGCTCGCTGCCACTGACCGTCACGGCGTATTGTATAGCATCGCTTATATTTTGAAGCAAATGAATATTCGCCTGCGCAGCGCACGGATTGTCACCCTCGGCGAGCGGCTTGAAGACGTATTCGTTTTGACTTCGGATGAGTTAAGCAACCCCAGCGTGGCCGCGCAACTTGAAGCGGAGTTAATTCGAGTGTGCACCATCTCGTAAAGTCCGCAATAAAAACCAAAAAACAAAATTCAACACTAACAATGATATGAAAAACACATGAATCTCATGAGCTCGCTTGAACCATATAAAGCCCCTTGGTGGGCAAGTAATGCCCATGTGCAAACCATTGCACCGACATATCATCGAACACCTCAACCCATTTATACGCGGCAGCGGTGGGACACGCCTGATAACGACTTCATCGACTTGGATTGGGTCAACGCTCACAAAATCAATCAACCCAATCAGCGGCTGGTGATTTTGTTTCATGGCTTAGAAGGTTCAAGTCAAAGCCCTTACGCACGTTCGTTGATGAATGAGTGCGTTCAGCAAGGATATACAGGGGTGGTTGTGCATTGGCGGTCGTGCAGCGGTGAAATCAACCGTCAGCCTATTTTTTATCATTCAGGTTTTTCACAAGAGGTCGATTGGATTTTACGCCGTCTCAGCACGCTTTACCCACACAGCACGCGTCATGTCGCAGGTGTGTCGTTGGGAGGCAATGCCTTACTTAAATGGTTGGGCGAACAGGGAACTGCGGCCCAACACCTCATCAGCTCTGCCGCAGCCATTTGCCCACCACACGACCTGAAAGCAGGCTCGATTGCACTTGCAAAAGGTTTTAATCAATACGTGTATATGCGCCATTTTCTCAGCACATTGAAAACCAAAGGTCTGACAAAAATCGCCATGTACCCTCATTTGAATTTATCTGCCGAAAAAATAAAAACCGCACAGAATTTTTTTGATGTAGATAATCACGTGACCGCGCCATTGCATGGGTTTAAAAATGCTGAAGACTATTGGCAACAATCATCTTGCAAACAGTTTTTATCACTCGTCCGCACCCCCACCCTGGTACTCAATGCACTCAACGACCCTTTTATTCCCAAAGACAGCCTTGCACAGCCGCATGAGGCGAGTTCATCCGTACAGCTCACTTATCTGAATCAAGGTGGGCACGTTGGTTTTATTCACGGTTCTACCCGTGCTCGAATTGATTGGCTACCCAAATATATTTTGGAATTTCTCATCTCAAGCCAGACATAAGTCCCTACCCAACCCCCACACCTGTTGCTATAATGGCGCAGCCATTCGGCATCTCATTTTTTAATATACACAAAGAACACATCATGAGCCAAACATCTGCCCCTCACTCTGCCGCAACTATTGTTGAGCTGCTCGCATCTGACTTGCCCGCCAGCTGCCCGAATCCAAACATGAGCGCATGGAACAGCCATCCGCGTGTATTCATTGATGTGAGTCACGGTCATGCAACCTGCCCTTACTGTGGCACAGAATACCGCCTCAAGGCGGGTGAAATCGTTAAAGGCCATTGATATGCCGCGTAAACTCCGCGCACCCAAATCGATGTTCAGCAGTGCCAGTGAATTAGAAGCGGCTTTTTATGCCGCATTATCGGCTGGCGACGTTGATGCCCTGATGAAAGTCTGGTCCGAAGACGAGGACATCATTTGTATTTTGCCTAATCTGCCTTATACACAAGGTCATGTCGCGGTACGAGAATTATGGGAAATGTTGTTCAATATTGGGCGCATGAATGCCCACATCTTGGCCACCCATACATTTGACAACTTGCTCACCGCCGTACACACCCTGCTCGTTCATATTCAACTCACGACACCTGCGGGCGAGACACAGACGTTTAATTTACACACCACACAGGTTTATCTCAAATCAGAACAAGGCTGGTGTATGTCGCTGTATCACGCCACCATTGCGCAGGACAACAATAAGTTGGCTGATGTGCTACCTAATTTACTGCATTGAATACAGGTGTATTTTGATTGACCAACAAAAAAGGCTTCCTTTATAAGGAAGCCTTTTTTGCATTATCATATGGCTTAGTACTGCCAAAAAATACGCTGTAACTCAGCCGTGTCTTTCGTTTTAGTCAAAGCCACTATCGCCAAAATTCGTGCTTTTTGTGGGTTCAAATCATGTGCCACAACCCAATCATATTTATCATCAGGCTGCTCCGCATTGCGCAACACAAAACCCGCAGGTACGCGTGCTGAGCGGATAATGACCACACCTTGGCTGCGCAACTCTTGCAGCGTTGGCACAACATGTTTAGCAACCGAGCCATTGCCCGTGCCCGCATGAATAATCGCTTTTGCACCGCCTTGGCCAAACGCTTTGGCAGCCAAAGCATCGCCATCTTGATGGCCGTAAACGATGTTGACTTGTGGCAACGACTCGATATTATCAATATTGAATTCTGAATTTTTGCCAAAACGTTTATCTAACTGACGGAACCAATAGTTTTTACCCTCTACAACCATGCCCAAAGGCCCCCACTGACTATTGAATGCATTGGTATGAATGTTTATTGTTTTTGACACATCTCGTGCCGTGTTGATGTCATCATTCATCGTCACCAAAACACCACGACCGCGTGCATCTTTTGAACCCGCCACTTGAACAGCGTTATACAAATTCAACATGCCATCCGCCGACATCGCAGTGCTTGGACGCATAGAGCCTACCACCACAATCGGCTTATCCGTCTTGATGACTAAATGCAGGAAATAAGCGGTTTCTTCTAATGTGTCAGAACCATGTGTAATCACAATACCATCAACATCGCTTTGTTTAACCAAAGCCGATACGCGCTTGCCCAAAGTCATTAAATCATTGTTGGTTAAGCTCTCAGAGGCAATTTGAAACACCTGCTCACCACGAACGTTTGCCACTTGCGAGAGTTCAGGAATCCCCGAAATTAACTTATCGACAGGCACTTTAGCCGCAGAATACGTCGCGCTATTGGTTGAATTTGCGCCCGCGCCTGCAATGGTACCGCCCGTGGCTAAGATAACCACATTGGGCTTGGTTTGTGCAACAGCACTAATTGAAATAAACGCCAGCGCGGCCACACCCGCAGTCGCTACATGACGCACACGTGAAAAAAAAGACATTTTGTTCTCCTAATTATTGTTGTAAGGGGAGCACATTGTATGTTGTTTATACGTTAAAGTCACGCACGCTCGTACCTTTTTATAATTTTAAAAAAGTCTTTTATATTCAAGATGTTAAATGAAATTTTAAACTGAGGCGGATTGCCATTCTTCCTGCAATACTTTGAGCATATTCGCAATACCGTCCAGATGAATCGCATCCGTCACACGATCCGCCACCTCTTTCAGTCGAGGATGCGCATTGCCCATGGCAATGCCTGTACCCACACCTTGAAGCATTTCAATATCATTTAAGCCATCACCAAACGCATATGCTTGCGCCATGCCAAAGCCCAAATCATTCAACACTTTTTGGCAGCCCGTCAGCTTATTGACACCTTTCGGCAAAATATCAAGCGCAGTTTGGTGCCAACGGACAAAATCAAACTCAGGATAATCAACGATGAATTGCGGAATAAGGGTCTCATCTAAATGTTCATCAAAAAACAACCAGCCTTGCAAAATTTCAGTGTTTTGATAAAAATCCATGTCAACGTTCACATTGATGTCTACTGAGTCCATCGGAATCATCACTTCATCCACGCGTGCGCTAACATGCCCACCTGTCACCCCATTGATACCGTAATAATATCCACGCGCATGTACGTCCGCAAATAACCTCATAAGCGGTTGATGTGCCAATAGTGTTTTATCAAGCACCTTATTTTCACGCAAAATGTACGCACCATTTTGCAATACGGCATAGGCAGGCTTAATCACATCTAAGTATTCTTGGGCATGATGATGGCTGCGCCCTGTTGCAACTGCAATAACATGCCCAGCCTGTTTGAGTGTTTCAATCGCATGCAAAGCTGATTCTGTTATGCGATTTGTACGGTGGTCAAGTAAGGTATTGTCAATGTCGAAAAAGAAAATTTTAGTCATAAAAAGGATAAAAGGGCTATCGTTGTAAAAGTAGGATTTAAAGAAAAAATCCACCGAGATTCTACCGAGATGTCTTGTAAAAAGACCGCACTTCAGCCCAAACTAATTCCCAAGTCTTATATACCAACTTGGCTTGTCCCTGCAAATGCAGGTTTCAATTTCTTCAGAATAGGTGCGATACCAAGTAGATTTAAATCCAAAAATTATAATTATTGATTTCAAGCTTATCACTGCCCTTACAAAAAGACAACCTTGCACGCTCACATGCGCACATGTACTCAAACGCTCCAAGCGAATATTAAGCTTTGAGCCGAAGCATACTTTCAATACAAGGTTGATGTGTTTTTTAACATATAGTTTTTAGCTAATAGAACCGTACACAACCATTTTTCGGTTAAAATGACGGACTTCCGCCCAGATTTTGACTATGTAGAAAACGCCCATGAGCAATAAAAACACTTATCCCGTAAATCTCCTCGATACTCCATTTCCTATGCGTGGCGACCTCGCTAAGCGCGAGCCGCAGTGGGTGAAAGAATGGCAAGCACAAAAACGCTATCAAAAAATCCGCGCAGCAGCCAAAGGTCGTCCTAAATTCATTTTGCATGACGGCCCGCCCTACGCCAATGGCGACATTCACATTGGCCATGCGGTTAATAAAATTTTAAAAGACATCATCATCAAATCTCGCACGATGGCGGGTTTTGACGCGCCTTACGTGCCAGGGTGGGACTGCCACGGCATGCCGATTGAGAATAAAATCGAGTCGTTACACGGCAAAGGTTTACCAACACAAGAAGTCCAACAAAAATCACGCGCGTATGCCAGCGAACAAATCGAAAAACAAAAAATCGACTTCATGCGCTTAGGGATTTTAGGGGATTGGGACAATCCTTATAAAACCATGAATTTTTCAAACGAGGCGGACGAAGTTCGCGCCTTGGGTGCTATTTTGCAAAAAGGCTATGTGTATCGCGGTTTAAAACCCGTGAACTGGTGCTTTGATTGTGAATCGGCATTGGCAGAAGCTGAGGTTGAGTATCAAAACAAAATCGATTTGGCTATTGATGTGGGTTTTGAATTTGCCGAACACGACAAATTATCAACTGCTTTTGGCGTCCAAGTTGAACAAAAAGGCCATGTCGTCATTTGGACCACCACGCCGTGGACCATTCCTGCCAACCAAGCCCTAAACGTTCATCCTGAAGTCGAATATGCCTTGGTACAAACCGACAAAGGTCAGTTGATATTAGCCACCGACTTGGTCGAAACCACATTGGCACGCTACGAACTCAACGGCACGATTGTCGCAACCTGCAAAGGTGCTGCACTGGATCATATCGCATTCAAGCACCCGCTCTACCCTCGCCTGTCGCCAATTTATTTGGGTGACTACGTCACAACCGACGCAGGTACGGGCATTGTTCACTCCGCACCCGCTTACGGTGTAGAAGACTTTAGCTCTTGCAAAGCCAACGGTTTAAAAGACGATGACATCCTCACCCCCGTCATGGGCAATGGCGTATATGTCGCCGACCTTCCTGATTTTGGCGGCATGCACATTTGGAAAGCCAATCCTGCCATCGTTGATAAGCTCACTGAGGTTGGCGCGCTGTTTAAAGTCGTCAAATATGACCACAGCTACATGCACTGTTGGCGCCACAAAACACCATTGATTTTTCGCGCAACCACACAATGGTTTGCCTCAATGGACAATAAAGTCGAGGGCACTAGCTTGCGCGAACGCGCGCTCAAAGGCGTTGAAGACACACAATTTTTCCCAAGTTGGGGGCAAGCACGCTTGCACTCGATGATTGCCAATCGCCCCGATTGGACTTTGTCACGCCAACGCCAGTGGGGCGTGCCCATGCCGTTTTTCTTATCGAAGGCAACAGGACAATTGCATCCGAACACGCCCGAATTGCTCGAAAAAATTGCTCAATTGATTGAAAAACAAGGCATCGAAGCATGGCAAACGCTTGATATAAATGAGTTTTTAGGTGCAGATGCCAATGATTACGTCAAAAACAAAGATACTCTCGACGTATGGTTTGATTCAGGGACAACTCACTTTCACGTCTTGCGCGGTTCACACGCGGCTGATTTGACGTGGCCTGCTGATTTGTACCTTGAAGGTTCAGACCAACATCGTGGCTGGTTCCACTCATCGTTGCTCACGGGTTGCATGTTGGACGGTCGCGCGCCTTATAAAGCCCTGCTCACCCACGGTTTTGCCGTCGATGGTGAGGGTAAAAAAATGAGTAAATCGCTGGGCAATATTGTCTCGCCTCAAGATGTCGCAAATAAAATGGGGGCGGAAATCATCCGTCTATGGGTTGCTTCAACGGATTATTCGGGTGAGCTTTCAATTTCGGACGAAATTTTGAAGCGCGTGTCGGAAGGCTACCGCCGCGTGCGCAACACCCTGCGTTTTTTACTCGCCAATCTAACCGATTTTGATGCCAAAACACAGTTGTTGCCTGTTGAAGCACTGTTGGAAATTGACCAATATGCACTCGCATTGACCGCGAATTGGCAAGCCGATGTCCTCGCACATGCTGACAAATATGAGTTTCATCCTTTGGTGGCAAAATTACAAAACTTCTGTTCGGAAGATTTGGGCGGGTTTTACCTTGATATTTTGAAAGACCGCCTTTACACCAGCGCGCCTGACTCACACGCTCGCCGAGCCGCCCAGACCACTTTATGGCACATTGCCCAAAGCATCGTGCGCATCATGGCACCGATTTTAAGTTTCACGGCTGAAGAGGCTTGGCCGATTTTAAATCATAGCTCGAGTGAAGACACCATTTTCACTGAATTGAACCACGTCATCCCCTCACCAGCGGACGCAGATACTTTGGTGGCGCAATGGTCACGCATCCGACAACTGCGCGATGATGTGAATAAAGCCCTCGAAGAAGCTCGTGGGGCTAACCAAATTGGTTCTGCGCTACAAGCGCATGTCACAATTCACGCACCCGCTGCGGACGTTGAGTTACTTAAAGGATTGGGCAATGATTTGCGCTTTGTCTTGATTACATCAGGTGCAGATGTTCAGACCGCCGACAATGTGAATGTCACGGTTGATGTGGCTGCGGGTGAAAAATGCGAACGCTGCTGGCATGTTACCGTCGATGTGGGTCATAACGCAGACCATCCAACCTTATGTGCGCGTTGTATTTCCAATCTGTTCGGCACAGGCGAACAACGGCGGTTTGCGTAGAAGATTGAATAATTAGGCTATTCTTTCTAGCGTAACAACACCCCTCTTCTCTCTTGACACGATTGAAAGAGGGGCAACTTTTTAAAAGTAGGTACACAAACAAAATGACCTCAAAAAAACTAACACCTTATTTTTTATTGACCACTATAGTCATTTTCATCGACCAAGTCAGTAAACTCATGATTGAAGCCACGTTTCAATTTGGTGAGTTTGTCCCTGTCACGTCTTTTTTCAACTTGGGCTTGACCTATAACCCTGGTGCAGCTTTTAGCTTTCTCGCCGATCACAATGGCTGGCAACGTTGGTTTTTTACCGCGTTATCATTGTTTGCTTCGATTTTTATTGTGTTTTATATGCGTAAAAACAGACACTTACCTAAGTTGTGCATTGGCTTGGCTTTTATTTTAGGCGGTGCTATTGGTAACTTAATTGACCGTGTGCGCATTGGTAAAGTGGTTGATTTTTTAGACTTTTATGTTGGTAACTCACACTGGCCCGCATTCAACCTCGCTGATTCTGCGATTTTCGTCGGGGTTGTCATTTTGTTGCTCGATGAGTTTAGACAGAAAAAGATATAAAATTCGTATGTTCAACTCTCAATAAGGATGCCCCATGCTTCAAGGTAAACACATCGTACTCGGCATCACAGGTGGCATCGCGGCTTACAAAAGTGCACAATTGACACGTTTACTGAAAAAACGAGGGGCACGCGTGTCGGTGGTCATGACCGAAAGCGCAAAACAATTCATTACGCCGCTGACCTTCGCCTCGTTGACAGGCGATGCTGTTTATGATGACTTATGGCAAAACCGCTCGAGTGCTGACAGCAACATCACCCACATTAATCTCACCCGCGAAGCCGATGCCATGCTCATCGCCCCATGCACGGCAAACACGATGGCAAAAATCGCTCATGGCATGGCCGACGACTTATTGACCAATCTTGTTTTGGCTCGCGATTCTTCACGCTGCCCGCTGGCCATTGCGCCTGCCATGAATATGCAGATGTGGGCTAATCCTGCCACTCAACGCAATTTAAAGCTGATTAAGCATGATGGCATCCATGTTTTTGGCCCCGCATCAGGCGAGCAGGCATGCGGTGAAGTTGGCGATGGTCGCATGCTTGAAGCCGCTGAGTTGGCACAAGCCATCGAATCCCTTTTTGTTACACAAAGCCTCAAAGGTAAAAAGGTTCTTATTACCGCAGGCCCAACTTTTGAAGCAATCGACCCCGTCCGAGGGCTCACCAACCGCTCCAGTGGCAAAATGGGTTACGCCCTCGCTCATGCTGCCGCTTGCGCAGGTGCTCAAGTCACATTAGTTTCAGGCCCCACGCACCTCGACACGCCCTTCCAAGTCACGCGCGTTGATGTTGAATCCGCGCAAGGCATGCTCGATGCGTGTTTGCAATACAGTTCACAATCGGATATTTTCATCGCGGTAGCGGCCGTTGCTGATTGGCGCACGGCAAACGTAGCCACGCACAAAATCAAGAAACAAGATGACAATGACGTGCCCATGCTGACTTTTGTACAAAATCCTGATATTTTGCAGACCATTGCCTCACGCAACAATCCGCCTTACTGTGTTGGCTTCGCGGCAGAAACTGAACATCTCATTGAGTTTGGACAGCGTAAACGCCTTAAAAAAGGCATCCCGCTTCTCATTGCCAACAATGGCCCCGCTGCTTTTGGAGCAGACGACAACCAAGTGGTGCTGCTCGATGATGCGGGTATACACGAGTTACCAAAGCAAAGCAAAATCAGCTTGGCGCACACATTGGTTGCTGAAATTGCCCAACGTTTAAATTAGCCCTCTGTTTATATTTTTTATATTGATAAAATACCATGCACATTGACATTAAAATCCTCAACGAAAAAATCAAAGATAAACTCCCAGCTTACGCCACTTCAGGCAGTGCAGGCTTAGACTTACGCGCACTGATTGACGCACCGATTGTGCTTGAACCGAGTCAAACGGTTTTAATTCCAACAGGCATGGCCATTCATCTGAACGACCCCAATTATGCCGCCTTAATTTTGCCCCGTAGCGGCTTAGGACACAAACACGGCATCGTTTTGGGCAATTTAGTCGGCTTGATTGACTCCGATTATCAAGGTGAATTGATGGTGTCTGCATGGAACCGCGGTCAAACGACGTTTACCATTGAGCCTTTTGAGCGCATCGCTCAGTTGGTTATCGTGCCTGTGGTACAAGCGCAATTTAATATCGTCGACGAATTTGGTGAATCCAATCGGGGCGTGGGCGGGTTTGGCAGTACGGGCGTGAAATAAGCGTGTGCGCTACGGCTAAAATACCCAAATTCCCCCACTTCTGGCATTGCTGCCTCTTATTAAACTAAAAAGTTATTTGATATGAACAACTTAACTCACCGTATCGCCGTTGAGTACGAAAAACCATCGGCTTTTAATTCTTGCAGTACCGAACAGGCATGGGCTTCTGTCCCCTCAGAACCGAATGCAGTTGAGCGAGAGGAGTTAATATCTAAAATCAAAGCGCAATTAATCGAAAAAAATGCGGTTTTAGTATCGCATTACTATGTTCATCCTGATTTGCAAGATTTAGCAGAAGCAACGGGCGGCTTAGTATCCGACTCACTAGAAATGGCGCGATTTGGGCGAGACCACCCTGCGCAAACATTAGTGGTCGCAGGCGTGCGCTTTATGGGCGAATCGGCAAAAATTCTTAGTCCAGAAAAACGGGTTTTAGTCCCCGAAATGGACGCCAATTGCTCACTGGATTTAGGCTGCCCCGCTGAGGAATTTACACAATTTTGCGACGAGCACCCCGACCGCACGGTTGTGGTTTATGCCAACACCAGCGCGGCGGTAAAAGCGCGAGCAGACTGGATGGTAACCTCAAGCATTGCT
Organism: Hydromonas duriensis; assembly: GCF_004363775.1. GTDB lineage: Bacteria > Pseudomonadota > Gammaproteobacteria > Burkholderiales > Burkholderiaceae > Hydromonas > Hydromonas duriensis. The sequence goes on from NZ_SNZE01000020.1 coordinate 30,264, forward strand.
TTAAAAGTTGTCGCACATCTTAAAGAACAAGGTAAAAAAATTCTCTGGGCGCCTGACCGTCATTTAGGCAGCTACATCCAACGCGAAACAGGCGCAGATATGTTGATGTGGCAAGGCGCGTGTATTGTGCATGATGAGTTTAAAGCCATTGAATTGGATGCACTAAAAAAACAATACCCTCAAGCCAAAGTTTTAGTGCATCCTGAATCCCCTGCTTCTGTGGTTAAGCTGGCCGATGCGGTTGGCTCAACCTCGGCGATTCTCAAGGCTGCACGCGACATGAAAGCAGATACCTTCATCGTTGCGACAGACAATGGCATGATGCACAAACTACGCCAACAAAATCCTGACAAAACATTCATAGAAGCACCTACTGCGGGCCAATCTGCAACGTGCAAAAGCTGCGCACATTGCCCTTGGATGGCAATGAATGATTTACGCAATGTGCTCAAGGTATTGGAACAAGCAGGGACAGGCTACAATGAAATTCAGATTGATGAACACATCAGGGCACGAGCCAAGTTACCGATTGACCGCATGTTGGACTTCGCTCAACAGGTGGGCATCACCTCAAAGCCCAACGTAGACAGTGCAATCACGCAGGGCTTAGGTCCCGCATGACAATAAAAAAACAGGTTAACAACCTGTTTTTTTATTACATATTCGTATTTCGCCGCCCCGTCATTGCCTGCGCCAATGTACCCAAATCCACTTGCTCTAACTCACTGCCCACAGGCACACCTTTTGCCAAACGGGTCACTCGAAGGCCTTTTTGAATCAGCTGTTCGCCAAGGTAATGCGCCGTCAGTTCGCCCTCGTTTGTAAAATGTGTGGCTAAAATCACCTCTGTGACAACCCCATCAGCAGCACGTTTAAGTAAGGCATCCATGCCAATGTCTTGGGGGCCCACGCCATCAAGCGGGTTGAGCTTGCCCATCAACACAAAATATAAACCATTATAAGTCATGGTTTGTTCGATTAATAACTGATCCATTGGGGATTGAACCACGCACAACAAGGCCTCATTGCGCTTTGGATTGGCGCACACTTGGCACAATGCTTGGTCGGTCAAGGTATAACATTTCTCACAATGCCGTAGATGCGTCAGAGCATCGTCAATGGCGTCGGCAAGTTGCTGCGCGCCCTCACGTTCGTTTTGCAGCAAGGTGAAGGCGAGACGCTGTGCGGATTTGGGACCTACCCCTGGCAGCACGCGCAACGCATCAATTAAATTTTGGATTCTATCTTGGCGCATATGTTGATTTACGCATCCAAAACTGAACGAACATCAGCCGTCCATTCGCGAACGATGTGTTCGGCATCTTGCCCCTCATTCACTGCGTTTTCAATTAAAGTGATTAATTTACTGCCAATCACCACGCCATCCGCCACCTCAGCCACCGCCCTCGCGCTGGCTGAGTCAGAAATCCCAAAACCAACGTTAATCGGTAAGTCGGTATGTAAACGCAGTTTCGCCACCTGCTCTTTAACTGCACCAACATCTAAATTGCCAGCACCTGTCACGCCTTTAAGTGAGACGTAATAAATAAAACCACTCGCCACGCGTGCAGTTGAGACCATGCGCGCTTCGGCCGTTGTTGGTGCCACGAGGTAAATCACATTCAGTCCCGCATCCCTCGCTTTATTTGAAAACTCGATTGACTCTTCGGGCGGATAATCCACAACCAAGACGCCATCGACACCACTGGCAACCGCTTGTTGGATAAACGCCGTTTGCCCCATATGTTCAATTGGATTGGCATAGCCCATCAACACCACGGGAGTGCTCTTGTTTGTTGAACGAAATTCACTCACCAGTTGCAACACATCGGATATACCCACGCCATTGGCCACGGCTCGCTCACTGGCTCGTTGGATGACAGGGCCGTCAGCCATTGGGTCTGAAAATGGCACGCCTAGCTCAATGACATCGACTCCAGCCGAAACAAGGGCATGCATCAGCTTCAAAGTCATTCTCACACTAGGGTCACCCGCTGTGATAAAAGTAACGAGATTTTTGCGATTGGACAGTTTATTCGCGGCTAATTGAGTAGATAGGCGGGTCATGTGTTTTTCTCTTGAGTTTTAAAAACGGTAAACCGTGATTGTAACTAAAATTGAGCAGACAATGCGCTGATAATCTATAGATGCGTGTGCTCATGCAGGGGCTATTTCGCTGGTTTCCATAACAAAGGTACGCCCCCCAAGACGCAAGCATCAACATTCATACCCAAACCAGCCGCATATACCAGCCTGTCTTCGCAATATACCAAAGGCAACTGTGAACGCAATATTGGGGCAATGCCTGCTTCTAGGTAAGCCTTCTTCAGACTCATGGACGGGCGTTGTGGATGCAATCGAATTCGCTCCCCACCCTGTCTGGCTTTTGTTATCAGGCCAAATTGGTGGATTTTTTCAACGTCCACACCATACTGATGAAGCGACGATGGCAAATACGTTATCTCGCCCATGTCATCATTTTGAGCTACGTCAACTGCAATTAAATCATCTCTAAACCGAGAAATCCATATGCCATCAGGATGTTGCCAACACATATGTTGGTCAATCCGAGTGATGTTAATTTGTTTGAGCAACTCGTGCAAGGCTGAGCGGCTCGGCATGCGAACATGCATTGTGGCAAACCAATGACGTATTAAGACGCATTGCTGCTCAAAATTAAACTCTTTTAACATCAATGCATTAAGGCAAGCCAACTCCCCTATTTCAATTCGTGGTTGTTTTACATGCGGAGCCAATATCGAGTCTGCCCATTCGGTTTCACATGTCAGCTGTGTTTGAGCTGCGCCGATGTCACTCAAAATCTCAAAGCGCGTCATTAAGTCTAAAGGAGCCTCTTTTAATTGCAAGCGCAAGGCGTTACGTGCAAAGCGTGGATTTGTATTGGATGGGTCGGTGACATGCTCAATTGACTGTTGAGTCGCATAAGCCTCAATCTGAGCCTTACTTACACTTAACCACGGACGCTGCCATGTCAAGCCATCTTTCTGAAAAGAACTAGGCATCGCCGCCAAACCACGCGCCCCCGCACCACGATACTTCTGAAGAAGATGTGTTTCGATTTGGTCATCTTCATGTTGGGCGAGCCAAATATGAGTCACCGCGTGCTGATTTGCCATCTCGGTTAAAGCGGCATAACGCCCTTGACGCGCCCAATCTTCAATGCTTTGGGCTTTTTGACGGGTACTCGGCTTAAGTTGCGCACAGTCAAAACAAATGCCCTGCTGTTGGCAATAATCCTGCACAAAGAGCTGCCACTCATCAGCGACTTGCTGCAAGCCATGATTGACATGGAATGCGTACAACGTTCGCCCCAGCTTTTTTGCTGCCAATTGTGCCGCATCCAATAACGCCATCGAGTCCACGCCACCGCTCACCGCAACAGCCAACCTATGTTCTACTGAAAAGTCTGTTTGCGCACGTAATACAAGCGATAACAAAAAAGCGGTGACATCCTCACCGCTTTTTTTATTCAACGACATATTACTTTTCGGCGTATTTACCATAATCCATCAAACGGTTCATGCGCACTTCAAGTAACTCTTTAATAGACATACTTTGCGCATGTGTTAACGCATCAGCCAAAGCATTTTTCAATAACTGTGCCGTATGTTTATAATCGCGATGTGCGCCACCGATAGGTTCTGAAACCACTTTATCTATCAAGCCAAGTTGTTTAATGCGTTGAGCAGTCAACCCCAGTGCTTCTGCCGCTTCGGGGGCTTTGTCTGCACTTTTCCAGAGAATTGATGCACAACCCTCGGGAGAAATCACCGAATAAGTCGAATATTGCATCATCAAAACAGTATCCGCCACAGCAATTGCCAAGGCGCCACCCGAACCACCCTCACCAATAATAGTGGCGATAATCGGGGTGTTTAGTCTTGCCATTTCGAATAAATTACGACCAATCGCTTCAGATTGACCGCGCTCTTCTGCGCCAATCCCTGGATAAGCACCAGGCGTATCAATAAAAGTAAAGACAGGCAACTTGAACTTTTCGGCCACTTTCATCAAACGCAGCGCTTTGCGATAACCTTCTGGACGTGGCATGCCAAAATTACGCATGGATCGCTCTTTGGTGTCACGCCCCTTTTGATGACCGATAACCATGCAAGGTGCACCGTCAAAACGCGCCAAACCACCGACTATCGATAAATCATCCGCAAACGCACGGTCACCATGCAGCTCATGAAAATCAGTAAAAATTTCATTGATGTAATCTTGAGTATATGGCCGTTGAGGGTGACGTGCCACCTGAGAAACCTGCCATGACGAGAGCTTAGAGTAGATATCCTTGGTCAAATCATTGCTCTTTTTTTTCAATCGGCTGATTTCCTCTGAAATATCGACCGCTGAATCACTCTGTACCAAGCGCAACTCTTCAATCTTGCCCTCTAATTCGGCAATTGATTGTTCAAAATCTAAAAAGGTAGGTCGCACATTTACTCCTTATTAACAACTGTTTCATAAGCACATTGTAATGACTTATGACGTGATGCGGACATTTTAACAAATGCCAAACATTTAAACCAGCGAACGCCCGTGCATTTCTACTGGATTTTTTAGTAAGACAAGCTTAACTTTTACTTTGAGCTTGCAATTTATTTCGTAAAAACAAGGTGATGGCGAAAAAACAAACCACACCGCCTAGTACCTTGGTCAAAAATTCAACGCTGAAAAAAAGCCATTGCATCGGCAAACCAAAAGCAATCAAAGGAAAAACCAACGAGTCAACTGCCGCGCTGAGTATATTTGAACCATTAACGCGCTGCCAATGACTGTGTTCACGCAGCACATGATAAACCAAAAAATCAACCATACCCGCAGAAGCAAATGCGGCAAATGAAGCCAATGCGACTTGGCCAGCATTGCGATTAATTAAAAAACTAATCACAGAACCCAGTAAAATCAATGTGGGCATTTTCCAAAATAGCCCTGTATGCTCCCATGCATCATGTAATTTGTCACGAATGGCCATATCAAAACCAATCATGAAAAAACAAATCACACCATCAATGATAAGCAATTGATGCATGTCATCACCTTGCATGAAAAAAGCAAAAGCCAAATTCGCGAATACCACTGTCAGTAAGTACAATACGCTGAATAAATTAATCATAAAATCCCTTTTTTTCAACCGTCGGCGAGAGCCAAAGCTGTTTTATAAATACAGTGCACGTTAGAATTGAAAACAGTTCAAACCAACTTAATACAACGACCATCATGTGACGCACCGAAAAACACATGAATAAAATTTTTTAAAAACAATAAGTTAAAGACCAAAGCTTATGTCAAAACTTAACTTCAATAACGCATTCATCAATACCAAAAAACATTAATAAACAATGGGTTCAGATGAAATTTTAATATTAAACTTTAAAAAAACCGCCTCTTGAATACGCCGAGCCAATGCCATCAATTGCAAACCTGTGCCGCCACCGTGATGAACCAAAACCAGAGCTTGTTTGTCATACACACCCACAGCCCCATCACGCAACCCCTTGAAACCCGATTGCTCAATCAACCAACCTGCTGCCACCTTAACCAAATGTTCAGTTTGAGGATAATTGGGGATATTGGGATATTGCAATTTAAGCTGTTCAAGCTGCTTTAAATCAATCACAGGGTTTTTAAAAAAACTACCCGCATTGCCCAAGGTCTTAGGGTCGGGTAGTTTACTGCGCCGAATGGCAATAATCGCATTCGCCACATCAACAGCTGTTATGGGTTCACCAGCGAGCATTTCTTTTAATTTTGCGGCCACATCCCCATAGCTTATTTTCGGCTGCCATAGCGAAGCATCTTTCAACAACTTGAATCGAACCTCAGTAATGATGTAACGAGACTGTGGGTGTCCGTCAACCTCTAACCACGGCTGCTTAAAGACACTATCTCGGTACGTAAACTGGCATTCATCGTGTTTTAAAACCACCCATGTTTGGGCTTGTCTATCCCAAGCCTTTACCGACTCCAATACGTCTTTAACTTCTACTCCATACGCGCCAATATTTTGAACTGGGCTCGCACCAACAGAACCTGGAATTAAAGCCAAGTTTTCCAATCCCATCCAGCCATTTTCCACACTCTGCATGACCCAGTCATGCCACACCTCTCCAGCCGCCACAGAAACGATAATGTGAGTGTCATTTTCATCCACAACCGTCACACCACGTTGCTGTAAATGCAAGACCGTACCCGTGATGTCACGCGTCAGGACAAGGTTGCTCCCCCCTCCCAGCACAAAACAGTCGCTACGCGACTTGATGGTATCGTGCGCCATCAACCAAGCTGATAACACTTCGTCTGACGTAATCGGTACATAATTCGCAGCAGACACAGAGAAGCCCATGGTATTTAAATGGGTTAAATCAAAATGATGTTGCACGGTGTAAAGGGTCATGTGTTTCAAGCTGTCAAATTCAAATGGCTTCGCATTATACCAATCGGGTATAATTCAACCATGTTTTTTTACGATTAGATTACATTTATTTTACTTAGAGGATGTTATGCCATCATTTGATACAGTTCTAAAAGCCGATGCAGTCGAATTACGCAATGCCATTGACCAAACCAATAAAGAAATCACAGGCCGTTTTGATTTCAAAGGCTCAGGCGCAAAAGTTGAGTTGAAAGAGTTTGATATCACCTTGTTTGCCGACTCGGAATTTCAGCGCGAACAGGTTTTAGATGTTTTGCGCAATAAATGCACAAAACGCAATGTTGACCCCAAGTTTCTAGTCGAAGAAAAAGTTGAAAAAGTCTCGGGCGACAAAGTTAAACAACTCATTAAGGTCAAAAACGGGGTCGCACAAGAAGATGCTAAAAAAATTGTGAAACTAATTAAAGACAGCAAAATAAAGGTTCAAGCCTCCATCCAAGGCGATGCAGTTCGCGTTTCAGGCGCCAAACGAGACGATTTGCAAGCAACCATGGCTTTATTGCGTAAAGACATGAGCGAATTGCCTCTCACATTTGATAATTTTCGCGATTAATTTAACTTAACGTTAAACATGAAAAAAGGCGCGGTAAACGCGCCTTTTTTATTTCACATCCATAGACTTACTTCGCCAACTCTTTACGAAGTATGTCCGCACGTTTTTGTGAGGATGGATGGCTCGACATCAAACCACCACTGCTGCCTAAAGACGCCAGTTTTTCTAAAGATGATATAGCCGCCTGCGGATTTACTGATTTAGAGCGCATTAAATTCAAGCCGTACATATCAGCTGATTTTTCATCCGCCTGAGAAAACTGTGCGTCGAGTACTTTACTCATCAAACCACTTAAATCACTATCCGCCAATTGACCAACAGTCCCACCAGCTGAAGAAGCACCTTTGATCGCTGCCGAAGTTAATAATGCTTTAGTTAACTGTGATTTACTGTGTCCCAACTTAACATGACCAATTTCATGTCCCAAAACAAAACGAACCTCATCGTCCGTCATCATATCCAACAAGCCACTGTTGATTCGCACTGTACCATCCGCCATCGCAAAAGCATTGACCTCTTTATCGTTGTACACTTTAAAATTCAAAGTTAAACCATCGGTACGCTCCCAGCCTTTAATCAGTTTAGACAAACGTTTACCGTAAGCACTGCTAGGGGCCGCAATACTGTTTTGTTTATCATAAGCCAAAGCCATTTGCGAAGCATATGCCTTTACATCTGCATCCGACAACGTCGCCGCACTAGCAACATCAGAGACCGCCTCAAATGCTTTGCCAAAATCAAATGCAAAACTAGGCGTTGCCGACAATAAAGCCAAACCTAAAATAGCTGTGGATACATATTTTTTTGACACAATACCACTCCCAATAAAAATTAAATAAAAGAATAAGCCGAAGACTGTGAATCGTATCATAAAGAAAAAAGCAAAAGGCGGTTTTCATATGCTTATAAAATCAAAAGCACCTTAACGGTGCTTTTGATTGACAAGAATAAATTATATTTTTTATTTTTTTAGCAAAATTAATAAAAAAATCAAAGTTGAACTTAGCAATACAACCAGTGACCATTGAGGGATACTTACACCAAAATACAAAGGTAGTTTCGCACCACACATACCCGTTGCCATAAACATGTCAGGCCACCACTGGGCGGTCGGTAATTGATTGACAACATTTTGAACGGGATCAATCCCACATTCGGTTTTAGGCTGCATTAACACCCAGTTGTGATAAGCCGCAACCCCTGTCGCGCATACCCCTGAAAAAATTGCAACCACAGAGCTCAAGCGTCCTAAGTGACCTTTAATTAAACCCATCACGGAAAACAATGCAAAAGCCCAAAAACCAAAACGCTGCATAATGCATAACGGACAAGGTGCTAAATCTTTGACATTTTGTAAATACCAAGCCGCACCAAGAGATGCTGTAGAGAGTATTAGTAACAAAGCATAAGCCAGTCGATGCGTTTTAACACGTCGGCTAAACAAGGGTTTTACTTTTGACTTTCGATTCATCTGTTGCACCTTTACCAAAAAACCACCATTACATCACATTAGATTGATTATTTAATAATTATATAATAAGAAAATCAATATTCAAAACTAAACATTTCAATCAAACTACAGAATAAAAAATTTTACTTTATGAAAAATTATAAAAACAGCGTAAGGCAAGAGTATTTAGCAATGATTTACACCCAAATACAGTCAATTCAATGTTCATAATTTTTAAACTCGGCTATGTTTACAGCTGTGTAATAATCAACCAAGGCATATCAAAACCAACGATTTATTTTTTTTGAATCAAAACAATATATTCACCATAAAAAAGACCGAAAAAATAAACTGCAAAATGGGCGGTAATCATCCCAAAAAATAAAAGCGAATCAAAGTAGAAAAAAGTCCTTAAACTCACAAGAAAAGGAATACTACGATGAAAGCCAAGAAATACAG
>NZ_SNZE01000021.1 GCF_004363775.1 Hydromonas duriensis
CGCCGGATACGCCGCCCTTGACAGATTTGATTGCTTTACTAAAACTGGGGTTTTTAATTCCACTTTGAAATGCTGTTATGTTTGGGATGATTACCCCAACAATTTGCTAAATATTTGTTTTTTGGCTCTCCAAGTTTACCTATACAAGGTGTCTTCACCTTAAATGCTGGGGTTTTTTGGACTTTGATTTGGGAATGGAAGTTTTATATATCTTTGCCTTTTTTGGCTGTTTTTTCAAAAACGTATAAACCAATTTTTATTTTTTTATTGTTTTTGTTCTGTGCTTGTTCAGAAGAAAAATTTTTATATTTCTTTTTAACAGGAATATTGTGTGCAGAGTTTCAGCATAAAAAAATGTGTCAATATGCTTACAAGTTTAAACTTGTATTGGATTTTATTTTCTTATTATGTCTGTTTGTCTTGTTTTGTTTTTTTGATACAGCATATGGCATTATTCAGGCTTTATTAACTGTAGCCGTCTTTTTTTGCTTAATCAATGGTAATGGTTTTTTTGGTTTGTTGAATACGAAGGCAGCGCGTATTTTAGGTGAAATGAGTTTTAGTGTTTATTTGCTTCATGGGTTGATTATCACTGCTGTCAATAGCTTACTGCCGAGTCATAGTTTTCATGTGCAAAATTATTGGATTATAACTTTATCAACAGGCTTTACCGTAATATTATTATCAAGTTTGACTTATCAGCTGATAGAGTGTCGCTTTTACAAAAACCATTTAGGAGTGGCTCAAAATTAGTTATTCATGAATAACTAATTTTTGGTGTAAAAAGCGAAGGTTAATAATTGTTTTGTTTTATCATGCTACATGTAATCGAATGTGTAACGCGTGTTAAATCTCATAACTCCAGCTTTATCAAACAATTTATTGCTTGATAATTGTTTTTCGTTCGTAAAAATTTTAACCAAGTTATCAGATGATATATTTTTTCACTTCTCTATTTTTTTCGTTTTTGACAACGCTTTTGCTTGTCCGTTACCATCATATTCATTCGCATATTTCTCATGACCATGAATTGGATGGCCCCCAAAAATTTCATAATGAGCCCGTGCCCCGAATTGGCGGCATTGGGATTTTCGTAGGTTTGGTTACCTTTTTAATTTTCTCAGCATATCGTAAACACCCCAGTGTTCAAGATATTTTGTTTTTAACTCTTTCAAGTGGTTTTGCTTTTGGTGCAGGGCTTTTGGAAGATTTTATTAAGTGTGTACCTCCATTTAAAAGACTGTTGTTTACTGCCTTATCGGCAATTGTGGCGTTTTATTTGGTTTCAGGAGCGACGGTTAATAGGTTGGATTTGGGCTGGCTAGATATTCTTTTTACGATTTCTATTTTCAGTTGTCTTTTTACAGCGGTGTCAGTAGCTGGTATTGCAAACTCAATCAACATTATTGATGGTTTTAACGGGTTGTCCTCGGTGGTTGTGTGTACGATGTTGCTATCAATCGCTTATGTTGCATTTGTTGTGGGAGACACTTTTGTCTTATCTACTTCGCTCGCCCTAATTGGTGCCATATTGGGGTTTTTTATATGGAATTATCCATCGGGTTACATTTTTTTAGGTGACGGTGGGGCATATCTGATAGGCTTTTTTGTAGCTGAATTGGCGGTTATTTTGGTAGGCAGACATGCGACGGTATCTGCGTGGTATCCAGCACTGTTATTTATGTATCCAATGATTGAAACCTTATTTTCAATGTATCGACGTTGGCTCAAGCGAAAACCAGCCAGTGAGCCTGATGGGGTGCATTTGCATAGCTTACTTTATCGAAGGATGATTCGTTGGGTTGTTGGTTATCAGCACATTTCTATAGAAAGGCGAAATGCAATGACTTCTCCTTATCTATGGTTGCTATCTTCCATGGCTGTTGCACCAGCAACAATATTTTTTGAAAGTACTTTTATTCTGATTTCCTTCTGCATCTTGTTTGCAGTGTCATACATTTGGATTTATCGGAGGATAATTCGTTTTAACTCACCTTCATGGCTAAACTGGCTGTATTTATCCCATCATGATGATGCAGAAAAATGATAAATGTACTCGGCATATTTCTCAGCATTGCTCTTAGTTGAAACGATAAGACTTTTTATTTCGAGGGGATAAAGCTCCTTTTATGACACAGTTTTTAAAAAGTAATAAAGATGAACACGCTCACCATCGCCATTCTTACTCAAAATGAAGCAAGAAAAATAGGCAAGTGTCTTGCCAGTGCGGCTTTTGCAGACCAAGTCATTGTTATGGACAGTGGCAGTACCGACCAGACTGTTTTAATTGCCAAAGCGGCGGGGGCGGAGACATATATTGAGTCAGATTGGCAAGGGTTCGCCGTGCAACGAAATCGAATTTTGCCGCATGTAACGAGCGACTATATTTTCTTTTTGGATGCAGATGAGGAAATTACACCTCAGCTGCGTGATGAGATTTTGTCTCAGGTTCAGTCCTCGGCAGATGCCATATGGGAGGTGTTTTGGGAGCAGTTTGCCTTTGGTCGCTCACTCAGACCCATGAACAACAACAAAAGTGGCGGTGTGCAACGCATGTTTAAGACCGCATCCTTGAGCCATTTTGAAGGTGTCGTGCACGAGGGGGCTGTGATGAATTCTAAAAACTTGTCCGTCAAGCCTTTGCGCAGTTATTTGTTGCACTATTCGAGAGATAACATTTATGACGCGATTTTAAAGTTGGCGCAATACAGCCGACTTGGTGCTTTTAAGCGTCAACAAAAAGGCAAGGTGGGTGGTATTTGGCGGGGTTTTGCATCCGCATTCGCTTTGTTTTTCAGATTGTATGTCTTACGACGAGGTTTTTTATGTGGTGGGGCTGGCTTTCTATACAGTTTTTTTGTTGCTTTGGAGTGTTTTTTCCGTTACGCCATGATTAAGTATGATGCTGATTCATTAAGTCAGTTCGTCAAGCGTTGACTGGTGAGTCAATTTATATTCATATACTTAGTATCATTGACCAACTCCCCTTGTATCACTCTAAAAAATTCGCTAATATGCGTCACGATGATTTCTAGGCGTATATTGCGTAAATGTCGAATAAGTATTTTTTGTTGAATTTTTTGTCAGATAGGTGTCAAACAAATGGCTCATGATGTGCACTTTAAAGTGACCGATGAGGTGCGACGCGCTCGATTGCGTTGGCGTGCTAAGCGGGGCTTGTTGGAGAATGATATTTTCATGACCCGATTTTTTAATGCGTATGAATATACGTTGACGGATGAACAGGTCTATGGTTTGGATTTGCTGTTGGACTTGCCTGATAATGATTTGTATGAATTAATCATGGGACGAAAAAACTTAGTGGATGTTGATCCAGCTGAACATGTGATGACGTCTGAAGAAATGCAGCTCGCTGAGCAAGTTTTGATACTATTGAAAAGTGTATAAATAAGAAAGATTCAAGTTTTTAAATTAAGGAGATGCACCATGAGCACAACCCCACAAACGGCTACACTATCGTTTTCCGATGGTTCTCCATCGGTTGAGTTACCAATTTACGAAGGTGCAATTGGTCCTGATGTTATTGATATTCGCAAATTGTATGGGCAAACGGGTAAATTCACTTTTGACCCAGGGTTTATGTCAACTGCGGCGTGTAACTCTACGATCACGTATATTGATGGTGATAAGGGCGAACTGCTCTACCGTGGTTACCCGATTGAGCAGCTGGCTGAAAAATGTGATTTTTTGGAAGTGGCTTATTTATTGTTAAAAGGTGAGTTGCCAACGGCCGAACAAAAAGATGAGTTTGTGAACGAAAAAGTCATTCGCCATACGATGGTTCATGAACAAATGAAGCAATTTTTCAATGGCTTCCGTCGAGATGCGCATCCTATGGCGGTATTGGTGGCGGCAGTGGGGGCAATGAGTGCCTTTTATCATGACTCAACGGACATCACCGATGCAAAAAGCCGTGAGGTTTCAGCGATTCGTTTGATTGCTAAATTGCCGACTTTGGTTGCCATGGCGTACAAATATTCGGTCGGTCAGCCATTCATGTACCCCAAGAATGATTTGTCATACACGGGCAATTTTTTACGCATGATGTTTGCAGTGCCTGCTGAAGAATATGTGGTTAATCCAGTGTTAGAACGTGCGTTAGACCGTATTTTTATTTTGCATGCGGATCATGAGCAAAACGCTTCAACGTCAACGGTGCGTTTGGCGGGTTCATCGGGCACTAATCCGTTCGCTGCTATTGCTGCGGGTGTGGCTTGTTTATGGGGCCCTGCGCACGGTGGAGCAAACGAAGCCGCATTAAAAATGCTTGAAGAAATTGGTCATGTTGACAATGTCCCAGCGTTTATTGAAAAAGTTAAGGACAAAAACTCAGATGTACGTTTGATGGGCTTTGGTCACCGTGTGTATAAGAACTATGACCCACGTGCGAAATTGATGCGCGAGACTTGCTACGAAGTGTTGAATGAGTTGGGATTGCAAGAAGACCCATTGTTTAAATTGGCAATGGAATTAGAGCGTATTGCATTGAATGATGATTATTTCGTTAGCCGTAAACTGTATCCAAACGTTGATTTTTACTCGGGTATCGTTCAACGCGCTTTGGGTATTCCAACCGATTTGTTTACAGGTATTTTTGCGTTGGCACGCACGGTGGGCTGGATTGCTCAATGGAATGAAATGATTGCCGATCCAGAACAAAAAATTGGTCGTCCACGTCAATTGTACGTGGGCTCGCCTAAGCGTGATGTTCCTGATGTATCGTCACGTTGATGCCACGATAATCACGAGTCAAATAAAAAAGCCGCTATACGCGGCTTTTTTATTTGATGCATTGGAATATTGAAAACGAATATTCCGAGTATTCATAACCAAATGTCCAAATATGCTTTAAAACGGGATGTCATCATCCAAGTCGTCCATCATTGGAGCGGGTTTTTTTGGGGCTGCGCTGCTTGGACGCGATTCGCCTGCGGGCGGCATGTCGTATGGTTCAGCCCCACCGCCTGACGTTTTACCGCCAAGCATCTGCATTTGATCTGCTACGATTTCAGTGGTGTAGCGTTCAACGCCATTTTTATCCGTCCATTTTTGTGTGCGTAAACGACCTTCGACATACACCGAAGAGCCTTTTTTTAAATACTCGCCTGCGATTTCAGCGAGGCGACCAAAGAAGACGACGCGATGCCATTCAGTCTCAGGCTCTCGGTCTTTGGCTTTATATGTTGTGGCGATGCTGACTGTGGCGATGGCCATGTTGCTCGGGGTGTAGCGAACCTCTGGTTCACGACCGAGATTACCGAGGATGGTGACTTTATTGACGGATGCCATTTGATTTCCTTATCTAATCCAATGTTAATATGGGGCAAACTTGGTGTATGTCGTTTTCAATTACAAGGAATTGCAAGGAATTACAAGCCATTGCAAAAACATGCAAGAAAACGGGCGTATTGTACCGCTTTTTAAGGGGCCAGTCGTGAAATTTGCCACTCATTGTGTTCATTGAGTCGGTAGGCAATGCGGTCGTGTAAGCGTGACGCTCGTCCTTGCCAAAACTCAAAATAGGTTGGTTTTAGGATGTAACCGCCCCAATGAGGGGGGCGAGGAGGATTTTCGCCAAATTCGGCAGTGTAGCGAGCCAGTTCACTTTCCAGTAATTCGCGGCTCGGTATTGCTTGGCTTTGTGGGGAACTCCACGCGCCGAGCTTACTGTTGGTCGGTCTGCTGTGGTAGTAAGCATCCGATTCGGTCGCGTCAACGCGGCTGACGACGCCTTCTATGCGTACTTGTCGTTCAAGCGGCTGCCAAAAAAACAATAAGGCTGCTTTGGGGTGATTAATCAGCTCTTGGCCTTTGCGGCTGTTGTAATTGGTAAACCAAACAAAGCCATCGTTACGCGCTTCTTTGATTAATACGATTCGAGCCGACGGTTGACCGTTGTCATCAACAGTGGCGAGAGTCATTGTGTTGGGTTCAGGCACTTGTGCATTTTGCGCCTGCTTGAACCATTCGGCGAATTGATAAAGGGGGTTCGCATCGACATCCTTTTCGGACAACTCAGCGTTTAGGTAGTCTTGTCGGAGTGAAGTTAAATCGAGCATGGTGTTCCATTCTGTTTAAGAGGTTTTAGGTGGTCTTAGATTTTTTAGGCGGTCTGTTTACCGTCTCATTCTACTATTTTTTTCGTGGCTTTTCGATAATCACAAAGTGGCATGACTGCTCTGCAAGGGGGCGATGATTCGTTGTCGTATTGTGTATAAAAGTTGGGGGTTGAATATCAATCAAAAATACAAACTATAAAAAATAATTTGAAGGTGTTTGTTGCATGTCAGCAAGCAGTTTAGCTTTGTTATCCAAGGCGTTATAAAAAACTACGTATTTATCATGGCGCAATGCAACATTGAAAGTGATTGGCAAACCATTGTTTTTTGTCTTATCATTTGCCCGCTTGTTTTACATATGTAAAAGATTTGATGTGGTGAAGTGGTAAAACAGTAAAAAAGTTAATCTGGCTTTACGCCACTTGAACTTTATTCACGAAGAACATAACAGCCCTTTTGAGGAGACATGACATGGTACGAAAACTCAGTTTAGCCGTTGCGGTTGCCAGCTTGTTGGTAGCGTGTGGTGGTGAGAAAAAAACAGATGCAGCACCTGCTCAAACAGCCGCAGGTCAGACCACTTTAACGATAGCAACCGTGAATAACGGCGATATGGTGGTGATGCAAGAATTGTCAAAGCAATTTGAAGCCGAAAACAAAGACATCAAATTGAATTGGGTGGTGTTGGAAGAAAACGCATTGCGCCAAAAAGTCACGACCGATATTGCCGCCAAGGGCGGGCAGTTTGATGTGTTAACCATTGGCACTTACGAAGCCCCTATTTGGGCGAAAAAAGGCTGGTTAAGCGAGATGAAAGACTTGGGCGCGGCTTATGATGTGGATGATTTGATTAAGCCGATTCGCGATGGTTTGTCGGTGGATGGCAAGTTGTATGCCTTGCCTTTTTATGGCGAAACATCAATGACGTTCTATCGTAAAGATTTGATGGATGCTAAAGGCTTAAAAATGCCAGCCAAGCCAACTTACGATGACATCGAGAAGTTTGCGGCGGCCATGAATGACAAAGAAAAAGGCATCTACGGCATTTGCTTGCGTGGCAAAGCGGGTTGGGGTGAAAACATGGCATTCTTGTCCACCATGGTTAATGCCAATGGTGGTCGCTGGTTTGACGAAAAATGGCAGGCTCAATTGACATCGCCAGAGTGGAAAAAAACAGTCAATCAATACATCAATCTTTTGAGTAAATATGGCCCTCCAGGTGCATCTTCAAATGGTTTCAATGAAAACTTGGCTTTGATGCAAGAGGGCAAGTGCGGTATGTGGATTGACGCTTCTGTGGCCGCGGGCATGTTGTACGATCCGAAGTCTTCAAAAATCGCGGACAAAGTAGCTTTTGCGCCATCACCTGTGGGCAGTTTTGCCAACGCATCGGGCTGGTTGTGGTCGTGGGCTTTAGCCGTTCCAGCCTCATCAACTCACCAAGAAGCTGCGAAAAAATTTGTGTCTTGGGCGACATCGAAAGACTATATTGCCGCAGTAGCCAAAGCCAAAGGCAATTGGGGTTCAGTGCCACCAGGTACACGTAAATCAACTTATGCCAATCCTGAATATCAAAAAGCAGCACCTTTTGCCAGCTTTGTCATTGACGCTTTAAATAAAGTTGATCCAAATCATGCAACGGCCCAGCCTGTACCTTACAGCGGTGTTCAGTATGTTGGTATTCCTGAGTTCCAAGCGATTGGTACGCAAGTCGGTCAATCCATCTCTGGCGCGTTAGCGGGCAAGATGACTGTTGATCAGGCGTTAGAGGCGGGTAATGCTGCGGCTCAAAAAGCGGTTGAACAAGGTGGCTACATCAAATAACCGCCCATTATTGAACATGAAGTGATATCTCAAGCATGACGACCGCGCTGTAAGTGTCGATTTTAAAAAAATCAAAAGGCGCGGTCGCTTGCAAGAATTAAAAAGAGAAACTATTCAAAAGAGAAGGTGGGTGAGGTCGGGTTACTGTCGCGCACTTCGATTTGATTTAACTTTTTGATTTTTAAGAAAATAAAATCTTCAACGTTTTCAAAAATGGCTGAATCACACACAGTACCATTTTTTGATATTCCTTAATTTATGTGAAGCGTGCTCATGCGCATTTTCGTCTCCAGAGGTTTGTGAGTGCGCTTCATTTTTTTGACGAGAGGAGAGGGCTATGTCAAAAGCAAGCGCGAATCCTGTCGCGGCCAAAAGAAAAGGCATTCATCAGTCTAAACTTCTGGTCGCACAATTATTGCTTACGCCCGCAGTGGCCATGTTGTTTATTTGGATGGTTGTGCCCTTGGTCATGACTTTGTGGAACGCCATGCTCAACTACAATTTGTTGAGCGCGGATGTGAAGTCATTTGCATGGTTTAGTAATTATAAATATTTAGTTAAAGATGCCGACTTTTGGGTCTCGATTGTCAATTCAGTGTTGATGATTGGTACGGTGTTGGTCATGTCAGTCGTGGTCGGCTCATTGCTGGCGTGGTTGTACGACCAAGATTTTAAAGGGCGCAATATAGCTCGATTGTTTGTCATCGCGCCTTTTTTTGTGATGCCGACCGTCAGTGCGCTGTTATGGAAAAACATGATGTTTCATCCCGTGTATGGTTTGATTGGCGCGGTGATGCATGTGTTGGGTTTGCAGCCAGTGGATTGGTTCAAAGATTATCCGATGCTCGCCGTCATCATTATTTTGTGGTGGCAATGGATGCCGTTTGCCTTTTTGATTTTGCTCACAGCGATTCAATCGGTTGATTCTGAACAAAAAGAAGCCGCAAAAATTGATGGTGCTAAACCGTGGCATGTGTTCTGGTTCATCATTTTGCCGCACCTTAAACGTGCGATTTCGGTTGTTGTCATGATTGAAGCGATTTTCTTGTTGAGTGCTTTTGCCGAAATTCATATCACCACAGGCGGCGGTCCTGGCAATGCAACGACCAATCTGACGTACTTCGTGTTTTTGCGTGGTATAGCTCAGTTTGATATTGGCTTGGCATCTGCGGGTGGTGTGATTGCTGTGATTTTGGCCAATATCATTTCGTTCTTCTTGATTCGCACCGCGTCCAAGAACTTACAGGCATAAGGGGATGAAATGAAAAACTCAAAATTTCAAACATGGATGATTACCCTTGTCGGTTGGACGATTGCGATTCTCGTTTTCTTCCCGATTTTCTGGATGTTTTTAACCAGTTTTAAAACAGAAGAAATGGCCATATCGACCCCGCCTTTGTGGTTCTTTGAGCCGACTTTGCAAGGCTATCGTGAGATTATGGCGCGAGTGGATTACATGGGGCATATGGGCAACTCGATTTTCATTTCGTTTGGCGCGACATTGCTATCGATTTTGATTTCTGTGCCAGCGGCGTATTCGATGGCGTTGCACTCGACCAAGCGCACACAAGACTTATTGCTATGGATGATGTCGACCAAGATGATGCCGTCGGTCAGCGTGTTGTTGCCCATTTACATCATTTTTCAACAGTTTAATTGGTTGGATAACTCGTTGGCGATGATTGTCATCTACACCTTGATGAATTTGCCGATTACCGTTTGGCTGATTTATTCATATTTTAAAGATTTACCGACAGAAGTTTTGGAAGCAGGGCGTTTAGATGGCATGACCTTGTGGCAAGAAATTCGCTATTTGATTTTACCCATGAGCTTGCCGGGTTTGGCTTCAACCGCATTGTTGAGCATTATTTTGTGCTGGAACGAGGCGTTTTGGAGTCTGAACTTGACCACAACCAAAGCAGCACCGTTGACTCAGTTGATTGCCACTTTTTCGTCTCCCGAAGGCTTGTTTTGGGCGAAACTATCAGCCGCATCCGTGCTGTCGGTCGCACCGATTATGGTCTTGGGTTGGTTTAGCCAAAAGCAACTGGTTCGTGGTTTAACTTTTGGTGCGGTGAAGTAAACATGAGTGTGTTCACGACTTTAATCAGCGATTGTGATGGCGTTCTTATCGACAGTGAAGTCGTGGCACATGACGTGCTTGTGCGGGAAGTGCAGTCGATTTTTCCAATGGTGGATTGCAATGCTTTTTTAATCCGCTCATTTGGGCAAAAAACCGAAGACTTGGTGCGCCAAGTGGCTCAAACAGCGGGGCGGGAGATACCCGATGGTTTTTTACAACATTTGCGTATACAAACCGATGCCGCAATTGAACAACACTCGTTGCCTATTGCACATGCAGGCATCTTAATTGAGCATCCGAAGTTAAAGGCAGTGGCTTCCAACAGCGGTCTGGCGCGTGTGATGTCGGCTGTGCATAAAGTCGGCTTGTTGACTGCTCGGCCTGATGTTCAAATATTCAGCGCCGATCAGGTCAAACAACCGAAGCCCGCGCCCGATTTATATTTGTTGGCGGCGCAGGCGTTGGCGGTTGAACCCGCACAATGTCTTGTCGTTGAAGACAGTACGGCGGGGGTGCAAGCGGCTTTGGCGGCTGGGATGGCAGTGATTGGTTTTGTTGGCGGTGGGCACATTCCCGCGCATCACGCCGATGACTTGCGGGACATGGGGGTGAGCTTGGTCTTTAGCGACATGCGAGATTTACCGCGCATACTTGAGCAGGCGATTTCTGTAAGCCATTGATTTATATTGGCAATTCACACAAACACATGATAGTCAGATAAGAATTTTTTGAAAGAACGGAGACAAGACATGGCAGCAGTACAATTAAAAGGCATTGCAAAAAAATACACCGAAAATTACGCGGTTCAGGGTGTCGACATTGACATTAAGGACGGCGAATTTATCGTATTGGTCGGGCCATCAGGCTGCGGTAAAACCACAACTTTACGCATGATTGCGGGCTTGGAAGAAATTAGCGACGGTCAACTGGTGATTGATGGAAAAGTGGCGAATGACTTGTCGCCCGCAGAACGTGGCATCGCGATGGTGTTTCAATCCTATGCCTTGTATCCGCACATGAGCGTTGAAGAAAACTTGAATTTTGGCTTGCGTTTGCAGGGCGTGCCCAAAGACGAAATTGATGCGGCAGTCAATAATGCGGCGGAAATTTTGCACATTAAACACCTGTTAGACCGTAAACCGAAAGCATTGTCGGGCGGGCAGCGTCAACGTGTGGCGATTGGCCGCGCCATTACCCGCAAGCCCAAAGTGTTTTTATTTGACGAACCGTTATCGAACTTGGACGCGTCACTGCGCGTACAGATGCGGATTGAGTTTGCCCGCCTGCACCAAGACTTAGGCGCAACCATGATTTATGTGACACACGACCAGATTGAAGCCATGACATTGGCGGATCGTATCGTGGTGTTTTCTGAAGGGCGTGTTGAACAGATTGGCACACCTTTGCAGTTGTACCATCAACCGAACAACTTATTTGTGGCGGGGTTCATTGGTTCACCCAAAATGAATTTAGTCCCCGTTGTCATCGAATCCGTCAACGATAAAGAGACCGTGGTGCGCATGAGCGATGGTTCGTTGATTCGAGTGGCTTGTGATGGTCAACAACAGCTTAAAGCAGGCGATAAGGCGACCTTGGGTATTCGCCCCGAGCACTTGAGTGTACAATCATCGGCGCAAGATTTTGGGGTCAATGTCACGTTGTGTGAACAAATGGGCGACTCGACGATGGTTTATGCGCAATTGACAGGCTTTGATAAGCCCGTGGTGGTTCGTGTGGCGGACGTGTTCCGTGCTGAAAAAAACCATGCCTTGCGCATAGGCGTCACCCCTGAATTGGCTTATTTGTTTGATTCAAAAGGTCAAGCCGTACCACGTCATTTGCTGGGTATTCACGCCCAGTATGTTTAATCCATGCCTTTGGCGTGGATGAGCACCGTGACACACATCGACTGACACGTCAGAGCATATTATGGATGAAAAATTAGAGTTACAAGCGAAAGTGGCTTGGTTGTACTACATCGGCAATGTCACGCAACAAGACATTGCCAAACAACTGAGCTTATCGCGCCCAACGATACAGCGGTTGCTTAATCTCGCCATTGAAAATGGTGTGGTGCAAGTCAAAATTGACCACACCATTTCCACCACGATGGATTTGGCCGAACGCCTTAAAAAACGCTTCAACTTGATTGAATGTGAAGTCGCGCCGATTGAAGAAAGCACGGCAACGCAAGTCGATAAAGCGATTACGGTCACGGCGGGGCGTTTTTTGGAACAGGTGTTGCGTCGCCCAAAAATCACAGGGGTGGCATTGGGCACGGGGCGCGCCGTGCGCTCAATGTGCCACGGGGTTTCGCGGCACATGCTGAATGATTTTAAAGTGGTGTCGCTGGCGGGAACGGTGGTTTTAGACGGCTCGTTCAACCGCTACGATGCCAGCTTGAGCTTGGCTGATAAAACCGATGGCAAATATTACATTTTGTCCATCCCGTTGTTTGCGGAGAACCTAGAAGACCGCGATTATTGGTACAGCACGCGCACGTACAAGCGGCAGTTGGATTGCTACACCGACTGCCAAGTCGCCATGATTGGCGTCGGTTGGATGGGCGAACGCTGCCCGCTGGTGGAAGATGGCTTTATCACCACGGAAGTCATGTATGACCTTGTGAACAAAGGCGCGGTCGGCGATGTGTTGGGCTGGGTTTTTGATGCGCAAGGACGCGTGATTGAACACAAGGTGAACGAATGTGTCACCAGTTTTACTCAAGGTGTTTTATTGCAACGCCCTGTAATTGGCGTGGCAGGCGGTGTGCGTAAACACCGAGCAATTTTAGCCGCACTCAGAGGCGGTTGGCTCAATGGTCTGATTACCGATCAGTTGACCGCAGAATTTTTATTGGCAAACGCCGACTAGGGTCGCCCACAGACCCTCGGCATTAAAAGAGGGTCTAAACATGGCATTTAATCCAAACACCAGAATCATGTTGCATTTGGGCTTAGGCTCATTTCACCGCGCCCATCAAGCGGTTTATATGCAAAAACTCATCAATTCGGGCGATACCCGCTGGGCGCTCGCAGGCGGTCACTTGCGCCCAGACATGATTGAGATTATTGACGCGCTGCAACGCCAAGGCGAATACACCTTAGAAACCATCTCACCCGAAGGCAAACACCATTACGAAGTGATTCATGCGATTCGTCATGTCGTGCCTTATGAACCGACCTTATCGGGTCTGATTGAAATTGGTGCACATGCCGCCACAGGCATCATTTCATTCACGGTCACTGAAGCGGGTTATTATTTAGATGATAAAAACAACCTTGATTTGAACTTTGTTGACCTTAAAGCCGACATCGAGCGCGTGCGCGCAGGCCAAGTCGGACAAACCATTTACGGTGCGCTCGTGACTATTCTACGGGCGCGCATTGCCAGCGGAGCAGGCAAGGTGACTTTGCTCAATTGCGACAACTTACGACATAACGGCGAGCGTTTTCGCGCGGGTTTTTTACAGTTTATCGATTGGATTGGCGACAGCGCATTGAGTGCGTGGGTACAGGCAAACACCACCTGCCCCAACGACATGGTCGACCGCATCACACCGCGTCCAACCAGCGACGTGAAAGAGCGCGTCAAGGCCGCCACGGGGCGCGATGACGAGGCCGCTTTGATGGGTGAAGACTTTATTCAATGGGTTGTTGAAGACAATTTCTGCGCAGGTCGCCCCGCATGGGAGCAGGTTGGCGTAGAAATGGTTGATTCGGTCTCCGCGCATGAAGAAGCCAAAATCCGCATCCTTAATGCCAGCCACAGTTGTATCGCGTGGGCAGGGACGCTCAAAGGCTATCAATATATTCACGAAGGCACGCAAGACCCCGCGATTCGCTCATTGGCCTACAACTACGTGACCCATGATGTCATTCCATGCTTATCGCCCAGCCCTATAGACTTGGCGCAATACCGCGATGTGGTCTTGCAACGATTCGGCAACGAAGCGATTCGAGACACCAACCAGCGCGTCGCGATGGATGGTTTTTCTAAAATCCCAGGCTACATCGTGCCCACCTTCCGAGACGCTTTGAGCCGTGGTTTATCCATTGATTCAGTCGCCGTCCTGCCCGCGTTGTTCCTTGCCTTCTTGCAACGTTGGCACAAAGGTCAAGTGTCATTCGAGTACCAAGACCAAGCCATGCCCGTCGCCGTCGGACACGCCATCTGCGAAGCGGCAGACCCGATACAGGCATTTTGTGCCGACGTCAGTTTATGGGGAAGTTTGGCAAATGATGAACGAGTGGTCGCCGCCATACGTCAAGCAACGGCTCAAATTCGCTTTTTGACCCATTCATCTTAGGTGAAAACGAAGTTAAAACGAAGTCAAAAGCAGGCACACAGACATTCTTAAATACAGAGGACACCTATCATGAGTCAACGTTTATTAGATAAACACGCGCTACTCTCAGGGGCAAATGGCGGCATTGGTTTAGCAGTCACGCAGGCATACTTAAAAGAAGGGGCACGCTGTACCATTTTTGACGTAGCCGCCACCGCCTCGCAAGACGTGCAACAACTAATGGCGCAATATCCCAACCGCTTGAATTACATTCAATGTGACGTCACGCAACTGGCGCAAATCGAAGCAGGCTTCGCCGCCGCCGAATCAAAATTTGGCCCCGTCGGTGTGTTGTTCAACAATGCCGCAATTTTTGACCTCGCCCCGTTGCTCGAATGCAGCGAAGCCTCATTTGACCGACTATTTGCCGTCAATGTCAAAGGCTTGTTTTTTGTCATGCAAGCCGCACTCGCCTCTATGGTCAAAAACAAAACCCGTGGTTCTGTCATCAACCTCGCCTCACAAGCAGGTCGGCGCGGAGAAGCCTTGGTCGCACACTACTGCGCAACAAAAGCCGCCGTCATCAGCTATACACAATCAGCCGCCTTAGCCATGGCCCCGCACGGCATTCGTGTCAATGGCATAGCCCCAGGCGTCATCGACACGCCCATGTGGGCGCATGTCGACTCGCTATTTGCCAAATACGAGCATTTACCTTTGGGCGAAAAGAAAAAACAAGTCGGGCTGGCCGTTCCGCTCGGCTATATGGGCGCACCCGCCGACATCGCAGGCGCAGCGGTGTTCCTAGCTTCAGATGAAGCGAGCTACATCACCGCTCAAACGCTGAATGTAGATGGCGGCAGCGTCATGAGTTGACAACGTCATCATAAAAAAACGGCCGCACATGCGGCTCGTTTTTTTGGGTGCGATGATTCAATTCCTACGAACTTTTAAGCATCCTTTGTTCAATGCTCACCAATAAAAACCACAAACCCAGCGCAGCTATAACGTGCTTGATGGCGTGTCCAGCCATGACGTTAAAACTAGCGGCATAAATGAATCGGTCAAAGTGCTCAAACAGCTTGGCCAACACGTAACAACCTGTCAAACCGAGATAACCTTTCGGCAACATTCGCACAGACGTGTTGTAGCGATTGTCGCCAAAGCAGACCAAAATTAAAATCAAAATGATTGGCAAAAACTGCACCAAAGCATAAGGCCTCAAATCACCCCGACCATGCAACTCGCCCCAACGCCAATAAACGACAGATAGAATCCCAACCACCAGAAGCGGCCACAATGAGTTTTTTCCCCACGACATCGAGAGAAACTCCGCCAACACAATCGACAACAACGCCATAAATGCTAAAGTCATCGGCAACCTGTCCCATAACAAACTGTCGTTTGACGGCACCCAGTGATAATAACCCGAGCCAAACGCCACCAAGGTCACCCCCAGAAAGAAGATGGCATAAGAATGGCGAATAGGCGTCAACGTTTTTAAAGACTTCAATACATACAATTTATACAACCCCAGCGCGCCCACAATCAAAAAACCGCAATTAGACATCACATTCCAAAAATTTGGGATAAACAATAACGTTCGGTTGTCAGCAAAATCATGATACGCGGGGTCTTGCGGGATGGGCTGAACAAACAGCATCCCGCTCACCGCGAGAACAAAAATACCAACAATCAATTTTTTTAATTGCGCTGTAGTCACATTTTTCCTTTTTGATAATCACGTCAGCCACGTTTAAGGCTCGTATGGTGTCAGTATAAGTCTCACTGCTCTCTTGTTCAAGCTCGTGGAGTGGTCTATAAGCGATTTTTGCGCATTGCGCCCTATGAGCACTTAGCTCGAAAGCATCAGCCGCAAAGCAATAAATCTTACAAAATTGTACAGACATTTAGTTATTGCTGGTATATCATATTTGGATTATTTAGCACTGGGAGACAGCGGCATGAAAACAAATGTATCAGTTTCGCGTTTAGGCGACAAAAGCGACCACGGTGGGGAAATGATCATCACGGGCACCGAGTTTTTAAAAACGGATTTAGTCGAGGCTTAAAATGGTAATGAGAAAGCATATTGCTGTTGGTGACCCACCAACGACAGGTGGAGCCGTTTTGCCCTACGATGGAGCATCAAACAAGATGAACGGCAATCAGGTCGCCTTAATAGGGGGCAAAGTCAAATGTGAGGCCTGCGGGAAAATAGGCGTTATTGCTAAAGCAGGCGGTCCGAGAAGATGCGGCGCAGGCAATGGAAACGAAATGGCGTTAGAGGGTGATTTATGTATATGTGACTGTCACCCGCCGCCGCCCATAATGTCTGTCGTTTATCACACATCGTCATATGAAGACATGGCCACGGGCAATCCAGCTCCGATTTTAGACAGAAAATACAATCAGCATTTTCAAATTGTGCATGAACAAACAGGTAAGCCATTAAAAAATCATGATTATCGTATTTTGCATAATGGTGAAATTATTGAGGGTACGACGGATGATAACGGCTTAACCAAAATCATTCATTTTGATAGTGCAAGTAATATAGAAATTGAATATTAAAGGGTGGATTATGGGTGCGGGATTCGGAAATAAAACAACAGGTAACTTAACTCCTGTAAGCGATAAAAATCCCATCATAGCTAAAACAAACACAGTAAGGTTATTGTTTAGTGGTGGGGCATTATCGGCAAGCGACAACTCGGCATTTTATTTTGCAATGAAGAATGTAGAGCGTGATTATCAAAACGACGGGATTCCAGTCAAATCTTTTTATTTAACGAATGGTGCAAAAAGCCTTGTTGCTACGATAAATTCACAAGCTAACTCAACAATCCAATCTTTAGATATTTTTTGTCACGGCGGGCCACCAGCGTTATTCATGATTTATGGCTCAAGTACAAGCAAGAGCATTACCGAGGCTGAGCGAGATAAGTTAAATCTAAATGCCAGCCTTTATTCAGGGGCTTTCATACAAGGCGTATGGGCGTGGCATAAGCATGCGAATTTCGATAACATCTCAAGCATCGATTTTAGTAAATTTACGAATAATGCTAAAATTGAAATTCATGGCTGCAATACTGCAAAAGGCTTGCTTGGGGCTGATTCAATTTGCGAAGACTTGTCTGAATACCTATATGAAGCAGGAAAAACTAAATCTATAGTCATTGGACACAACACAAAGGCAAACCCCAATATTAACGGCTCGAAAACAACAATTCAAGAGCAAGATTATCGTTCTGGAGAGCGAATAGGTTATAACAATGGGAAAGCAGTATTAACGACTTATGTCACAGGTCGTATTTCGGCTCAATCTATTAATAATGCTTTGAAGTAGGTTGGCAAATGCAATACATATACTCAATTCACCCGATTTTTATAATTGTAATCACAGGATTTTTTATTTTTGGTTTGGCTTTTATTATTAGCGGTCTATCAATTGGCAAGGTAAAGCGGCGATATTCTTTTTTTGGGTATTCTTGGTTAGTGTGGTTCTTGCTCCTCACTGCCGCCTATGCTCATTCAATACTTGTATTTGATAGTGTGGAGTTGCCAATCTCATTTTATCTTTTTGTGTCACTGATTTTTCCTCCAATATCGATTATTGCTAATTTATTCGGCTTAATATGGATTAAAAAACGCTTTTTCTCATCTGAACGCGAAAGATAGAATACAGAGTCAAGACTTAAAAATTACAGGCAAGGCATGAGTTTCGTAAAAAAGCTGTTTTTGCTCTCACTGCTCTTGGGAATGCTGTTCAGTATGCGTGTTATGGGTGTATTACAAGGTATACGGCGTAATGCCCTACGGTTATTACGCCCTACGAGCTAGCTGCTAGTTTTCTTGAGTGCTATCTGCATTGTTTTTCTCTATTGGCACCTCTTCTTGCGTTTTAGATTTTATGTCTTTTT
Organism: Hydromonas duriensis; assembly: GCF_004363775.1. Lineage (GTDB taxonomy): Bacteria > Pseudomonadota > Gammaproteobacteria > Burkholderiales > Burkholderiaceae > Hydromonas > Hydromonas duriensis. Next base: position 18,199 of record NZ_SNZE01000021.1, read on the forward strand.
GTTCATTTTTTTTATTTAGTAAATCTTTAACAAGCTCAGTCAAAGGTGTTCCATGAGTTTCTACATCCATTAATCTAATTGGTGACTCTTCGAGTCTAGATAAAGCTGCATTAAATAAACGTTCAGAAGTTTCATTATGAAATTGCTCAGCGACTCTGCTATAGCCTTCATAAGCGTTAGCAGATGCTGCTTTAAAGCTATAGTCCTGCTCAAGTTTGAAACGCTGCTTTATCTGTTTTGTTGCAACCCAACCAAGCCAGACGGGGCCTGATATCAAAAGTGCAGTTAAGGTCATTTGGACTAAAAGAATCGGCCAAGAAATATCGTTATGTGTCTCTATATAACTCGAAAGCTGTGGTGCACGCCAATAGCCTATAGCTAATACTCCAACTAAAGCAAGGGATAATAATGCAGTCCAAGCTCGAATAGAACTTTTAAGTTTATTTGCATTGTCATGAAAGGCTTTTGCTAGAGAGACGGAGGTCGCTGATGCTAAGGTTTGTTCAGCCTTATTCAGTAATTCTTCTGCTTTTGTTTTGAGCTCGTCAGTATTAGCTTGATTATTGAGAATAATATCTGTCGATATAGTTGCAGTTTGTTCAGCAGTTTCTACATCCTTTAATAGTCTGTTTGCTTTTATTCTGGCTTCTTCTAGCTCTTTTAATACAATTGGCAGCTCAATTGCAGCATTATTTGCATCTTTTATTGTACTAATCTGTTCACTAAGGCTTTTTAAGTCTGGTGAAATTTGCTCAATTTCTGCATTTATTGAACGCAACTTCCTACGAATTGATTTAGGGACCAATGTTTTTTCTGCATTTAAGTCACTCCAGCCTAGTAGCCAGTCTAACGAGTTTTCAATCCCAGAAAGAGTTAGCATAAAAGAATATACGGGATGAGGTATGTACATTGATTGCGTTTGTGAGCCATGAGCTGGTTGTTTTGAAAAAATTTGTGGGACAACATGATCTTTCAAGCCATTCAATTGCTCTATTACTTCTTCAATTATTTCGACTTCTTCTTCAGTAAGAGTTTCTGTTTGTGTGTTTTTAATTTTTTTTGCTAGCAAGTCAGGTAGGTCGGATAGCTCACGGGAGTTCAAATATGGCAAAGAGTCTCCATATCTTGGGTTTATAACGGGGAGCTCCTTTTCTGCCAGCTCATAAACTCTGTTGCTGATTGTGTTTAATAAAACGCATAATGATGATAGTTTTTCATGCATACAACCTCCTTATACTTAAAAATTTAATTGTCAAAGTGACTTGCAAGCATTAGTTGTTATGAATATTTTTGTCTACTGCTGCATCTTTCTCAAATATTCAATGCCTCCAATAAAAGTTATCTGCCATTACGCACTCACCAACGCCCCCAACTGCCCCTCCAACTTCTCCATCGTCGCTTGAAATTCCGCCAAACGTGCTTTTTCCTGTTCCACCACAGCCGCGGGTGCTTTGGCGACGAAGGCTTCGTTGCCGAGTTTGCCGTTGGCTTTGGCGATTTCGCCTTTTAGGCGGGCGATTTCTTTGCTGAGGCGTTCTTTTTCGGCGGCGACGTCGATTTCGACTTTGAGCATCATTTCGATGGTGCCGACCACTTGCACGGGTGCGCCTGCGGCGGTGGGCAGTTGTTCGGCGACGGTGACTTCAGAGAGTTTCGCCAAGGTTTTGAGGTAGGGCGCGAAAGCCGTTAATTTGTCGTGCTCGGCGGCGGGGGCGGCGATGAACAGGGGAGCTTTTTGCGCGGGGGAGAGGTTCATCTCGCCGCGTAGGTTGCGGCATGATTCCACCAGCCCTTGCAGTTCGTGCATCCATGCGTCGGCGGCGGGGTTGATTTTGCTCGCGTCGCTTTGCGGGTAGCTTGCCAGCATGATGGTGTCGGTTTTTTTCATGCCTGCGAGTGGGGCGACGGTTTGCCACAGTTCTTCGGTGATGTACGGCATGATGGGGTGAATCAGGCGCAACATGGTTTCGAGCACGCGAATCAATGTGCGACGCGTGGCGCGGGCTTGCGCGGGTGTGCCGTTTTGCAGGCTGACTTTCGCCAACTCAACGTACCAGTCGCAGTAGTGATTCCAGACGAAGTGATAAATGTGTTGTGCGATGAGGTCGAGGCGGAACTCGGGGAATTGCTTGTTGATTTCAGCTTCTACGCGTTGCAATTCGTTGATAATCCAGTGGTCTACGGCTGAGTAGTCGAGTTCTGCGCCGTCGTCGATGCCGCAGTCTTGCCCTTCGCAGTTCATGAGGACGAAGCGCGTCGCATTCCACAATTTGTTGCAGAAGTTGCGGTAGCCTTCGCAACGCTTCGAATCGAAGTTAATGCTGCGGCCTTGGGTGGCGAGCGAGGCGAAGGTGAAGCGCAGCGCGTCGGTGCCGTAGGCGGGGATGCCGCTGGGGAATTCTTTTTCGGTGGCTTTACGCACGGCGGGTGCGGTTTCTGGGCGGCGCAGGCCTGTGACGCGCTTGTCGAGCAATGGCGCGAGTTCGATGCCGTCGATGAGGTCAACGGGGTCGAGCACGTTGCCTTCGGACTTGCTCATTTTTTTGCCTTCGGCGTCACGAATCAAGCCGTGCACGTAGACAGACTTGAACGGCACTTTGCCGTTGCCGTCGGCATCTTTGATAAAGTATTTGGTCATCATGACCATGCGGGCGACCCAGAAGAAAATGATGTCGTAACCCGTGACCAATACCGATGAGGGCAAAAAGTGGTTCAAGTCGGGCGTGTTGTTCGGCCAGCCGAGTGAGGAGAAAGGTACGAGCGCGGACGAGAACCATGTGTCGAGTACGTCATCTTCGCGGCGCAATGCGCCTGTGTAGCCCGCGGCTTGGGCTTTTTCAGTGGCGGCGGCTTCGTCGCGAGCGACGAAGACTTGACCGTCATCGGCGTACCACGCGGGGATTTGATGCCCCCACCAGAGTTGGCGACTGATGCACCAGTCTTGGATGTTGTTCAGCCATTGGTTGTAGGTGCTGTTCCAGTTTTCAGGAATCAAGCGAATTTCACCATCGTTGACGGCTTTGAGCGCGGGTTGGACGATGGCGGCTTGCCCTTTGTCTGTCGTCAAGTCCATGAACCATTGGTCGGTCAACATCGGTTCGATGACCGTGCCTGTGCGCTCGGATTTCGGTTGCATGAGTTTATGCGGTGCGACTTTAACCAGTAAGCCTTGTGCATCAAGATCGGCAACAATTTGCTTGCGCGCGGCGAATCTATCCATGCCTTGATACGCGGCGGGCGCGTTGCTGTTGATGGTTGCGTCCAAGTTCATGATGCTCATGAATTCGAGGTTGTGGCGTTTGCCGACGGCGTAATCGTTAAAGTCGTGCGCGGGCGTGATTTTTAATGCACCCGTGCCAAAGGCAGGGTCGGCGTGCTCATCGGCGATGATGGGAATGGCGCGGTTACACAAAGGCAATTCGACCGTGTGGCCAATCAGATGCTGGTAGCGCACGTCGTCGGGATGGACGCACAACGCCATGTCGCCGAGCAGTGTCTCGGGGCGGGTGGTGGCGATGGTGATGCCCGCGAGCGTTTCGCTGTGCCCGTCTTTGTCGGTGATGGTTTGCGCACCATTGGTGAATGGATAGGTGATGTGCCACATGTGCCCATCGAGCTCGACCGATTCAACCTCAAGGTCAGACACCGCTGTACCGAGAATCGGATCCCAGTTGACTAAACGCTTACCACGATAAATAAGACCATCTTCGTACAAACGCACAAACGCTTCATTGACGGCGTTGGACATCTTGTCATCCATGGTGAAATATTCACGCGACCAGTCGATGGATGAACCCATGCGGCGGATTTGTTGGCTGATGGTGTTGCCTGATTGTTCTTTCCATTCCCACACTTTTTCGGTGAATTTTTCACGACCCAAGTCAAAGCGGCTGACGTTATTCGCCGCCAGTTGACGTTCAACCACGATTTGTGTGGCGATGCCTGCGTGGTCGGTGCCAGGAACCCAAGCCGTGTTTTTGCCCGACATGCGGGCGTGGCGGGCGCATGCGTCCATGACGGTTTGATTAAACGCGTGCCCCATGTGCAGCGTGCCTGTCACGTTCGGCGGTGGTAAAAAAATGGTGTAAGCCTCTTGGCTCGTGTCCACATCGGCATGCGCGTATTGTTGGTTTTCCCACAGCTCGCGCCAGTTTTTTTCTAAAGTGGCGGGTTCAAATGATTTGGCTAATGCGTCTAATTTAGGTGTTTGGCTCATGATGGTTTGCTTTGCTCAATATAAAAATGCGCGCCGAAAATATGCGCGTCAGAATGGGCGTTATTATATATGATTCGTTGACGGCATCCTCAAACTTTCGTTGGCTCGTGATGGCGAATGCTCGGGGTGCGTGGCATAATCGACGACGGTTGACGCGGCTTTTATTATGAGCTGCGTTTTTGAGGCCGATTGACAACGATAGAGGTCAATTTAGGTCGATGCCTTTTATTTTTATTCGAATTAAGTTTATTAAGTTTAAGTTCAACACATATGACGACTGCACAAACCCGTAAAAATTTTTATGTCATTGGCGATGTCCAAGGCTGCGCCAATGCTTTAAGGCGGATGATTAAAAAAATTCCAGAATCCGCTGACATTTGGTTTTGTGGTGATTTAATCAATCGCGGTTCGGATTCGTTGGGCGTGTTGAGGCAAATCAGAGCGTTGGGCGCGCGCGCGCGAGTGGTGTTGGGCAATCATGACATTCACTTGCTGGCGGTTGCTGCGGGTGCGCGGACTTTGAACAAATCGGATACTTTGGATGCGCTCTTGGCAGCCCCTGATTTAGAGGAGTGGCTCAACTGGTTGCGCTTTATGCCGTTGGTGCATTATGAATACGGCGTGCTGATGGTGCATGCGGGCGTGTTGCCCTCATGGACGTTGGCGCAGACCTTGAGTTACGCCCACGAATTAGAAGCGGTGTTGCGCTCGGATGATTATAAACAACGCCTAAAGTCGATTTTTGGTAACGAACCGAACCGCTGGTCGGATAAGCTTAAAGGCGATGAGCGTTTACGGGTGATTACCAATGCGTTGACGCGACTGCGCGTGTGCGATGCCAAAGGTGGGATTGAGTTCAAGTTTAAAGGTGAAATACACAACATTCCCGCCAATCTGCGGCCGTGGTTTGCGATGCCTCAGCGCAAGACCGCGGATACGCCGATTTTCTTTGGGCATTGGTCCGCTTTAGGCTTGCATCGTTCTCACAACACCATTTGTTTGGATACAGGGTGTGTATGGGGGCGACATCTCACGGCGTATCATTATCCGAGTGGTGAGATTTTAGCGACAGCCGAATGAGTTTTTGCCTGTTCGCTTGAAAATGCATCACAGTGTCCCCAAATAAAAATTAACATGATGTGACACTTCAAGGAGGTCAAAAATGAATTTTGAACAATTTACCAGCAGTTTTCAAACCGCGCTGCAAAATGCCCAAAGCCTTGCGCAGGAGCAAGGCCAGTCGAGCATCGATGTGGCGCATGTGCTTGCGGCCATGATGGCTGATGTCGATGGTGGTTTGCCCGCGCTGTTGCGCTATACAGGGGTTGACTTGGCTCGAGTGAAAGCCCTGATTAACCAGGCTGTGGACGATTTGCCCAAAGTGGCGACACACACCAGCGCACCCATGCTCTCGAGCGAGCTGGTCGGCCTGTTGCAACGCGCAGAAAAACACGCCAAGCAGTACGGTGATAGCTATGTCGCGTCCGAGATGTGTTTGGTCGCTTTGTTAGACAGCGACAGTCGCAGCCCGCTCAAAAAGCAATTCAACGCCATGGGCTTGAACGAAAAAACGCTAATGGCGGCGATAGAATCAATACGCAAAGGAAAAAACGTGGACAACCCAAATGCTGAAGGGCAACGCGAGGCTCTTAAAAAATACACCTTGGACTTAACCGAGCGCGCCCGCAGTGGCAAGCTCGACCCTGTGATTGGGCGCGACGATGAAATTCGCCGCACGATTCAGATTTTGCAACGCCGTTCAAAGAACAACCCCGTGCTCATCGGTGAGCCGGGCGTGGGTAAAACCGCGATTGTGGAAGGCTTGGCGCAGCGCATCGTGAATGGTGAAGTGCCTGATAGTTTGAAAGACAAGCGCATCTTGGTGCTTGATATGGCGGCTTTGTTGGCGGGGGCGAAATACCGTGGCGATTTTGAAGAGCGTCTCAAAGCCGTGCTCAACGAAGTTGAGCAAGATGCGGGGCAAACCATCATGTTTATTGATGAAATTCACACCATGGTCGGCGCAGGTAAAGCAGAAGGCTCGATTGATGCGGGCAATATGCTCAAGCCCGCGCTCGCGCGTGGCGACTTGCATTGCATCGGCGCAACCACATTGAACGAGTATCGCGGCTCACTGGAAAAAGACGCCGCTTTGGAACGCCGTTTTCAAAAAGTGCTGGTCGAAGAACCGAGCGTCGAATCAACCATTGCGATTTTGCGTGGCTTGCAAGAAAAATATGAAGTGCATCATGGTGTCGACATCACCGACCCCGCGATTGTCGCGGCGGCGACCTTGTCCCATCGTTACATCACCGACCGTTTCTTGCCCGATAAAGCGATTGATTTAATTGATGAAGCGGCGGCGCGTATCAAAATTGAAATTGATTCTAAGCCTGAATTACTTGATAAACTTGAACGCCGCTTGATTCAGTTAAAAATTGAGCGCGAAGCCTTGATTCGAGAAACCGACGAAGCCTCGCGTGAGCGATTGGACTTGCTTGAGCAAGAAATGAAGGCGTTGGAAAAAGAACTCGCCGATTTGGACGAAGAATGGCGGCGCGAAAAAGCCCAAGCCCAAGGTTCAGCGCAAATCAAAGAAAAAATTGATGCCTTGCGCGGGGACATGGTCGAATTGCAACGCCAAGGTAAACTCGATAAAGTCGCGGAAATTCAGTACGGTCAACTGCCTGAATTGGAGCGGCAACTGAAAGAAACCGAGCACGCCGAAAAAGAAGATGTCAAAGCCAAACCTCGTTTGCTCAAAACTCAAGTGGGCGTTGAAGAAATTGCCGAGGTTGTCAGCCGCTCGACAGGGATTCCTGTATCCAAAATGTTGCAGGGCGAGCGTGAAAAACTCTTGTCCATTGCCACGCATTTGCATGAGCGTGTGGTCGGGCAAAACGAGGCCGTTGATAGCGTCGCCGATGTGATTATGCGCTCGCGCGCGGGCTTGGCGGATCCGAATAAACCTTACGGTTCGTTCTTGTTCCTTGGCCCAACGGGGGTGGGTAAAACAGAGTTGTGCAAAGCGTTGGCGCAGTTTTTGTTTGATTCCGAAGACCATTTGATTCGGATTGATATGTCTGAATACATGGAAAAACACTCAGTTGCCCGCTTGATTGGTGCGCCTCCAGGTTATGTGGGCTATGAGTCTGGCGGCTATTTGACCGAACAAGTACGCCGCAAACCATACAGCGTGATTTTATTTGATGAGGTCGAAAAAGCCCATCCTGATGTGTTTAATGTGCTGTTACAAGCCTTGGATGATGGTCGCATGACCGATGGACAAGGCCGCACGATTGATTTTAAAAACACCGTAATGGTGATGACTTCGAATTTAGGTTCGCAAGAAATTTCACGCCTATCGGGTTCTAGCAGCGACGTGATTCAAACCGCCGTGATGAACGAGGTCAAACAATACTTCCGCCCAGAGTTCATCAATCGAATCGATGAGGTGGTTGTTTTCCATCACTTGACCGCTGCCAACATCCAAGGCATTGCAAAAATTCAACTGCAACGTCTGGCCGCTCGATTACTCGAGCAAGACTTGACCTTGAACGTGACGCCCGCTGCGGTGGCGGCCATTGCTGAAGCGGGATTCGATGCCGCTTATGGCGCACGACCTTTAAAACGCGCCATCAGCCAAAACATCGAAAATCCTTTGGCTCGAGAGATTTTGGCAGGCCATTATTTACCAAAATCGGTCGTGACGGTGGACTATGGTGCAGATGGTTTTGTTTTTGTGTAAGTTTTGATACGGAACATCACAGAACACACGGAACAAACAGGCTGAATTACAAAGCCGCTCGGTGCAAGCCGAGGGGCTTTGCTATGAACGGGAGGTTACTTATATGATGTCTGTAAATAATTACAAATAATAATGACAAACATAACCAATCGTAAAACTGTATTTTTATGAGCCTTATGCTGTTCTGCTACACTCAATCCCGTTTTTGACGACGTTAGTATAATTTTTAATAAAAATTTTTGGAGGTGAATATGCGTAAACAAACTATTTGGATAATGCTGGCAGGCGCTTTGGTCATGACTCAAGTACAAGCCAAAAGCATCGCGACGGACACGAATGGCGATGGTGTTTTTAGCCGTGAAGAGATGATTGCAGCCAGCGTTCAACGCTATGAAAAACGCTTTGTCAAAGCAGACATCAATGCCGATGGTAAAGTCACTTTGGATGAAATTCAGGGAAAAAAATTATCGGTGGCTAAAAAAGCGGATGCCAATCATGATGGCGTCATTACGCGAGAAGAAGTGAAAGCGTATGTCACCACGATGGTGGATAAGCGTTTGGCAAAAAAAGACTTCAATAAAGATGGCATGCTCTCTAAAGAAGAACGCTCAACCAAAAAAACAGATGTAGAGTGATTTTGGCTGGAATAAAAAATCGCAATGTAAAAATTAAAAAGCCCCATTTTTGGGGCTTTTTTTACGGGTTAATGAATAACTTTTTCCATGCGACGGTCAGGAACGAGCCACATAACCGCCACTAAAATATAAAAGAAAAACCCCAACCAAGGATTCAAGAATGAACCGCCAATTCCAAGCGCATATCCGACCAAAGAAATTTTGCCTTTGATGTTCGCCCCCAAAGCCTGAGCAATTTGAGAGCCATGTCCATGATGAGTCACCAAAGTGTTACCCCAAATATAATATGCCAATGCAGCCAAAATTAAATTCACCCCGTAAATGATAACGGGTATCTGGGCAAAGTGGTTTTCTCCCATCCAGCCCGTCGTGAAGGGCAGCAATGACAGCCAAAATAATAAATGCAAGTTACCCCACAAAATTTTGCCATCAACCGACTTCACAACTTGCATGGTGTGATGGTGGTTATTCCAATAAATTCCCACATAAACAAAACTCAAAATATAGCTGAGAAAAACAGGAACTAGAGGAATTAAAGCCTCCAGCGTGTCGCCATGGGGCACTTTAATTTCCAATACCATGATGGTGATGATAATGGCGATAACGCCATCAGAAAACGCTTCAAGTCGTCCTTTGTGCATAAGATACCTATCGTGTGTTTGACCCCACAGAATGAATCCAGCCCTGTACGGGGTGTGTGGTCAATGTGAATTTATAAGATTTTGATTTTATTGGATTTAGGCGGATAAGTGGAGTGGGGGTTTAACTGTAATCGATTGAAATGTTTATAATATTTCTTCGCTTGCTAAAAAATCACCCTGTCTTTTACCCGCCTTTAAAAATCCGTCTTGCTTATTAGGCGGTGTTATTTTAAATAAACAGCACCGTTGCAAGCCATTTTTGCAAGCAGCAAAAATGGCATCATACAATACAATGCAACCAAAGTTGATAAAATTCTATGATTTAAAAAATCATAGAATCACGTCAAGATATCGTTCTGTGGCTCAAGGTACAGAATCACCCCTCCCCGAAGATTGTTATTTCACTTTTGCCAGTTCGTCACGCAATGTACAGTTTCCTAACTCACAGGCTTTAAGTGCATCGGCTTTGGCTAGAGTTAGATTGACTGGCTGGTTTAATTTGCAAAAGTCTATGGTCACTGTATAAAAGTCAGCATAAGATTGAACTTATAGTGAAGGCTTTGGTGTAATGGTTAATAGCTTATTGATAATTTTAAGTGTTACCTGCGAAATTGCACGACTGTAGCGGTGTCTAAAATAATTGGGCTTTACGGTTATAGTTTTGGTGTTACTGCTAAACCTCAACTATTGCTATTTCTTAATTAGCCCCACAGCCTAAACATCATAACTTGATGCAAACCGTTAATAGATTTTCCTGTTTGATTTTTTGTCAAATCAGCTAAAGTGTAATCATCAAGCACCACAAAAAAAGCTTGTATGGCTTGGTTTAAAACTGCTTTTAACTCACAACCCACTTGTAAAGCGCACAGTGGGTTCGAGCATGATACCAAGTCAAAAGAACCTTCAAGCAAGCGGATTATCACACCTAATGGATACTGCTCAGGAGGTCTAGCCAAAGCCAACCCCCCCCCTTTACCACGGGTAGTGGTAAGCCAGCCATGCTGCGAGAGGAAGTGAACAACTTTAACCAAGTTGTGACGAGACACATTAAACGCTTCTGCAATTTCATTGATAGTCACGGGCTGCACTCGCTCATTAGGAGTCAAATACATTAAAACCCGTAGACCTAAATCTGTGAACTGCGTGAGTTGCATAAATGTCCTTAAAAACTAAACGAGACCGCTGCCAAAGGCTTCTACTTTAATATGTTGGGCATCGATACCCAAAGAAAGCAAACTATCTCTTTGTGCCCGCATGAATGGAGTCGGACCACACAAGAAATAATCTGCATTATCAGGTAAACGACTGGAAATATCGAGCATATTTAAACGTCCTGTTTTATCAAAATCTTGCCCCTGTATATCATGGCTGCGAGGACTTTCATAATACACGGTACTGATGAACATAGGTGAATTAGCAATTTGTTCGGCAAGCCAATCTTTAAAAGCATGAACACCACCATGACGACAAGCATGTATAAAATGAATGGGGTGCTTGGTCGCTCGCTTCAATGCTGCTTGCGCGATTGCCAGCATCGGTGTAATGCCAACGCCTGCACTGATGAGCACCAAAGGTGCATCAAGTTCAGGATCTAAGAAAAAATCACCATTGGGTGCTGCTAAATCAATTAGTGTCCCCACATCAACAGCGTCATGTAACTCATTGGAAACCATACCCGCAGGCCCATTGCTTGCCGCCTCACGTTTGACTGAAATTCGCAGAAAATCAGTGTTTGGTGCTTGAGACAAACTGTACTGACGTGGCTGCATCATGCCCAATTCAGGCACAAAAACCCGCACTGTAATATATTGACCCGCTAAATAGTTCGGCACATGACCACCATCTGCTGGCACAAAATAAAATGATGTGATTTCCTCGCTTTCAACTTCTTTCCGCGTCACCTTAAACGTGCGCCAGCCGCTCCAACCACCTTGTTTTTGAGCAGTTTTGTGATACAAGTCTGCTTCCATGCTAACCAAAATATCTGCCAATTGCTCATAAGCGGCTGCCCATGCTTCAACCAACTCATCGGTAGCTACTTCACCTAAAACTTCACGAATAGAGTCTAACAAATGTCTACCAACAATCGGATAGTGCTCAGCTCTGATGCCCAAACTTACGTGCTTATTCGCTATGATTTTGAGCACAGGTATCAAAACTGTAGGGTCTTCAATGTGCTCAGCATAGGCTGCTACAGCCGTGGCTAAAGCTTGTTGCTGTGCACCAGACCTTTGGTGTCCTTGGTTGAACATGGGTCTAAGCTCTGGATTGTGAGCAAACATCCGCTCATAAAAATGTCGTGTCAAAGTTTCACCATATTCACGCAATATGGGCGCAGTTGCTTTAACAAGGATGCGTTGTGAGGAATCAAGCATAAAAGTCCTTTAAGAGATATTTCAAATACATTTTTAAAATAAAAAAAACACCTATTCGATTTTGAGTGAAGATTATAACATGTATTATATTTATATTTTAAAAGTTTGTACATTTAATCTAGAGTCGCATGCTCGATGGAATTGTGTTGAGCTTAACCAAAAGAATTGAGCCCTAATAGCAAACAAAATGCTTAGCTTGTGTTAACTTTATTTTTCCTCAAGTAGGTCACGTAAATTGCAATTACCAAACTCGCAGGCTTTACGCGCATCTGGTTTGGCCTAGATTGCATAGCATAATGTGTCTATAGCTACGCTTAGAGCAAGACACTGCATCATATGGATTTTTTGGCTATAAGTCTAAATTTAAAAAAAAATTTATAGTGGGCAAGAGTTTGTACTGATTTATTTCTTACCCTAAAAATTACCCGCTTTTATTATGACTGTCAATGTATCCATTGAAGCTCACTGACAAACAAAACCCCCGTAAACCTTTGAATTTACGGGGATTCTGTTTACATCGGATGGCATTGTAATTCAATATGGCGGACAGAGGGGGATTCGAACCCCCGATAGGCTATGAACCTATACACGCTTTCCAGGCGTGCGACTTAAACCACTCATCCATCTGTCCGTAATCTGATTGCATTGCTTGGCTTGGATGAAGCCAAAGAGCACGCAAGTATAATTTAAGATGAAAGTGTTTGCAAACATCATTGATTCATTGAGGTCAGCTCATTCAAGTAGATTGTATATTTTTTATTTTAATTTGATGGGGTGGGTGTTTATTTGTTGTTTTTTGTTTATGATTGACGTTATATGTTGTATTAAATATATGATGCAAATAAATGTTTGTTGCATAGTCAAGTTCTTATCCGATTTAAAAGGGTTGTATTCCAAGTTGTTTTATTTTTAGGCGGTGTTTAAAAATGTCATCAAAATTAGCACAAGAAGTTTTCAATCCAAGTGAAGTATTTGCCAGATTGGCCGATACTGTTCCTTGCGGTTTGTACGAATATACGTTAACTCTTGAAAATGAAGGTCATTTTCATTACATGAATACTAGAGGTTTTGAAATTTTCGATATTTCTAGCAATGAGCTTAGTGATTTTGGGAAAAATATTTGGGGTTTGTTTGATGCAGAAGATGCCAATACAATTGCGCAGTTGAGTGAAAAATCGAACTTGACAGGAGTGCCATTTTTTTTTGAAGGCAGGATAACGACTCAATTAAATAATACAAAATGGATAAGGATGTCTTCTCATCCGAGTACAACTTTTTACAATGGATGCCTGATTTGGTCTGGATATATTTTAGACATTTCACATGAAAAAAGACTGGTTAAAGAAAATATAGAAAAGAATTTAGAACTATCACTGGCAATTGAAAAAGTCATTCGCTATGAGGAGCTTGAAAAGCTTAACACTCAACTCCACGAAGCATTAGAAGAAAAAAATTTATTGCTTCGAACGATGGCGGCTTATGCAAAAGCCAATGAAATGGGTAGCTTAATTGGTTCATTGGTGCATGAAATTAATAATCCATTGGGGGCTATTAATATTAATACACAAAGTCTTGAGTTTGAAATTGACTCAATTCAAAAAAGTGGCTTAACCCCCAGCAGCATGAATAGTCTCAAAGACATATCTCAGGGGCTGATAAGATCCAATCGAAGTCTATCTAAGGTGATTGCCAATTTACGCAATTTATTTATTATGGGTAGGCTTGAGTTTGAGGTATTTGATTTTAGCCAGATGGTTGAAAATATCTGTGAACTTGTGGCACGAGAGATAAGAGCGAGTGAAATTGAATTTTGTAAGCAAATTAAAGAAAAAATTCATATTTACGGCGATCAAGGACAACTTCAGATGGTTGTTTTGAATAGCATCAATAACGCCATTGACGCAGTCAAGAATCATAAAGGCTTAAAAAAGATAAATCTTTCGTTGACGGAAGAAGACGGGCGTCTTTGCTTTGAGATTCAAGATAGTGGGGTTGGTTTTCAACAGGATTCTTTACAAAAAGCTTTTGAGTTGTTTCATACAACGAAAGCTAATGGCATGGGCATTGGGTTATGGTTGTCCCGTTCCATTGTTGAGAACCATAATGGCACAATCACACTAAGTAATGCCCCCAATGGCGGGGCTGTTGTTAGAATTGAAATGTCGGTCAATCAATAAAAAATGGGGCTATACGCCCCAAAAAAATCGTCATTTTAACTATCTAGGTCAAGCTTATTGTAAATAGAGGTCAATGCTTGAAGTGATTTAATGTCAAATTTCTTCATGACCTGTGCTTTATGCAACTTGATGACAGACTCAGACACTTCTCTCTCCAAGGCTATTTGTTTGACCATTTTGCCATTGGCTAAGGCAACAAACACCTCTTTTTCTCGAGCTGTTAGGCTTGAATAAGCTGTAACCAGCATATTTTTTTCTTTATCCCAAGTGAGTGCTTTATCAATAAGCTCTTTCAAAAGTGTCAAGTCAAAAGGCTTGAGTAAAAACCGATAGGCACCGTTGTGTAAGCTATCAATAATTTGTTGGGGGCGGCTTTCTCCGCTAATAAAGATGATGGGTGTATGACACTGCTTTGCAATTAAGCGTTCTTGAAGCTCAATGCCACTCATGTTGACCATTTGCATGTCAAGCAAAATCACTGCGGGCACAGCTGGCGATTCAACTTTATCCAAAAAATCTATCGCAGATGAAAACTCTATTGTCGAGTACTCCATGTTTTTGAGAGCGCTGGATAAGGAACGGCGCATTTCGTCGTTGTCATCAATAATGTAAATCATTTATTTTGAAATTCTATAGATTTAGTGCGGTTATGTAATTTTTCGAAGTCTATAAAGAATTACGTTTTTACAACAGCTGTCTCATGAGACAGTTACTAAAAAAATAACAACAAATCAAAATATCGCATTACTAGTGTGAATAAATGTATTAAACAATGAAAACGAAAAACATGGAAAAAACAAATTTTACGAAGAATCAATTTATAAGTACTGGGGGTGTGGCTAAAAGGCTAGGTCTTTCTAGTGTGACAGTTCAGAAAATGGTTGATGAAGGTGTTTTGGCTGCATTTAAAACAATGGGTGGTCATAGACGTGTGTTGCTTGAGTCAGTCGAAAACTTTGAACGAGATATAGCAAGGCAGTTGTCAGGAGGTGGGGATGTTAAAGAGCGTGATGTGCCTTAGTTTTATTTGATTATACGTTATGTTTTCTTTTAACAAAACATAATGTTTTTGGGGTTAAGGTTGCGATTAGGTTCTGCTTTTTTATCGATTGACAAACAAGATTCTTTTTTATAAATGGTTTTTAACATGTACAGCAAAAAAACAAAACTATCCCTATTGATGTGTTTATTAATTTCATCGGGAGTATTGCCCAGTTACGCGCAAGAAGTGGTCGCTGGGAGTGTAGAAGGAACGGGACAAACGCAAGCGGCGGCAAGCGGTGAAGCGATTCTAGTTGCGCAAGCGAATGACAAAGGTGCGGCAGCCACGGCACAAGCAGCCCCTGCAGCCCCAGCTGTTGTCCGACCGCTCACCAAAGTCCTCAACCTCCCCAACAAAGGCAAAGTCTGGGT
>NZ_SNZE01000022.1 GCF_004363775.1 Hydromonas duriensis
CCTGCTTATAAAATAAGCAGAATACTTGGATTACCTGGTCAATTTTGAACGCAAATTTATGCCTTTAAATGGTCAGTTTTGAACGAGCAGCAACAGCTTTGATAGTCAATGCGGCCAAAATAGAAAATAAGGCCAAGCAATTGGGTATGGCACTGAGTCGAGCCTCACAAGGGGTCACTTTGACGGACAACGGTGTGACGGTCAGTCAACCCTTTAAACAAAATGGTTCAACGCAAATGGTCATGCTATTTGAAATGAGTGACGGCCAAACCATCAGTGTGTATTTACACAATCCAGATGTTAAACCCAATCAGCTACAGGGTGATGATGTACTGGTGTCATGGAAATGGTTGCTCAATCGCAAAGACATCACCATTGTGGTGGCCAAAGAAAATGGAAAAGATTTGGCGTTGTCGCAAGTGGCTGCTCGCATCATGGCGTTGGTTGAAAAAAACTCGGCTCGATTCACCAAAGCCAATGCCAATCGACAAGTGCGAATGAAGCAGATTGCCGATTTAGAAGCGCAGGTCGCCACTAAAGAAGCGACGCTCAATGACTTATTGTTGCAATTGGAGAGCAAGCGCGCAGGCGCGAATACGCCCACGTCTGGTGGGTCTAACTTGCCTTATTCCATCACGCCTAAAACAGTGGACATGGCGGATGCGGTAGACACCCTAAATAAAGAGGTATTGGGTGGGTATGCCAAAGCGGTGTTGTTGGTGTTGGTCGATGATGACACGGGAACGGTGGTGGCCAACCGATTTATTCAAACTGGCAAAAAATCAGCAGTCAATGCGGCACAAGCGGAACTGTTCTCGATTGGCCGAGATTTAGGGCAATCCAGTTTAAATGTTCACCATATTTATGCCACCGACTATGCCTATCCTGCACGAGACAAGCTCAAGCTCTTGGGTTATACCGTTACGGAGCGATTTGATGTTAACGAGCACATTCCAGATGATGTCAAAGCCTTTTTAGTTGAAGGTCAACTGTATGATTTGGCACGGATGGATGGTTCTGGCTATTATCAAAACCTGCGCTTTACAAATTACCAAGCCAATGACAAGTACACCGATCGTATGGAAGTGGTGGCGGTGTTTAACGGCAACAGCACGCACTTTGAAGAAAACGTCGCACGGCTCTCACACAAAATCGCAGCAAAAGAGTTGGTGCTTGCGGGCAGTGCCCCTACTCCTGAACCTGCACCTGAAACAACACCAGCCCCCACAGTCGTTCCCCCTGAAACCCCGCCCACGACCGACAATGCCACGGCTGAGTTTTTACAATCGGTGATTGATGGGAAGCAAGACATGACCGCGAGTGATTTTGCACAAAAATTAACTGCGCTGCATGAGCAGACGGTGGGTGATGAGGGGTTGACCCAATTGTTTAATCAGGCGGTTGATGTTTATGCGGCCATGGCGATGGCACAGGCCAAGCAGGCGTTGGGGCACTGATGAGCACGGCTGATACGGTCTCAAAGTTAAGTCAAGTCTCACGTTTAAATGCCATAGTGGCTCAACTGGGGCAAGCAGGTGTATTGGATAAAATCGCTCTGACTCACGAGGTCTTGGATTTGATCACTCAGTTGGAGCGAGGACAGACGCGCTCTGTGCCAGCGCTCATGCAAGAGGCCTTACTCAACCCGAATGACGTGACTGCATTACAAACGGCTTTGCAGGCGTATTTGGACGCCAACCATCACACACCTGATCACATTCGCATCGCCTCTAAGATTCATCAAGACAAATTTCATACGCCTTTGCCATCGGTTGAGCAGACCGCGTCGGTGCCATTGGGTTTGTTTGATTTTTATATGGATAAACGACAAGGGGCTTTTGCAGCCGATATTCCAGAGCCAGACGGCTCGCTTGATGCTGTGGTGGAGGGGCTTGTTAAAGAAGTCCGAGCATTTAAATATACCGAATCGGCCGTTACTGCTTATGAAGCGGCCACGGTTAAAGTGGGTTTACCGGCCATACGTGAAGCGATGGATGCGTTTAGAGCCGCTGTACCTGAAAGCTATATTGAACAACGACAGTATTACCATGACCATCAAAAAGAGCGTCAACGTTTAAATGCAGCGTTTACCAAGGCAAAGAATAAAGCCGATGCGTTATATCAAGAGTTTTGTCGTGAGCAGACCGCCGATAAGGTGGCGCAGATCAAGTCCCTGCTGGCCCAGAAGTATGAAGCGGGTGCGGCTGCGATAGCCAAGCTCAATGAATGGTCAAGTATCAGTCAAGAACAAGCGAATGCTTGGGTTGAGCACAACACACACATTGAATCATCGGCTTTGAGTCGCCTCAAGCGTGATGGCTACCGCACGGACGTTCGGCAAGACTTGGCTGATTTTTATCGCCTTACGGGCGGTAAGCTGGGCAAAGTGGTGCTCAAGAGTGAAGGCGATGCGCGAGCCAATACCCGTGATGTGTTTGGTGATGATGCGCACGAAGTATTTATGGGGCGTTCATTCTCGCGCAAATCACTGTTTCATGAACTTGGGCACCAACTAGAGCGAGACCCAGTGGCCAGTGTACTGGCCAATGAATTTTTGGTGAGGCGACGTGAATCTGAACAACTTTACTCATTAAACCTACTCACGGGTAGTCATTGTTTTGGTCGTGATGAAGTGGCTTATAAAGACTCTTGGATACATCCTTACGTCGGTAAACGCTATCGCAATCAAAGCACTGAAGTGTTTTCGGTTGCGATGGAGCATTTATCGGATGCTGAACGGGCGCAGCGCTTAATGATTAAAGACCGAGAGATGTTTGATTTGGTTGCGGGATACATCACCAGTGAGATGAGCGAGCTCAGTCAATTTAATCGGGCCATCAGTCAGGCGCGAATGGCTAAAAAGCAAGCGACGGCTGACGCGAAACAGGCAGAACAAAACGCGCAAGACCAAATGATTGCCGCCACGATATTTATAGATGACGCCATCAGCGAAGAGCAAGCTTTACCTGAAGCACAAGACCGAGACATGTGCAGAAAGTTTGTGCGTTGGGAAAGTAAAAAAGGCAGCACCGCCAAATGGTATGGCCAGTATCGGCACTGGTTGATTTATTCGGGTGTGTTTAAAGACCGGTGCAACGCCAAGTGGCTCAAGGGATTTGTTGCGGTCAATGGTCAAGACGTTCACAGTTGGTCTAGCGTTCATACGGTATCGGGTGATGAGACCGTGCTCAAACGCCTTCTATGGAAATTAACCCATGAGTGATGACGGGCTGGATTTTGAGTGTTACCAAGAGCAATACAGCGTATACACGCCGACGGGTGTGGTGTATGTGCGTTTTGATGATCAAGGGCGTCATGTGTCTGGGCATGAATCGGCCATGACCTATTTGGACACCATGTTGCGTTTGGGTGTCGTTGGCGACGATGGTCGGATGGTTGACCAAACACAATACAGAGGTGATGACCTGATGCGTTATGTCAATGGTCAGTATGGCTTGTTGGTGGTGGTGAGCGAATTACTTTAAGAATATAAGGACGCAGATTATGGGATTGATTGAGCAGGCGTTGCGCACTGCATCTCACTATGTGGATGTGGCTTTATTTGATAATGCGCCAGCGTATTTGGATGGTGCGGTTGCGACATTAGAGCAGGCAAAGGACATTGCCCAAACCAATGCACCCATCTATTTAAAGCAGGGGGATATTCTTCAGGCGAAGACTTGTCTTGAACATGCTCAATCTTTACGTGAGGCGCTCAAGTTACTAGAAGACGATTTTATCGTGTCGGCCAAAGAAGCTGTTTTTGACAAGATGGAGCCGAGTGAAGGTATCTCCCCGCTTGAAAAAATTAACCTCACCCAACAACTGTTGAGCCAATCGACTCAATTGCCCACATTCGGTCCGGCTCAAGTACTGGATAAAATAGCCTGCACTCAAGACATTTTGTCTCTGGTCAAAAAATTAGGGGGTGTTCTAAATGCGCCTAAGCAGGCATCACCTGCAATGGATATGTTTGCTTATGATGGTGAGCACGTTTCGCCTGCCTTGCGACAAAAACGCAACGATCAGGCCGTTGATTTACTCAAACAGATTCAACAGGGGCAGATTGCTCTTGATGCTTTGACCGCGAGCGACAGACAAACCTTGTCTTTGTATTCGGGCAATGGTGGCGGAATGGTACGTGAAGGCGGGATGAAAGGCAGTCAGTTTGAATATTACACCCCCAAGCCGATTGCGCAAGGCATGTGGGACTTGCTCAAAGCCTCTGGTTTTACAGGGGGTGCAGTGCTTGACCCCTGTGCAGGGACGGGGATTTTTAGTGCCACAGCACCAGCGCATGGGGTGACCATACACTCGGTTGAACTCGATGCTGTATCGGGCGGCATTAACAAAATATTGTTTGGCAGTGACACCCATCGGGTGGATGTGAGCAACTTTGAACGTGTGGCCAACAGCACCGATGACGAGACCTATGATGCCGTCATCAGCAACGTGCCTTTTGGTGACAACAAAGCCCGAGGCAAAAATAAAAAGGACGATCCGCGCTATCAAAACGAAAGTTTAGAAGGCTATTTCATTTTACGCTCATTAGACAAGCTACGCCCCAACGGTTTAGCGGTGTTCATGAGTGGCACTAAATTCATCACAGGGCGAGCATTGGAGCGAACGCGCATTCAAGCGTCTTGTAAAGCTGAGTTTTTAGGGGCTTACCGCTTACCCAATAAGCTATTTGACAGTGCGGGTGCGGATGTTGTCACCGATGTGATGGTTTTTAAAAAACATCCCAAAGAAGCACTGAACATCATTGCTGATTTATGCGATACCGACCCTGCGCGACTGCGAGATTGTCGGGTCTTAAACGACAATTTCATCCGTGGTCGATATTTTGAAACGGATGGGGCGCACTTTAAGTTGGGGGCATCCGTCACTGCACAGGATCGTTATGGCAAGGATGTCGAGAAGCTTGTGTCCGATGCCAGTTTGCCTGAGATTGCCAAAGCCATGCGCAAGTTTGGCGGCTCTAAAATTGACTGGGACATGTTGGGTACGCAAATAGGTGGGGCCATTGTTTATCAAGAGGGTGATGTTCGCATCATGAATGGGCAAACCATGGTGTTTAATGGGGTTGACTTTCGACCTGTGGTCAATGATGACACGGGTGCAACAAGCGCTTTAATAGATAGCATGGCACAGTATGACAGTGCGTTGTCATTGCTTGAAGAGGGCACGGCGTTGCAGCACCTACTCGATGGTTATGCAGCTTGTCGCGCTGTTGGTCATTATGACAGCGTGCCGGAGTGGTTGCGCCAACCCTTACAACACACCGAACAATCGAGCGAATTGGCGTTGATGGTGACGGTCTTGGCTTATATTGAAGCCAAAGAATTACACGCTGACGTGGCTGGATTCAATTATTTAACGGCCTATCCCAAACTGGCTGGGGCGATTCAAAGCAGCCACAGGACAAGTTACGATGCCGTGTTAGCGGGTTTAACGACAGACGCGAAAGCGGCACTCAAGTCGATGCACCGCACCGTCTATGACCGAAAAACTGCGCAATTTACGCCGTTTTGGCGAGGTGTGGTGGTGGCTGAAGTCGATATTAAAGCCAGTGATTTTTCGGCATTACAAAACTATGAGCGACTGCTGTATCAGCAGGGGGGCACGCATACCGATGGTGTCTTGCTCGATGACTTTAAAGCCATCATGCCTGAAATTGACGTGTATCAGGACAGTGCATGGTGTTTGAGTGCCGATGGTACACGCGTATTGGCTGAAGATGATTACTATAGTGGCACCTTGGCCGAGTTTGAAGCACGGACACAAGTGGATTTGAGTCAAATCACGGACGAGAAACTTAAAAGCAAACTGTTGACACAACAGACGCAAGTGCACACGCGATTGGTCAAGTCGGATGTGAGTGCCATGACCTTTGACATTCAATCGCCGTATGTTGACCCTGAACAGGTATTGGCTTTTTTACAGCAATTTGTCAGCCCTCATTACCGCCTTAAAACATTGCGAGATGATGACAAAAACGAGATTGTGCGTAACACGGGAGATGTTGCGGTTAAATTTGAATACGCCCCGCCTGCGAGCGAGACCCATAAATCCATTCAGCATTATGGTAAAGCGCGCTTGGCGGTGTATTTAAACAGTGGTTCGTTTTCCAGTGGCACCAAAGATGAAGAGAGCAATGTGGCCATTCGTGATGAACTGGCGCGCTTGATTCAAGATGCCAATCTTAAATTTGATGCTTACGTGCACTCCAACAAATCATTTATGAGTCGCATGGATGCACGCATCAACACGCCAGAGACCATGCGCTTCAAACAAGCAGAAGGCACAGGGGCTTTACATATAGAAGGCATGAGTGATGCGATTAAGCCGCATCAATATCAAGCCGACTATGTGCGTCAACAAGTGCGAGACATGGGGGGCATTCTCGCCTATGACGTGGGTTTGGGTAAAACACTCACAGCACTGGCCACGGTTAAACACCTACACAATATCGGCGCTAAAAAGAAAACCTTGTTTTTGGTGCCCAACACCACCTTGAGCAATTGGTATAAAGAGGTCAAGCAAGCCTATACCCATACAGACGATTGTTTATTTATCGGTTTACGGACAGATAAGGCGGGACAAAATACGGTTAAATCCAGTGATTATGCGGCTGACTTGGCTTTGTTGACGGACAACCGTTACCGTAAGATATACCTCACATTAGAAGCCTTTGAAAAAATCCCGCTGCAAAACCAGACGCTCGATCGTTACATCAATGAGTACTTGCCTGAAGTTGAAGACATTTACGACATGGTCGACAACACTGAGAAAGCAAAGAACAGTGCCGAACATGCTCAACTGAGTGTGCGCAACGATGTCACCGCTAAAATGGACAAATCCATTCCGTATTTAGAAAGCATGGGTGTTGATTCATTGGTGATGGATGAAGCCCATGTATTTAAGAATTCACGGAAAGGCGCGATGGGCTCGGGCGAATCGGTGCAGTTTTTATCGCTGCCCGACACGTCATCACGGGGTATGAATGCCCAAGCCAAGGCTTGGTACATTCGAGACAAAAACAAGCCTAAGATGGATGGGGTTTTGGCTTTGACGGCTACGCCCGTGACCAACAGTCCGTTGGAAATTTATTCGATGTTGGTATTGGCGCATGGTGAAGAACGACTGCAAAAAATGCTTGGTGGAATTAAAAGTTCGAGTGGGTTTTTAGACGCATTTTGCGATGTGCGGCCTAAAGCGTTTCTGAATATTCATAATGAGACGGTGAGTCGAACCGCATTTGTGGGGTTAAAAAATGCCACCTTGTTACGCAAAATATTCAGTGATATTGCCACCGTTAAAACGGCACAAGATGCCGATGTGGCTGATTTGGTTAAACTCCCTGATGTATCGGTCTACAACCAAAACATTGAAATGCCCGACGAGATTAAAGACACGTTAAAACAAGCGATTCAAGCCAATCAAACTGCCAAAAAAATAGTGGCACGATCTCGCAGCGCTGGCGCGACTGTTGATAAACAAACGGCATTAGAAGCTTCGGCCTTTCATTTTATTAACAGAGTCAGTCGTGCGGTGCTTGATCCAGACATGCACGACGAAGTGACCCGATACACATTTACGGACAAAGCCCTGGCGAAGAAGGTTATTGATGAATTCAACAGCAAAGCCTACAAAGAAGAGCGCAGTCGGGCCTCACCCTACACGCCAGATGAAGCGGTATTGAGCACCAAAAACAAACAAAATGCCGATGAACAGTGGGTTGAATACTGTGTCATTCGGGTCACGGCTTGGCTTGAACAACAACAGATTGTGATTGATACCGATGAATATGAAACACAAGCCAAATTTTTAGCAATAGCCGATAAGCACGGTTTATCACTGGGGGTCACATTATCGGCCAAACTATCGGCCTTGATGGCCAACGTCAATTTGGAGCGAGCCAATCCCAAAGCGGTAGGCCATAAATGCAAACAAATGATTTTTTGTGATTTACTGGGGATGCACAAAAAAATCAAATTGGCATTGACCCAGTTTGCCCAAGTGCCAGCGCAAAAAATCAGCATTGTCAATGCCGTCGAAATTGACGATGCTGGTTTGATGCAGGACATACAAGACGGTTTTAATGGCGAAGCCCAAGACAATCGTTATGAAATTGTCATTGCCAATAAAAAAGCCGAGGTGGGCATCAATTTACAAAAGGGCTCACAAGCGGTTCACCATTTAACCACGGGTTGGACGCCTGACAGTTTGCAACAGCGGGATGGTCGGGTCTTGCGCCAAGGCAACTACGTCGATATGGTCTCGGTGTATCACTATCACGCCAACGGTACGTTTGACGAATACAAACAACAATTGGTGGGCACCAAGTCCAATTGGATTATGGATTTGTTGCGTGGAACGGGAGAGCGGGTTGCGATTGAAGGCGCTTTGTCTAAAGAAGACATGGAAACGCTGGCTGGTTTTGTTGGAGATGAAGAGGCGATGGCCAAGGCCAAAGCAGATATGTTGCAACAAAAGCAAACCATGGCGCGTCAATCCATCTTTAAGACAATAGATGGCAATGCACGCGTCTATCAGGTCAGTCAATCGGAGATTAAAGCCTTGGGCTCGTTTAAAGATTACGCTTTAAATAAGCTCAAACAAGCTTATGTGCAGAACCAACAGGTTGAGGCAGAGCGATTAAAGCTCGAGAAGGCGCAGGCCAAAGAGCAGCCAGACGACAAGCTGGTGGCACGTATTCAAAAACGCTTAAACAACGCATTGGCGGTATTTGAACAACAAAGGGCTTTGATTGATGCGAATTTAGGCAGCTATGAACAACTGATTCGAGAAGGGGCCGTTGCGACAGTGACGCAACGAGGGGTTGCGAGTGTCGAAACGCAACAGTGGGCATTTAAGCGCAGCTATGACAAACTGAGCCAAGACAAATCACTTGAACAGGGCGCGCTTTATGACGAATGGGCCGATACGGTGGCGCAACACGAAGCCATTATGGCCGATGCCCTTAAAAAAACCACCGCATTGGGCGAGCAAGTCAACTTAATGGTGGATGACATACAAGCTTGGTTTGATGGTGAGGCTTTGCAGCAGGGGGATAAATTGGTGCGTAAGGGTGTGGTGTTTGTCAATCAAGCCCAAACGGACGCATATTACGGGGTCGTCGAAAGTGTGGACAGCACATACATTAAATATTATGGACACCATTCAGCCCATCGTCAAATGATGACAACAGACACATTTAAACAAGAATGCCAAGTGCTCACTCCTAATGATGGTGGGTATGCAGGTGCCATATCTGTATTGGCTGCCTATGAGCGAGAACGACTTGAAGCACGCAACTGGGAAGAGGGCATCGACGATGTGTCGCTGCAAACATTATGCCCGCAGGTTGCAGGCTCGTTGGGACGTGCCGTTAAAATTGTGGTTGAGCCAGAGCGAACGATGTTGGTTGACAGTGCCATGCCATTTTTGTTGTGTGACACGACGAGTCGTTCCCCATTGATTGAGGCCGTTATGGGGGTGCACAACACACAGGGGGTGAATTATCTTGAAGGACGAGTTTTGGTCGATGATGTGGCCATTACCCGTCGAAAGCTCAAACCAGATAATGATTTGGCTTTGTTGGCTGCATTGCTAGAATTTGCGTGTGCACATCGCGTGCAACTCACAAAAAAAGATGCGCAGTATTTTAATTTGAACACATGGCTGATTGAACCACTTGGAGCGGCACGTGAGTTTCTTAAATGCGCGCTTCGACAAGGTTATAGCTTATCCGAATGGGATAAATATGTGACCGAGCAACAGCTTTCGGTGACATCATATAACTACTTGGGGAGCGTCACTGACCACATCATTGACTACCTAGTGAATCAAGGCATCACCGATCAAGAGAGTGCTTTACGAGCTAAATTTGGTGGAATGCGTCAGGCATTGACTGAACAAGGCTTGATTTCAGAGATTGAAGCATTGGTGGAGAAACGAGCGCAAGCGGCTTTGAGTACCAAGCCAGCATCTTCTGAGGCAGAGCCCGACAAGGGGATGCCTGCCAAGGTTCAGAACGAACCCGCCCAGCCGTTAAGCAATACCTACGTTTATTTGGTGGGTAACACTTTGGGTTTGTTCACGGCACGTCAGCAAAGACCCGCTAAAATTTGTGATATACGACAGGTTGCTAAAGATTTACAGTTGGCGATTGCATGGGTGGATCGGTTGGGTAAGTCACGTGACCTTGACGTGCATCGGCAAGTGAGCAAGCAGGGCGATGTCCCTGTCAACTCATGGGTAATGGACAAGCGATTGTGGGAATATCTATTAGCACAATACAATACAACATTGAACAACGCGGGGATTACCGCACACGAGGTTAAGTCATGAAGCAATGGAATTTTATGCCACACGCAGCAGAAACATTAAAAGCGTATCACACAGCGAAACAGGTGTTTGAGTCCATACATCCAGGGCAACGTTATGACGATGAGATTTTTGTCATTGCGCACACCATCATTCAATCAGAAAAATATGCGTATTTGCAATTGGGCTTGTATTGGTGGGCGGTTAAAAATATACTCAAGCGACGTGGTTTTTTTATCAATGGCGAGGTCGAATCGCCCGCCATGGTGTTCGCTTATACCATCCCCGAATCAGAACAAGCGACGGTCTATGCGGCATTTGCTTTTCGGGATTGGTTTCTTGATCATTGTTTTTTAGAGGCGCGCGAGCATATTTTAGACAACGAGACAGGAGAGACATACGTATTGGGTGATGACGCCCACGAAGCCAGTTTCATTACAACGGCCTGAACATCAATGACGTGATCGGCTTCAAAATAACATAAATGCTTAAGCTCAACACATCAATCAAACAAGCGTGATACGATTTGCCCGTCGTTCACAACAATGACAAGCCCCGCATTGAAGTTTAATGCGGGGTTTTTTGTATCTATGTCTTGATTTGATTCGTCAAAATATTCATGTTTGGTCTGTCGGAACCCCTAACAGAACGCTTAAATTTGTGCTGCACAATGAATCTTAATAGCGCTGCATATTGTCTGCGCTCAAAATTCATTGAAGGAGGTTCACATGATAGACCGCACCTATCCGCAGCAAGCCGCTTGTGCTGAGTTTGTGGAGGTGGTGACCGCAGCCCGTGCTGACGGCGCCACATTTGACGACGCCATCGGGGCTGCGCGGGCTGATATGCCTGAGGTATTGCTCGAGCTCGGTGGCTTGATTCCTGATTTTCAAGTTGGAGGTCAAACCCACTCGGGTAAAGAGTCCGTATATAAAGCCACCATGGACGGGATTGACGCCTTCACCAAAGCGCATGGTCGAGTGCCGACGGGCGATGTGATTGAGAATGCCTTGCGCACCTCTTTGAATGTGGTTTCGCAAGAACATCGCACCAAATCTGGCATTTTAGCCACATACGACGATGCGACCTCGACGGCGTCAGGCTCACCAATGCAGTCAAATCGTGCGCAAGTCGCGGTGTACCAATCGATTGTTGGAGCGGTACCGTTTGCAGGCTACATCCCAATGGGTGATGGTTTACAAGGCAAGCTGATTATTGTCAAACATGAAGCGGCCAGCACCAGCGGGGCTTATATGGCCGGTGAAAACATGGACGGTATGAACATCAACAAACCGTTTATGAGCAGCACCCGTCGCATCACTCTTGATGTCGATGGCAAAGGCTTATTTCGCTACAGCGACTCAGACAAAACGGGCGCCCCCATATACGCCTCTGGAGTCGATGTGTTTATTGATGGCGTCCCCGCAGGGGGGACTGTCATGAATGCCGCCAATAATGTGGCCAAAGCTTCGCTGTTAGGCAATATCACCCTTGCCAATGGCATCAACTATGCCATTACAGGTTATGCCACACCGCTCACGGGCGAAATTGCAGTGACGGTCACCCCCGCTTTACCCAAAGGCGCGGTGTTAGAAGCGGCGGCTATTCTTAATTATGAACATGCGAGCATGAAAGAAAAACGCCCGATGGTGCAAACGGCGGCCTACTCGTTTGATTTTCGGGCGCACTACATGAGTGGCAACTACCGCCTCACCCAAGAAGCCAAAGTTCAGTTTCAAAGTGAAACCCGCATTGATGCAGGCACAGAAGCCATGTACCAACTGCGAGCCAAGTCCAACGCCGAACGTCATGCGGAATCACTTAAAGCCATGTACGCCATTGCCAAGGGCTACACCACCACGTTTGATTTTATGGCGGTGACTCGTCAAATGCAGCGTTCACGGGCTGACATTTGGTCTGATGCGATTTTTCCGATCGCAGCAGCCGATGCCGATATGGTCGAGCGCACACAAGGGTTTGGCATCTCGGTCTTGTACGTCGGTAAAAAAGGCAAGTCCGACATCATGTCCTTGCCCAGCACCTTATTCACGCCATCGGGTTTGCCGTCATCGAATGGTATTTATCGCCTTGGCAAACTGTATGGGCTGTGGGATGTTTATTACGATGCGGGTGTCGTGATTAAAGAAACAGACAACGCCATTGAGATACTGGCAATTGGTCGTTCCGATCAAATTGCACGAAACCCAATGATATTTGGTGATGTGGCGGGAGCCACCGTCACGCCATTAGCCGCAGGCAACCCGCAAGAAGAAGGTTATGGCTATTTCCAAGCCCTCGCCACTCGGGTCAATCCTCACCAAGACAGTGCACGCGGGGCCGCTCGTATTCAACTCACCAACTTCAATTAAACCATGACCACAAAATCCAAAAAAGACGTTAAAGCTCAAGTCAGCACCAGCGAAGCCGAACTTCAAGTTATTGAACCCCTCGCTCACACCCCATCACCGGACCAGAAGCAAGAGGCTTGGCAATTACAAGGTTGGACGGTAAGCAATCAAACGCCTTCCATGATGGCGTTTCCTGAGCTTGGGCAACAAACCGCCGCAATGCTCCCGCCTTATGCCAATCATGTCCCCGTGCAGTTTCAGACGGCGGTCATGTTTGAAATGTTCAACGCCAATTTAATTCAGCTACGCGCGTTATGTGATTGGGATGAGGTGCGTGGTGTATTTTTGCATCGTCAAGAGGACAACGTTTAATGCAAAACATTTATCAACGACGTTTGGTTGGGCAGCAATCTGGCGTGCAAGTGAACATGCCTGTTGATAAAACCGACCGCATATTGCCGGAGGTCGGCGATCAAATCGTCGCGACCGTGGGTTGTTTCACGCGAGGTCGCATCGACCGCCCATTTTTTGTATCGGCAGATAAACTTCAACGCTACTTAGGTCAAGCCCAGTCGATGCGGCGCGATGCCCGCAATGAAACCTATATTCAACTCTATGAAGCCATGCGAGCAGGGGCTGCGGGGGCCGTGGTGTCGCGTCTGTCCAGCGATGAAGCCAGCAACGCTCATATTGTCATCGCGGCAGACACCGAAGCCATTCATGTGACAACCAACCTGGCGCTGGCGGGTAATTGGCTGTTGTCGATACAGATGATGGACTGTATTAATGCGGGTGTTTATGTTGACGTATCAAGAGGCATCAACAACCCGCAACATGTGCACTTGCGCATTCGTGAGCGAGACAAAGACAGTCAAGGCAACGACACCAATGAAGGTGCGATGTTATATGAGTTAGAAGGTTCAGTCGTCGATGGTGAGCTAGATGAAAACAACAACTCCATTTTTATAGGCGATGTGGCACATCGATTCTACGGTGATTGGTTACAGATTCAAGCCAATCCTGACGTAGACCCAAACATCATGAACCAACGCTATGCACAGCGGTATGGTGTGCCTGTTGTGGCTTTTAGTGATGCGGGTGTGGTCTCTGTCAGAAATAAAAGCCAAGCTGTTGCCATGTTGGGTAAAACCAATCTCAAGTACCGTTATTTGATTGCCGCCACAGCGGATATGACCCTTGTCAGTGAACTGATGAGCTTGGCGCAAGACTTCAATCGCAAGTTGTTTATTGAAGTCTCTGGTTTACTTTCCCCTGAAGCGGCGGCGGCTTGGTTAAGCAATTTCAATTACTCGGCGCAGGGCGGCATGTACTTTGATTTTAACTGGTCACCTTTGCGACGGGACGACCCAACGGGTGTATCGGGCAATGTGGTGTTTGGCACGGTCGGACAAAAAGCTGGAGCGGCTTGTGCCCGTAACGCCATCACCAATGGATTTGGTTTAAGTCAGCTCAATCAACCCATTGCAGGAAAAGACTATTTCATCACGGGCACACGCATCAGCCAAATTTACCAACTTGACGACACCGATTTGGCCTTGCTGGCCAAAGCACGGATTAATCCAGCGATATTTTCTGAATACCATGATGGCAGTGGTTATGTATGGGCAGATTCATTCTCAGGGGCCAAGAAAAACGGCATCACTAAATTGGCCAGCGCCTCTGAAATCATGATTTGGGTTCAAGACATGTGGGGGCGGTTTGGCAAAGGTTTATTACAAAAGCCCATGGAAGCGGCCATTGACTCAATGACCAAATTCTCAAATGAACAGTTGCAAGCCATGGATGGCTCCAACTGGTTGACGCCATCGGCACAACTGAACGGTCAATCATTTGCGTTTATGGTTGCCCCAAGTGAACGCTACCCTGACGATCATATTGACACCACCATCATGCTCTCGATTGACGGCGTGGTGCGAGTGGTCAATATTTCAACCGAAGTGTATTCGCGCCATTAAACCCACGTATAGAAAGGATCATACAATGGATTTACTCGACAACCTACGTAAACAAAACACGGTTAAAGCCACCGCATCGGCGACCATGGACAATGTTGGATTTGCCGCATTGGATTCGGCCTCAACTTATGAATTAAGTAATCTACGTTTATCGGTTGCCAGCAGTGTCGCCACTTGGGCAGAAACCACGGAGGCTGAACTTGATGAAGGGGAAAGCCTCGCCGACCGTATGGATGGCTTATTGGTTGGGATTTGTGATGCAGACAAAGACGGGGATTTGACCGATGAAGAACTGTCCGTATTGGACACACTGTACACCTTGTTAGCGGATTACCTGACCCAGCAAGGGGCCGATGCCCAAGATGTTGATGCCCTTATTAACGATGGCAACGAAGAGGCCGCCGAGCGAATTCAAGAATTATTGGTTGGTGTTTTACCCTCTGGGGAAGAGGCCGAAGTAGACGCCATCAATCAATTTGCATTTGACGCAGACTCCGATGCCGCAGTCATGGATGCCGCCTATCGCAAACGCGTTGCTGTGCGCAATGGACGCAAAATCATTGTGCGCAAACGCATTTCTGGCCGCGTGCGTTTATCTGCCAAACAAAAGATGGCCGTATTAAAAATGCACCGCAAATCGCATTCAGGTATGGCTCGCATGAAACGAGCCAAATCCATGCGCCGTCGAGCCAGCATGGGGCTGTAGGGGGGAGATAGATTGGCCTCATTTTGGAGTAACACCGTCTCGGTGCTGATGGAGCGAGCAGGGGCATCGGTCAGCATGAGTTCGCAATGGGGTTCATTGCATCCCGATTTGATTGCACAGTTTATACCGTGTAACGCATCGGGAGAGGTTTTAGGGGCTGGGTTTTTA
Organism: Hydromonas duriensis; assembly: GCF_004363775.1. GTDB lineage: Bacteria > Pseudomonadota > Gammaproteobacteria > Burkholderiales > Burkholderiaceae > Hydromonas > Hydromonas duriensis. Next base: position 15,531 of record NZ_SNZE01000022.1, read on the forward strand.
GCACCGATTAAAGAGGGCAGTGTGGAGCACAGTTTTAACTGGACCAGCCCATTTGAAGAGATGAGGCCAGAGAGCAAGTCCGCAGGTCTATTGGCAGGCTTGCAATCAGGAGTGATTCCGCAAGTGCTCGACTCAGCGGCCACCTTGCTTAAAGACGTAGCGGTTGTGGGGGATGCCGCAGAAGCGACAGCCAAACAAGCGAGTGATTTGGCAAAGCTGGCCATGGGGCGGACGGGCATCACCAAAATAAATTCGCGCCAAGTGTTTAATGGCAATGCCCCCATTAAAATCACCGCCAGTTTATTGTTTCGGGCCTATCAAGACCCAAGAAGTGAAGTGACAGAACCCTTTACCAAACTGTTGAGCATGGCTTATCCCGCAGAAATTGCCGCCGACAATCTACAAGCGATTGAACAAGGTAAGGCGCAAGGTTTAAGTCAACTTCAGTTGGCATTGTTGGCCATGCTGCCGTCGCAGTCGCCTAATTTTGTGTCGTTCACCTATAAAGGAGAAACATATAAACCGCTTGTCATTGAATCGGTGAGCAAACCATTAGATGCACCCTACAGCATGATGGGAGAGTTGTTTTTAGAAGTTCCCATTACCTTAGCCACCCTCACCTCATGGGATGGCCGAGACATTACAGCCATGCGCAACAACAGCATGGGACAACTTGTTGACAGCGCGATCGCTGGGATGCAAAGCCTTTTTAAGTAACACAATTAAAACAATGGATAACTATGTTAAGTACCAATGAACAGTTCAAAATTTTTCAAGGTGCTCAAGCCTTGGGTGAAATGGCGATTGCCTCTGAATATTTGATGATTCCAGATGGATTTGAAGACATGCAGTTTCTCATTAAGTCATTTCCACTGCCGATCATCAACCCTGAAGATGTGATAGAAGTGCCGATGGTTGGTGGGCAATCCTCGTTTACGCCACAAATTGCTAAGACCATGTTTAAAGGCCCGATGTCTATTAAAGAAACCGTACATGGTCATGCCAAACAGTTTTTAGAAGCGATTGCAGCCGAGCGCACCGTAGACAAGCGTTCTTACTTTAATTTTAGAATTTACCAAGGCACGGTGGCCAATCACACCAATGTGTGGCATTGCAAGAAAGCCACGATATTTGGGATGGAACCGTTAGAAGTTGATTTTGAAAATAGGGGGGTGCTGGCCACCTACACGGGTCAAATAGCGTATCACTACTTCCCGAATATCGCTTAGAGGTTCAACGATGACGCTCAATGAATTGGCTCAAGAATATTTAGCCTCACGCCTAACCTCAATCTTAGATGAACACGCCATCACAGGATTTTTTGTTGAAGCCACAACAGAATATGCCGGTTGGGCGCAGTTGCAATCATTGGTGGACAGCGCGAATCCAGTGATTGATGGGCAGTGTGTCATCACTTTATCTGAATGGGCAGTCATCAAACCATTGGCTTATCTTTTGTGTGAAAAAGAAACCGCCCTCATGCACGAACTGAGCAAAATGATGTCACATGAACCCGCAGGCCGCAGCTCCTCCGAAATTGAAAACGACATCACCAATTTTAGAAACGAGTACTTCAGGCAATGGGCGTTTAATTATCCATGCGCCAGCATCTAGTCTGAACCCACCTGCACATACGCCATGTCTATTTATAACCCTATATCCAGCATCAGCAACGCCGCCATGAGCGTTGGTGCCAGTGTGTTGGGTGGTGTGACCCAGCAGTTCGGCGCGCGCCTGGGAAGTAGTTTAGCGGGTCGGCTCGGTGCTGCTGCCTTGGGTCAAGTTGCTCACGCTGCGTCACGTCGAGTCGCGGGCGTGGTGGAACCTTTAGCCAATCAAGCCGATGCGTGGCTGAATGGACAATTCAACCAGATGCTTGGCAGTATGGGATTGAATTTATTTAGTTCCGATGTGAATTTGAGCGATGGCGCGCTTAATATCGCTGGCGGCTTATCATTCAAAGACATGTGGCAAACGGTACAAGAAATAGATGCTTATACACTGTCCCGCAAAAACTTTTATGTACTTGAAATCAATGACCGCAGCGGACAAAGCCCGACCGCCAAAGACGGGCGACACAGCCTGTTTAATTTATTGACCACCAATCTATCATTTACACCCATCACCATTAACAGTGAGGCGGTCGCAATTGGCTCAGTTGAACTCGACAAATTACAAACGTCAGCACGTACAGAAATGAGTTTGACATGCCTAGACGACCAATGGGGCACCATTAAAAATTGGGCAAAAGGTCGAGCTTCAGCGGTCGCACCATCCGATGGTACATTTGCCGTGCCATTTTTATACTTGTTTGATGTCAAAGTGATATTTGGCACCAATGTTGAGCAATCCAGTTATTACAACGAAACATACACCATGCGCCTATCCGAAATGAGTCACGAGTTGTCGCGCAGCGGTCAAGCATTAGAAGAGGTCACGCTAAAGTTCACGCAATGGGACACCTTCATGCCTTCATATTTTTAAATTAACCCAAACACCACTCCATCAAACGTATGTACATACCCAAATTCAGCACCACACGATTACAAGTTGAGCTCCAAGAACTTAAAATTAAAGACGTTATTGCCCTGTGCGAAATACCTGCGCATTTAAATGAAGCAGGGATTGGTGAAGCACTCAAACGCATGGTCAAGCACAGCAACATTCCAATACCAGAATGGACGGTGCAAGAACGCTATGCCGTTATCTGCGCTTACATCACTGCCAAAGAACAAAAAGACTGGCCCGCAACCGATACAACCAACTATTCACAGTACCCGATAGCAGTGGATGTGGTGCAGTCAGTTTACTCGTTTGAGTTTGATGGGGCGCATTTAACGGTCGTGCCTTTGGTGGGTGAGTACATCGAAGCCATGGAACGATTGGTGATGAGCGGTGCGATACATGAAAAGCCCACCGCCATGACTTGGTTTATGGCCGCCGCAGCCGCTCAAATTCGTGAGGGTGAAGACGAGGGCAGTGCTGAGGAACTGATTAAAGCGCGTTGTGCTCAACTACAAGATTTACCCGAAGAGACGTTTTATAAGTTGCTTGATGAGTTTGCGCAAGGGCTGATGGTCAGTGCGCATCTATTCAATGTCTGGTATGCCGATGATGGTGTGGTGTGTTTACCGAGGGAGGCTGGGATTGAGACCCCAGCCCGATTTCGGTTTGATGCCTGCCTTAGCGAGCAGTCGCGCGAAGTATTTGCAAAGCATTAAAGAGTTGGCCGATGGCATAGCGATTATTCGTGGTTATCCATTGCAAACGGTTGAAGATTTAACCGTCTCACGCGCCAGTGAGTTTGTGACAGGTAAAGCTTGGCTGGATGCTCAAAAACGCGAAGAGGATTTAATCAGTGCGCAGTTTGATGCCGTCAAAGCCATTGTTAAAACAAACGCGGCAGTGGGTAATGGCATCATCAAGAGTCTGGGTCACTGATGCGTCGATAGTCAAAAACTTACTTTGCTTTGCAGCGCATGAGGGGTGTTTGCTGGTCAATGCTCAACTTGCCGTTGGGTGTGATGGTGCATGTGTGATTTTGGTGTGCAGGGGCGCCGTAATCATCATCGCACTTGAGGATCCCTACACAGGATTATGGACTGGATTTATTTGTTATACAGCTAGTAGAAAGTTTTATAAAATGGCAATAAACAGTTTGTGATGTCTACAGGTGCTTTATAATTCGTCAAAAAAATTATCATTAAGATGTAATCTGTTTTTTATTGCTGTAGGCTCTTTGTGAGTAACACTTGGAGTGTGAGGAAGCAGTGATCCTGAGCAGAGCACTGGACAAAAGCATTATTTTCAAATAGTCGAGTATGTTTGAGAGTTAAAATAGCAGGCTGTTTTGTAAAACCTAAAGTAAATAGACAAGGGAGTGATAATGACGAAGTATGCTTATGAGAATCTAAGCTCTGAACAGTTTGAGCGTTTGGTTGTGTGTCTTTGTCAAGAGTTTTTAGGCCTCTCCACACAAGGTTTTACCTCAGGACGTGATGGCGGTCGAGACGCTAAATTTACAGGTACGACCAACGGATTTCCAAGTTTCACCGATCCTTGGTGTGGTACAGTGATAATACAAGCTAAGCATGTTCAAAGTGCAAGTAAAAGCTGCTCAGAAAAAGATTTTTATGGGAATACAGAGTCAGTCATTGCGTCAGAAATTCCGCGTATTCGAAAATTGAAGTCTTCAGAAGAATTAGATCACTATCTACTTTTCACAAATCGCCGACTATCAGCGGATACCCAAATGAGATTGAAGACCGTTATTTGTGATGAATGCTGTATTTCATCTGAATCAGTGCATTTGGCTGGAGTTGATGATTTAGAGATCCTTTTAAAACGCTTCCCAAATGCTGCTATATACGCTGATATTGATCCAATTGATTCGCCTCTAATTGTTTCACCCTCTGATTTGGCTGATGTTGTTGAGCGTTTTGATCAACAGTTCTCAGGCGTGGACTCGTCCGTTTTTTGCGCTCCTGTCGAAAGAACAGGTTATGCGATGAAAAATCATTTGAATAACATGTCTGAACCTTTTGCTAAAGAACTTAAGAGTAAATATCTTTACCAGACACGACAAATTGATGAGTTTCTAATGGCTCCTGAAAATAGAGATATATCAGAAAAGTACCAAAATACAATTTGTGAATTTCAGCTAAATATTATAGCTAAGCGAAAAGATTATCAGTCTTTTGACGAAGTTATGATTTATTTGCATCGATTGTTAACAGAGCGGGACCCTGTGTTAAAATCTAAGTCAAAACTAACTAGGTTGATGTTGTTTTATATGTATTGGAATTGTGATATCGGAGAAAGTGATGATGCTCAGACCAACTAAACACAATCACCCTGATCAAACGGTAATTCATCTGTGCGTAATTTTGCTAAAACAGATAAGAAAAAAACGCATTATCCGATATGAAGAGTTACATGAGTTGAGCAAGAGTAAGGTTAAAGGAGGTGCGTTTTTATTTCAAGACACACTTAATTTACTGTTTTTACTTGGGCTAATTGAATACCACGAGAAAAATGACTCTGTTGAATATACGGGCACAAAATGAAACTTTCTAAGTTGTATACTAATAAAAGTAGCTTGTTTAATCCTATTGAGTTTAACGATGGGTTGAATGTTGTTTTGGCTGAAATCCACTTACCTGAAAACAAACAAAAAAATTCACATAATTTAGGAAAATCTTCGTTAGGTACAATCATTGACTTTTGTCTTTTATCCAAACGCGACCCAAACTTGTTCTTGTTTAAGCATGAAGATGTTTTCAAAGAATTTGTGTTTTTCCTTGAAGTTGAGCTTGCAAGCAACTCCTTTTTGACTATTCGCCGTTCAGTTGAGCTAGCTTCTAAAATTAGTTTTATGAAGCATGATTTAAAATTTCAAGATTTTTCTTCGGTAGATATTAGCGATTGGAGTCATGCTGAGGTTCCGTTTGACAAATCAAAAACTCTTTTAGATGGTTTTTTGAACTTACAGAGTGTTGCACCTTATGACTTTAGGAAAGGAATAGGGTTTCATTTACGTTCTCAAATCGACTATGAAGACTTATTTGAGCTTAGAAAATATCGTGGCAAACATGTTGATTGGAAACCATATGTAGCTCAAATTTTAGGGTTTGATGGCGAGTTAGTTAAAAATCAATACTTGCATGAAAGTTCTTTGAAAGAGAAGAGAAAAGAGATTGCAAGGAAAAAAGCAGAACTTGGGGACGTAGCAGATGGTTTGAGCCGAATTGAGGGCTTAATTCAGATAAAACAAAATGAGTTAGAGCAGAAACAGAGAGTTTTGGACTCTTTTGATTTTGCTTCTCAAGACCAAAGTAAAATAACACAGCTTGTTGATGGTCTTGATGAGGAAATTGCTTACTTAAATCAAAAGCTTTACTCGTTAGAGTTGAATAACAAGAGAGTTCAGCAGTCACTCCAAAGTACGATTATTTCTTTTGACCCAGAAGGTGCTAGAAAGTTATTTGACGAAGCAGGAGTTGTTTTTGGTGGTCAAATAAAAAAAGATTTTGAACAGTTGATTAAATTTAATCGAGCCATATCAGATGAGCGTCAGGCTTATCTCATTAAGGAGCGTGAGCAAATTGAACAAGAGAGTCAAGGATTGCGTTCAGAGTTGTCCAGACTAAACTCTGAGAGAAGCCAGAATCTCAAATTTATAGGCTCTGAAGATATTTTTGAAAAGTATAAAGTTGCAACTGGTGATATAACCGCAATTAGATTAGATTTGAGTATTTTAGAACGTCAAAGACTGCTAATTAACGAGCTTCATACTATGCAGTCGGAGGAAAAAGCATTGCAAGAGATTTGTGATTTTCAAACAGCTTCGTTGTTAAGTAATATCAACACGCAAAATTCAGAAAAAGGAAGTTTGTTTAATAATATCCGCTCTTATTTTACAGATATAGCCCAAAGGGTTTTGGGCAGAAATGCTTTAATAAGCGTTGATGTTAATGGAGAAGAGCATATATATTTTAAAGAGGAGTTACTGAATGATTCTGGTGGTTTTACAAGTGGAAATCGTGGGCATTCATATAAAAAACTTTTGTGCGTTGCATATGATCTAGCACTACAAAAAGCGCATTTGAATGATAAATACCCTCATTTCGTTTTTCATGATGGTGTGTTTGAGTCGTTAGATGATAAACTAAAAGAAAACTTGCTCAATGTATTCAGAGAGTATACTGAAATGGGTGTTCAATCTATTATTACTTTAATTGATTCAGATTTACCTAAAAGCAAATTTTCAGATGAAGAAATTATTTTGATGTTACATGATGCTGACCAAGGCGGCCGTATATTCAAGATGAATTCATTTTAAGTTACAGAGGTTTGAATTGAGTAAAACCGTTTCGTGGAGTTAAGATCAGTGATTCCTAATTTACCATTTAAATTAAGGAACTGTTACTCAAATTTACTATAAAAAATCCTATCATAGACCCAATTCAAACTGGGTCACTATGCAATCTTCCTCAATCCTAGATGCCAACGGCCAAGCATTCAGCTACGCCAGTGCATCTGACATTCAAAACTCAGGCTACCAATCGAACACGCAAATTGATGCAGTGTCGATTTCTCAAGTCTTGTCATCATTTGAGATGCCCAGCCGTGTGCGCTGGGAGGTCTACAAACAATACCTGTACATGATGAGTGACCCGATTATCTCAGCGGCGCTCAATTTGCACGTGACCCAATCACTCGGTGGACATGAAACCACAGGCGAGGTGATTTTCATTGAGTCCAAACCAACCGCCAACGCCAAAGAAAAAAAGCTCATCAGCGAAATCAACACAGCCTTGTCAAATAAAATCAACGAAATCGCTTATCAAATTGGATATGTTGGTATAGGGATGGGTGATGCGTATGCTCGGTTGTATGGCGAAAAAGGCAACGGCATTATTCATATAGACACCTCAGAGTTCTATCTACCTCCCTTGGTACAGTCCTTTGAAAAAGGCGGTCGCACTGTTGGCTATGAAGTCTCAGTCGATAATCGAGAGCTCATTCCGTTGACCGTCATGCAAGTGGCACGACTTAAAATGCCGCGAATGCTATTTGTACCACAGCCTCGTGCACAATATAACCAATGGAAACAAGCCGTCGCGCAAGACGACTTCAATGCCTTGCCCAACCTACCTGCCTTGGTTGGCGGTTCATTTTTAGAAGCAGCAGAAAAACCATTCTTTTTATTACAGTCCGCACTCACAGGCCTAAGTTCAAGCCGCATTTTAGATTCAGTACGTGAATCCATGTTCGGTGTCAACATGCAAGACATGACGCATGACCAACAAAAAGAGTTTTTCAGTCGCGTGTCAGGCATGTTAATGGCCTCCAAAAAAAGAGCGGCGGACGCCATAAAAAACCGTGAACCCGTTGTCGAAAAAATATTTCATTTGATTCCCACCTGGCGAGAAAAACAACTGTACGCCATTGATGCGGGCGGGACGATTGCAGGTGGTGGCAACGCCAAAGGCTATGATACTGATGACGTGATGTTATACGCCAAACTGCTTGCAGGTGCATTGGGGTTGGATTTATCAATGCTCGGTTTTTCGGACATATTGTCAGGAGGATTAGGTGAAGGTGGTTTCTTCAGAGTCTCCGCGCAATCAGCGCATCGAGCGCGAATGCTACGCCAAGCCATGTCGGGATTTGTTCATCATGTGATAGATGTACATTGTCAGTACAAATACGGCGGCATTTTTAGCGAAGCTGATCGACCCTATACGGTCAATTTTGTAGGCTCATCCAGTGCACAAGACCGAGAGCAACAAGAGGTGCAAGAGCGCAAAATGGCAGCATCGGCTACTTTGGTTCAAATCATGCAGCAGATGAAAGATTTAGGTCTTGATTCAAAAACCGCCACCCATCTATTTAAAGAGCAATTGGGCTTCGATGAAGACGACGCAGTACTATACGGCCAAATATACACAGGGGAAGTCACAGAAGATGGCACAGAACCTCACTCAGCAGAAACAGAGAGAACATAAATGGGCATCACCACAGACATCATTACTTATAACGTCAAAGAACTAGGGCGCAGTTTCAGCGGGCAAAAACGAGCATTTAATGTCGAGGCCTTTATGCGACTTGTCAATGGAGACAAAGCACAAGAAGCGGTTAAAAGTGGCGACATGGTGGGTTACTTAGGGCATGACATTCGTCGTAATTTTGGTTTGCGGCCACCTGAAGTGGCACTAAATAACGGCCAGCTCATTCCAATTGAGCCCGCCTTCACAACCTGTTACCTGAAAGCATACGCGGATGGCACGGTCGAGCATCAAGAGCGATTTTTAGACACGCCTTTAGGCAAAGTAACGCAAGAGTGGCATACCTCAAAAACAGGCGGTTTTTCATCCGTGGTCGCACCAGATGAGCGTCATCCGACTGACTTTCTTGGATTTGACTATGTACGCAGTCCCAACTTCAATCGTAACCGTGGCTATGTCATGGACAGCAGTGACGTGGAATGGGGGCAACTCACCAACAAACAAAAGATAACAGCCCTTCAAGAAGCGCAACTTGAACAAACGGCGGTGTTTGATGCCATGGTGCAAACTTTAAACCAGCTATCGAAAGCGGGGCACTATCAAGCGGCTCAATCAGAACAGATGCTTGAAGCCATCGCTCAACTAGAGTCCGAAGCCCAAATGCGTGAACAATTGCTTAGAGAGGCGCGATGGCAGGTTGCACAAAACGCGCCGCCACACGAACCGATGATGCGCTTATCCGTTGGGCCAGCCAATTGGCTTCAAAATGCGGTGGCAATTTTTGATTCGGCGCAAGAGCAACGTCCACGAGCATACGCCAAACCTTTAAGTGTATTGAAATATTTTAGATAAATGCAAAAGCTTATTGACTCACCATTTTTACTGAATCAAGTCAAACATTGGCTCGCCACTTCAACTAATGGGTATCTCGGTTCTGGTTATGGCATAGACCTCAAAGCGTACCTGCATAAACCAATGAATACTTTTGATGGGGATGCGATTATTGACAAAATGCGGGTTGATATTTCGGCGTTGGGAGCGCTCCCTCGCAGTGTCATCAACTTGTATTTTGAAAACGCAGGGCTTGATGGGAAAAAGTTGCACATTACCATTGGTGATAATGTTTTAAGTACTTAAACACCATTTCGGAACGGCTAAAAAGAACAGTACATTCATCGCTTATGCTCTAGCAATGAGCGACATTCTCACTAAAAAAGACCTATACGACAGTGCCCTTCAAGAGTTGGCGGCTTACCCAGAGCTTGCCATACGTGTACAAGCGGGCGACACTTTAATAACTCAGCAAATGGGTGCCATTGCACAGATGCTTGCAATGGTCTCATGGCAAATAGGACTGGCAGAGGTCGAACCATGGACACGCGCCCGAGACAGTATGGTGCTGGCCGATGCCACCGCCAAGGGCGTGATGCCCTACGCCAAACCACCGCGTTGGCGTATCAACATAAAAAACAACAGCCAAACTACGAATACGATAGAAGCAGGGCGGCGTCTACTTGATAACAAAAGTCGCGTATGGCAAGTGATTGATGGCGCCACAGTCCAGCCTCAAGGGTTGGCCAGTGTCACAGCCGTTCAACGAGAACGTAAGACGGTGAGCCATACAGTCACCCATACGGCTAACTTCTACAAAATCGAAATACCACCGTTAGACATTGACCAATACTTAATCGCAATTGATGTCATTCGCAAGACAGATCAAGTCACATTCAAACTGGCCGAACGCTTCAACAACACCGAGCCCAATGACGAGGTCTATCACCTCATGTCAGACGAATCCATGCGCTTATGGATTGAATTTGGAATTGCAGGCATTGCAGGCTATGTCCCATCCTTGGGAGAGCAGTTTGATGTTGTACTGTATTACACCTATGGTCAGACACAAATCAGCAACGCCACACCATTTGGCTTCGAATATAGTTTTTCGAGTGAATCCGACAAACAGACCGAACTTTATGCCGACGCCATGCTCGATGGTGGTGCCTATCCCCCCAATATTGTTGAAATGCGGGAAATGACCAGTTTTCCGTCTATCTATGACGAAAACGCCGTGTACCTTGCCGAGTTCCAATTTCTACTCACACGCAAGCTTGCCCCATTTGTCTTTTTGTCGGTGTGGAATGAACAACTCGAAGAGGCAGTGCGTGGAGCCAGTATAGACAACATCAACACCTTATTTGTTTCATTCATCAAAAGCGATATTAGTCCCGAGCAAGCACAAGCACGCATACGTCAGGTTATCGAATACGCCGATGACAGTTATAAGGTGCGCTTTGTTGACGTGCTTGAAAAACACATTCCCATCGAGATACGATTGCGCTTATCGCCCGTCCATGATTTTGAGTCTGTCAAAATCCGTATTCAAGAAGTGTTACTGGCTCAATATGGTCGTGACTCACAATGGGCCAGACGCGGCCGTAATCGAATCAATTGGCGCGCCACAGGCGAACTACTCAAAGACAAAATCACAGAGCTACAAGATGCCATCAGTGACCTCAGTATTGCTGTGACGGATGACAGCATCGCCAGTTATCCAGAAGAGTTTCGCTACGTTTCAAAACAGAGCATTCAAATTAGCAATGATGCGTTGGTGGTGTTTTAGCGCATGGGCATACACAACCTTACTCCCTTACAACAATCGGCTGCTTATGATGCAGTTGAAGCCCAACTCAAGGCTTTGACCATCCGTTTATGGCAAAAACACATGGCAGATGCGGCGCAAGACATCAGTGTGTACTGCGCCCCACATTGGGGTTCGCGCGACCTTATGCTTAAAAACCTCAAAAACGATGGGATTGCCAGTTTCAATACCGTCAACCTTGAGCGTGACAATGCCCGCTACTTGCTGCTGGCCGAACGCCACAACAATCAAAAGAGAGGCTTACATTTCCTGCGTACATTCATCAAGTGCGCTTGGGGCAATGACTTTCAAATCAATCAATTATGGCAAAAAAAGAGCGAACCCTATCCAACTTGTTTAAAAACTGCCGACGAAATAACGGCTGAAGGTGAGGACAGGAACGACTATTTTTTAACGAGCAGACTCAGCATAGAATTAAGTGGCTTTGTCAGAACATTCCCGTCAGATGTGGCGCGGAGTGTGCGCTCAGTGCTGGCTGCCCGCTTATTTGTGACCAAGGTATTTAGAACCTTACCCCTGCTGACAGAGTTGGGGTATGCACACGATGCGCAGGTGGTCTCACTGTCCACTATGAGCAGCAACGACACCATTGACGAAACTTGCGTATTTGATAGCCAGGTATTTGTTAATTGTAGCGAAGCAGCCTCATTGGCAAGTTTAACCATTACTTTATAACACCGTAGACCACTGGAATATATACATGTCGACCGCATCACAATTGAGTTTGAACTCAACCATCACTGTAGAAGGCTACGCGGCAGCGACCCATAACGTGGCCGATGCCAACGGTTTTAAAATTAACCTGACAAAAGTTCAGCCTGTGGTTAAAGGCGTACCACAAGGCGACTATCCCGCAGTTGGCATGGTGCTGGGCAATGGGCAGGTGCGTATTCGTGCCACGATAGACTCAAAGGACAGTGAATATGGTTTCGATGAAGTTTGGATTTATGACGGCAACAGTGATGTTGTATTCTGCAAGGTCAAGCGTTCAGATGGCGGTATTTTAGACTATGTTTCCCCCTATAAAAGCTCGGTCATCAATTACACCATTCGCTTCACCACTTTACCCGCAGGAACCGTCACGATTGTGGCCGACTCAGGTCAATCGCTGGCATTGGCCGCTTTAGATGCACATATCGAAAACGAACAACCGCATCCGAATGCCCCTTATGCCCAATACGATACGGTCGGTATCAATGCCAACCTGTTGACCAACGGCGGCATGGACATTTGGCAAGAAAACACCAATTTCAACATTGCCAAACTGACGTTGCCCTACACCGCAGATTGTTATGTGGTGCACGGAGGTCGTGCAAATGACACGGGCGGTATTAATGTAGTGATGGCGCGTTGGCCCGCCTCGCCGTCGCATAACGGCGCCGCTGTGCGCGGCATTGACGATGCGTTACCCCGTGGGGTTGATCGTTTCATGGCCTGTTATCGTGGAGGAGCTGGGTTGGTCAGCATTCAAAATCGTTCTTTACAGAATTATTACACCTATGCGGGGCGGCGGGTGGTGTTCTCTCTTTATGCTCGGATTGCTGGTTATAACGGCCAAGCCTTTAACGTTACAGAGCATTTGCCAGAAGAAGGCCCCACCTTGCCGTGCGTTTTAGGGGTACAACGTGTGGTCAGTTCAACAGGAACGGGCAGTGTATCTAAAAATGCAGAAATCACACCATATTGGAAACGGATTTATGTGGTGCTCGACATTCCTGCGCCTGATGAAGGCAACAATCCTTTGACCATTCCCAAAGAACGCAGTTATGCAGAAATGTTTTTTCAGGTGCAATCGGCCGCTTCGATTGAGGTTCACACCACGGCTTGGAAGGTCGAAGATTGTGTGTACCCGCATGACTTTCCAATTGAGCGCATCAAGCCCAGTCCGTGGCTACCCAAGCCGTTCAGCATTGAATTGATGGAATGCCAGCGCTATTACTGTAAAAGTTATCCCACCTATGTCCCCGTTGGTACGCCTTACCCTGACCAGTTTCAAGCGTCAGGTTTTAAACGGACGTTGAACGACATCAACGATCAAATGATTAATACCACCTCAACTCAGTTTCCAATTGAAATGATTTCTAAACCAGCCATCACGATATACAACACGGTAACAGGGGCTGTTAATAATGCGTGTTTGGTGAGCAGTGCAGCCACGCCCAATTACAACGTTGCGGGTATGGAGTGGGGGACTAAAGGCATTCACAGCATCGCCTTTACTGGCTACAACTCCAATGTGGCTCTTGAATATCACTATGCAGCCAATGCGCGTTTATAAAGAAAGAAGCCTCATGCAAGCGACATACATCATTTCAGACCATCCAGCCACCGCACACGAGGCCGCCGACATCAGCACGCCTCAATATCAATATATGCGCAATTTAAGTACAGGTGAACTGGATGTGGTTCAGCATCTGGTTACGGGTGCATTTGTGCCATTGGGGGTGGCCAGTCCTTTACTGGATGAATATACGAATTATATGGCCATGGGCGGGAAAGTTTTGGATGCGCACAGCAAGTCCAAGCAAGAGCAGCTCACGGATGCCAAGGCTCGCAAACTGGCTGAAGTCGCGCAAGCCGCACAAGCCTTTATCGACCAAGTCGTACAAAATGCCGCGCCACAGATGGAGCGGGATACTTATCCGCTTCAGGCCGCTGAAGCTCAAGCATGGGCGCTGGATAACAGCAGTCCAACCCCTTTACTCGAAGGGATTGCCTCTGCACGACAAATTGACCTTGATGATTTACGACAACGCACATTAGAAAAATCGCAAGCTTGGCAAACGTTATGTGGACACATTATCGGTCAGAGACAAGCGTTTGAAGACCGAATTGAGCAAACCAACACAATCAATGGATTGGATGACATCGTCATTCAGTTTGAATCTGCGCTCAAATAGCTTTATCAACACAAGAAAGGACATGATGTGGATCAGACTCTGATTAATTGGCTGGCTTTAATTCTGACAGGAGCCATGAGTTGGTTTTTAAAATCGCTATGGCAATCGAATAACCGGTTAAAGAATGCGTTTCACTCCATTGAATTGATGATGGCGATTGAGTATGTCACTCAGGCAGATTTGGCCCGTAACAACAATCATATCAATAAGAAACTCATACAAATTTTAGAAACACTTGAAGCAAAGGCAGATAAAGCATGATTCGTAAACACAATAAACTAAAAACCAACCGTTACAAGGCACAAACGTCCCATAAGGCACAAGCACCCCATAAAGTCTTGGACACCCACATCAAACCAAACACAAACAATGGCAATCCGCTGACTCGCTTGTATGAACAGCACTTTAAACGTGCGCGATTCTGGGGTGTGTGGATATTGGCCATCATTGCAACAATGTTGCTGCTTTATACGGATGCAGACCATGGGCTTTATACCGCGCTATTCTTAACCACACTGTTCACGGGTTCGATTGCACTGGCCTATAGTCATTTCTTACGAAAGGCCATGCTGGATTACGTTGATTTGCGTGAGTACGCCATCATTGCCAAAGGCCATCCGACCGCAGCGGGTTTAGTGGTGTTGGCCGTTGCCATCTTAATGGTGGGCTTGCTCAATTTATTGGGTGGGTTAATGCACGACTTCAGCAATGCCAATAACTTAATGCCGATGGCTGGGGCGCTCCATGATTAAACGTAGCCTCATCATATGGGTCATGTGCTGGCTTGAGGTGGCTCGGGCACAGAGCTTACACGCCAATATGCCAGCGCAAGCGCCCACATATTTGCCCATGCTCAAAGCAGAAATCACTAGAGCCATGCCCACACATCGACAACCCAGCTATTTTGGAGGTTTGGTTGAGCAAGAGAGTTGTATTAGCTTAACTCACTCCAAATGCTGGAACCCACGCAGTCAACTTAAAACCAGCCGTGAAGAAGGTGCGGGATTTGGGCAAATCACACGCGCATACCGCAATGGGCGATTGCGATTTGATGCGTTGGCAGATGGCAAGCAGCACATACCAGGCCTGTCAGAGTTGAGTTGGGATAATGTGTATCAGCGTCCAGATTTGCAACTTCGCTTGATGGTGGGAATGGTTAAGCAATGCAATGACCGTTTACAACACATTGTACAAAACCCCGTGCCACGTTATCACATGTGCGATGCTGCATACAACGGCGGCATAGCAGGTGTTCTTAATGAGAGAAGGGCGTGCCATCTGTCGGGCGACTGTGATGCCAATCGGTGGTTCGGTCATGTAGAGCGTCACTGCCTAAAATCAAAGAAAGCGCTATATGGCCAACGTAATGCGTGTGACATCAATCGCCAGCATGTCCGTTCCGTGTTTTTGTCGCGCCGATATAAATACAAACCTTATCTGGGAGAAGACCGATGAAGATGCTTGCACCTCAATTAAGTGTGCCATTCAAACGAGTCATCGTTTATATAGTGGCTGCGTTGTTATGCCTTGCCCTAGTCGTTTACTTATATCAGCAGCAGATTCAAAAAGCGAAGGAACAAGCCAAGGCCGAAGTCATGAATGCCGTCACGCAATCAACCTTGCAAGCGATGCAAGAGCAACAGCAAGCGAATAAGACGGCCAACGAAAACTACATCAAAGCCAATGCGGCCACTCAAGCGAAAGCCCAGCAACGTTATCAAGAGGTCACTACTTATGAACATCAACAATCCAGCAATTCTAAAAACAAGCCTTGCACTGCTGATGATGAGTTTGTCCGCCTGTACAACCACAGTGGCAACACTGCCCCCTAAGCCCTATCTTGATGTGGCGTTGCGTCAGCCGTGTGCCCCCTTGCCGCAACTACGAATCAACAGCAATCAAGATTTAAAAGCTGCGGTGTTGCGCAATCGAATAGACAGTGAAGCCGTACATGAAGAATGCGCATCGCGGCTCCTTGCAGTATTGCAGGCTATGGGCATGATTGAAAACAAGGTTGATAAATAATGCTGGGCTCAAAACAAAGTAAAATGTTCTGAAATCGTAGAATGAACATCACACCTCCCCATGCCATTTACACTTTCACATCCAGCCGCCGCTCTTCTTTTTAAAACGGTTTTTAGAGTAATACCGTTTGGGTTCTCAGCACTCATTATTGGCAGCATGATTCTTGATGCCTCGTATTTTGTCCATAGCTTACCGCCAAATGAGACAGGCGCATCCAATAACCGTGGCGGCAAAGCAGGGTAAACTAAAAGGCAAGCCATAAAAGCAGGCCAACCATCATAACGGTCGATTTCATTGTATTAAAACGCAGCAAGGTGGTGTACAATCACCACAGGACGAGCATCACTTGGTGCTCGTTTTTGTTGGGAAATACCCTAAGTAAAAGTACGGCTGGGGTATTCAAATGTTTTTTAGAAAAAAAGTTAGGAAAGTTTTTACTCGACTAATTGCCTTGTAAGCCATTGTTTTAAAGGGTTTAACGGGTTGTGCTGGAGTAAGGCACGTAAAAATCTAAAAATTATTTGAAAAAAGGTGTTGACAGGGTCGCGGGTTCGGTTCATAATTGCGGTCTTGGATGTGACGACGCAGTAGCGACGAAGCAAGCAAGAGATAAGACGGAATTAAAGTAGTATATTTAAACGCAAATAGAGACGGTAGGGGTGTTTCAAGGGGTAAGTGGTAAAGCTGCAACGGCGGCAAGCCTTTAGAAACAAACGATTAAGTGATGGGTTCTGGCTCGTCATCCTCCACCAAATGTTGGATCGAAGACGGGTCTTTAGCTCAGTTGGTTAGAGCACTGTGTTGATAACGCAGGGGTCGATGGTTCGAGTCC
>NZ_SNZE01000023.1 GCF_004363775.1 Hydromonas duriensis
GCAATGTTTGGAAAGCCCCTTTCCAAGAATTTGAGGAGCAATGTTTGGAAAGCCCCTTTCCAAGAATTTGAGGGCAATGTTTGGAAAGCCCCTTTCCAAGAATTTGAGGAGCAATGTTTGGAAAGCCCCTTACCAAGAAATAGAGGGGGATGTTTGGAAAGCCCCTTTCCAAGAATTTTAGAGCGATTCTTGTAAACAGTGTTTACAGGATTTTTGAGGGCTGGTGTTTGACAAGAGTCTTGTCAAAATTTAACGGCTGGTGTTTGTTAAGACTCTTAACAGGATTTTGAGGGTCGATTCTTGTAAAGCCCCTTTACAGGATTTTAAGGTCGATGCTTGTAAACCCCGTTTACAGGATTTGAGGGCTGATTCTTGTAAAGCCCCTTTACAGGATTTGAGGGCTGATTCTTGTAAAGACTCTTTACAGGATTTGAATTTTTTCGGCAAAAATTAAAATATTTGATTAAATTTTCAAATTATTTTCAGAATCCAACAGGGCCGCAATCTGCGGTTTTCTCTTTATTCTTTTTTCATGCAGTAAACACGTAAATCATAATAAATTTTAGATTCTATTCACATGTAATAAATGAGCGTCATTATTTATACATTACGTTGCATTTTATGCCGATTAAGAGCGGTTATAGCTGATGAAAAACCTTAAATTATAATTTGACTGTTTCAATCCGTCAATAGATTCCTAGTAAAAAGTTTTTACTAGGAATGACTAGAAAAAATATTCGACATCCAGCATATTTCGTTCACTTAAAAAATCAGTGAACGGTCATGAAGCATTTCATCCTTGTTTTAACAATTTGCCTATTGCCAGCGACAGCGCATTCGTTTTGCTTTGTACAAGCAGGGCAACGCTATGGCATTGATGCGCAATTGTTACAAGCAGTGGCGCAGACTGAATCAAGTTTGCGGCCGAACATCGAAAGCAGAACACAAGACATCGGCTTGATGGGCATTAATCGGAGCTGGTTGCCTATTTTGCGCAAACGGTTTGGACTCACAGAAGCTGATGTTTGGAACCCGTGCACCAACGTGATGGTGGGGGCATGGATTTTAGCCAATGAGTTCGCCACCAAAGGACGCAATTGGAATGCAGTGGGCGCATATAACGCGGCTTGCATCAAACTCAAAGGCATGGAGTGCGCTAAAGCACGACAAAAGTACACAACAAAGGTATGGCAAACATGGCAACAACTCAAAAGCATGTAACAGGCTGTTTAGTCATTGGACTTGGATTGCTCAGTGGAGTGGGGCAAGCCAGCGATGGCATGCAACCAACACCTAAAACCCTCGTTAAAGGTCAAGGCGCGGATGCGTACTTTTCTTATGGCGTGGAGCAACAAGCGACTTTCAAAAAACCATATGTGACGTGCGTCAATGAAAACGCATGCCCAGTGCGCACACCCAAATCATTGGTTGTGCGCGAGAAAGCACCCGCTGTCGTACCTAAAGCCGTTGAACCCATCCAAGCCGATGCCGTGGCACTGCAAGTTCATTTTGCATTCGCTAAGTCGACATTATCGCCTTACGAACAAAAGCAACTGCAAACGTTAGTACCGACGCTTAAAAAGCAAGGTTCGATTCGTTTGCGGGCGTATACCGACCCTGTGGGCGGTGTCAATTCAACTTATAACCGCCGACTGGCATTGAATCGCGCGATGTCCGTCAAGCAATACCTTACCAAACGTGGCGTGAACAAAGCCAAGTTTGTCATCGAATATAACCCCCCATGCTGTTTGAACG
This sequence comes from Hydromonas duriensis, assembly GCF_004363775.1. Lineage (GTDB taxonomy): Bacteria > Pseudomonadota > Gammaproteobacteria > Burkholderiales > Burkholderiaceae > Hydromonas > Hydromonas duriensis. The sequence goes on from NZ_SNZE01000023.1 coordinate 1,756, forward strand.
CTGGGGTAACAGCCAACAGTAGTGATGCAGAGCGCCAAGCGTTGCGCGTCGTAGACATCAGCTACTTTGGCAAATAAGAGCCCGAAAGCAACCGCCTCGAAAGGGGCAAACAAAAAGGAAGTAAAAATGAAGTTCTTTAAAACTTTAAAAAGCGTATTTGCCAAATCTGTAACTTACGTTAAATCATCTGTTACTTACGTTAAATCATTATTTACTAAGAAAACAGCAGTTGGTGTCGGTCTGATGGCTGTAACTGGTTTAGCCGTTGCATCTACTGACGGTGCTGAGTTCCAAAGTACCTACACCATGATTAAAGGCTGGACGACTGGTTATTTGGGTCGTGCAATTGCGATTGCATCAGTCTTGATGGGTGCAGGTATCGGTATGGCCAAAAGCACGATCATGCCCGCAGCAATGGGTATTGCATTTGCGTTGGCTTTGACCGTAGGACCAAGCGTGGTCGACGGCATGATGACCGCAATCATCTAATTGAAATCTCATCCAACGGGGCAGGGTAACTTGCCCTGTTTGGATGGAATACACAAAGGCTAAAACATGTCCGCTTATGACTCAAAACAATTGATGCTCGTCACAAAGCTCGATGACCCAATGAAGGTCTTCTTTTGGGACTTCGACCAAGCATTCATCATTATGTTGATGTTTGTCATTGGCATCATGGCGAACATGATTATTTACTGCACGCTAATCGGATTTGGGTTTGCTCATTTGTGGCAGAAACTCAAGGGCAGTAAAAACGCATGGTTTTTAATTCACGGCGGGTTTTGGCATTTACCGTTGTCATCTAAATCAGTACGTTTGGGCGACAGTAGTGAGCGGGAGTTTTTAGGATGAATTTAACATTTACTGTGTTGTGTGTCATTGCAGGTATATGTTTGGTTTTAAAAATGCACAAACGTATCCGAGAGCTGGAAATACAAAATAAGCACTTTAAATTGAAATCGGATACTTTGAATATTCAATACGAAAAATTTGATTCTGAGGAAGCAGGTTTTCGCCGCATGATTAAGAAAATGAGAGAAATCTCAGCAAGGAACATGCTCAAGTATCAGCACATCTACTGTTATAAGGCTTTGAGGCATTCCGACTATTTTGAGTTTGTCTGTTCACTGTACGACACAACCGAATTACCCGATGACAAGCACTTTGTCACGGAAGAACATTTATGTAAATCAGAACTTTGGGATACGGGTTACTGCACCATGTGTGAAGTCCCACATACACATGATGTGATTGATGTTGGGTTGCTCATATTGCTCAAGTCATTTTATGAATCACAACAAATAGCCCTTAAGAACATTACGTTTGAGTTTTGGGTGTCAAGAATCATTGGCATTCGTGTCAGAAAGACGGCCACTGATTTTGAAACACTCGGTTTGAAACTGTTTAATCAAACGCCATTCAAAGGAAAGGGTGAATGATGAATTTAAATGAATATAAAAACAATATCAAAGACAAGCAGTTTGCCAAACAACGTGATGTCATGATTATTGGCGCATTGATAGTGATCGTGTTTGTGCTGTCATTGCGTATTCTCATGGTATCCGACCGCGTGCGAACAGTGGTTGTACCCGCGTCGGTCAATAAAACCTTTTGGGTCGATGGCGACAAAGTGTCCACCGAATACCTTAATCAAATGGGCGTGTATATCGCACAACTGATGTACAACGTCACGCCCGCATCGGCATCAAACCGACACAACTTACTTCTCAGCTATGTGAGCAGCGATGCTTATTCTGCGCTCGACAAAGAATTGGCACGCTCAGATAACGTCATTAAACAAACGAATATTGCCACTTATTTCACACCAACGAGTGTTGGGGCCAGTGAAGAACATCAATCGGTGACGATTAAAGGGGTATTCACAGCGACTCAGGGCGACAAAATCGTACAGACCAACCAACGTGAAGTCGCCATCTCATTCAAATACGACGGCAATAAGTTGATGGTGTCGTCGATTAAAGACGTACAAGGCTTGCAATTAGAGAAGTCCTTAGTCGTCAATCCTGACGAATCAACTGCGGTTGACCCGAAATCAGGCAAAAAGACCAATCAAAACGTTGACGATAAACCTAGAGCTGTTCAGCCTGCACCTGATGCGGCCAGCAACTCACCCAAATGAGGATAACCATGTTTATAACGATTAAACGACTGGCGGCCGCTTTTGTATTGTGCGCAAGCCTAACGGCTCAAGCGGTGCAATACGTGAGCAGTGAAACAGAGAATGCGCACGTTGATATATCTAAAACCGACTTTACCCGCTTAACGATTGAGGGCGGTCGCATTCAAAGCATCCAAACCATCAAGGACGAGCTGGATTCTAAAAAGGATGAGGCCAGCAATGAGTGGTACATCCTGCCCAAAGTCAACAAGCCTATCAGTGTATTTGTGAGCAGTAAAGCGGGCAAAACCTATTTGTTGACTTTAAAGCCCATCGCTAAGTCGGCCGATTCAATCGTGATTCGTGAAAGTGTTCAAGACACTCAAAACCTGCAACGCGAACGTCGTGAACAACTACGCGCAATGGAGCGTGCTTCAGAAAGCTATATGGCCAGCCAAAAGCGCTTCATGTATGCCTTGAGCCATCACGCGGGTTCGGATGATAACGAACTGACTTGCCAAATCAATGGCGAGAACGTGCCATTTTGGAATGAAGCGATGCTGATTAAGCGACGCACATGCTCAGATGGTTCGCTCACGGGCTATGAATACACCTTAACCAATATCAGCAATGCACAAATGGTGCTTGAAGAACCTGAGTTCTTCAAGAAAAACGTCACTGCCGTTGCCATTGAACGACTGGTATTGGCTCCTGATGAATCGACCACTGTATATGTGGTCAGTGGGGTACAGCCATGAAGCGACCGTGCTTTAAATGTCAAAAGCGCAACGTTCCCAAGCCTTACAGAGCGCCAATTAGCAAGGAGCGCAAACGACAATATCTCATTGCAGCAATGGTCTTGATGGGATTGACTGTAGGCATTTTCCTTGCTGCGTTTAAGAGTAGCAGAGAATGTTATGTGATTAATGCTGAGTTGAACACGCCAACGCAAATATTGAATGAACCAGACATCAATAAACGTTCCACGGCTGCGGATGTGGATGCCGTAGAGCAGCGCATTAATCAATTAGAACAAATGATGCGTGAGTTGCAAAAGTCAAAGACCGAAGAATCAGTAAAGAAACATTTAAATTAAAGAAATGAATCGAAGCCATGAAATTACCAAGCTTTAAACGTAACCAAGGCAACGCACCTAAGAAACCCAAAGGGCCGATGACCAAGGCCCGTAAGCGACAATATTTTATTGCAGCCACGGTTGCGGCAGCAATTGGTGGAGCGAGCTTCTTTGGTGCATGGAAGACAAAGAAGAACGAAGAAGAAAGAACCGCCCAAGAAACACAGGTACAGGCCAAACAACCCAAAGTCATCACAACCGACTTGAACCAACCGACGCAAATATTGGATGGCCCCGCCATCACGCAACGCACAATTGGTGCAGACATGGACACACAAGAGCAGCGTCTGTCTCAACTTGAATTGATGATGCGAGACATGCAAAAGGGCAATGCCTTGAATGAGTCTAAAAACGCCATTCCAGGTGCTGACCGTTCATTGCCACCGCCGCCCGCGAACATGTTGCCCGTCCCGACAGCCAAGGGACCCAATGGCTTGGGTGCGGCTCCGACTGAATCCAAAATCGAGACCATTCGATTTGACGGCGGTAACAGCAATGTGCCAGGCATTAATCCCGTCACGGGATTGCCGACTAAACCTGGTACGACGGTGGGCATATTGCAACCAGGCGATTCAGGCACAACAGCATACATTAAAGGCATTCGACCCAACATCGTCGTTACTGAGGACGGTGGTGATGTCACAGTCATTCGAAGAAATCAGAGCCAAGCGATGAATTCTTCGGGAAAGTTTCGGGCGCAAAAGTCCTATGTTCCTACGGGTACGTTTTTTCGGGCGGTACTCTTAGGTGGACTTGATGCCCCGACTGGTGGTGAGAGTTCAACCGCCAATCCGCACCCTGTGTTGATGCAAGTCACACAGATGGCACAACTGCCCAATTCATTTCGCAGCAACTTTAAGAAATGTTTTGTGACGGGTACGGGTTATGGCGACTTGAGTTCTGAACGCGCGATGATTCGCACCGAGCAACTGTCTTGCGTCGGTGTCGATGGTCGCGCAATTGATATACCCATTAAAGGGTATATCGCAGGTGACGACGGCAAGACGGGTGTCTTGGGTCGTTTGGTGTCCAAGCAAGGTGCAGCCATTAAGAACGCCATGATTGCAGGTTTATTGGGCGGTATCGGTCAAGGCTTTAGTTCAGCGGCCAATATCACATCCAATAATGGTTTGGGCACTGTGAGTTCGGTGAGCACGGGCAAGCAGGTACAAAACGCATTGGGTACAGGTGTCGGCAATGCGTTTGACCGACTGGCCAATTACTACGTGAAGCTGGCCGACAAGGTATTCCCTGTGATTGAGGTCAATGCGGGTCGTCAAGTTGACATCGTTCTGCTCAAAGGCTTTCAAATTGACCCTGATGGAGATGACAAATGAAGTTGAACATTAAAAAGGGGGCCGCACTGGTGATGACGGTGGGCTTCATGTTGTGTGGTACGGCGCGCGCGCAAGCCGAACAATGGACGGCGGTGGATACAGTGACGGCGAACTTACAAAAGCGTTACCCCGCAACGCCGTTTAAAGACATCAAAAACACGCCGATTGCAGGCGTGTATCAAGTCACGATGGGCAAGAACGTCGGTTATGTCGACGAAAGCGGTCGTTACTTCATGTTCGGTCACTTGTTTGACATGCAAAGCCAAACTGACCTCACTGCTGTCCCAAAAGACGAGGCCAATAAGCTCAATTTTAAAGACTTGCCATTGGAGCAAGCCATCAAAATCAAGAAAGGCAACGGCAAACAGGTGTTTGCCGTGTTCTCAGACCCTGAATGCCCGTACTGCAAGCAGTTAGAAAACACCCTGACGCGCATGGATAACTACACGCAATACGTGTTTTTGTATCCACTGGACAGCTTGCATCCCAAAGCCAAAGGTTTAGCCAAACAGATTTGGTGTGCCAAACAACCTGCTCAGGCGTGGCAAGACTTAATGCTCGACGGCATTGCACCAACCAATACGGGCGATTGTGCGCATCCCATCGACAAGAATGTTGAATTGGGCGGCAAGCTCGGGGCATCGGGCACACCGACACTGATTCGCGCCGATGGCACGGTCTCAGCAGGGGCGATGCCGCGTGCTGAATTGGAACAATGGTTGAAAGGGCAAGCCAAATGATAAAGCCAATGATTGTGGGCATGAGTGCCTTGTTACTCGTCGCATGTTCAGCCACAGGCCTGGACTCTAAAAAGACATTCAATTGCAAACTGGGTGATTCAGTAAGCGCAGGCTGTAAAAGCATCAGCGAAACCTATATGCACGTCAACGGTGGTGGAGTTGACCCAAATGCACCCTTGGCGGACAACGGCGGCATTCGCCGCACACCGTTCTCAGGGATGCCCGTGCGCACGCCTGAACAAGTGATGCGCGTGTGGGTGGCCCCTTGGGAAGACAAGGACGGCGACTTGCGCGACCAATCGTATATGTATTTGACCTTGCGCGAGAGCCGTTGGCAGATTGCCCACAACTTAGAAAACATTGTTGATGACTATCGTCCAACGATACGTTTATTGGGTGCTGACGGTGCAGAGAAGTCGGTGCAAAAGGCCAATGATGCGCAATTGCCTGACATGGGCTTTAAAGCACCCGCATCGGTGGACCGCACGACTGACCCCAGTCCGTTGAACGCCAAACCCAACCTCATTCCACCACCTGTGGATTTACCTTAATTGAGTTGTCATGTTAAAACACATTAAAAACTTCATTTTTGGTGGTGATCAAGACCCTGAAGCGGTGCCCGAGGCGTATGAGCAAGACCCGATGGATCCGCGATTCATGCACTTTTCTGACCGACTGAATATCGGCGCATGGGATGAAACACATCAACTGTTTCATCTCGACTGCGTGGACGGTCACAAGCACAAGGACGTGGGCGTGGGCTTTGTGGTTGAACTCAATCCGATGTTGGGCGCGAGTGAAGAAGAACTGTCGATTATTCTATCGCTGTTTCAATTGTTACCCGACCATTCAGGGGTTCAAGTCATCACGTTTGGCAGCCCGAACATCAATAAGTTCTTAAACGCCTATGAAGCGATTCAATCGAGCCGTGGCGACACGCCTTTGGGTCGATTGTTTACCACATTGGGGCAAAAGCGCACCAAGTTTTGGAAGGATGCGACACAAAAGAACGTGTTTAAGGGCTTTCCCATCCGTTTGCGCCATTTCAGGGTGATTGTGTCGGTCAATTTGAATGGCATCGACAGCAATAACCCATCGGACATGGAGCACGCCAGTACGGTGCGCCAACAAATCATATCGACATTATCCAGTGCCAATCTGTTTCGTTCATCTTGGCGGCCGAATGATTTATTGGCATGGAACCGTGACTTACTCAATCCAGGGCGATTGTTGTACGGTGAAGACGAACATATGGTCGATGAGGTCGATGAGATGACCCCATTGCGCGACCAAATGATTCACCGCAATACGTTTCTGCGTTTCTTTGACAGCGGAGAGGGCGCTCAATTCGGTTTTAAACGCACGAATAACCCCGTGACCATGCGCACGTACTCGGTTAAAACCTACCCGAGCAATCGCCCATTTAACATCAACGGCATGCGCCGTTTGATTGGCGATGAGAAGAAAACCATGCTCAATTACCCGTGCCCGTTTTACTTGGTCATGAACATGGTCAAGGGCGATTACGAGAAAGTCAAATCGGCCACGATTTTAAAAGCCGCGCGCGCCACTCAACGTTCATCGCAACCGTTGGCCGCATTCTTGCCTGAAATTGCCGAGAAAGCCCGCGACTGGGGGATGTTGCAAGCATCCTATAACGAAAACACAGGCGGGCCTGTTAAATGCTTTAACCAATTGGTGTTGTTGGATCATCCCGACAATATCATCGCTTCTGAAAACACGGCCCTTGCGATTTGGCGTGCCAGTGGCTTTGAGTTGGTACAGGACATCTACTTACAAAAGCAATCGCTACTAAGCGCAATGCCGATGGCGTTGGATGAGGACTTCATCGGTGGATTGGAGCAAACCAAACGATTCACCACTAAAACCATGCTCAATGCCGTCAATTTGTCGCCGATGATGGGCGAGTGGACGGGCATTGGCCGCCCGCTGATTGGTTTATTTGGTCGCAATGGTGAAGCGATGGCTTTGGACCTGTTCTCAAACCCATCGGGTAACTACAACGCGGCCGTGGTCGGCGCATCGGGTTCAGGCAAGTCATTCTTTTTGAATGAACTGGCGCGAAACCTGTTGGGTTCAGGCGCGCACGGCTACATCATTGATAAAGGCCGTTCATATAAAGCCTTGTGCCAATTCATTGGCGGTCAATACATCGAATTTAATACCGAATCGAGCTTGGTACTGGCGCCATTCGACATGGTGGTCGACATCAATGAAGACCGCGAAATGCTCAAGCTGATTATCAGCACGATGGCCGCACCGAATACAGGCCTGAATGAGTACCAAGGCTCTGTGGTCGAGAAAATCATCACGAAATTGTGGGTTGAAAAGGGCAATCAAGCGAACATGGACGACATGGCCGAAGCCTTGATTCACTACAAAAACGACCACGGCCAATTGGACCCTGAGATTAATCGTTTGGGCACGCAAATGTTCAGTTTCACCACGGCGGGTGTCTACGGCCGTTGGTTTAACGGTCAATCGAACTTGAAGTTTGACAGCGAGCTGGTGGTGTTGGAGATGGACGATTTGTCCAACAAGCCTGATTTACAGAAAGTCATCATCAAGCTGGTGCTGTACCTCATCACCCAGAAAATGTATGAAACCCGCGAGCGTCGTAAGTTCTGCATGATTGACGAAGCATGGGACTTGCTCGAGGGCGGTACCGATGCGGCCAAGTTCATTAATGAAGGTTATCGCAAGATTCGTAAGTATGACGGCTCATTCATCACGGCCACACAAAACGCGGTTGACTACTCGTTGTCGTTAGCGGCTCAAGCCGCTTTGCAAAACTCGGACTGGGTGTTTGCCTTGCGCGGCAAGGAACAAACGGTGGTTGAGTTGGCCGACAAGCTCAAACTCGGTGAGAGTGAACAAGCGGACATTCGGTCATTGCAAACGGTGCAGGGCGTGTTCTCTGAGATTTGGATGTATTACGCCGAAGGCTCAGGCATTGGGCGCTTGTACTCTGACCCATACAACCACTTGATGTCGAGTACCAAAGCGTCTGACTTTGAAGCGTTGCGCCTCAAACAAAAGCAAGGCATGAGTATTTCAGAAGCCTTGGATGCCGTGATGCAAGACCGAGCGGCGGCAGGCATTGAGCATTGATTAAACGCAAAAACCACTGAACCAAACCCTCAAGCCTCTATTTGGCTCAATCCAAACATATCAAAAGGACAAACATGGACAACACCCAACAAGACCCTCAAGTTGTTGAGACCCCAAAAACCGTCATGGATGACGCAAACGACATGATGAATGAACACGTCGGCATTTCATTGGTCGCGGCCATTGTACTGTGCTTTGCAATGAGCTTAATGAGCGTGGTGTTATATCACTTCTACATTGCACCGAAGCCGACCAAGTTCGGCTTGCTCGATGTTCAGAAAATCACCTCACTCATTGAGAATCAAGCCCGTCAGACCATTGTTGAGAACCTCAATGCGTCTGAAGCGCAGCAGCAAGCCGCTCGCAACAGCTTTGAATACAACATGCGCAACTTGCAGGAAGTCATCAACAAAACAGGCGATGAGTGCCAATGCGTATTGATTGTCAAAGCGGCCACACTCAATACTCAATCGAAACGTTTGCCTGACTACACCGCTCAAGCGATTGAACGCATGAACTTGCAGCCTGTTGCTGCACCCGTGGCACCTGTTGCAGCCCCGCAAGTGGCACCCAGTGCGCCAGCAGTCCCCGCCGACCGCATCGGTGTACCGACCAATTAAACCCTATTGAAAGTATCGCATGAGTACTGAGAATACACCCAAACTGAAAGCAGAGCCGATTTTAGACATCATCAATCGGTCTAAGGAGTTCAATAACGACCAAAAGTGGTGGTTACGCTTATGTTTGTTCATTCCAAAGCCCATCATGATTACATTCGTACTGATGCTGTGGAGCAGCATGTTCACGTTCTCAATTAATGAGGGGCATTCCATGCCTGGTCACTTGTATGTTGTGAACCGAATGGACAAGGAGTTGGTCAAGGGTGAAGTGTACAAGTTCTCATACCACGGCGAACACTTCATTCATGGTGTCTTGTTCACCAAGAAAGTGGTCGGTGTTGAGGGCGACGTGGTGAGCGTTAAAGGGCGCGAAATCTTCATCAACGGTGTCTCTGTGGCCGTGGCGAAAGAATACAGTTTGGCGGGCAAGCCCTTGGCGGTCAACTCGTTTCAAGGTGTGATTCCACCGTACAAGTTCTTTTATATCGGTGAGCACCCTGATAGCTTTGACAGCCGCTATCAAATGGCAGGATTTGGCGACACGCGCGATGTCGCGGGTCGTGCGTACATGTTGTTTTAATGGGGGGCAGACATGAACCATCGTACTCGACATTTCATTCAATACAGCGCACTGGCGTTGGCCGTGACAGCGGGCGTGTGGTCGTTGGCTCAAGCACAATCAATCGAGCCTGCAACCGCTGCGCCTGCACTGGCGACTGACTTAATGGGTCGCACGTACCCCATCACTGAAACCGACGCATTGGTCGCGATTCAAAACCGCTTAAATGCGTTACAACAATCGGGTGAGCTGGAGCGCATGTCCAACCAAATCAAAGCCAACATCGAGGGCCATATTCTTGAGCCACAGCCGATTGAGGGCATTGTGACCGTCACCCAAAACGCGGTGCGTTACTTTGACCCCACATGGGTCTTGCCCGAGGATTTGTATGACGATGCAGGGCACGTCATGGCCGCCAAAGGCACCAAGGTCAATCCACTGGATGTGATGCCTGTTCACAAGAAGCTGTTCTTCTTTGACGGGCGCGACCGTGCGCAAGTCGACATGGCCAAGAAGCTGGCCGTTCAGTATGGCGCTGATTTCACGCCCATCCTGACGGCGGGCAGTTGGGTGGACTTGTCGAATGAAATGCAACAAGCGGTGTATTTCGACCAAATGGGCAAAATGACCCAACGCATGAGCATCACGGCCGTGCCTGCATTGGTGGCTCAGGAGGGCAAACTGATGCGCATCGAGGAAATCAAACCATGAGAACCCGTCTGAACTCGTTGTGGTTGCGCTGTTTGATGATGTTGTTGGTGGTGTTCGCCACGCCGACGATGGCGCAAACCATCGCCAACGGCGTGCAAAAGGCCAAGGATTTGACCTGCCAAGGCAAATTCGTCAACCCGATTACCGATATTTGCTGGTCGTGCGTCCTGCCCATCAAAATCGGTGGCGGCTATACGCTCATGGCGATGGGTCAGGAGGATTACGATTCGATGGGCAGTGATAAGAAAATGCTCTGTGCCTGCTCAAACCCCACACGCGTAGGCGTGCAGTTGTCGTTTTGGGAGCCAACTCACCTGATTGAGACCGTTCGTCATCCGTTTTGTATGGTGAGCCTGGGCGGCTTGAATTGGGGCAAGACCTTTAACGATAAAGTCAGCAGCAATGACTCATTGGCCAAGTGGTTCGGTGGTTCACACAAAGAAGACAACACCAAAGCAAGCATGGGTGGTGGTTCAACCGCATCGTTCTATCAAGCCCATTGGTACAAGAACCCTGTCATTTACTGGTTGCAGGTGATTTTAGGTGACGATTATTGCCTGGACAAAGGCACGATGGACATCGGTTGGATGACCGAATTGGACCCGACATGGAAATCGCCTGAATTGGCCATGCTACAAGCCCCTGATGCGGCCTTGTTTGCCAATCCCATCGCGCAAGCGGTGTGCGCGGCCGACTGCATCAAAGCGAATATGGGATTCCCCAGTGAGAAATTGTTTTGGTGTGCGGGTTGTCATGGTTCGGTGTACCCGTTTACAGGGTTCATTTCGAATCAAGTCAGTCCCGTGCAAGCGGCCAAACTGATGGTGGCGCGGATTCAAACCAAAATGCACCGCGACTTTGTGGCGCACACCGCCACAGGCAAAGCAGGGCTGTGCGGGTTCAGGTTGCAACCGCTTATGGATAAACGCCAATACAAAATGGCGATGACTTACCCGATTCCTGCCCGTAAAACTAATGGCAAGTGCTGTGAACCGATTGGGCGCACCACGTTGGTTCGTGACATCGGCAAGTCATTCCCCTACAAGGGTCAAGACTTCGCCTACCAAATCTTCCGCAAACGCGACTGTTGCGCGGCTTACAAATACAATTGATGAACTGGTATTGATATGGCTCTTTCAAAAAAGCAACGTGAGCAAGTAAGAAACATGTTTGATGGCAAATGTGCTTACTGCGGACAAACTCTAGCAGACCGTTGGCATGCAGATCACGTTAAGGCAATTAAGCGAGTTAGTGACTTTGTAAATGGAAAATTTATTCCTACAGGTCGAGTGCTTAGACCTGAAAACGATACTTTTGATAATTATTTTCCCTCGTGCGCACCTTGCAACATCAATAAATCGAACCATGAGTCATTAGATGATTGGCGACGAACGCTTGAAGGGAAAATCAACGAACTGAATAGGGACAGTAGTACATACAGACATGCAAAGCGCTTCGGACTATTAGTTGAAACAGGCGCAAAAATTGTTTTCTATTTTGAGCGTTCAAACAGAAATTAATTTTAGAAAAGGCCAATCAAATGAATCTCATCAATTCAAACAAACTTAAAAAAGCTGTCCTATTGACCAGCATCATCGCATGTGTCGCGGTTGCGGCTCAACCGAATCTAAACGACGTGAACCTCAAAACAGGCCAAGAACGGGCGCAATCGATATTGCAACAGGTCGCGCCCAAAGCCCCGACGATTGACGAACCCAGCATCAAGGTCGATGTGTCCGATGTTCAGTCGCGTGTACCGACCCTGCCTGAACAACAAGGTCAAGTGGCGGCTTCACCTGAATTGATTGACCCATTGGCGGTCGCTGCGCGTGCCAAACGCACTTACGCCGAAGACATCGATCCAACCATGCTCGAGGGCACCAATGTATTGGTGTTTGTGTCGTTTTCAATGCCTGAAGCGAGCTTGAAGCGCATTGCCACTGAAGTGGCCAAGGTGCACGGCACAATGGTGTTGCGCGGCTTTGTCGGTGACTCACTCAAGCAAACGGTCGATGCCTTAAACCCACTGACCAATTTAGGGGCGCAGGTACAGATTCACCCTGAACTGTTCAAAGCGTTCAATGTGACTCAAGTACCGACGTATGTTTTAGTGAAGCCAGGTTCGAGTTTAGAAGGGTGCGGTGATTTGAACTCGTCTTGCCAAAACCACCTGACGGGTATGGGTGACGCATCATTGCGCTCAGTGCTCGAACGCATGAGCCGTACCCCAAACAATCCATTGACGGCATCGGCTCAAGCGGTGTTATCGAAGCTGGAGGCGATTGAATGAGCGGATGGGGCCAGTCACTTCGACGGGTTGCGGTGATGTTGTTCATCGCAGGGCAAGCATGGGCGCAAACGTCTGTGACGGATGCGGTCAACAGCATGTCGGGCTTGAGCCAAGGGGCATTGGATAACATCCAAAAGGGTGATCCTGCCCAAGCCGTGCCCAAATACACCGACCAAAACGCCAATGAATCGTTGTATGGCGGTGGCGATGTGTTGCCGACAGACCCTGGTAGCAACAAAATCTCAGGCTGTGCGGTCAATCCCGCCAAACCCAATATTTACGACCGTCAAGACTGTGAGAGCGTCAACTTTGTGATGAAGAACCGCAAAGTACGCCCCAACATCACGGTGACCAACAAAGACCCCATTATTGCAGGCAATCGCCCGATAACCAACGACCCGCGCGATACATTAGAGAAGTACAAATGGATTGTGCCGACCAATTCAGACGGTTCATTCGGCAATTTGCCCAGTGGCGCGTGTTCACCGACCACCATCAGTACACCTGCGACATATGAAGAACGCAAATGCACGTTTTACAAGGGTTCAGAGAACTTCTTGTGTAAAGCCCCGCTGGTGGTTGAGGTCAAGCCGCATTTTAACTACCTGTGCCAAGACAGCAGTGCGGTCAACAGCACTGGGGCGTGTAGCAAGGTGTTGCACGTCAACTGCATCAATGACTGTGTGGCCTTGTCCGATGTCAGCATCACGCAATTTAGCCAATTTGTTCACCCAATGAACATCACTACCCAACAAATGGGCGGCGGTGTGACACAAGTGACGATTCAGGGCAGTACAGTAGGTGGCCGATATGCGGCGGCGACCATCACCATTGGTAACAAATCAAATATGGAATACATCAAGGTCATTTCATCAAACCGCACTTTGAATGATACCCGCAACAATCGAGACACCGCAGCCATCGGTGTGTATCCAGGGTTTGTTAACTACAGCAATTGGGGGCCTGCGGTGTCTATCGGCCAAAACTTTTGGGGGATGCTGAACAATGCCAGTCAGTTAAAGCCTGGTACGAACACGATGCAGCTATGGTCGAATGACTCTCGTAACTACAACTACATCATGGTCATTGAGTACAAACGTGCAGCCGCCACCTGCAATCAGTCATGCAGTGAATCGCTAGAGAACAACTGCACGTCATATGAGCAAAGGAGCCGATGATGAGCCTTTGGAAACGACTCACGCATGGCTTCGTGCTGTTCACCCTGTTGGTGAACCTCACCAGTCCGTTGACGGCGATGGCGGCCGAATGCAAACGCACGGGTTCAGTCTGCACCCAAGGGGCGCAAACCCGCAACATCAACGGCATTAATGTCTATAAAGACTGTTGGGCGTGGCAAGACACGTATCAATGCACCACCACGGGTGGCACCAGCAGTTGCGCACCGTTGAGTGGCACCAGCGGTTGTGGCCAAAACAGCTCTACTTGCCTTGAAACGAGCTTAATCACGGGCGAATGTATTCGCTACTCAAAACAATACAGTTGCGACAAAGACATCAAACTGGCCAATGGCGGCAACTTACCTGCAGGAATTACGGAGCAGGCCCCGACCCATGAAATCACCAGCCACTTTGATGAAAGTGCGTGTGAAGCCAGTAAAAGTCAATTGAGTGGTTGTGCCTTGCAGACAACGACGTGCACCGCAGGCTTTGCCACTAAAACCATCAATGGTGTTGAGGTCAGTTTCCCATGCTGGGAGAACGAAGAAGCCTACCAATGCTTGTCCAAACAACCGAACACGACGTGCGACGACACCGAATTGAACGACAAATGTACGTTTAAAACCAGTCAATGTATTAATTGGGTCAATGGCGAATGTCAGACAGGCGAAAACATCTACACCTGTAAAACCCGTGAGGGCACCAGTAGTGCCTCGGATTCGTGCAAAGACAAAGACTTTGCCAATGTCATGGCGGGCATGGAGGGTGCACGAGAGTTTGCCAAATACTTTGATGAAAGCTCGCTTGAGTTCTTCAAGGGCGATGATTCACGTTGTACCGTCAAGCTCGGTGGCGCGTTGGGTGGCGACTGTTGCAAAGCCAAAGGCGATTCACACGCTTGGCGCGACGCGGCGATTCAATACGCGGCTGAGTATGCCTTGGGTGAATTGGCCAGTGGCTACACCTTCACCGTTCTAACGACGAGTGCCAGTACAACTATGGCGGGTCTGGTCGGTTCCACCGTGACAACAGCATCCGTATCCACCTATGGTGTGGGTACCGCTGTCGGGGCCAATGGCTCGATGGCGCTGACATTTAACCCTGTGTTGTTTGCAGCGGCCGTGGCCATCTACTTCATTATGCAGTTCTTGGCGTGCGACATGGAGGACAAGAAAACCGTCCTTAAAAAGCAAGCAGGCCTGTGTGTGTCGGTCGGCAGCTTTTGTTCCAACAAAATCGTCGGCGCGTGCATTGAAAAGACCCAAACCTATTGCTGTTTTGTGTCCAAACTCGCCCGCATCATCAATCAGCAGGGCAAGGCACAACTTGGCATGGATTACGGTAAAGACCCTGAACATCCCACATGCAATGGTTTCAAACCCGAAGACCTCGAGAAAATCGACTTTGGCCAAATGGACTTAACCGAGTTTGCCAATGACATTGAGTTCACCTTGCCCGATTTCTCGAAGTTGACCAATGACGCTCAAAACAAAGCGGACCAACAACTCAATCAGTTGAATCAGCCGTCCGCACCCGCAACGCAAGGAACTTACTATGACACACCCTAACCCAACCCCTGAATTGAACAAGCGATTCATCACCACCGTGGCTTTGGCGGCCGTCAGCACGTTGGCGGTCATCACCGTAGCGCACAGTCAATCGACCAAAGCGCGGCCGCATGAAGCGGAATTGCTCAAGTTGGCACAAGGTATCGTGCCTTTGCCCGAGGGCGATGTGCGCGGCTTGGTGGCACTGGCCGCGACCTATGGCAAGGCAGAAGGGCAGTTCACGGGGCAAATCGTCAAGGACATGTCTCAAAAAATGGGTTCTAAGGTCGACATGCACGTCTATGCCGTATTGATGCAAGAACAGGTGGATGGTTGCCCTAAAGTCAAAATCACCTTTAAAGACTTGGAGCATCCGAACATCACGTCGGAGGCAGCGACCCAGGAGATTAAAGCGTGTTCAAAGAACAATTAAAACAGCTCAAGGAGATGTCGATGTTAAAGAAATGTATTTTAGGCGCTGTCCTGGTGTGCTTAAGCGCACTCACCTGGGTGCACGCACAGGCGAATGATGCCGACGAGTCGTCGAGCACGGCTTGGTACGATTCACGGGCCTTGTCTGACAGTGATCGGCCGTACTTGTTCTATCCCGATGCCAATAAGCCCAAAAAGCAAGCCAATGAAGCACCGCAAACGGGTGAACAAGCGGTGCAGGCGATGGAGGCGTTGCAACAGAGCGTCAAAATGGCCCGCGCATTGGCCTTGATGAATCCGACACAGGACAACCTCAAAGACTATATCGCCAAGCAAGAAGCGATGATGGACCGTGCGGCCAAGTTCACCGACGTATGGCGACGGACCATTTGGCAAAACCCTGAACTCGATTACAGCCAAACCCATCGCCCATCGGACAATCTGGCCATTAAAGCCTATGACAATGACAAGGATGCCCGCACCAAAGAAATCATGGCCAATATTGCGCAAACCCAAGGCTTATTGTTCTTTATTCGGGGCGATTGCACCTATTGCCATACGTTTGCACCGATTCTCAAGCAGTTTCAAGACACTTACGGCTTAAGCGTGATGGTGGTGACTTTAGATGGCGGCACGATCGAGGGCTTCGAACAAGAAACCGTGCCTGACAACGGCATCTCGCAAGCACTGGGCGTGACCGTCACACCAACATTGTTCTTGGCCGACACGCGCAACAGGCGTTATTTGCCAATCGGCAGTGGTGTGATGTCCATCACCGAGCTGGAAACACGTTTTATTGCCTTGCTTAAAGAACCTGGCACATCATTTTAAAGGGGGAACGTATGTTTAATCGAAGCATTAAAGCCATCACGGCTTATACCTTGTGCGCAGTTTGGCTGATGAGCAGCGTTCAGCCTGTGCGGGCCAGTGTGCAATCGGACATGTCGGACATGTTCAACAGCATGGGGGCCATGAGTAACTACAACAGTGCAGGGGCCTATCACACCCAATCGGCCAACGTCTACACAGGCGGTGGCTTTAGCATGCGCTCGGGCAACAAAACCTTATACCCAATGCAATTGCAATTGCCCAGTGCCTCTGCGGGTTGTGGCGGCATTGATTTCTTCAGCGGCGCGTTCTCATTTGCGAACAAGGAGCAGTTCATTGAGTTCACGCGCAACTTGGGCAATAACGCGGCGGGCGTTGCGTTTGAGATTGGCTTAGATGCGCTTGATCCGTTGATTGGCAGCTCAATTGATAAGATTCGTAGCTTGGTGAACTTCATCAATCAAAATGGCTTGAACTCGTGCCAAGCCGCCAAAGCGATGGTTGGCGGGATTGCAGGCAAAATTGGTGAATCAATCACCAAGGAATGTGAATTGACGACCAATGAAGACGGCACGGTGAGTGACGGGGCTGAAGGCCGTTGGTACTGCAAATCCAAGTCTCGTTTGTTGAATCAGCGCACCAAAAAACTCAAAGAAAGCCTGGGCGAATACTACAACTCAGCCCCTAAGTGGTTCACGGGTGTTGATGGCACACAGACCCAAGCTGCACAAGGCACGGGCGTGGTGAACAAGGTGTCGATTGCCATGACGGGCGGTAACTTGACGCTGATGGCTTTGAACAAGTTCAACTTAACCGATGAACAAAAACAGTGGTTGATTTCGATGATGGGTGCGCAAGTGGCCGACCCACCGCCCGCCAATGCCGATGGTGATGATGTCACGCCGAAAGTGCATTACTACCCGCCGACCATCACGGGTGAAAGCGGCTCGGATTCGTTGATTGACTACTTTGCGAGCGATGCCAACACGTCGGTGACGGTGAAGCTGTACAACTGTCACGACCCTGCGGGCACGGCGACCGACCCGTACAAAGCGACTCAATGTGATGTTCAAGACCACACGTACACGGGGTTTCGCAAACAAGTGGCGGCTCAAATTGAGAAGCTCAAAGACAGCATCCAAAACGGCACACGGATTGCCGCCGCAGACCGTGAAATGACCACACGCATCATCAACAACACGTCATTCCCGCTGCTCAAAATGGCGCTCATCGATGCCGAGGGCGGCACGGTGTTGTCGGACAAAGCCATCAATGCCGTGGCCTTGGACTTCACGCGGGCGTATTTGAGCGGCATGCACAAAGCGGCCAAGGCGGCAATGGCCGCTTATGAGTCGAAAGACCCGACTGAAGAAACAATGGAAACACGGGCGCTGGATAACTTGAACCGCTTGATGGACAACCTCAAGAAAGAAGCCGATGCGACCAACCTGCGCATCATGAACGAAAAGAACTTTTCTGAGTACGTTAAAACCATCAACAGCAATGTTGAAGCCAGCAACCCATCACTGGCCAGCGCATTGCAGTTCTCTAAAATCATGGATGCAGCCATGTCCAGCAACCAATAATCGTCGCGGACGAGGGAGGCAAACAGGATGGAATACTATACGTATGGCAATGTAGACATGGTGTATGACATGCTCAATTCCGTTGCCCTCATGATGGGGGGCAACAGCGGATTTGAGTCCATGACCAAAGCCATGACTTTGATTGCGTTTTTAGGGATGGTGATTCATGGTGTGTTCAAGGGCACGATTGAATTTCTGAGCAAGTGGTTTATTGGCTTCATGATTCTGTGGATGGGCTTCTTTGTACCAAAAGCAGACATGATGATTGTCGACCAAACCAATCCAACCTATGTGAAAGTCGTCAACAACATGCCTTACGGCTTGGTGGTGATTGGCAATATCAGCAGTAAAATCGGCAAGTGGGTGACGGACAAGACCGAGGCGGTGTTCACGCCCGTCGATGACTTGGCGTACTCGCGCACAGGCATGGTGTTTGGGGCAAATGCGTATTTGACGGCACGCAAACTGTCGTTATTGGACTTCGACCCGAAACTGCAAGGCGATTGGGCCAATTTTGTGGAGAATTGCTCGCGTTACGACGTGAATTTGTACCATAAGTACACGCTGGATGAAGCCCGCAACTCAACGGATTTGTTGACCTTACTTGGTAAAACCAATCAGGCCTTACCGACCAATGTGTCAGGTACGACGATGGATTGCGATTATGCCTATAACAATTTAGCGCAACGCACCCGCTCGCTTGTGCCGCAGGTGTACGTCAACAAGCTGGCCTCGATGCTCAATCCAGGCATGAACAGCAAGCAAAGCGTATTACAAAACTCTGCGGCCACCGCAATGTCACGTCTGAAGACATCGTATGACGACATGTTCAGTACAGTCCAAGCGGATGCCTTGGGCATCATTCAACAAGAAGTCATGGTCAATATGGTCAAAATGGCGCACATGCAGAATGCGCAAGTAACTGGAAACACCACGCAAATGCAAGCGGCCATTGCGGCTTCGCAAGCAGAAGCGCAAGCCATCAACTCACAAAACACGGCCGCGATTTTGGCCGCCAAGTATTTGCCCATCATCAACAATCTGATTGAGGCCATTGTCTTGGCATTGTTCCCGATCGTGATGCTGATTATCATCATGTCAGGCCTACGCTTTTTTCAAGTGTTGATAGGCTACTTCACCGTCATCATGTGGATTAAGCTATGGCCTGGACTGTTTGCCATCGTCAATGGCATCGCCAAAGCGGTCATGAACAACCGTATAGGAGCCAATACGGATATTCACGGGACAACGCTGGCCAATGCCAGTGATGTGTTGAGCATTGCCCATACCACACAAGCGACTGCGGGCTATTTGGCGTTCAGTGTGCCTGTTATTTCGTGGTATTTGGTGAGCATGCTCAAAGGCGGCATTGAATCATTGGCCACAAGTGCAGCGTCAGCAGGTCAACGTTCATCCGAACAAGCAGGTGCGGCCGTGGGTGCGGGTAACATTAACATGGGTAATTCGGCGTGGGACAGCACCAATGCCCACAAATGGGACACTTCGAAGCGCTATATGTCGGCGAATATGTATGACATGAACAGCGCAGGCATGAGCACCAAAGGCACACTGGCAGCGGGAAGCTTCATGGATAATCGAGGGAATATTCATGGGGCGACAACAGGAGCAACGTTCTATAACGCCACACAAAACAGCTTAGGTGTCTCGGCCAATAATGAGTTGTCTCGTGCGAGTGGGTTTTCTCAAGCGGCTTCACGCGAACAATCATTGGCCAATCGCTATGAAGCTCAAGCCACACAAAGCCGAACGGCGGCCAATCAAAGTGCTGTGTCATGGGCACTTAATGAAAGCGACGGCGTTCGCAGCTCATTGGGCACAAACTCAGCGATTTCAGCTCAGAATCGTCAGGCGTTGGATACGGCCGCTAAAATCACCAGCGAGTTGGCGGCTAAGTGGGGCAATAAGGATAGCTTTATTACTTTAAGTCAAATCGGTTCAGACGTTGGATTGGGATTAAGCGGAGGTAAAACCATCCAAACTGATAACACTCCTAAAAACGAAGCCGATAAGAGCAAACCAAACAAAAATCCATCTAAATTTGGGTTTGAAACTAAAATTGGTTCTTCTGAAAATGCTCAAACAAAAACCGAATACCAACGTGATTTGTCTGATGCCATTAAACAAGCCAAATCCCAAGGCATTTCATTTACTTCAGACGTGGGCGAGCAAATCAGTAAATCCAAGGCGTTTGAAAGCAGTTTGGCAAGTGGCAACCAGTTTGCTCAACAAACCGCAAGCAATTTGTCTGAAGCTCAAAGTGCAAGCTTAAGCGCATCAACATCGTTCAGCAAATCGCAATCGTACCGTGAGCAAAGCGAACAGAGCCTACGTCATGCGTTGTCGATGTCAGACAACATGAGTCCTCAAATCGGTAAAGCATATGCTGATGCTGGAAATCCTGATATGAGCACACCAGAAGGTCGTCAGAAATTTATGTCTTCTTTAGCAAATGTTATAACCGATTCAGCATCACCACAAGTCCAAGGCTCAGTGTTTGATGCTGGCGCGGATGTACCGATCGAACCCATTCAAGGTGGTCGAGCTGCGGTTGACTCTGCTTATGGTTCAGCATCGTCAGGTGTGAGTGGGTTTGCTCAAGCAGGGCAAGCCAATGTGAGGGATTTGGCTCAAGCTTCAGGTATGGGCGGAGGGTTACGGGGTCGAATTAACGAGACAGGCAATTCGTTGGGGCAAGACGCAGATAGTCGTATTGCTAGCAATCAGTCAGACTTTAAATCACAGCAATCACGCATCAATGATGCAGGTCAGGGCATTCGAGATGAAGCGCGTAACGAAGCGAAAAACTTATCATTGGGGCAAGAGTTCGCACGTTGGGATAACGAAACAAAGCATGATGACATTACAGGGCATTTAAGTGGCGAAGTCAATAATGCGAGGTTTTTAGACGACCCAAAGTCTACGGCTTCTACGGTTCACGCGGGGGACACGCAGAAGCCAATCAATTCAATTCGCAAGGTCAAACCCCGCTGGCAAAAGTAATACCAAGACTGAACCAAGCTGTTGTGCAACGTACCGTCAGCGATTTGCAACGCAAAGGTGGATTGGCCAACGTCGTGCCAAGCGCACATAGTCAATATGTGACTCAGGCGGCACGTTCGGCTAATATCAGTGAGGATGTGTTTAGAACTTTGATTCACATTGAATCGAGGGGCAAGCATGAACGCGGAAGTTCAGCAGGGGCTTATGGTTATACGCAGTTGATGCCAGGCACCGCAAGTGACCTCGGTGTCAATCGGATGAACCCTGTTGACAATTTGCGTGGTGGTGCACGTTACTTGGGGCAGATGTTACGTATGTTCCACGGTGACTTAGAAAAAGCGGTCGCAGCATATAATGCTGGCCCTGGTACCGTTCAACGTGCAACGCATAACGGCCGCTTGAACTTGGCTCAGTTGCCAGCAGAAACGCAAAACTATGTGGCTCAATTTAGAGCTGTGTTGAATCGAGGCAGACCACTGTCATAGGCAATAAAAAATCCCACATGTTTGTGGGATTTTTTTTAGTCATCACTATCAAGCGTGCCATAGTATTTATTGGTGCAAGAATAAGAATGAGCTGGGTTGTCATCGTCAGTAAATAAAGACTTATGAACATCATCATCTTCGACTGAATTAGCAGATAAAACACCTTCAGGCACTGCTAAGTATCCAAACTTGAAGCCCAAAAAGAGCCACAGAGGTGATGACAAAATCACGCATTCTAAAATCAATTTAATCATGGCTGGCTCCTTTCTTTTTAAATGTGTCCGTAATCCATACTCATTAAGTTACGCTGATGTTGAAGTATTGTCAAGTTCGGATGTGGCTTTGTTGCGACACAATTTCTTCAGCGCGTCCATCCAACTCATGACTATTTGTGCCAATTTGAACATAGAGCACTCATGAATAATCCAGGTTTGAATTGAGTCAATGTCAACATGGACTGAAATAAAACAATGTATAGCGTATACGTTGTTGGTTTGCCATTGAATTGATTTTAAACGGCTTCTTTGTTGCCAATTTTGTTTAGGTTAAATCCACACATCGGTTCGGTTTTTACCGACGCATAGCCCATTGTTGCGCCCGATTCAACCCCTATGCGGGGTCGTCGTACTCACCCGTTCGGTACTCGCTTTGCTGCGTTCCGCTTGCGGCTTCTGTGCGACTTGATTCGGTCACTACAACGGTCAAAAGCACGTCAACCCGACCCGACGAGCAGATTTAAACAACCTAAACAAGGAGAATTACCATGCAACAAATCAACCAAAATCAATCCAACAGCAACCCTACATCAAAACCTTTTCCCCTCGCCTCGGAGCAGTTATCGAAAACCAATCAAACGGCCAATGAGAGAAAAGACTGGTACCTTGAGTCGACACCTAAAGAACGCATTGAATTGGTAAACAACCTATTAGCAGGCTATGGATGGGGACTTAAAACCAGTGAGGGGCTTGACTCTGTTGTTACGAATGTGTGCAAGGACAAAGTTGTAACGGCATACTTCTATCCTGATAGCAGCTACAGATGGTTCAGTGCATTTGTAGATGGAGTTGAGATTTGTTCTGCGGATTTTAGGGGCTTAAACCCTGATAACGTGGACGCATATTATCAAGATTTTAGACTTCAAATTTTAAAGGCAATGGATGCATGAAAACTAGACCATGATTCGCTGCACCGTCAAATCGGTGCAGTAGGGCATAATAAACGCAGGTGTATGAAAGTCAGAAATTCAACATTTATTTTGACGTATAATTTACTTCATGAATCCCAAACTAAACTGTAAAGGCTTTACTTTTTTGCTCTCCAATGTTTTAAGGCCATAGGCTTGAAATCATTGGGTTTAGACGAACTCAATAGTTTAGAATGACGGATTTTCATGCACGCTACCGCGCACAAATATTCAGATATAACTTGACATTTCAAAAAGAGACTAACTAATGCCTAACAGCACAGCACTTGACACTCAAAGGATAGCAGACGCTTTCAGTAAAGAACACTTTAACAATGAGGATGATATCAAGATTAAATTTTACTCGCATATTGCTAGTCCCATATTAAGCGTAGTAAATCCCTTACTGGCTACTACTTTCTCAAGTGAGAAAAATTTTATTGGTGGTGGTCGTGCTGATGCTGTTTTTCAAAACATCGCGTTTGAATACAAAAAATTTGGGTATTTTGACAAAAGAGCAGATTCAGGAATTAAAGAGGCCTTGTATGGCAGAGACAACGCGGATAGTGGCTTACATGAGTATTTGATTAATCAGGCTGTAAAGGCGGGGAGGGGTTTAGAAAATTATCAATCCAACGAAACGGCCAAGATGTGCCATTCAGAATTAATAGAGTTGACGACTTCTCAGCAATAAAGCTTTTTACCATTAAATCAATGGCTATCTTCTTTGAGAAGGGGGCTAAGATGAAATACCCCATGAGTGAGTATCATGCTTGGAGTTACATTGGGAAAAGCAAACCAAAATTTGATGCTCACGCGAAATGGAGTGACGTAGAGCAACTTATTAAATCGGAAGTTATGTTGGCACAGCCTGTATCGCCCAGCGAAACACAATCCGCATGGCTAACAATACCCAAAACATCAACTGCTTTATCAAATTTTGCGAGTAGGCTGTTGGATAGTTCTGAAGAGCGTCATTATCAAGGACGTAAGGGAGTTGAACCCGCTGGTGCAAAAGGGGTGTATATATTACAAAAACCTTGCATACAGGCGAATGGTAACTTGTTAATTGTCAATGACATGACTCGTCAGCGCCGTAAAGATATTTTGGATAAGGGTGAACATAAAGGGATTGTTGAGGCCGATCATATTTACCCTATGCTTGGTGGGCGAAATGTTAAGCGCTGGAAAATTGAAAGTAATGAATATATGATTGTTCCTCATACTGCGTCTGAGAAGTACGGTATACCAGAATTAGACCTAGTAAGGGATGCCCCGCTAACTCACAAGTGGTTATCATTTTATAAAAAAGAGTTGTTTGATAGTCGTGTCCAGAATGGTAAGTTTTTTGATGCAGAAAAAAATCCATTTTACCGACTGGACAACGTGGGGGAGTACAGTTTCTCTCGTTTTAAAGTGCTATGGAAAGAGCAAACTGGCAGCATGGCAGCAGTTGTTGTGGGTAATTATTCCGAGAGCATACCAAACCATGAGAGAAAACTATTTAGTGATGATAAAGTCATTATGGTTGATTCTAAGATATTATTCTTAGCGCTTAATGATATGAGAGAGGCGCACTTTGTTTGCGGTGTGCTCAATAGTCCATCCGTCAGAAAAGTGATTGATGGATATGCTGTTTCTACGAATCGTGGAACTGATGTGCTTAAATATTTGGCAATTCCAAAATTTGATAGTTCAAATAAAATTCACACGGAAATTGCTTTGAAATCTGTATGTTTACATCAATTGCACAAGAGGCCAGAAATACCTGCTCACGCTGTTGAAAGCGAAGAGGCTGCGCTTGATGCTTTAGTACTTAAAATGGTTGATTGATTTTTACGCAAACACTTTACCATTTGATTTTAAATGATTTGTGCGGCTGCTACATAATACCGTGATAATGCGTTAAAAAAACTATACAAAGTGTTTGAACAACTAAAAATTGATGTTGACCTTGCAAAGCCCAAAAATACCAAATTAAAAAAATAGGAAATAAAACCTATAGTGACTTCTATAATTAAATGAGACTGCACAATCTATGATAATTTTAGAGGTCTTCTTCCTTTACGCATGTATTTATGTTGGAAAAATATGTAAGTGACAATTTCGCCTCTGTAATCTATAATATCCAAAATTTGGAAATTTAATTAACTGAGAGAATGCCATGTTGGTAACAAAATTTGTTTTCAGGAATCTTTATAGTTTTGAAAATTTTGAAGTTGATTTGACTTATCCCAAGCCCTTAAAATTTACCACCATAGAGCATGAGAATTTGTTTTTTGCTCCGCGATTTAAAGTTAAACGAGTTTGTATTATTTCGGGTGGGAATGCCACGGGCAAGACTGCTTTAGGCAAGTTACTATGTGCTGCGATGAATATTATTTCAGGTCGTCAATCAGTAATGAATTTGGTTAAAATTCGTGATAACCAGCAAGAAGCATCACTAACATTGGAGTTTGTGCATTTTGGTGATCATAAGCTTCATCAGGTAGAGTTATACTTTAAGCACTCTCAAGAAAGTGAAAACGTTGAACTTGTTAAAATATCACATCGAAGCACTGCAATAAAAGAGCATGAAACACAAAACTCTTCGCGCAAGAGATTATATGAAATTGACTATGATTCAGCGTCTTTAAAAGATGATCCAGAAATCAATTTATTTATGAGCTTATCGAGAAAAGTTCATTATGGAATGACAAGTTCAAGTGAAGGTTGGAGTTACCTGTTTTATGAAAATACAGAGCAAATTTCTGAAAGCATGAAAATCAAGGGCTATTTTAATTTGGAACGAGCCACCAAAATACTAAAAGCATTTGATCCTACAATAAAAAGTATAAAAATCTTATCTGAAAAAGGCTCAGCTAGTAAAGAAATTAGCGAACTTGACTATACACCAAATGCTTATCAGATTGAATTTGATAATGACAGTAAACTTGTGGTTGATAATAACAATTGGGATAATGTTAATTTTAATCAATTTAGCCGTTTATCAAAGGGAACGTCCGAGGCATTGAGCATTATATATTTTATAGAAACTATAATTATGCGAAATAAATCGTCTATGTCGTCTACTTTGTTTTTAGATGAGCGTATGGCTCATGTCCATACAGAGCTTGAGGTGTCTATGCTTAATGTTATGATTAGTAAGCTTGGAAGAGATTCACAATTTTTCTATACAACACATAACACAGACTTGTTGAGCATGAATATTCCAGTTCACAGTCATTTGTTTTTAAAGAGAAATGAAAAAAATTTAGTCGAAGCAGTTCAACCAGAAAAATTTTTTAAAAAGAATGATAGAGCATTAGGCAACTATGTTAAAAACGACATATTTGCCACTTGTCCCGATACTAGCTTGATTGACGAGATAGCATATGGTGACTAGAGCATTAATCTCGTTAATTGCTGAGGGTTCAACTGAAAAAAAAGTTTTGAAAGCTCTTGGAGTGCCAGGTAAGTTTTATCAATTTAATATTTGGCAAAATGATATTACCAATTTAATTCGGCAGACAGAGAAGGGTGATCTGCCCTCATTTCAACGGACAGTTTAAGCAGCTATTTTAGATGCTGCGGATTCAAATTTTACAGGGCTTTGGTATCCCAATTTTGAATGTTTGCGTTTGAAGTTGTAATAGGCTTCAATAAACCAGAAGATTTCGCGTCTGGCGTGCTCCATTGACTCAAAGGCAATGCGATAGACATGTTCGACCTTGAGCGTGTGGAAGAAGCTCTCACAGGCGGCATTGTCGTAGCAGTTGCCTTTGCTGCTCATACTGCATTTCAAGTCATAAGCTTTAATCAATCGCTGATAGGCTTGCGAACAGTATTGGCTACCACGGTCGGTGTGCACAATCACCCCTGATGGGTAGCCCCGTTTGAACAACGCCGCCTTGAGTGCATCACAGACCAGTCGTGCATTGATGCGC
>NZ_SNZE01000024.1 GCF_004363775.1 Hydromonas duriensis
ATAAACTTATCCACAGGTGCAACCCAATTTGCGCCTTTAACTGCCTGGTCAAATTTCAACGCGCACTCATGGTCAGTTTTACTCGAGCAACAACAGCGATGATGCAGATGCACGTGCGCGCATCATAGAATTGGCTATATCGATTGGTTTTAATGCCGTCAACATGGGAAATTTGCATACTGCACGTTACTTAGAACCTTTTGCAATGACATGGATTCACTTGGCAATGAAGCAGGGTATGGGGAGAGACTTTGCCTTTGGGCTCATGCAGCGTTAAACTAACTTTTCATGACCAAAAGCACCCTGTGTGGAAAAAAAAGACAGGTGCTGTTGGTTTAAATGAAAAATTGCTCAACTATTTTAAACGCTATCGATTCACTTTTGGGTCATTCAAAATGATGAACGAGGCCAATTTCTGTGAAGACTTGCAGTATGTATTGACCACCTGTACGAATTTAAACGTGTTCAGGCGGTCAATTTTAATTGCATCCAGTACTTTGCTAAAAGCAACTCAGTATTTATAACAGCTTCAGAAGGTGTCTTGTTCAACGATCTAATGCCTCACAAGAATGAGTCTAACAAGATGCCAATTCTTAGGACTATTTAGCTTCTTCACTCTTCCAATCTAAACACTCTAGGCTGGATTACAGGGGCATTATTTTAAACCATATTATCTGAATAATTACCAAGGCAAGTTTTTATTCAAACGTTCTTTTGGTATGTCCTGACAACTGTCCCAGTGTTCTACAAACTTGCCATTTTTAACTCTCAACATATCAAAACATGTTTGCCCTATATCTTGAGGATTAATTCGTGTGACACTAAAGTTCACCAAAATGTCATTTTCTACGATGATTCGCTTTGACTCAACCTTAAATTCGGGGAACTTCTTAAAGAAACTAGTTGCAAAAGCTTTTAACCCCTCACTACCATCAGCACCTGCACTATGCTGAATATAGTCCTTAGCAAAATACCGATCAATTGCACTTATATCATGATTGTTCCAAAGCTCTTGATTAACAGCCTCAGCAAGTTTTCTCATGCTCTCAGGAGAGTCTTTAGCTTGGGCTGTTATACTTGAGATACTAAGAATTGCAGCAAATACTGTAATGATTCGTTTAAACATATTATGTCCTTTCAAATATTAAAAAGGGAAGCTTTTTTCGTGTCCATCATTAATTAATGACGAAAACACAAAGCCTCACTTTACTCGTATTCCATAGGCGGATGGGTGTTTGTCCTTTGCAACCACCATATTGAGTATTTTCACTTATGATTTGTAAAGTCCAGTGCGAGCCGTATCAATTTCTCTTTGCTATTACATAATATAATGATACGACAAGTCTTAGACTGTTTAGCCGCTTTACTCAGCAAATGCAACAGTGTTCAAACTTCCGTCTGCATTTATGCCAAGAAGCTAAACGAAAAATCATGATAAATCAAAGCGATCCATATTCATCACTTTAACCCACGCCGAAACGAAGTCTCGAATAAACTTCTCTTGGTTGTCCTTTTGCGCGTAAACCTCACACAGTGCGCGCAGTTGCGAGTTCGAACCAAATACCAAATCCACACGCGTTGAAGTCCACTTGAGCTTACCTGTTTTTCGGTGTCGACCTTCAAAAACTTGAGCATCAGATGATACAGGTTTCCATTCAGTGTCCATGTCAAGCAAATGGGTGAAAAAGTCGTTTGAAAGCACCTCTTCACGGGTTGTGAGAACGCCGTGCTTAGAACCATCAGCATTTGCACCCAATACACGTAGGCCGCCTATGAGTACTGTCATTTCAGGAGCACTCAACGTGAGCAGTTGCGCCTTGTCAATTAACAGTCGTTCTGCAGGAATGCGATAGGTGGTTTTTTCATAATTGCGGAATCCATCGGCTTGTGGTTCTAATACACTGAACGATGATACATCGGTTTGCTCAGGAGACGCATCCATTCGCCCTGGTGTAAATGCAACCTCAACTAAGTGCCCCGCATTTTGAGCCGCTTTTTCAATTGCAGTGCAGCCAGCTAAAACAATCAAGTCTGCCAACGATATTTTTTTGCCATTCAACGCTTTTTGATTAAAAGCAGTTTGTATGTTGTCCAGTGTGCTTAGGACCTTTGCCAATTGTGCTGGTTGATTGACAGCCCAATCTTTCTGTGGTGCCAATCGAATACGTGCGCCGTTTGCTCCACCTCGTTTATCCGAACCACGGAAAGTTGAAGCAGAGGCCCACGCAGTAGAAACCAATTCGCTGATAGTGAGACCGCTACCCAATATCTCTGCCTTAAGCATTTCGATATCTTTTGCATCAACCAATGGATGGTCTACGACAGGGATCGGGTCTTGCCAAATCAAGTCGGCTTTCGGTGCTTCAGGACCTAAATACAGGGGTTTGGGTCCCATGTCACGGTGAGTTAACTTGAACCATGCTCGGGCAAACGCATCGGCGAATGCAGCTGGGTTTTGATGGAAGCGACGCGAAATCGGCTCGTAAATTGGGTCGAATCTCAATGACAAATCGGCCGTAGTCATCATCGGCGCATGTTTTTTAGATGAGTCATGCGCATCAGGAATCATGTGTTCAGGGCGGCAGTTTTTAGCGGACCATTGATGTGCGCCCGCTGGGCTTTTGACCAACTCCCATTCGTAACCAAAGAGCATATCAAAATAACCATTGTCCCATTGAGTTGGATTGGGCTTCCAAGCGCCTTCTATACCGCTCGTGGTCGTGTCCACACCTTTACCTGAGCCGAATTGATTCATCCAACCCAAGCCTTGAGCCTCTAACGGCGCGGCTTCAGGTTCTGGCCCCACGAGCTTTGGATCTCCTGCGCCATGTGACTTGCCAAATGTATGTCCTCCCGCGATTAACGCAACGGTCTCTTCATCGTCCATAGCCATACGTGCAAACGTTTCTCTGACATCTCGTCCTGATGCCACAGGATCAGGGTTGCCATCAGGTCCCTCTGGGTTAACATAAATCAGTCCCATTTGCACCGCGGCCAGTGGATTTTCTAGTTCGCGCTCGCCACTGTAGCGACTATTAGGTTTATCGCTGGTCGCCAACCACTCTTGTTCAGCGCCCCAATAGATATCTTCTTCGGGTTGCCAAATGTCTGAGCGCCCACCTGCGAAACCAAATGTTTTAAATCCCATTGATTCGAGCGCGACATTTCCCGCTAAAATCATCAAGTCAGCCCATGAAATGGCATTGCCGTATTTTTGCTTTATGGGCCAAAGTAGGCGGCGTGCTTTATCCAAGTTTCCATTGTCTGGCCAACTATTGACTGGGGCAAACCGCTGATTACCAGTTCCAGCACCACCTCGACCATCCGCCGTGCGGTAAGTGCCTGCGCTATGCCACGCCATGCGAATGAAAAGACCACCATAATGCCCCCAGTCAGCAGGCCACCATTCTTGAGAGTCGGTCATTAAAAACTCAAGGTCTTTTTTAAGAGCCACGTAGTCTAACTTTAAAAAAGCTTCTTTGTAATTAAAACCTGTGTCCATCGGGTTGGACGATGGGGTGTGCTGATGAAGGACCTTGAGGTTGAGTTGATTGGGCCACCAGTCTTTAGTTGAATGCATACCATGGACGGCGGCGGCTCCAGCAGTGGAATGAAACGGACATTTTTCAGTGTTCATCGGACTCTCCTTTATTATTTTGCATTAATTCTTTTTAAGTTAAGCAAAGTGTAAAATTATCTCATCAGCATATAACTTTAAATTACAGTGCCTAGGCAGCATGGAAACTTTGATTTAGCTTTCCAAACCTGTCTGGAATTATACAACCAAAATCATCCATTAATTTAATCAGCCCCTAAAGCTCTGAGCGGTTGACTGGGGCTTTGCTCGACAGACTTACCCATCATGCCCATATCCTTGAAATGAATGGCGACAGCTACCGACTTGAGGCGCGTAAACGACGCAAAAACGATAAGGAGGCTAATTTGGACGGTTGATTGAGCTTATGCAGTCGGGATTTGCGATACAATCCCCAACGAGGACTTCGGTCTATTTTTTTAATGCTCAGTGGCTCAACTTTACTCCGTCATCTGGCTCAATTTTAGTGTGCGATTTACATTCCTTTGTTTTTAACTCAAAATATTGATTAAAAATATGATTATGGAGAACCAATTGCTGTATTTTGCGAATATTTGGTTTGCGCATAAAAAAAACCCAGCCACGCGGGCTGGGTTAGTCATTAAGACACGATTAAATTCAAGCCTGAGCAGGGAAAAATTCGAAGCGCATCGACGCTTCCATTCCCCTCACCCAGTCCACCAGGTCCTCACGGTACAGACTCATACTCCAAAACTCTGTTGCCACAATGACCTTGTTATTGGGGTCTTCATAAGCATTCATCATTGCGTCAAACGTCATGTCTTGTGGGTAGTCATCAAAGAAAAACATCATCACAAAACTCTCGGTTCGGCTCAATACGCCGTCGGTTTCATTATTCACACTCATGGTGCAACTCTCCATCAATGAGGGATACACCATCCCCTCGGGAATAATGTATCCCAGGGGGTTAAAGTCAGCATTGATTGTGTCAATTTATCCACACAATGGACATAAATCACTTGCCAACTTGTTTAGAGCTGATTAAAATCCAACTCATGATAGTCGAAGCAGGACAAGTTTGTAGGGGTACAAACCCCTGCTTGCCGTATGACATCTCCTATAGCACACCATCCACCGCAAGGTGGATTTTGTGTTTTTGGAGCATGCGCCCTACTCTACGCGGCGTGTTCAGTGTCAGGATAAATGCTGCCATTGACACTCAGCCAGTTTCGACTCATGCCGTAAGTCTCCTCGATGGAATAGCCTGAGTGCTTGCAATCCGAGTCATCAATAAACAATCCAAACGTTGGTTCTGAATACGTCGGCGGCTGATTCGCTAAATCAACCGTAAAGGCTTGAGATAGCTCTGCTTCCCATATCGAACCCGCACCCACTGCTGAGCTGAAGAAACCCACCTTTGCCCCCGCAGGGATTTGAATGAGTCCCTTAAACTTCAGCAACTCATCGACGGCCATCTTGAACACAAACGTCAATAGCGCGGGTCCTGAAGATAACTCCTGATGCTCTTTATACACATCCAACGCTGACAGTAAAGGCCGTCCACGATACACGTTGGTCACGTCACGGCACTCATAACCCTGGTCGAGTACGTCCAATACGTCCGCGTAATCTTTAGGGTTAATCCGTAACACACGTAACACATCAGCCAAATAAGACTCATTCAAGTCAACCACCTTGCCCTCGCAATACGCACTGTTAATGCAATCGTAGTTAGAATACATCTCCAACCGCAAAACGACGTCATCGGTGTACCGAGCCAAATCCGCAATCGGCGTAGACGCATTACGCTCTTGCACCTCATACCGCAGCTCATCGCGCCAATCATCTTCCTCAGCCTCCAGGTGAGCGATGAGCTCGGCTTTAGTGATGCGCAAGGCCCTGGCCATATCATCTAACGCTTCATTGATATAGTATTGCTCTGCGTCCCACGTGCACCAATCGAGCTCCAACTCATATAACGCATCTTGCGAACGCTCAGAACCATTATCGCGCACGATGCCCTCAAGCACGCGCACAGGAATGGAATCGTCGTAGTTCACCTCATGCAAATACACCTTCTCAGGTAAATGGTGTTTGAGTTGCTCAACCCATGTTTGAATTAAAACAGTCATTGTGAATCTCCTATAAAAGCGAGACACACCATGCCCCGAGCGGGATAGGTACATCCCGCTGGGGTTAGTCAATTAAAAATAAAACAAAGTTTTGGTGCTAATTGTCCTGGTCCACCTCAAAATCCTGATCGGTATAACCAAAATAAGTTTTTAAGGTGGTTCTTACATCTGCATCGTTGTCCCCATAGGTGAGGCAACCATCAGACCATTCAAGCACACCCGCAAACCAACACCCTTCTTCAGCGTAAGCCAATCTAAAGTTCAATTGAGGGAACTGCTCAGCCAAAGCTTGAATCACAGGTATGGGCGGACTCCAGGCCGTATCAAAGATCAACTCATTGTACTCATTGTCTTCAAAGTGCATGGCCCCCCATTTAGTACCCCAATAATGCAAGCGCCAATCATACCAATCCCTAAAACCATACTGCTTGTGGTTTCTGTGATAGTAATGTCCCTCAAGCAGACACTGTCGACCATTGCGGGTTTGCCTAAGCAACCCTATAAATTCATCAACCGTATCAACTTGTGGGCATGGCCATACCAACTCTCTGTGATACTTTTGCATCAAATCACTAATCGATGGCGGCTCTTTACCTTTGGCTGTATGTGGATACAACAATTGGCTGGTCAGCTCAGTCAAACCGCCTGAAGTAATATCAAGTGATTTGGGCATGGGCACAACCACATTGAAGTCTAAAACGTAGTTGCCTTGCTCATTGAAGCTGTACATCTGTTGCTTGAGAAGAATAATGTCTTGTTCGTTCCCTGAAATCTTTAACTGGTTTTGGCAATAGTTCGGCATTAAAAGCTCCTTGTCGATAAAAAAACAGGCCAATGGTGCGGTTGCAATCCATTGGCCTTTGTTTTGTTAATCAAATGATGTCAAATCACTGTCATCACCACCACGCATAGTAGTAAATCCGATGACCTTGCTCAATGAGCGCCAGGGCTTGACTCACAAACTGCAAGTCCCCCTCACGCTCACTGCCGTCGCTTTCACCATAAAAGAATCCTATGGTGTGAGGCAAACGATTCATCTGAATATCGACCTTTAACGCCTCCAAGTCATCACGGTTCAGATGAAGTGCATTGAGATTAAATTGAGGGTCTAATCCCCCTTTCTTAAAATACAACGCCTCCATCCAGCCGTGTAAGTTCGGGTGCTTACGCCAGTAAAACAGCTCATCTGGCAAAACACCATCCTTAGTGGCTTCTCCGTTCATGACTCTTGCATCCACTTCACTCAAGTCAGTGACTAAATCGGCCTTAATGCTCTTGGCGTACATATCAAGTCCCATGGTACAACTCCTATAAAAATAGCGAAATGTCCCATGCCCCGAGTGGGATAGGTCCATCCCGCTGGGGTTAAAAACAGTTAAATATTAAACACAATCGACACACCTAAGCTGCTTTGCTGTTGAGTGACACAGCAGACTCGGTGAGCAAGTCAAACGCCTTTTGCGCTTGTGCGGCCGCAGTAAAGATGGCCTTCTTGTCATTACGCAACACCTCAAGCCAAGACTTGATGTATGCCGCATGGTTAGGCAAGGTTTTAGCCTCAATGCCAATCGCGCCACACAAGAACGCCGCGCCGATTTCAGCCACCAACTCCTCAAATGCGTAATTGTGATTCCCAAAACGCATTCGAGTGAAGTTTCGGTTCAATCTTGAAGAATGGCCCGTCCAGTGAACCAACTCATGAAGAGCGACACTGTAAAAGCCCTCAGCCGATTTGAACTGACTGCGCATGGGCAACGTGATGCAATCCTTCTCAGGCGAGTAAAACGCAACATTACCCTTCTGCTCAACCCAATTGGCACCTGAATCATTAAGCAAGCGTTCAGCTGCATCAATTCCCTCCAAAAACCCTGTCCCCTGTGTTTGAATCTCAGGAATGACATAGCCATCGAGTTGAGACACATTGAACACAGGGTAATACTTTAGAAACATCTTCATCTCAGTCAACGTCTCAGAAGTGTCGACATCGTCCTCGCTCTCGATAGTCTTGTCGTAGACGCCATATCGAACAACGTAGGTTGAACGTTCTCCTGGTTTAACAGGTGTACCGTTCTCCAACGCTTGTTTAAACGTCATCCAAAGATTAACTGGATAACGCTTCCTAAGAGCAGCAGCACCTAAGATCAAGACATTGACCCCTCGATACACATTTCCAGAAATGGGGTTTTGAGGGCGAAACGTCGGGAATGGGTTGACCCAGGCCTGTTCATACTCACCGCAATCTTCCAGCATTGCAATGATCTGATCCGTGACCTCCTGGTGAATGTCACGTTTGACCGCTTGAGCCATGTGTTTAGTTGTTGTCATGATGTATCTCCATAAAAAGCGAGATACACCAAGCCCCATACGGGATAGGTATATCCCGAGTGGGTTTAAGTTATAAAAGCTCACGCATCCAGTACATAAACTGAACGCCCCTAGTCGAGGTGAGCACTAAGGGTTCAAGTTGAGCTATGACATCATAAAAGCACTGCTTTCGTTATGTCCTAGCTCACCAGGTTACATCACACTCACACAATCGTGTAGGTCCGAGATTCGGCATCTACACGAAACGTAAATGTACCGTCCCTTAAAGCATCCTCAATTTCTGTACGGTAGAAATTGAAGTTGAGACGATTGTTTACAATAAGCTTCACAGGTTCTTCGTCCTTTGCGGCTTGAACATGAACAACCCAATCGGTTGCGCCTGATTCAATTCCCCACACAGGAATGTGTTTAGCTTTCAGTATGTTGTTTAATAATACCAGTGTCATGACATGCTCCTAAAAGATACAAAAAAGGGACATGTCATCCCCAATGGGAAAATCATGTCCCATTGGGTAAGCACAACTCGCGTTGTGCTGATGTAAAAAAACAGCCATAAATGACTGTATATATGCCTCAGCAATGGTTTAACCCATTGGATTTGGTCGAGTGAGGCACCAAATCACGATCGTCAGACTGGACAATCAAACAGTGTTACGCATTGCAAACTACTTTGGCTTGGATACTCAATGAGTATCCAAAGAAAGTATTCTGTAATACTTCAAAAAAAGCAAAAGGTTATGGAGGCAACGCCTCGTGTTTAAAGAAGACACCCTGTACCCTGCCCTCGCATCAAATGACGGGCTTGGTCAATCAGTTCATGTGAAGACAGGAATGTAAAGGGAGGTGAGACCTACACACTGGGTGAGCGAGCAAAGCTAGCTTCCAATAGTAGGTCTCGTGCTTTGATATCTACAACCATCAAAACGCAGTTTAGCGCATCTATAGCGCGTGTTCATCTTTTCAGTGATGAACGAGGTCAAGTAGTAAGCGTCAACAATGAACAACATCATTCATTGCCCTGGTCGAGTGACGCACCAGAGGGTGTGATCGTTTTTACTGAACGAATCAAAACAGTGAAAACGGTAGCCAAACAAAACCCCCATAATATAAGAGCATCCAAGGGATGTCCACATTATGAGGCTTTGTATTATGCTGCTTCTGTTTCAGAATCTGTTTCAGATTCAGATGTAGAATCACTTGGAACGTCTTCAGTGGAGGCTGCTGGCGTTATTTGTGATTCTGTTTTTGCGTCATAGTATTGTTGTCCGTCTACTTTAATGGTGTGTACCTTAAGCAAACGACCTTTCAATACAGGTTTGATTTCTTCTTCTGGTGTACCTTTATTGGCAATCCAATAATCGGCATGAAAATCACCAATTTCAACTGAGCCAAAGATTTTAGTGTCTTTTGAATCACCAAATTCTTGAATCAATTGCTGAATCAATTCTTTAGCTTTAGTGCCTTTAACGACTAAATTAAAACGACGATATTCAGGTGCATCTGCATCGCCATTCAACGCGCTAAAATCCAAAGCCAAATATTCGGGTTGTTTTTTGCCTTTACCTTGAACAACACGTAAGCGGTTAAAATAACCAACAACACGAGTTGTCATATCGAAGTATTGGGCAGTTGTAGTTTGTGTCATGATAAATCTCCTTAATGTTAAAAACAAAAAAGCGAGATATATCAGACCCCAGGACGGGATAGAAATATCCCGCATGGGTAAGTATGTTTAAGCCTTAGCATTGTCATAAAACAATGGTCTAGTCGAGTAAGGCACTAGTCAACACGTCAGACGTGTACATGTAAAATGTACTGAATATAATACTCTTGTTTAAACGGTTGTCAAGAACTATTCAAATGGGATAAATTGATTAGTGATAAATTTGTTGCAAAACAGTCAAATTGAATAAAATTCGATAATGGTTCGTCGAATATATTTAAACTCTATTACTATTACAGAGCTGTTGATAAGAATGGGTTAACAATCGATTTCTTGTTGAGCAAAAGACGCGATAGAGTTGCCGCCATGCGCTTCTTCAACAAAGCCTTCAAACAGCACGGCTTCCCTAAAACAGTCGTGATGGACAAAAGCGGTTCCAACAAAGCGGCAATCGGCAAAATCATAGAAGATAAGCACCTTGACATCAATGTGAGGCAAATCAAATACCTCAACAATATCGTTGAGCAAGACCATCGTGCCATTAAACGAATGGTCAGACCCATGCTTGGCTTATTGGTCGTGAATCAGCGGGGCTTTATCACAGAATGAAGTACTATAATTACGTTCTGCTTGTGCTTTGTTTTGAGCTCTACATTGCAGTTCCCATTTATTTGCCCGAGTACTTTATAATTTTTTTCTTCGCACTTTCGGCTTTTCTCTATTCAATACAAATCAAGCATTACAAAAAGTATTTTTAATTACTGGCAGGGGGAATTCATCCACCGTTAGTGGTTCTAGTAGAACATACGGCATTGCGGGCGCCATTGAAAGCGCATTTGCTTGATGGCGCAGGGTAGGGGAATTCATCCACCGTCAGTGGTTCTAGTAGAACATACGGCATTGCGGGTGCCACTGAAAGCGCATTTGCTTGATGGCGCAGGGTAAGGGGGATTCATCCACCGTCAGCGGTTCTAGTAGAACATACGGCATTGCGGGTGCCACTGAAAGCGCATTTGCTTGATGGCGAAGGGTAGGGGGATTCATCCACCGTCAGCGGTTCTAGTAGAACATTCGTCAGTGAGGGTGTCACTGAAAGCGCATTTGTTTGATGGCGAAGGGAGGGGAATTCATCCACTGTCAGTGGTTCTAGTAGAACATACGGCATTGCGGGTGCCACTGAAAGCGCATTTGCTTGATACCGCAGGGCAGGGGGATTCATCCACCGTCAGCGGTTCTAGTAGAACATTCGTCAGTGCGGGCACCACTGAATGCTCATTTGCTTGATGGCGCAGGGTAGGGGGATTCATCCGCCGTCAGTGGTTCTAGTAGAACATACGGCATTGCGGGCGCCACTGAAAGCGCATTTGCTTGATGGTTCATGAGAACCTTGAATAATAGAAAAGGCTCTGTTTAATCCAGAGCCTGTATCTATTGTCGTAAATATCAAATATGTTATTTTAATTGTTCGTTCAAAAAATCCGTGATTAACTTTTGTGCTCTTGATGCCAAATCCTCAGAAGTAAAATCAATTTGAATCGATTTTCTACGCTTCATATGGATAGTGCAGTAAGTAACATCACCATTCTTTACAACGTTTTGCTCTTCTGTGTTTTCTGATGCAGAGTTATCTGCGATTTTCAATGAAGATTTAACAAATTTGATTGCCTGCTTTTGATCAAACTCACCATTTGCCAACTTCGAAATTGCATCTGTTACAATCTCAGCATGACCATTCTTGACGAATGCTGACAACTCTAATGCCGCATTTGCCCCCAACAATGAGACGTTCTTTTCCAACATAGCGTGTACTTGAATTGGCAAGTGAGAAAAAGACATGATTTTAGTTACTTGCGAGCGAGATAAGCCAGATAGATCGGCCAATTTATCATGAGAAATTCCCTTGTTTTGGGCTTGAATCACACAAAAGCCAATGTATTTTTCGTAATCTGGTAGTGCTGGCTGGAATAAATTTGCATAAAACGCATTAATTTCAGCGATATTTTCATCGGTGGTTGCAACAAATGCAAGAATGCTTTCTCGATTTAATTCTTTAAATGCTGCAACTCGATTATGCCCAGAAATAATTTCATAGTTATCAGCCCCGACTCTTCTTACAGTAATTGGAGTTACTAAATCATTATTTGCTAAATTGGCCTTTAATTCTTCAAATTCAATTGCAGATAAATTTCTTCGTCTTCCCTTTATTTCAACCAATTGGGTCAAAGGAATATCCAAGCAAATACCATGCGAGCTCTGTATTAAAGTAAGTTGTTTTCTCAACTCATCAACTTGATCTTCTGCAGCTTCGATTCGCTGCACTCCTTGCATAAACATGACTGGAGCTGACTTTGGAGCTCTATGTTCTTTCGTAATTTCCTGTTCACGCGGCTTAATGTTCTCTGTCTTTTTCAAAAGCTGGTCGTAAATACCCTTACCTTTACTCATGTTAATTTCTCCATGCTAATGCAAGCTGATCTACGACGAAATCAGCCAGTTTATCTAACGGTTCTTTGTATCGTTTATATGCTTCGACACTGCCATCAGGACGGCTTAGATCATAAATCGTCTTCAACTGTGCACTTGCTGTTCTAGCTGCAGTGCTCTCAGGTATCTCAATACCGTTAACACAACTACCATATGCTTGTGACATCCATGTTTTGACTAATCGGGATATTTCGTTATTTTGCACTTTTGTGTAGACAACAGTTATGAAGTCATACACTTTATCTTTTGCGTCTGGTAATGAGTCAGTTAGCTCAGAGAAAATCCCCCAAAATTGAACACTTGATGCAAAATCTAATGCATCTGGAGGACATGGCATTATCAAACCATCTGCCGCAATCATTGAGTTTACTGTCAGGTGTGAAAGAGAAGGGGATGTATCAATCAAAATAAGATCAAACTCTTTACGTAGCGGCTCAATACCATCTTTTAATACTTCCCAAAATTTGAAACCTCTTTGTTCCATTGCCTTCGCGGGTAAAACGAATTCAGCAGATAATAGGCCACTAGATGCTGGAATGACGAACATATTGTGCCAGTAAGTTTGTTGGATTGCGTACCAAAGATTTGGTTGATCACCATAGATATATGGCATTATTGTATCTTCTACATCGACATCTTGTTCAGGGCTTATGCCACATAATTGAGTTGCCGTACCTTGGCCGTCACAGTCGAGAATTAAGACTTTTAATCCCCGTAGTGTTGCAGCTTGTGCAATAGAAACTGTAGTGCTTGTTTTTGCAACACCTCCCTTGTAGTTGCATACAGCAACCACTCTGCCTTCTTTATGTTCAGGCCTTTTTGGATATGTGCCGATATTTTTTACCCAAGTAATTGTTTCTTCAAGCGAATACTCTTTGGCTTTTGATCCTTCAGATTTTGTGCCCTGGGGTAGCTCATGCTTTAACGTTAGGTATTTAATTTTAGATTTATCAACGTTACATAGTTCTGCTATTGCAGCAGAGTTAAAAGTTGGAGCTAATTTCCTTGGATGCGGTTCGATCATTGCTTCACGAACTTGACTTAACACATCAGCTGCATTGCTTGCCATTGAATCTAAGTCGCTCATTTTGACATTTGTAAACATATTTCCCTTTTGTGTTGATTTTCCATATAATTCAGAATATACTGCAAATAAGGAAATTAAACAAGAGTTTGTTTTGTTTTTATTTGAGAAATAGCAGCAGCAAACATGGAATCTGATAATTCGCTCAACCTTCCCTTCTTGCTGCTCTTTTATTTTATTTGAAAACTTTAGGCTAGTAAAATTGCAGTGCAGTAGGGGGCTACAGTTATATTCGGTGGATGAATACCCCCTGATTAGTGGATATATTCCCCCGGCAAAGTAGATAAATCCCCCTTTTGGGTGGATGAATTCCTTTTCCGAGTGTATAAAATCCCCCATGCTCAACCATTGCAAAACTCATTCAACGGACAAATTATGGCCTCAATTATCCCAAAAAAACGTCAAAGCCCTATAATTAAGACGCCTCAAGCGTTAATACATATTCGCCATAAAATTTCTATACTTCAATACAAATATTGGATTCTATTTGTAAGGGAACTCCGTGAGCAGTTTGAAAATGTTCGCCCTGCAGATCAAGATGGGTTTAGATATATTTCAATGGAAAAGATTTCAGATGCATTAGGGTACGTGCCCAAAAAATCAGAGATCGATAAGGATCTAAGGGCTTTAAAGAATGAGGATATCACATGTAACTTGCTTGAAAAAGACGGTCAAACAGTTCTATATGGAGCAGGTTTTATATCTGAATGGAAAGTATCAAACCAAAAAATATCATTTAAATTGCCCTCATTAATCGAAAACGTAGTCAGAGGCTTGCATGAACCCAATGCAATTTTTCAGCTTCTTAATTGGTCTGTTTTCAATCATTTTACTGGCAAGTATGAAGCAATAATTTACAAGCTCTGCAAAGATTACGTTGGAGTAAAACAAACTCCTTACATGACTATTCAAGAGTTTAGGAATTATATGGGTCTCAAGGATGAGGAGTATAAAGAGTTCAAAGACTTCAACCGTGTGCTAATAACAAACCCATGCAAGAAGATTAATCAAAGTGAAATATCAGATATTGAAGTAGAAGTGGAGTATGAAAGAGTCGGGCGATCCGCTATTGGTTTGAAGTTTCATGTAGCTAATAAGCATCGAGTTTCATTACCTGTACCAGAGCTAGAATCAAGCAAAGCATTCAGATTTGCCAAAGTCACCATTGAATCAGCAACACAAAAAGAATACTTGGCAATGCGTTCATCTGAAGAAATTGAACTGTGCATAGAACGTGCGAATGAATACGGGGTTACTAAGGAGAAAAAGGGCGTTAAAATCAGAGAGTATGGTGCGTTGTACAGAAAAGCAATTACTGAAGGATGGCATACGTCTCAATTGCAGAAAAAACAAATTGAAGCTGCTGAGAATTTGAAATCTGAAAGAAGCGCTTCAGAACAAGCTGAAATAACCATCAGAAATAAGTTGTACGAAGAAAAGCAGGTTATTGAACGAGAACAGCTGTTTATGATTTTCGATAACTTACCTGAATATGAGAAAGAAAAATTGAGAGATATGTACAGTAAATCACTATCAGAATTGACACGGCCATACTTTAAAAACCAAGGAGAAAGATCAGCGATGCACAAAGTAAATTTCATTAATTTTGTAAAACCGTTTATTGAAACTTTCAAATAATATGACATTTAGCTTTTAAATTATTTTAAATAATATTATTTTCTAATGAACTAATCGCTTGATCGGTGAATGTCAGTGAATCAATGCGAACGTATCGGCCTTGTTTCTTATCGTTAAGACTCAATGCTGCCAAACGGTTGCATTTGAGCGCGGCGATGAAGTGCTTGTGCTTTTTAACGATGTGCTCGAAGTTCTCGCTTGCGCTGAACCACGAGTCCATCAGGACGTAACGAAACTTGAGTTGGTTTTGCACGCATTGGTCAATCATGGCACGCATCATTTCGTTTTTGGTGACGTTGCTTTTGCGCTTGACTTCGTGTGTTTCAAGGTCGCAATAGGCGTGTTTGTGTACGAGTTCAAAGGCGACTGGTATCGAAACGTCATCGCTGTGGTACAAGGTGTTGAGCAGGTTGATGCCTTTGACGTTGCGCCCTTTGTTGTGGTCAAAGTGCCAACACATGATGTCATTTTCATCGGTGTATTCCTTTTCGATGATGGTGTCGTCAAAGATGAGTGCTGCGTCGTCGGTTTCAATTTGACGAACGATGCTTTTGACGTGCAGCCACAACTCTTTTGAGGTGTAGTCGTGCGCAGATAGCAGGCGGTACAGTACGAACAAACGTATAGAACGAATATCGCTTTACCAACAGTTTAAACATTTACAGCTGCATCTCAAACATCCCATTACACTCACAGCAACGAACCTGAATATTGGGTTTTGCCCAAATGTTGATGTCGCAATCACAGGTGTACTTGACACGGGTTTGCTTGACATCAGTTGGC
The DNA here is from genome assembly GCF_004363775.1 of Hydromonas duriensis. Classification (GTDB taxonomy): domain Bacteria; phylum Pseudomonadota; class Gammaproteobacteria; order Burkholderiales; family Burkholderiaceae; genus Hydromonas; species Hydromonas duriensis. The sequence continues at coordinate 15,666 of NZ_SNZE01000024.1, forward strand.
TCATGAATAGTTTGTGGTTGTGGTCGCGGCTCTACCATCGCGTTGCTGTTATTAGCAATGAGCAGTGTCGCCTCATTGGGTAAACCTTGCAATTGATTAGCATAACAGTTTTGTCCTGAAACCACCGCCACCGACGGTGGGAATCGATCATACCAAGACAGCTTAAAGTGTTCGTCAAGCAGACCCGCGCAAGTCTTGAGGAACAAACCGCCCTCGATGGCGTAGTCCGCCATACTGTCCCCCGTCTTTGCACCACCAGGCTGGCCAGTGGAGGAGGGCATCAAACCGATTCGCTCCATTTTGTCGGCCCATTCTTTATTGTGATACCGTCCACGTCCAGGCTTCCCAAAATGAAACTGCCACAAATGCACCATCTCGTGCACCAGCGTTTGCATGATTTCAATCAAGGGTGACACGGCAAAGTAGGATGGATTAATCGCAATCTCATCGGTCACAACCCCTGATTGATTGGCAAATCGTTTGGCCGAGAAATAGCCGCAGGTGTTCTTCTCGCGCTGAAGGGTGATGAGACAGTAGGGCAGTTGGCCGCCAAACAACTTTTGTTTAAAGGTGTCATAAGCCCATTGAAGTTCATCATAGGCTTGCTTGGTCGGTGTTGTATTGGTTGAGGCCATGTTCGTTGTGAGTACATGCTGTTAAACATACTTTGTATTGTACAATACAATTAATAGGCTTACCCACAATAACGGACATCATTTTTGAAATGTGGTTATACTCATGAAAATTAAAACATATTTCAAAGGTGGCTAAAATGTCCAACAGAAATCACGGCGGCGCACGCCAAGGCGCAGGGCGCAAGAAGGGCGAAGAGACAATTACCAAGCGCGTGCCCATCAAGCTGGTCGACCATATCGACAAAGTGATAGCAGCATATAAAGGCAAATTACCTGCTGATGTCATGCAAGTCATGGCTAAAACACACATGCAAATCCCTTTAGCCACCGAGGGTGTGCAAGCGGGCTTTCCATCGCCAGCTGCGCCTTACCTCGACGACTATATCGACTTGAATGAGTATCTCATCAGCAATGCGGCCGCAACCATACTTGTCCGCGTCAAAGGTCAATCGATGACTAAAGTGGGTATAGATGAGGGAGATATCCTTATTGTTGACCGCTCAGTTGAGGCGTTACATAACGATATTGTGGTCGCCGAATTCGATGGGGAGTTCACTGTTAAGCGTTTGGTGCGCACAGCCACAGGTGTTGAACTTCACCCTGAAAACGATGACTTTCCGATTCTACGCCCTGGCTATGGCAGTGTCATTACCGTAGTGGGTGTGGTGATGAGCGTTGTTAAACGGTTTAAATAAGGCGCTAATTGATGTTTGCTCTCATCGATGGCAATTGCTTTTATGCGTCTTGCGAGCGTGTGTATCAGCCGAGTATACGCAACAAGCCTGTCATTGTGTTGTCGAACAATGATGGCTGTGTTGTTACACGCAGCGCAGAAGCCAAGGCGGCGGGCATTAAAATGGGTGAGCCGTACTTTAAGATCCAAGACATCGTGCGCCAGTATGATGTACAGGTGTTTTCAAGTAACTATGAGTTGTATGGCGACATGTCACGACGCATGATGAAGAGCATAGCCACTTTAGTGCCGACCACTGAAGTGTATTCAATCGATGAGTGTTTTGCGGATGTGGGCGGGATGCAACGACTGGTTGATTTGAATGAGCTTGGCCATCAAATCCGCAACCGCGTACTGCAATGGGTGGGAATTCCGACTTGTGTCGGCATCGCGCCCACCAAAACTTTGGCTAAGTTTTGTAATCACTTGGCCAAACGCCATCGCTATTTCAAAGGCGTGGCTAACTGGAGTGCTTGGGATGCGGATATGCAAGCGCGCGCACTGAATAGCGAGCCTGTGACAGAAGTGTGGGGCATAGGGCGGCGCATTGGCCAGTCCTTAAACGAGGTGGGCATTGAGACGGTCGGTGATTTCACACGCGCCTCGAGCGCCATGCTTCGACAAAAGTTTGGTGTCGTGGTTGAGCGAACCCAACGAGAATTGCAAGGCGTGTCGTGTCTTGACATGGAAACCATTAAACCCAAGCGTCAGCAAATCATTCGTAGTCGAAGTTTTGGGCAGCCTGTTTGTGATTTGACAGGATTGCGCTCCGCCATATCGCACCACGTTTCTGAAGCAGGGCGAGAATTGCGCGAGGAGGGCGGTGTTGCCCATACCTTGCAGGTGTTCATTCAAACCAATCGTTTTAAGTTGGAATTGCCACAACATTACGGTTCGGAGTGTGTGCAGTTGACGTCGGGTACATGTGATACGCTTAGAATCAATCACATGGCTCAAAAGGCATTGGAACGTATTTACAAAGCAGGATTTGAGTACAAGAAGTGTGGAGTGATTCTAAGCGGCATTGAGTCGGCTGATCAGCAACAACAATTGGATTGGCTCAATCCAGGGGATTCAGAGCAGCGTTTAAGGTTGATGAGTTGTGTGGATGGTTTGAATGCACGCTTTGGTCGTGATGTGCTGCAATTGGGTACGGAACGAATGAATACGGATTGGCGGATGCGCCGCGATAAACTCAGCCCAAGAGTTACGACCCGTATCAATGAATTGCTACACGTTTAAAGGTCCTGTTGTATTGGCAGCAAAAGCATGTCAATGTTTCAGCAATTTAATGCACTCGTGGCATAATTTTGCTTGAATCAAAGGTGATGACTAATTTGTGGACGCATTTTGGATTGATTCGGCCGATTTTACTGTTAGCGCGACATAACCCCCTACAAAAATGTCGCTCCTATTAATAATGGATTTTGAAAATTGAACTTGCATTAATCGCCAAAATAGCTAAAATGGCTATGTATGTATCATTTAACATTTTTGAGGATATCGCAATGCTCACACTCACATCATCCGAAGCGCAAAACACTTTCGGTAGCGTCATAGACAGATCACAACGTGAAATCGTATCGGTTACACGCCGTGGACGGGTTGCAACTTTAGTCATGTCACCACAGGTTTTGGAGGACTATGTGGACGGTATTCTTGCGATGCAAGCCGAACGAAACGGTATGCTGACCGCTGAGGAATCCGAAGCAGTATTAAACAAATTCCGCCATGCTTAAAATCATCATTTCCAAAGATGCCTCATTGTTTTTAGACAAAATACCGCTAAAGCACGCTGTACAGATAACCAAGAAAATAGATTTGTTGGCTCAAGACCCTAATGCTTTACCTACCGTAAAACTTGAAGGCTTTAACTCATTGAGACGCGCAAAATCGGGTGAATATCGGTTGATTTACCGTATTGAAAATGAGGTTTTGACGCTTCATGTTTTGAAAATTGGCAAACGAAATGGGAGCGAAGTGCACAAGAATCTTGACCATTTAGACGACAGTTAGTCCGTTTATGCAAATCCCCAAACGCCAAAAAGTAGATGTGATACAACAGAAAACAACTCTCGAACCGAAGTGTTAAAGAAGGCCGCGCAAATTGCCACAAGTGCTCCAGCATTATCTAAAGAGTGAATTCAAATCGTTAAAAACGATATATACTATCAAACGGTAAGTTTACAATGCGCTTTTCCCAGGCTGCAGGATTATAAGTGTTTTCTATCGCAATATAATGCGCAGGGATGCCCAGCTTTATCCGAGGCTGACGTGGCACAAATCGCGGAAAGTGTTAAAAATAATATCAGCTCCAAACTATCCAACCTCGGCAGACCCAATTTTTGTGCTGGAGAATCCGATTATTGGAATAAGTTAGACTCACAACCATAAGGAAAAACAAGCATGAAATATATTCTCGCTATTTTTATCGCGTGCTTGGCATTGACCGCTCAAGCAAAAACCTACGGTTCATACGGATATTCGACGTACAAACCGACAAAAAGCTATTATTGCGCAGGTTGCAACACACAAGACCATTACGTTCGACCAAGTGTGCGAAAAAATGGCGAGTATGTGCAAGGGTATATGAAAACCAACACCAACAGAACCCGCGTTGATAATTTCACCCAATACGGTAACATCAATCCGTACACGGGCAAACGAGGCACAAAGCGCGGCTATTAACTGCGTGAGGTCTAATCGTTTAAAAAAAATCCGTCAAAATGACTGATTTGGGGTCATGACAGAAAAGGGTTTTGTTTCGAATAGTCAATTGATTTCTGGGTGGCTAGACTTTACGCTTACACCGCCTTGAGTGTTGCAGGGCTGATTCGCTTAGCGTTGCGGCTGCCTTGGGCTCTCGTCTGAGCTTGCCTGTGCGCTTGCTTGTGGCGATAACCACGCTGACCTGCATTGCGCTTTAATTCTCGTCTTATCGTAGCGGGATGACGGTCAAGCTCTTCTGCTATTCTTGCTTGGTTGTAGCCAATTGATTTGAGGGCTTCTATCATGTATCGTTCTTCTTGGCTTAAGTGCGCTCGGCTCATGGCAACTTTCGGTTTGGCAATTGAAAATAACCATGTGCTGGCCACACTTGGCCTTCTCAACCTGAAAGTTGCATTTCGTACTTTAATTCACCGTCTAATTCACCTATTAACACATAATGAGTACTTATTACGAAACTCTTGGCGTATCACAAACAGCACCACAAGAGGTTATTAAAGCCGCATATAAAGTATTGGCACAGAAATATCACCCCGACAGGAATGCCAATGGCCCGAATACAACAAAAAAAATGCAGCTTATCAACGAGGCATATCGCATATTGTCGAACCCTGCTGAACGCGCAAAATATGATGATGAATTGCTCAATCAAAGGCAGCAGAAACAGCGAGACGAAAAAGCTAAAGCCGCAGGGAATGAGCGACAAAATGCCTATGCGTCACAACAACGGCAACGTCAAACTCAAGAATCAAATCAAGAGCAATCGAATAGATGGCCAAACGAACCCCAGCCTCAAACTCCAAATGCAGAAAACAAGTCAAAGTTTTGGGAATGGATAGCTAAACCATTCCTTATTATTCTTATATCGGGGACTGTAGCTAAAGGCTGTGTTCACGCAATAATGACGACACCTACGCACCATTATGTACCCCCACCCACTGTGTCCCAACCGCAACAAGTACAAGCGCCGATTGTAAGCAACCCGATTCAGACTTCAATTGTCGAGCAACAAAGTGCGCAGCCAATAAACGCACCTTTTGTTGAACAGTATCAACAGGCAAAAGTGCGTAATGACACTTCACGCGACACCATCAATCAAGTATGGAATAACTTACCCGCATCCGTTAAAAGCGGCGGTTTATCCAATCAAAAGCAATGGATACAAAGCAAACAAACCAAATGCGGAGTCGTTGACCAAAAGCGTCAAACATATATTTCATTCAATTTTTTTGCATCTGATGTTAATCTTCCCACTGAAATTCAGTTGTTAGACTGTGACACAGCAGAAAACAACGCTCGAACCGAAGTGTTAAAGCAAGAGGCACAAGTTGCCACAAGTGCTCCAGCATTATCTAAAGAGTGTGCTCAAATCGTTAAAAATGACATGTATTATCGAGCAGTAAGTTTAGAGTGTAAGTTTCCCAAGCGGCGCGCAGACAACTATTTTTCATCGCAATATAATGCGCAGGGATGCCCTGCTTTGTCCGATGCTGATGTGGCGCAAGTCGCTGAAAGTATTAGAAGCAATATCAATTCCAAATTATCCAATCTAAGTAGACCCAATTTTTGTGCGGGTGAATACGACTATTGGAATAAATTGGACTCGTCAGTGAACGCGCAGCAAATTCTTGGCTGAACGAACTCATCGCGAGATAAATAGGAGGCTCTGTTGCATTAAGGTCAAAATTGACCGAAACAGGGTAAAAGGTGCTGATAGATTGGCTATTGCCTGAAATGCAAGCGGATTAATGCCACGATAGCATTAAATCTTTGAAGAATGGACATGTTTTTGCCATTGTCGATTTCCAGCCCTACAATCTCACGATAGCCATCACTGCGCACAGCCGACATGATGAGCGCAGCGCGGCTGACAACTCGGTCATCGTGGCGGCGGGCTTTGATGTACATCGCGTCAACCATGAGGACAGGATATTCGCCATCTAAACGCCGATTCGTAAACGCCTTGACCCGTGCATCCAGATTGACGCATAAACTGCTGACGAGCGATTTGGAGAAGCTTGTGCCACATAGCTCTTCAGTAATCGCGCTGACCTTACGGGTGGAAACCCCTTGTACATACATTTCCATCATCGCTAAAACCAAGGCTTGCTCGTTGCGCTGGTAGCGTTTGAAAATGTCGGTACAAAAACTGCCATCGCGAGTTTGTGGCACTTGCAGCTTGAGAGTGCCCACCCGCGTGTGTATCTTGCGGATACGATTGCCATTGCGCACGCCCGTACGCTCGTCTGAATGCTCGTAACGCTCTGCATTTAGATGCTGCTTCATTTGTGCTTGTAGCACCTCATTTAATACGCCCTCGATGAGTTGTGATAATCCATCAGGTTGGTTCAGTAACCCGCAATTACTGCTGGCTCTATGCTAATATTGTGCTTCGTCATGCTCTCTCCATAGGTTTACTAAGTTCCTGAAAACTCATTTTACCTGAGGGCATGACCCCTAATAATTTACAGCACTATACGGACTTAATCGGCTAAAATCCGCCGTTTAAATAATGTTTTTAATCCTTTAAGGGGAACAAAATGAAAAAAGCAGCGACTTATCTGCTCATGTGCGCAGGCGTTTTACTCTCTCATTATGCAAGTGCTAAAAACGCTTTTGATAGTTTTTCTGATGGATTCAATCAAGGGATGAATAATCGAATAACAATAGAGAGGCAAGTGGCTCAACAAAGAGTGCAGCAATGCAATTATTTCCAACAAACTTTTCAATCCAACGTGCCAAATTGGAGCAACTATCGAAATAACAATGAGTTTATCCAATGGGCAAATAAATCCACTGTACAAGCCAAAAATGGCCAGAATGTTACGGTAGCAAATGCGATTGACCAGATAATAAATACATGCAGCATTGGTGATGTGGCCGCTTTGCGAACATGGCTTGATGCTTTTGACTCAAATAAATGACTTGAATTTTACAGCACATCAATTTTCTGCCGTTGAAAAGGAGTTAGATATGGTCGCAATATTTGTTGTAATTTTGTTGCTGGTTTGTTCAAATAAGATGGCTCTGTTGCATTAAGGTCAAAATTGACCGAAACAGGGTAAAAGGAGCCGATAAATTGGCCATTGCCTGAAATTCAGGCGGAATTATGCCACGATAGCACTAAATCTTTGAAAAATGGACATGTTTTTGCTGTTAGGAATGTTGAACTGATCCTTGCGCAACATGTGCATGATTTCAATACCGGTGAGCATATTGCGAGCGGAGTTAAAGGATTTGAAACCGAGCATAGGTCTGACCATTCGTTTAATGGCGCGATGGTCTTGCTCAACGATATTGTTGAGGTATTTGACTTGTCTCACGTTGATGGTAATGTGTTTATCTTTTATGATTTTGCCGATGGCCGCTTTGTTGGAACCGCTTTTGTCCATCACGACTGTTTTAGGGAAGCCGTGCTGTTTGAAGGCTTTGTTGAAGAAGCGCATGGCGGCAACTCTATCGCGTCTTTTGCTCAACAAGAAATCGATTGTTAACCCATTCTTATCAACAGCTCTGTAATAGTAATACCATTGACCGTTGATGAGAATATAAGTTTCATCCATTCGCCAACTGGGGCTCACAGTCCATTTGCGCTTACGGACCAACAAGTTTAATACGGGGATGATCTTGCGGGTCCATCTATAAATCGTGGTATGGCTTAAATCAAACAAACCACGCTCTTCCATCATCTCCTCTAAGTTACGGTAACTCAATGAATACGACGCATACCAGCGAAAACACTGTAATATAATATCACGTGGGTAACGCATGCCTCGAAATGCCAAATCCAATGAGCTCATTCATATACTCCAAGTTTAATTCGATAACCACAGAATTATAGACCTTTCACTGCCAACGCAACAGAACCGGTTGCAGTCGTACTTATGTTGAAATCTGATGCACTTTCACTTGCAAACTGTGGGGAGTCCATATACGTGGTGTGGGATGGTAACGGCGTATGGCTGTGTATGCGCCGACTACACTCAGGCTTATTTGTTTGGCCGAAGCTCGGCGACATCACATTTGAAGTGACACAAGAGCAGTGGTGCTGGCTCATTCAAGGCGTGGATTGGCAGCGTTTAACAGCACAACTGCCGGATGGTTGGCGCATGTAGTAAGAGTTTATGCAAACCCATTAAATACCTGACATTACGTGGTATTTAGCGTTTAAACATGAGTATTGACGTGGCTTATTATCGGGTTTGCCCGTATCATTTAGGCTATGACTTTAGCCGATGAGCTCACTCAATTATCCCCAGCTGATGCACTGGTTCGTGCGTTGCAAATTATCGACAGTCAAACACAAGAGTTGTCTGATAAATCCATAGAGTTGGCTCTAAAAACAGCCGCATTAGATAACGCCGAATCCAAAATCAAAGCTTTAACCTACGAGTTAGCCTATAAAAGCCGTGCACTGTTTGGCGTAAAGTCCGAAGCCATAACCGTCGAGCAATTCGACTTCTTCAAAGACAGTATAGCCGCCGACTTGGCCGCGATTGAAGCGGAGCTCGAAATTGAGCAGGCCAAATTAGCGGCGTTTACAGGCTCGGAAGTTAAAAAGCCGCGCACTCGCGCAGGTCGTCAAGCCTTGCCTGCGCATTTGCCACGCATTGTGCATCGCCACGAGCCTGAATCCTGCACTTGTCCAACATGCAACTCGCAACTGGTGCAAATCAGCGAAGATGTGAGCGAGCAATTGGATGTAGAGCCAGCCAAATTCGTCGTCCACCAACACATTCGCCCGCAATACGCCTGCAAGCAATGCCAAACCATGACCGCTGCGCCTGTGCCTGCGGCGATAATCGACGGCGGCATGGCGACGACAGGCTTATTGGCTTGGGTGGCCATTGGCAAATACGCCGACCATTTGCCACTGTATCGCATTGAACAAATGGCAGCGCGTGAAGGTGTGATATTGGCCAAGTCAACGCTGTGTGAGTGGATTGGCAAGATTGGAGTGGCTTTGCAGCCATTGATTGATCGCTTGGCAGAACTCATGTTGGAACGGCAGATACTGCACGCCGATGAAACCCCTATTCGACAGCTTGACCCTGGGTCGGGTAAAACCAAACGCGCTTATTTATGGGCGTATCGCACGGCTGACTTTACCGATGAACCGCCGATTGTGCTGTTTGATTATCAAAACAGCCGAGCGGGGCAATGCGCCCGCGATTTCTTAAAGGATTGGCGTGGCACGCTTATGGTCGATGATTATGGCGCGTACAAAGCGCTATTTAGACAAGGCGTGACCGAATTGGGCTGCTGGGCGCACGCTCGCCGTAACTTTTATAAACTATACCTTGAAGGTAAAAGTGTGATTGCGGCTGAAGCCCTGAGACGGATTGGTCAGTTGTATGAGATCGAGCGTCATGCCAAAAGCATGACGAATACTGAGCGCTTGGCGTTGCGCCAAAGCCAAGCGTTGCCAGTGCTGGCTTCAATGCGTGAGTGGTTGCATGAGGTGCGATTGAAAGTACTTAAAAGTACTCATCTTGCCAAGGCGATTGATTACGTCTTAAACCGGTGGGATGCGTTTGCACGTTATGTTGAGGCGGGTGATTATCCGATTGATAACAATCCAGTGGAAAACAACATCCGTCCGATTGCGATTGGCAAGAAGAATTGGCTGTTTGCTGGCTCGGAACGTGCTGGTAAGCGCGCTGCTGCAATTCAATCGTTATTGGCGACTGCCAAACTCAACGGACTTGACCCCGCGAAATGGTTGAGTGATACGCTGGCCAAATTACCTACATGGCCAAACTCTCGCTTGGTTGAGTTGTTGCCGCTGAAACAATCTAGCACACTTTGATGCTGTCTTGAAATGGTACGGCTGAGCCCTTACGATGCTGTTTGCTTCGGTGGTGCTGTGTTGGTATGATTGACCTTTACTGTTTTAAGTGGCAGGACGGCTCCAAAGTCTCGAACCCAATCACGCACGGCGTCTTTGCTCACGCCGATTTGGTTGGCGTAGTCTGATTGGCTTAAACCACTGGCTTGCCATAGTTTGACGTGCTCTTTACGATAGGCTCGGTAGACCGCTTTGGTCATGCCTTTACTCGGATGGCTACGTTTGGGTTGAGTCGTTGAGTCTGGCAATTGTGTGCTCCTTTAGTTTTGGAGCTCGCAGTATTGCAACTTATCTATCGCGATTCAATATGGGGCGGCTGGAGGCTTACCCTCATCATCCCGAAACTCATAAACAATGCGATTCATGTCCGAAATCGCCTGGCGAAACTGAATTAAATTAAGCTGCTCCAGTTCATCAGGAATCACGCCAGATAAAGTATATTTCTTGAGTGGTGACTCAATCAGTACATCAGGTTTGTCCACACGATGTTTAAATAGATTGCCTGCTGCCATTTTTAGTGCTGGAGGTAAACCTACTAATTTTCTGTATTTTCCAGAAAATAGCGAACAAGTAGTCTAGTGTTTCACGCACGGGATACAAAGCTGCTAATTTTCTGTATTTTCCAGAAAATAGCGAACAAGTAGTCTAGTGTTTCACGCACGGGATACAAAGCTGCTAGTTTTCTGTATTTTCCAGAAAATAGCGAACAAGTAGTCTAGTGTTTCACGCACGGGATACAAAGCTGCTAGTTTTCTGTATTTTCCAGAAAATAGCGAACAAGTAGTCTAGTGTTTCACGCACGGGATACAAAGCTGCTAGTTTTCTGTATTTTCCAGAAAATAGCGAACAAGTAGTCTAGTGTTTCACGCACGGGATACAAAGCTGCTAGTTTTCTGTATTTTCCAGAAAATAGCGAACAAGTAGTCTAGTGTTTCACGCACGGGATACAAACCCATTAGTTTTCTATATTTATAAAAAAATGGTAGACAAAATGCTTTGAATCCCGTATATTTTTACTTTCAGGGGATAAAGTTTCACATGTGTTCTGTTTTTAATAGGCTTTTTATCCACAAAGCATATTAAAAACTTATGGAGTTAAGACTATGAATTCAAATATTGCGGATACCTGGGATACGAGCCAAGCCGTTCGTTATCATTACGATAAGTTTCCTCCACAAAACTTAGATTATGCTCGCTTACTCGATTCTCTAGCTAAAGCGAGTGCTGCTATTGCTCGTTTTGATCAAATGCTAAAAAATGTTATGCATAATAGCGAAATTCTTCTTGCGCCTTTGCGTAACCAAGAAGCTGTTATTTCATCTCGTATGGAAGGCACAGTAAGTACCATTGATGAGATTTTGCGTTATGAAGCTGAGTATGATGATGAAACGCAGAGTCAATACAATGTGCGCTCTGACGTTGTTGAAACTTATCTATATCAACGGGCACTAAAAAATGCACAACATGCATTAGAACAAGGACAACCTTTATCAGCATGGCTTATTAAAGCTGCTCATCAAAGTTTATTATCATTTGGTCGAGGAGCAACTAAGTCACCAGGTAATTATAAAACCGAACAGAATTACTTGGCTGATAAGCCAAAGAAAAAGATTTTATTTGTTCCCATTAAACCAGATATGCTGCAAATTGGTTTGGATAAATTATTTGATTATATTAAAGATAGTCCAGAGCAAATCTTGATTAGGACATCGGTTTCTCACGTAGAGTTTGAGGCCCTTCATCCATTTGAAGATGGTAACGGGCGCATTGGAAGAATGCTTATTACATTAATGTTGTGGCAAGCGAATGTTATAAGTAAGCCTCATTTTTATATTAGTGGTTATTTGGAAGAGCATAAAGATCTTTATATTGATTTAATGCGAGGAGTTTCTCAAGATGATAATTGGACGGAGTGGTGCTTGTTTTTTCTAGATGCATTGGAAGCGCAAGCAAATAGGAATTTGGAAGTGGCAGAGGCAATTCAAGCACTTTATAACGAAATGAAAGTAGTATTTACAAAGCTTTTGAAGTCTAAATGGAGTGTTATTACTTTGGATTTTGTTTTTGCAAATCCTATTTTCAAAAATACAAGGTTTGTGACTGAAACCAGAGTTTCTGATTCCACATCGTCAAAGTTTATGAAGTTGTTGACGGATGCTGAACTTATCTCTGTAATTCAAGAGCCCTCAGGAAGAAGGCCCGCTCTCTATGCCTTTGAACCGCTCTTGCGCTTAGTTCGAGTTTGATGAGGGTTACATAAACTTAGCGTGACTATTTGCAGTCGGTATTAACTATAAAAACCTGGTGGGTAACGAGGAGAGTGCCAGCAGCTACCACCTCGGCTCTGTTGCGTTGACTGTTCAAGGCCTATAATTCTGTGGTTATCGAATTAAACTTGGAGTATATAAAACAAAGCGCACTAACCTCTCAAAAGTCTGCGAGTCAGCAAACCCTGTAAATCGCGACGAGTATCG
>NZ_SNZE01000025.1 GCF_004363775.1 Hydromonas duriensis
TCGTTGTCGACAGCAACTTCGACGGCAATCAGCACGGTAGATAGCAATGTCAATTCATTGTCAACAACGACTTCTGCAGGCTTGAGCAGCACCAACAGTTCGGTGGCTTCATTGTCAACGGCAGTATCATCAGGCGTTTCGACAGCATTGAGCACAGCAGTTAGCACCGCGACCAGCAGCGTGAACTCGTTGTCGACAGCAACTTCGACGGCAATCAGCACGGTAGATAGCAATGTCAATTCATTGTCAACAACGACTTCTGCAGGCTTGAGCAGCACCAATAGTTCAGTTGCTTCATTGTCAACGGCAGTATCATCAGGCGTTTCGACAGCATTGAGCACAGCAGTTAGCGCGTCGACCAGCAGCGTGAACTCGTTGTCAACAACGACTTCATCGGCGATTAGCTCAACCAATAGTTCAGTTGCTTCATTATCAACGGCGGTATCATCAGGCGTTTCGACGGCATTGAGCACAGCAGTTAGCACATCAACCAGCAGCATGAACTCATTGTCGACAGCAACTTCGACGGCAATCAGCACGGTAGATAGCAATGTCAATTCATTGTCAACAACGACTTCTGCAGGCTTGAGCAGCACCAACAGTTCAGTGGCTTCATTGTCAACGATGGTCTCGTCAGGCATTTCAACAGCGTTGAGCACGACGGAAAGCAACATCACGTCATTGTCGACTTCAACGTCAACGGGCTTGAGTACAGCGAGCAGCGCCATTGCTTCATTGTCTTCAGTGACGGGCGGCTCAGTATCATCATTGTCAACAAGCTTGAGCAGCACGAATAGTTCGGTGGCTTCATTGTCAACGATGGTCTCGTCAGGCATTTCAACTGCGGTATCGAGCGCAATGTCAACAGCGTTGAGCACGACGGAAAGCAACATCACGTCATTGTCGACCTCAACGTCAGCGGGCTTGAGCAGCACGAATAGTTCGGTGGCTTCATTATCAACAGTTGTATCATCGGTTGTCTCTACTGCAGTCTCAAGTGCGGTGTCAACAGCCTTGAGCACAGTTGATAGTTCGGTAGGCTCGTTGTCAACAATTACATCGACTGGATTTAGTACGACGAATAGCAGTCTTTTCTCGTTATCAACATCCACTTCAACGGGCTTTGTATCTGTTAATAGTGCTGTCGCTTCATTGTCAACGTTAAGTTTCTCTGGTTTCTATACAGTGAATAGTGCCGTTGCATCGTTGTCCACTATCACAGGTGCTTCTATCGCTTCGTTGTCTACGGTTGTCTCAAGCATGGGCGCAGGTGGTTCAACTAACAATAGCGCGGTCGGTTCGTTGTCAACCTCAACCTCAACAGGGTTTAGTTCAAGCAATAGCGCGATTGCATCATTGTCTACAGGTGTCTCTACTGCTGTTTCAACCGTTATATCAACGGCAGCGTCAACAGCTTTGAGTACGGTGGAGAGCGCAGTCACCTCATTGTCAACCACAACTTCGACTGGCTTGAGTACAGTAGAGAGTACCGTTACTTCATTGTCAACGACATCGTCGACAGGCTTTAGTACAGTGGACAGTTCGATAGCCTCATTGTCTACGGTCGTTTCTTCGATAGGCACGGATGGTTCAATGACCTCATTGTCAACCTCAACCTCTACAGGTCTGAGAGAAACTGGAGATACATTGACATCGCTCTCGACGATTATAAATAACGTTTACGAAAACGGTTTGAAGTACATGCAAGTGAATGCAGAGGAAGGTTCTAATGCGGCTGTTGCTGAAGGCCTCAATTCGATTGCGATAGGACCTGAGTCGATTGCAAGTGGTGAAAGCTCAATTGCGCAAGGGCATGGAGCAACGGCAAGTGGAACTGATTCGATGGCTTTTGGTACTAATTCGGCTGCGTCAGGTGAAAGCTCTGTTGCCATTGGTGCAAATTCAAGTTCCTTTGCGACCAATTCTGTTGCCTTAGGTGCGGGTTCAGTGGCTGATCGTGACAACACAGTTTCAGTTGGCTCGGTAGGCAATGAGCGTCAAATTACTAATGTGGCAGCGGGTACAGCACCAACAGATGCTGTGAATGTAGGGCAATTGAATGCGTTGAAAGGTCAGGTCGATTCAGATATTAAAGACCTTAAAGGCGGTATTGCAGCGGCCTTGGCTCTTGAAGCTGCGCCAGCGGTTGCAGGCAAGTTCACAACGTATATGGGCGTCGGTCACTACGATGGTCAATCCGCAATTGGTATTTCTGGACGTAAAACATCAGATGATGGACGCTGGAGTATATCAGGTGGTGTCACTGCATCTCAGCAAGGTAAAGTAGGCGCTCGCGTTGGCTTCACTAAGGTTTGGTAAGGTTTGTAAACGACGCTTTTGCGACTCCCTCGACTCATAAGGAAGAGGGTGTCGCAAAAGCATTTACCTAACCGAATAGCTTAATTTAATGTTAATTGAAGTATGAAAGACTAAATGATGAAAAGAGCCTTAAAAATATTATCAGGTGTAGCGTTTATCCTGTCTTTGTTGAGTATGGGGGCATACGCTCAAGGTACGGCACAAAGCTCAACAGCTGTGACCTTTCCAGAACTCAAATCAAGTTATCTGAAAACGGGTGATTTTGTAAATTTGGAAAATTTAAGAAAAGTGGCGGCGGGTTTACATAAAGACCAAATTCGTCTCTTACTGGGGAATCCTCATTTCAGTGCAGGTGTTGCTAATCCAAGAATTTGGAATTATGCCTTTAATTTTTATACTGGAAGCATGGGGGCTGAGTACGCGATTTGTCAATATCAGGTGCACTTTGATAAGGCTCAGCGCGTTCAAGCTGTTTATTGGAAAGATCAGCAGTGCGCCAATTTTTTGATTGAGAAAAAGCCCGTAGCTGCAGCACCTCCTGTGCGTGAGCCATCGACAAAAACGATGAGTTTGTCAACAGATGGACTGTTTGCATTTGGTCGGTCTGATTTGAGTCGTTTGCGCCCGTCTGATCAAGAAAGTCTTCAGCAATTGCTGTCGCAGATTCAGTCAAGCTCAATCAAATTGAATTCGATTTTGATTACTGGCTATACGGATCGTTTGGGTTCCGATGCTCAAAACATGGCACTATCGAATGCGCGTGCTGTCTCAGTAAAAAACTATTTGGTTAGTCGGGGTATCCCCCCCAATTTGATTTTTACGCAAGGCCGTGGTGCTGCAGATCCAGTCGTTGATTGCCCTGGTCGTAAATCACCTAAGGTCATCGCATGTTTGATGCCCAATCGACGTATCGAAGTGCTTTTAAGAGGCGAGAGCTAATGATGACTCCTGTCGATGGGCGTTTCCTGAATAAGTCAGTGTTGGATAATAAAATTACGCTCATTGCAGGGCTTTAAAAAATCAGTACCTGTTGCTTACACCCATTTACCCATCAACGCATCCATGATGCGTTGTTTTTTTGAGGGTACTTTGTTGAATTGTTGCACTTGAACATTGAATGCGTCAGTAGCCGAATGGTACGGATTTAAATGTTTGAACCGCGGTGATGTCACCACGGCCTTGTTCAAGCAGATGTCGAATTCAATGTTTGATGCGCGCGCGATTCATTCCCCCATGCTTGCTCTCATTGCCCGTATAAAAATAACAATGGGCATGCTGCCCGTTAGTACTTAAGCTAAGGAGAAGGCAGAGTAATCAGCGACGTCCCAAGACCACTCCACGCAAAATTAGAGTTTGTATCAATTGAATATCATATGGTGTTGTATGGCGATTTGTGCAGCGTGTACTTGAGCAAGTGAGGCAATGGCTTGGGACACAATTACTACTCCGCATCTTGACTGTCGAGCGTGTTGGTGTTTTTTATTCTTAATAAAAAATTAGAATAATTAAATAAATTTATATTATTTTTAATTATAAAAAATGGTGCCTATAATCAGCAACATCAGTTTTTACTTACGGTCATGATTCAGTTTGAACATTGTATGAAAAGGTGCGTTCAGCGTGTGAGTCGTGTGTTGTTAAATATTTTTTAGATGGTAGAGGAATGTTATGAAAATTAGACACTTAGACTTGGATGAGCAAGAGATTAACTCAGAGCATCAGACTTTAGGGTTGCCGCCGATTGAGTACGAGGTGACTCACGCCAAGGAGCATCCAATTTTAAAACTGGCGACCTATTTCGTTGTTGCGACTTTGGTTGCTTTGACGGTGTATTTGGCATATCGATTGTTTTTAGGGCAACATAGCCAAAGTGGTTTTGAACTCATCGGTGAGGCATTGCACAACCCGTTGTTTTGGAGTGCTTTGTTGGTCGGTTTGGTTGCGCAAGTGATTGATGGGGCTTTGGGTATGGCGTATGGCATCACATCAAGTACTTTTTTGTTGGCTTTTGGTGCGCCGCCTGCGTTGGCGAGTGGGGCCACACATCTGGCAGAGGTGTTCACAACAGGTGTGTCGGGGGTGTCTCACTTGCGCTTGGGCAATGTCAATAAAAAGTTGTTTTTAAGTTTGGTGATTCCAGGCATCATGGGTGCGCTATTGGGCACGTATATTTTAACCAGCATCGATGGGAAAGTGCTCAAGCCGTACATCACGATTTATTTGTTATTGATGGGCTTGTATGTGCTGAGTAAAGCATTCCGTAAATTTAAAATTCACCATGACATCAATATTAAAAAAATAGTGCCTTTGGCGATTTTAGGCGGCTTTGTCGACACCACGGGAGGTGGTGGCTGGGGGCCTGTGGTGACCACATCTTTGGTTGGGGCGGGGCATAACCCTCGTACCACAATCGGTTCGGTGAATTTTGCGGAGTTCTTTTTGACGATTGCGGTCGCCGCCGCTTTCTTTTCGATATTGGATGCGAGTGTGTGGGTGATTGTGGCAGGGCTTGTGGTTGGTGGGTTGTTTGCCGCACCATTTGCAGCCTATGCGACCAAGCACTTTCAGACGAAAACACTGCTGATTCTAGTGGGGACGTTGATTAGTGTGGTCAGTTTGTATAATTTGTATAAATTATTTGCATGATGTAAAAACGAATACGTATACAGAGACCAAGCGCTCATAACAGAACGCTTGTTTCTGTATACGGCCGATTTACATATGGTTGCCCAGCAGCGCGCCGCAGGCCGCTACAGATAGAGCAAGTGTCAAAAATATAGCGGCGTATTTAATGGCATTCAACGCATCCATGATACGTTGTGCTTTTTCCGAGGGTGTTTTGTCGAGTTGCTGTACCTGAAAACTTAAGGCAGCCAGTAGCCAAATCGTGCGGATTGAAAAAAAGCTGCTGAGCACGAGCAGCCCCGCTGCAACTGCCACCGCGATAGGCTGGTGCAACGGTGCGGTCGCCAGCACACCCATTAAAGCAACCAAGGCGGCCGAGGCCAGAACGCTGGCCGCCATAATGGCATTGCGTAGGGTTTGAACAGCCGTGATGTCGCCACTGCCTTGTTCAATCAGATGTCGAATCCAATTTTCGATGTGTTCGCGATTCATTTTGTTCCCAAGGTTTTTTTAGTAATGCTCATGCTCGCAATCATTGCCAGCACAAAAACTCCGACGGGCATGCCCCCCGTTAAGATTGAAGCCAAAGCAGGGCCAGGGCAATACCCCGCGATGCCCCAACCGATGCCAAATAAAACCGAACCCGTTATCAGCTGAGCATCAATGTCTGTGCGCCTGGGTAATATGAATTCAAGTGCCAGCATTGGACGATGAGCACGTTTTGCCCACCATGAAAAGCCAAATAATGTCACCAGTACAGCGCCAGCCATGACAAAAGCAAGGCTCGCATCCCATGCGCCGAAGTGAGCAGGCGCAATTATACCGCCGACGTTTAAAAAGCCGCGCACTTTATCGGGCTGAGTCATGCCTGAAATAACCAAGCCCACGGCGAATAAAAAACCGATTAAAAAAGCCGATACGATGGCCCAAGCTGGATGTGAACGTGTGTGCATGAGACCTCCGATTAAAAATTCATCAACGTCACAGTCAGCATGCCCGCCGCCATGAACGTCAATACGGCCACCAATGAGCGGCGAGACAGCCGACCTAAGCCACATACGCCGTGACCGCTGGTGCAACCTGAGCCGAGAACCGTACCCACGCCGACCAAAATGCCCGCTAATGCCAAACCACCGTAAGACAATGTGGGGGCGTGTATTTCAATAGACATCACGTCAGTGGTGACACACCCGCCCACAACCAACCCGACAACAAAAGCTATGCGCCACCAGCGGTCGAGCTTGGGTGATGCGGGTGAATGCGCAGACGGATAAAACATGCCCGACACAATGCCGCTGATGCCCGCGACACGCCCAAGTATGACCAATAACAAAACGCTGGACAGCCCAATCAATACGCCACCAAACAATGCCCATTTAAAATCCATGATGTCATCCTTCTGTAGGTTGTATAAAAAGCTAGACAAGATGATACCCCTAGGGGTATATTAACGCAACTGTTTTAATTGCATTTCAATTGTGTTTTTTGTACGCATTGAACCACTTGTTTGATAGGAAATCATATGTCACAACTGACCCAAGCCAGTAAAAAGAAAGCCTTGAAAGACAGGCTTGCCCGCGTTGAAGGCCAATTGCGGGGCGTGCAACGTTTAATTGATGACGAGGCGGACTGCGAAAAAATTGCACAACAGCTCAGTGCGGCCCGTAAAGCGCTGGATAAATCATTTTTCACAATGGTCGCTTGCATGATTGAGCAACAAAACTTACCCGCCGACAAAGTGGCGCAAATGTTGGCTAAATTTGCTTAGTCGCCCAGATGCGACATTCAAAGAGATTAACAAGAGGAGAGAACGATGAACGCTAAATTGAACACACAACCCAATCCAATCCAATTGTTTGACCCTGTGTCCAGTACCTACACTTATATTTTGTATGACGTACATAGCCGAGATGCGCTCATCATTGACCCCGTGGAGGAGCAACTGGAACGGGACTTATCCGTACTGCGTGAGAATAATTTACATCTCGAGTGGATTGTTGAAACCCATGCACATGCAGACCACATCACCAGCGCAGCGCGTTTGGCAGAGCATACAGGAGCGAAAACGGCCGCGCCAGAGTTGTGCCATATTCGCCCCGCGACCCTACAGTTGCAAGATGACGCAACCTTGTGTTTTGGCAGCGAAACCATTAAAGCATTACACACCCCTGGTCACACAGCAGGCAGTATGAGTTTTTATTGGGCAAGTCATAAAGCTGTATTCACTGGCGACGCTTTATTGATAAATGGCTGTGGCCGTACTGATTTTCAATCAGGCAACGCAGCCGCTCTGTATCACAGTTTAACCGAAGTGCTGTTGACATTGCCCGAAGACGTCGTTGTCTACCCAGGGCACGACTACCAAGGTCAAACGCATTCGAGTATTGGTGCAGAAAAACGACACAACCCTCGCGTGGCGGGTAAATCCGAGGCCGAATTTATTGCCATTATGAACGCACTCAACTTACCACAACCTAAACGCATCAATGAAGCCGTTCCCGCCAACTTAACGCTGGGCATTCGTCATGACGCAGGCGGCTCGCCTTTGCCCGCAGTTGAAGGCTATGCGGGCGACATTTCACCGCAACTGGCTTATGACTGGTGGAAACAAGGTGATGCGGTGCTTGTTGACGTGCGCACTGATGCTGAACGAGAATGGGTTGGTTTTGTACCCGATGCCGTTGTTGTGGCATGGAAACACTCGCCTGATATGCAGCTTAACCCGCATTTTGATGATGTGTTAAAGGCGCAGGTTGTATCGGGAAAAAAAGTGTTGTTTATGTGTCGCAGTGGCATTCGAGCCATCGCGGCTGCGCGTCGCGCCACCGAGCTCGGATTTGAGTCATACAATATTATTGGTGGTTTTGAAGGCGAGTTAGACGCGCATGCCCAACGTAATCACCTCAATGGCTGGCGCGTCGCGGGTTTACCGTGGCGGCAAAGTTGAATATCCTAGGCAATGCGCCCCAATTGGTTCGAGTGAATTTGATGCCACATTTGACGGACATTGATTGCAAACAACTGTACCATGAAGGGGTCAGTGTACTGAATCTGAACAATATGGTTCGTTTTGCATGAGTGACAGACAACTGTACATCAATCACGCCGTGTATACAGATTTAAAACTTATTCGCTGACTGTTGTCCCATCATTAACCATCTCAATTGGAGGTTCAAGATGACTACCGAACAGCGTTTTGATTCATTCGCCAGTTTTTATCCGTTCTACCTTGGAGAGCATCGCAACTCTATTTCGCGCCGCTTGCATTTCATTGGTACCAGCATCGCTGTGTTGTTGCTGTTGAGGGCCTTATTCACAGGGGAGTGGCTGTTGTTGCCGATTGCGCTGGGGCAAGGTTATGCGTTTGCTTGGGTGGGGCATTTTTTCTTTGAGCACAACAAGCCCGCCACATTTAAATTTCCACTGTACAGCTTTATGGGCGATTGGCGTATGTGGTCGGACATGTTGCGTGGCAAAGTGCCGTTTTAAATCAATCAAGGAGGATGCATGAGTCAAAGCACGTTATTACATACATTGTTTCAATACAAATCGTGGGCCAATCAAGAGTTGATAACCGCCTTGCGTCAAATTGATGCGCAGGCACATCCCAAGTCTTATCGTCTTGCTGTGCGTCTGCTCAATCATACGCATGTGGTGGATTGTATTTTCGCGGCGCATCTGACAGGAGCGACGCACTCGTACGAGGCAACCAATACTGTAGAAACGCCCAGTATTGATGAGCTCGCCGCAGCTCTGGATGAGATGGATGGCTGGTTGATTCACTATGTTCCGACACTCACGCCCGAACAGTTAAGTGAAAAGATTGAGTTTACTTTTACCGACGGTAAAGCGGGTCGCATGAGTCGTGAAGAAATGCTTGCGCATCTTGTGACGCATGGCAATTATCACCGTGGAGCGATTGGACGGATTTTATCCGAAATGTCAATAACACCGCCGCGCGATATATTCACAGGCTGGTTGCATCGTGGATAAATTCATTTTGGTCGGCAAAAAACAGTGGCTGTGAGAACATGAACCTTTTTGCTTGAGGCGCGAGTCGTCGCCTAAAATCACGCCAATTTGTTATAATTCGTTTCACTTCAAGCCCCGCGCCCGCAGGGCTTTTTTAATTATTGATTGATTGTCTATGATAACCCTGACCAACCTTCGTCTCCAACGGGGCAACAATGTCTTGCTACAAAAAGCCAACGCGCGTATCGATACGGGTCAATCTGTTGGGCTGGTTGGGCGCAATGGCACGGGCAAATCAAGTTTGTTCGCGTTGCTGCGTGGCGAGTTGCTGGCTGACGAGGGCGACGTGTATATCCCCGCGAACTGGACGATTGCCCATGTGGCACAGGAAATGCCAGAAACCGAGGAGTCTGCGCTTGATTATGTACTGGCGGGGGATGCGGAGCTAACCGCGCTCAACGCGCAGCTGGCGCAAGCCGAAGCGGATAATGACGGCGAGGCGATGGGTTCGATTTATGCCGAGTTGACCCGCATTGATGCGTACACCGCACCGTCGCGGGCGGCGCAGTTGCTCAATGGTTTGGGTTTTGCCCAAGCGGTTCAAAGCAACGCGGTGCGTTCGTTTTCGGGTGGTTGGCGCATGCGGTTGAATTTGGCGCGTGCATTGATGTGTCGCTCAGATTTATTACTGCTGGATGAACCGACCAATCACTTGGATTTGGATACGGTATTGTGGTTGGAAAATTATTTGAAAACCCATCCTGCGACTAAAATTATCATTTCGCATGACCGCGATTTTTTGGATGCTTTGTGTTCGCACATCATAGAGACGGCGCAACAAACCTTGACTTCATACAAGGGCAATTACAGCACTTACGAGCGCACGCGGGCAGAGCGTTTGTCGCAACAAAATGCCTTGTATGAACAGCAACAACGCCACGTGGCGCATTTGCAAAAATACATTGACCGTTTCCGTGCGCAAGCCACCAAAGCGCGTCAAGCGCAAAGCCGTATCAAGGCGCTTGACCGTTTAGAAATGATTGCGCCTGCGCATTTGGATTCGCCGTTTAGCTTTGAGTTCGCCGCACTGGCGGACTTGCCGAATCCACAGATGCAGGCGGATAAATTGAATTTAGGCTATGGTGACACGCCGCTATTGGAGCAGATTGCATTCACCATTCAAAGCCAAGACCGCATCGGCTTGCTCGGTATGAATGGTGCGGGTAAATCAACGTTAATTAAAGCCTTGGCGGGCGAATTGAAGCCGTTGTCAGGTGAAATTGTCAACGCGCCGAACTTGCGCATTGGTTATTTTTCGCAGCAGCATTTGGACACCTTGCGCGAAAATGAGTCGCCGTTGTGGCACATGATTCGCCTTGCGCCCGATGAAAATTACCAAAAATTGCGCAACTATTTGGGTGGTTTTAACTTTGGTGGCGACCGCGTGACCGAGTCAATTATCAATTTTTCGGGGGGCGAAAAAGCACGGCTGGCATTGGCGTTATTGATTTGGCAAAAACCGCATCTGCTCCTGCTGGATGAGCCAACCAACCATTTGGATTTGGACATGCGGCACGCGCTGGTCATGGCGTTGCAACAGTTTGACGGGGCGTTGATTGTGGTGTCACACGACCGCAGTTTGCTGGCGAACTGTGTCGACCAATTTTGGCTGGTGGCCGAACGAACGGTTAAGCCTTTTGATGGTGACTTGGATGATTATCGTGAGTGGTGCGCAAAAAGCTGGCAGTTGCAAAAGCAAGCCAATCACGCGCCCAAAACTGAAACGGCTAAAAACAATGCGCCCGCACCCGCAGCACATTCAGGTAAAAGTCGAGCCACCATTGAATTTGAGAAAAAAAAGCTCACGCAAACCATCACTAAACTTGAGAAGCAAATGGGTCAAATGCAAAATGAATTGGCGCAATTACAAGGCTGGCTGGCTTCTGAGCACGCATACGCCAGTGATAAGCAAGATGAGCTGGCTGTAGCGATTGCGCGCAGTACTGAGTTGACAGAACTGTTGTCACCACTTGAGGAGGAATGGTTAAATGCGCAGGCAGAACTGGACGCGCTGTGATTCGTAACCATGATGTCCATGATGTGTGTCAATAAAAAACAAAAAAGCGCAATGTTTAATATTGCGCTTTTTTATTCAGTGAATGAACAGAATCGCTGGATTATTCCGCTGCTTCGTTAAAACCCATGCCGCCGATGACTTGACGGAAGCCGCCATCGACATAAATGATTTCGCTGGTAATGCCGCTCGCCAAATCCGATAACAAAAATGCCGAGGTGTTACCCACGTCTTCGATGGTTACGTTGCGGCGCAAGGGCGCATTTTGTTCGACAAAATTCAAAATTTTACTAAAGCCTTTGATGCCAGAAGCCGCTAGGGTTTTAATCGGGCCCGCTGACACGCCGTTGACGCGCACTCCGCGTGGGCCGAGGCTTTCAGCGAGGTAACGTACCGAGGCTTCGAGGGAGGCTTTGGCAAGACCCATGGTGTTGTAATTGGGCACGACTTTGTCCGAGCCGAGGTAGGTCAAGGTAATCATGGCGGCGCGGTTAGACAACATCGGTAAAGCGGCTTTTGCCAATGCAGGGAAGCTGTAGGCAGAAATGTCATGGGCAATTTGGAAGCCTTCGCGTGACAAACCATCTAAAAAATCGCCCGCAATGGCTTCGCGTGGTGCGAAACCAATCGCGTGAACCAAACCATCCAATTGATTCCAAGACTTACCCAGTTCGGTGAACACCGCGTTGATTTGCTCATCGCTGGCGACATCGCATTCAAAAACCAAGTTGGAATTAAACTCTTTGGCGAATTCGGTGATTCGGTCTTTAAAACGCTCGCCGACGTACGTAAATGCCAGCTCAGCTCCTTCGCGGTGGCACGCTTGTGCGATGCCATAAGCAATTGAGCGGTTGGATAATAAACCTGTGATGAGGATGCGTTTGCCTGCTAAAAAAGCCATGTTTTCTCTCCATTTTAGTTGCAAGGCCTGTGAAGCTATGAACCTATTGCGCCCACTGTGACCTTGAGTTGATGAGTTGAGTCGTTGCCGATTCATGCGTCGACTGGACTGATGACGCGCCATTGTACGTGAAGCTCAACCGAACGTTGCCAATTTTTAGTGGACGGTCGTTCGGTGAGCAGGTTCAGCTTTACTTTTTAGCGGTCGGTTTTTGAGTGCTTTTTTGAGCGCTGGTTTTTTTATCTTCTACCTTTTTTTGAGGCGTTGTTTTGCTCTCAGGTTTTTTAGGTGGGGTCGTTTCCACGGGTTTATTTTTAGAGGGGGTGGGTTTAGGTGGGGTATCTTTGCCTTTAACCTTCTCGCTGTCCTTGTTGACCTGTTTGCTCGCATTCGCTAGCGTTTTGTTGTTTTTGTCTTTTGCAGCTGGCGTTTCAACGATTTTTTTGTTGGCGGTCGATTTGTCAGCGCCTTGGGTTGGTTTGGTCGTTGTTTTTGCTTCGGCGGTTTTCTTGGTCGTAGCACTGGCTTTGGTGTCAGGTTTATTGGTTTTGCTCGTTTCTACGGTTTTTGCCTTATTTGCAGTCGGTGCTGCTTTGGCTGTCGTTGCCGTCGCTTTGTTCGCTGGTGTTGCGGGCGTGTAGTTGACGCGAACGATTTTTGCCTGAGACAGGGCTTTTTCGGGTGCTGTTACGGGTTTAACGTTAGATTTGGGGGCGTTTAATGCAACGGTTTGTTTGGTCTTGGCGACGGCGTGTTCTTCCTTGGCGACGGTGCTTATGTCGGCGGCATTTTCTTGTTCAGCGATTTTGAACACGGCGGGGTCCAAGGGCGTCAAAGCAGGGTTGAACGACTCAGCGGCTACGCTCGGTGGCTCAATTGCAGCAACGGTGTTGTTCTGTGGTGCGGGTTGAAGCGTATTCGTCGCTAATGCAGGGATGCTTGGTGACGCCGATTCTGTTGTGGGTGCAGTCAGCGACGCTTGGTTCGGTTCGGGTGTTGCTTGTGCCGATGCGGTTTCTTTGGCGACATATACGGTTGGTGCGACGTGGTTGAATGACGTTTGTGATGTCGCTATTTGTGTGGGCGGTGTGGCTTCAACTGGGGTCGCAAGCGCCACAGGCGCAGGTGTGGGTTCAATGATGCGAGGGGTCACCACAGGCGGCATTGTCGGCTGTTCAACTGTGGTTGGAACGCTCGTGCTGTTGCCTGCAATCAGCGCACCGTTTGCAGGCGTGGGGTCGTTTAATGTCAGGTTGCTGCTTTTAATCAATTGCGCCAAATCGTCATCTTTGTTTGACAAGGCCAGCCCGATGTTTGATTTGGATGGCGTGTTGTCAGTAAAAACGGTGCTTGGACTGATGATGCCGCTGCGTTCTTGACGTGTCAACTCATCTGCATTGGCAACGAAAACAGGGCTTTCTACCGCATAATCATCACCAAAGCCAATGCCACCTGCGGTGGTGACTAAACTTGAGTTTAATGCTTGATAAGGAATGTCTTGTGAGGGTTTGTTGGTGGTACGCGGAACGAGGAGTGTAGAGTTCGCTTTGACATAATTGTGGTAGGGCGGGATGTTATTTAAATAACGCAAGTTATCTGCAATGGTGTTAAAGCGAGCGGCAATGTCGCTTAAAGATTCTGCGCTGTAAGTTGAATAGGTGGTCAACGTGGCAAGGGGTTTGGATGAATCGGCGAAGGCTTTGCGCACCACATCGGCTCGGTCGGCGGGTACGAGGATGCGACTGCCCAATGAAGCTGCAATGACGCCTTTTTTAAAGGCAGGGTTAATGCGCTTAAAACTGTCCAAATCCATTCCTGCGAGTTCGGCGGCTTTGCTGACATCAATGTCGCGACCCACCACGATGGGTTCGTGACGCAAGTTATTAGAGACGTCGGGCAAGCTGATGCCAAAACGTGCAGGGTCGGCCACAATGTTTTTAATGGCCTGCAATTTGGGTACGTACTGGCGGGTTTCTGCGGGCATGCGAATGTCTTCGTAGGTGCCAGCGTAACCAGCCGCTTGTGCGCGGCGCACCGCTTTAGTGACATTGCCTGGGCCCCAATTGTAAGCGGCCAAAGCAAGATGCCAGTCACCAAACTGATTGTACAGTCGTTGCAAGAAACTCAGAGCCGCATCGGTTGAGGCCACGACATCATTGCGTTGATCGGCAAATCGATTTTGTTGCAAGGAAAAATCCAAACCTGTGGCGGGCATGAACTGCCACAAGCCCGAGGCTTTAACAGGTGAGCTGGCGGTGGTGACAAACGCCGATTCGACAAAAGGCAACAAAGCGATTTCACTGGGCATGTGACGCTTTTCGACCTCATTCATGATGAGGGGCAGAAAGTCGCCAGAGCGAGCGGCCATGCGACCAACGTAGTCTGCGCGCGTGGCGTAATATTGTTCTTTGCGTGCGACTTCGTCATTGACTAAATCGGGCATGCCGAAATTATTGCGCACGCGCTGCCATACATCTTTTGACGTGCTGATATTGCCGTAATCAGAAGAGCTGTGATTGTTGATGCGATGCGAGTCCGCGTTGTAGTTGTCACCATTGCTGGCGCACGCGGCAATTAACAGCGCACTGGCGCAAACGGTTAAAGTGCGCGGGTTCAGTGGAACGATGTTAAAAAGCCGAAAAATCAATTGTTTGAGCATACAAATCCTAAGTGGCCCCGTTGTCAATCAAGGGCGCTTTTGTATCAAAAGTTGTTTTTCAACTTTCGACACAGTGTAAACGCATCCAGCGGCGAATCAATGCGTACATTTTTTTCGCCGCGACGCATCGCGAATTCAGTTAAGGCAGCGACCCAGTTGCTTTCAAAAGCAATGCAACGCATGTAGGGGTTGATGCGTTTCTCCAGTCCAAGATGGGTGGGTAGGCTGGGCATGTTACGCTGGCGAGCATATTTTACCTCATTATGATACGAGACCGTAGCGTCATGGCTTGAATCTATCGCCAAAGCATAGTCCAAATTAGCCAAGGTGTATTCATGAGCACAAGCAATGCGAGTGTCTTCGGGCAGCTGTATTAAGCGAGTGAAAGAGCAAAATAATTCCTCAATGGTACCATCGAATACACGACCACATCCTGCAGAAAATATGGTGTCGCCACAAAAAAGCACGGGTTGTTCAACCCCATTGTCTAAAAAATAGGCGACATGGTCGTAAGTGTGCCCGGGTGTGGCTAACATCTGTACGCGCATATTAGAACAACTCAACTCAAAAGAAGCGGGCGCACCCCATACCTCCGTCAACTCACGGATGCGTTGCGAACCGCCCACGACTCGACCTTGAAGCAAAGGCAATAAGCCGCGAATGCCCTCAATGTGGTCATAATGATGGTGTGTGACCAATATATCCGCCAGTATCAGTTGGTGTTGGGTAAGGTAGGCGTCTACAGGTTCAGACAGCGACGGGTCAATGACCCACGCGTGCTTTTGGTTATGGATAATCCACGTGTAGTTGTCATCACGACAGGGGATGGGAAAAAGTATGTAGGGCATAGTGTTCTGTTGTGTTAAGTCTCAATTTTTTCATCACATAGTCATCATTCAAAGCTATGATAAGCAGATTATGCGTCGCATAATAAAAAACATAAATAAATCATACAAAGGAATGAGAGGAACAGATGAAAAATATAATATCAAAACGAAAACTTGCCATCGCTATAAGCACTTTAACCGCTTTAAGCGCATTGTCCTTGCCTGTGCTGGCAAACAATGCGACTAAAGCAAGTAAGCCCAAAAAAACCATCGACACTTTATCAAAAATCAACCATATCATTGTGATTTATGGTGAAAATCGCAGTTTTGATAATTTGTATGGCATGTTTCCCAACGCCAACGGCATCAAAAACGCCAAGCCCAGCCAATATTTGCAACTGGACACAGATGGGCATGTGCTGAAATATTTACCACCCGTGTGGAAAGAGGGCGGTAAAAACAACGAAGTTGACCCTAAATTTGCCGATGTCAAATTGCCCAACAAGCCATTCCGCTTAGATCAAGCACCATTTAACTTGCCCATAACAACAGAAACCCGTGACTTGGTTCATCGCTTTTATCAAAATCAAGAACAAATTAACGGCGGACGAAACAATCGTTTCGCGGCGGTTTCAGATGCGGGCGGCTTGGTCATGGGCTATTACGATGGATCAGGCATGAAATTGTGGCAACTCGCCAAAGATTACACCTTAGCGGATAATTTTTTCATGGGCACATTCGGTGGTTCTTTCATGAATCACATTTACCTGTCTTGCGCTTGCGTCGCACAATATCCGAATGCCCCTGCGGCTAAAATCGTCGCACTCAACGCCGATGGCGTGACTTTGCAACGTAAGCCTGAATCCCCAGCCTCTGCAATGGATGGCGCCCCCAAGTTTGTTAATAATGGGGCTATTACGCCAGACGGTTTCGCAGTCAATACATCGCAGCCGTCCTATCAGCCTTCAGAAGTGCCACCTGCCGTGGATGGTAACCCGCTGTTAGCCGACAGCGCTAAAAACCCATTGCCGCCACAAACGCAGACCACCATCGGTGATACCTTGTCAGCTAAAAATGTCAGTTGGGCTTGGTATGCGGGGGCATGGAATGCCGCATTGCAAGATGGTACGCAAGCACCAGATGCTAAACGTAAGGTCATTTACAATAGCAAAGACGGTGCGCCCAACTTCCAACCCCATCATCAGCCATTTAATTATTTTGCCAATTACGCCCCTGGCACTGCCGCTCGTGCCGCGCACTTAAAAGATGGTGAAGATTTGATGAGTGACATTGAAAAAGGCCAATTGCCCGCAGTGACTTTTTATAAACCGCAAGGTACATTGAACCAACACCCAGGTTATGCAGACGTTGCGGCAGGTGACGAGCACATTGCATCTGTGGTTGAAAAAATTCAAAAATCGCCGTTGTGGAAAGACTCGCTCATCATCGTGACGTATGACGAAAACGGTGGTTTTTGGGATCACGTCACACCACCTAAAGGCGACCGCTGGGGGCCGGGTACGCGCATCCCTGCGATTTTGATTTCGCCATTGGTTAAAAAACATTTTGTAGACCATAACACATACGACACCAGCTCCATCTTAAAACTCATCACCAAGCGTTTTAACCTCACGCCCTTGGCTGGCGTTCGACCCAAAGCAGGAGACCTGACTGCCGCATTGGTTAAATCATCGAAATAAAAACGATTCACACACTTCGCTGTGAGTGCGAAGTTCAAAAGCGGTTTGGGATGTACAGTGTTTGTTGCGCCCCAACCGCTTTCGTTCGTTTAATTGTATATAATTTCAATTAGCGAACAATTCGCACCTACTCACACAAGATAAACGACATGGCGGACGCTTAATCATGACGCAAAAGATGGATTGGAACGGCACGGCGGGACGTTATATCACCGCATGGGAAACCCAGTTGTTAAATCAATGGGTCGCGGATGCTTTTGGCTTTTATGCCGCGCAATTGGGACACACAACCCGCATCAACGCTTTGCTCGAAAACCGTTGCGCCGAACGTTGGGCGATAGAGGTGGGCGAGGCGCACTTCCAAGAAGGCGACAGCGAAGAAATTAAATCCGTCGAAGTGGGTGACTTCACCGTCCTGCCTTTTGCCTCTGACAGCATGGATCTATTGGTGTTGCCACACACACTGGACGACCATCCCGAGCCGCACGCCGTCTTGCGCGAAGCCTATCGGGTATTGCGACCCGAAGGGCGCATGATTATCTTGGGTTTTAACCCCTTTAGTTTATGGGGGGCAAAAGCCATGTTTCGCCGTTGGCGCGGGCAACCGTGGTGGGCGTATCGGCATCAAGCCATTCATATCCGCCGTTTAAAAGACTGGTTGCAACTGCTCAATTGTGACGTGGCTCAAGGCAAGTTTGGCTGCTACGCCCCGTGCACCGCCAGCGAAAAACGCCTATCACGTAGCGCATGGCTCGAAGATGCGGGCGACCGCTGGTGGGGCATGGCAGGCGCAGTTTATGCCATGATGGCTGTTAAACGCGTATACTCCCCCACCTTGGTTGGTTTAATTAACGACAAAAAAACCAACTCCCGCTGGGCGGCACAACCCGCATTAAATAAAGCCACTCAAACCGCTACCGAAAAATTGACACAGAATACGCACCCATGAACGACAACGCATCAGCCAATGAACCACAACCTTTAAAAAAAGTTGACATGTACACCGACGGCGCATGTAAAGGCAATCCTGGTGTCGGAGGTTGGGGCACATTGCTACGCTATGGCGTACACGAAAAAGAACTGTTCGGCGGCGAAGCCCACACCACCAACAACCGCATGGAGCTGCTCGCCGTCATCGAAGGCATCAAATCCATCAAAAGTCGTTGCGCGGTCGCCATTTACACCGACTCTGTTTACGTCCAAAAAGGGGTCACCGAATGGCTCGCCAACTGGAAAGCCCGCGGCTGGAAAACGGCCGATAAAAAACCAGTCAAAAATGACGACCTCTGGCGCGAACTGGATGGTTTATTAAATGTCCATCAACTGAGTTGGCACTGGGTCAAAGGCCATGCAGGGCATGTCGATAACGAACGTGCCGACCAACTGGCAAACCGTGGCGTTGAGCAAATTCGCGCACAACTAAAGGATTAAAACATGCGTTACGTGATTTTAGATACAGAAACCACAGGTCTTGACCCCAATCAAGGGCACAAACTTGTCGAAGTCGGCTGCGTCGAAATGGTCAATCGCCAACTCACAGGGCGACACTTTCACCACTACCTCAACCCGCAACGCGAATCTGACGAAGGTGCATTGAACGTCCACGGCTTAACCACCGAATTTTTAAGCGACAAACCGCTGTTCAAAGCCATCGCGGGCGACCTGCTCGAATTTGTACGAGATGCCACCGTTTTGATTCACAATGCCTCATTCGACACCAAATTTCTCAATGCCGAATTGAGCGCGCTCGGCATGGATACCATTCAATCCGTCTGCACGGTCGAAGACACCCTTGCAATGGCGAAACAAATGTTTCCAGGTAAACGCAACAACCTTGATGCGTTGTGTGAACGCTTAGGCGTTTCTAACGCGCATCGGGTATTGCACGGTGCATTGCTTGATGCCGAAATCCTCGCTGAAGTGTATCTCGCCATGACCCGTGGGCAAGAAACCTTGAGCATGGCATTTGATGCCGAATCAAGTGCAAATAAAAAACACAAAAAAATCGACGTGCGTCAATTGGAATTGCCTCTAATCATGGTGTCCGAGCAGGACAGCGCAGAACATTTAAAAGCGATAGAAGCTGTTGCGAAAAAAAGTAAAGATGGGGCGGTTTGGGGCGCGGCTGTAGATTAATTTATAAACGCATACAGCAGAGGTTAATCACTTGTTTGCACGCCTGTCGATACAATTAATGCAGCGTAAAAAGACGGGTGAATAAAGATATGTAGGCGTTCCAGCTCTAAGCGAGGGAGAAAAAAGAGATGCCAAGCATCTCTTTTTTTATGAGTGTAACGACCAGCGCGGTCGCACCGTGAATGTGTCGTCGTGTTTCAAGAGTGATGGGTCGCGTTGCGCGGCTAAGCAGCCTGCGAGTGCAATCATTGCGCCGTTGTCGGTGCATAAATGCAGCTCTGGGTAAAACACTTTGAACTGGTGTTTGTTTGCCATTGCGTTCAAACGTAATCGCAGTTGCGCGTTTGCGCCTACGCCGCCTGCGATGACAAGGCGGTTAAAGCCTGTGGCTTGCAAGGCTTTAAATGCTTTGAAACTTAATACATCAATAGCCGCTTCGACAAAGGCGTGTGCGATGTCGGCTTTGTCTTGTTCTGTTAAAGGGGCGACAGCTTCTAAGCGTTTGGCTTGTGTCAGGACGGCTGTTTTTAAACCTGCGAAGCTGAAATCAAAATCGCCATTGTGCATCATTGGGCGACCGAACTTAAAGCGATTGGGCGTGCCTTGTTCGGCCATTTTAGATACGGCGGGGCCGCCAGGGTAGGACAGTCCAAGCACTTTGGCTGTTTTGTCAAAGGCTTCGCCTGCGGCATCATCTAAGGTTTCGCCCATTAAGGCGTATTGCCCGACGCCGTCAACGCGCATCAGTTGCGTGTGTCCCCCAGAGACCAAAAGTGCGATGAAAGGAAATTCGGGCGGGTTGTTTGACAGCAGGGGCGAGAGCAAGTGACCTTCAAGGTGGTGCACGTCAATTACGGGTTTGTTGAGGGCAAAGGCGATGGCGTTTGCACATGCAGTGCCGACCAATAATGCGCCCGCCAGACCTGGCCCGACTGTACAGGCAATGGCATCGACATCTTCTAAAGTGAGTTGTGCTTGCGCAAGCACGGTGTCGGTTAATGGCAGCACGCGGCGGATGTGGTCGCGAGAGGCAAGCTCGGGGACAACGCCGCCGTAGGCGACGTGCATGTCAATTTGTGAGTGCAACGCGTGTGCGAGCAGACCTCGCGTGGAGTCGTATAGGGCAACGCCAGTTTCGTCGCAGGAGGATTCAATGCCGAGGATGAGCATGGGTGTGTGGATGAATTAAAAACGGTATTGTAACGTTTTCTAAGGCTGCGAGCGGAACTGATGCACGCACCACAGACCCAATAGACATAATGAGGGCGCAATATGAAGGGTTGCGTTGCGTTGTGCGGCGATGTGTTTTAAATCGAGGGCGAGATTAGGCGCGTCACCGCCGCAGATGAGCCAATGTTGTGTTGTGTGTGGCATGTAGTGGTCGACAAAGGCGATAATCGCGCCAATTCTCGACAGATGAGCACCCGTTGCCAACGCATTCGTGGTGTTGGTGGGGGCGGTTTGTGTTGCAAACACGCCGCCGTCAAGTGGCAGGCGGGCGGTGTGTTGGTGAAGGCTGGTTCGCATCAAATGTATGCTGGGTGCAATCATGCCGCCCATGTGTTGGCCATTCGCCAGTACGCCATCCACTGTGGTGGCCGTGCCTGTGCTGATGACGAGATGGTCGCGTTCTGCGCATAGGTTTTGCGCACCGAGCAATTGGGCAAAGCGGTCAGACCCCATCTGTAAAGGCTCGTCATATGCCAAAGTGAAACGCCCCAATTGTTTTTGTGGCAGCACGTTGTGTATTTGAATATTTGGAAAAATGGCATGGAGTGCGTTTTTGACGGTATTGAGCAGCTCTGTGCTGGCGACATTGCTGATGTAACACGCGCTGGGTGCTGCGGATTGAGACATCTTCGCTGTAAAGTGTTGCAGCCAGTCGGCGTTGTGGTGACTGAGCGAGTTGGGCTCGTTGGTCGCACTCATGGCGGTATGTGCGGTTTGCATGTGCCATTTGATGCGTGTGTTGCCAATGTCGATGAGTAAAATGGGCGCGGTCATGATAGAGGTCGCAGTTGCCCGCTGTAGAAATGCAACAAGCCTTGTTCGGTCAACAGTTGATAAGCGCCATGATGATTCACGCCGCGCCCGATGCCTTGCGTGCTTTGCCCTGCGCTTGTGGTGATGCTCATCGGTTGGTTGAACCATAGGTCGTGGGCGTTCCATGTGGTGGCAAGTTGTTCGTCTGGGGCGGGGGCTGCAGTTTCAATATGCACCAGCACGGTGTCGACAATTTGCATGAGTAGTTCTTCACGTTGCCCTTCTCGTGGTGTAATCCAGCGTTCGTCCAGTTGGGCGAGTCCTATGGGGGCAAAAGCGGCGTCGTTATTTTGATTTGGCAATAGACGTGCGCCAATGTTAAGTCCGATGCCTATCACCGCCCATGCGTGCTGCCCGTCATCGGCGATTTGATTGTGTACCAAAATCCCCGCAAGTTTGCCGCGTTGCCCCGTGTCGGGATGGGTGGCAATCACGTCATTGGGCCATTTGAGTTGCGCTTGCCAACCGTGCGTGGCGCATACTTGCGCCAGTGCCAGACCAATGCGCAAAGACAGGGCAGGGACTTGTTCGGGTAACAGCCGCAGCCCAATCGAAAAAGTGAGGTCGCCTGTGCCGCTCAGCCAAGTCCGTTCAAATTGTCCTCGACCGTGCGTTTGCTGCTCCGCCACCAACAAGGTGTTGTGCTGATGTGGGCTGTGGCATAATTGGGTGTTGGTTGAGTCGCATTGCGACACGTATTTAATTTGCAGCGCAAGCGAGGCTTGGCTGTGCATTGACCACCACTGTTGCAAAGTGGCGAGTTGAATCGGCGGAGTTTGGACGATGTTGTGCATGCCAAATTATAAAAGATTGGCGCTTGAGTGTGTACGATAAGTGCCAAATGACAGTAAATGATGAATAGAGGCTGATATGAGTGAGCAAAAAAAAGGGTATTTTAAACACCATGTGTTTTTTTGTTTGAATGAGCGCGGCGCGGACGACCCGCGTGGTGATTGTTTGCGTCATGGCGCGATGGACGCTTGGGCGCACACCAAGCAAGCGGTGAGCGATTTAAAACTCGAAGGCGTGCGTATCAATAAAGCGGGTTGCCTTGACCGTTGTGAAAAAGGCCCTGTGTGTGTGGTTTATCCAGACAACGTTTGGTACAGCTATGTGGATACCAGCGATTTGGACGAAATTGTTAGCGAACATTTACAAAATGGCCGTGTGGTTGAGCGGTTGCTGGTCGATTCGCCCGCCAAGACGACGGAGGCATAATGAAGGTTGGGACGCAAAAACAATTGATTGATGGCGTAGTGGGTGAGATAGAAGTTGCAGTCGATGTCCCGAAAATCGAGACCGATGAGATTAAAGGTGTTGCACTGGTTGCGCATCCGCATCCTTTGTTTGGTGGAACGATGGACAATAAAGTGGCGCAAACTTTAGCCAAAACCATGAATGAGCTTGGTTATATTGCGGTGCGACCCAACTTTCGTGGGGTGGGGCAAACTGTGGGCGAGCATGACCATGGTATGGGTGAGACAGAAGACATGCTCAAAGTATTGGCATGGATGCGTACAGAATGGCCCAAAAACATGCCGTTGGTATTGGCGGGGTTTTCATTTGGCTCTTTTGTACAAAGTAGAGTCGCTGCGGCACTTAAAGAAAGAGGCGACGATGTTGCTCGGATGGTGATGATTGGAACGGCCGCAGGTAAATGGCAAGTTGAAGCCGTACCAAGCGACAGCATCGTGATTCATGGCGAACTGGACGAGACCATTCCATTAAGTGCCGTGATGCGTTGGGCAGAGCCTTTAGAGCTGCCTGTGACCGTCGTGGCTGGGGCTGACCACTTTTTTCACCGCAGATTGCACATCATTAAGTATATTATTATGCAACAGTGGTGTGTTTAAATTTTAAATTTGCTTAAATTTTATGTATCTTTAGGATAAAATAAGCGTTTAGCGCATATTTAGTTTGAATGTTAACAATTAAATAAAGCGCAAAACGAAATAAAGATAACGGTAAACAGGCAAATATGAGCAATTCTTTAACACCCGTCGCGCTGTGGCTAGAAAATCAAGCGGATATTAGGTTTGAGACATTTGTACCCAAATGGGCGCAACAATTGGCGCAGGCGCATTTGAGCAATCAGGTTTGTGTGCTCGCGCATGAGCAAACCGCGTACGCAAAAGCAGGGCTAGCATGTCAGCTTTTAAAAGGGGTCTTGTGGGTGGATGATGACATGGTGGCGCAGCTTGAGCGCGTCCTGTCTGAGTCTGCGACAAAGAACGCTCAAAAAGTCATTGTCATCATGCCGTCCCGCGCCAGTAGCGAATTATGGGTGCAATGGTTGCTGATTGAATTGCCCCATGTCAAAGCGCAACTCGATGAAGTTGTGACGCTGATGCAGCTGGATAAGGCTTGGGGCGATTTGAGCAAAGGTCCAGCGATTGAAAAATTGCAAATTGCTGACAAGGTGCTCAGTTTTAATAATGAAGCACGAACCGCCGAGTTCGCAGACTGTATGCGCGCGCTCAACCCACTGGCGATTTGGGTTCATAATGGTTTTTCGACTGCGGAAGAAGTGTCCGCTGCCGTGGAAGCGTACAGTCTTGACGCGCCTTTGCGGCGTGAGCCATTAAAAAAAGAAGATTTGCTCGCATGGGGTGCAGAGAAAGTGGTATATTTCTCGTTTTCGCAACCATTGCAGGGCGAAAAGTTGAACCATGTACTTGAGCATTGGCGTCAATTCTACGGTGCAAAATTCACGCGATTAAACGCGGTGGTTCATGTGCAAGGCGAATCAAGGCCGTTTTGTGTGCAGGCATTACAGTACTTATGGACAAGTGATTTTATTGACGCGTGGCCAGAAGGAAAAGCGCCTGAAACACAAATCTGGATTTCTGGACAAGACTTGCCTTGGCATGAGCTGGAAGCTGATTTGGTTCGCTGTATCGCTCAATAAATGTTTTTTGCGTCGCGATGACCTGCTGTGTTGCGGATGAAATAACGGATATAAATAGAAACATTAAGAGTCAACTCTCGATTGAAAAATGAGAACATCCGTTTTTTAAAGTACAGGTTATGAGAGGTGTGTTTTTTCGCGCCTCCGTATTGTTGAAGTGAAATCATCTGATGAGATGAGTGGAGAGGTAAGATGGCGCAAGAACTTAAAGCTGTGATAACAGAAGAAAAACTGTTAAAAATGTCAGCGAAAGATTATATGAACGATGTGCAGTTGGCCTTTTTTAAGCAAAGACTGCTTGATATGCAAGCCGAACTGCTGAAAAATGCGGATGACACCACTGAGCATCTGCGCGAAAATGAGGTCGTGCCTGACCCCGCTGATCGCGCGACCATTGAGGAAGAGCATGCGTTAGAGCTGCGTACACGTGACCGCGAGCGCAAATTGCTTAAAAAAATTGGACAAGCGATTGAGCGCATCGAGTCTGGTGACTACGGTTGGTGTGAAGAAACAGGTGAGCCCATTGGTGTGGGTCGCTTGCTGGCGCGCCCAACCGCAACATTGTCGCTGGAGGCGCAAGAGCGTCGTGAAAAAGTTCAAAAAATGTATGGTGATTGATGGCCGTTGTTTGGCGATAGTTGCTGATGTCGAAGTGATTCGTGCTTATCGAAACACGCCAAGCATATAAAATGTGTCAAAAATAATGCAAGGATGCCCATCGGCATCCTTGTTTTTTTGTTTTTTAGCCTCATTTGTTCAAAACAAACGAAGTCATCAGAAGTCATTAGGAGAAACTCATGGAGCAATATCACGGCACGACGATTATATCGGTGCGGCGCGGTTCAGAAGTAGCGATTGGCGGTGATGGTCAAGTTACACTTGGCAATACAATCGTTAAGGGCAGTGCGCGTAAGGTGCGCAAGCTGTATCACGGCAAAGTGCTGGCTGGCTTTGCAGGCGCGACGGCCGATGCTTTTACTTTATTTGAGCGATTTGAAGCCAAATTAGAGAAGCATCAAGGCCATCTCACGCGTGCCGCGATTGACTTAACGAAAGACTGGCGAACCGACCGAGTGTTGCGCCGTTTAGAGGCGATGTTGGCGGTTGCCGACCATACCGCCTCCTTGATTATCACGGGCAATGGCGATGTACTCGAGCCTGAAGATGGCTTGATTGCCATTGGTTCGGGGGGCGCGTTTGCGCAGTCGGCAGGCTTGGCTTTGTTGCACAATACCGAGCTGTCACCCGCCGAGATTGTCAAAAAATCGTTGGAAATTGCAGGCAATATCTGCATTTACACCAACCAAAATCACACCATTGAGACTTTATAACGCATTTGAAAGTAGGCCATGTCACATCCTTTTAATATGACCCCTAAAGAAATTGTTTCTGAATTAGATAAACACATTGTCGGTCAAAAAGACGCTAAAAAAGCAGTTGCATTGGCAATGCGCAACCGTTGGCGGCGTGGGCAATTGAGTGAAAACATGCGTGCTGAAGTCACGCCTAAAAACATCCTTATGATGGGGCCGACAGGGGTGGGCAAAACTGAGATTGCGCGTCGCCTTGCGCGTTTAGCGGGCGCACCGTTTATTAAAGTCGAAGCCACTAAATTCACCGAAGTCGGATATGTTGGTAAAGACGTTGAGTCCATTATCAAGGACTTGGTTGAGGTGGCGGTAAAAAATGCACGAGCCTCAGCCGTCAAACTCATGCAAAGTCGTGCGCAAGATGCGGCAGAAGATCGCGTTTTGGATGTGCTGTTGCCGCCTGCGCGTGATGTAAGAACGGGCGAATATTCACGCGCCGACGCTGAGAATGTGACGCGTCAGAAGTTTCGCAAAAAATTACGCGAAGGTGACTTGGACGATAAAGAAATTGAATTGCAAGTTGCTGCTGGCTCTGCCCAATTTGATGTCATGAGCCCGCCGGGGATGGAGGAGATGGCGGAGCAGTTGCGCGGCATGTTCGCCAGTATCGGCTCAGGCAAAACCACGGCCAAAAAAATGAAAGTCAAAGACGCCATGAAGCAATTGCTGGAAGAGGAAGCAGGCAAAATGGTCAATGAAGACGAAGTGCGTACGCAAGCGGTAGAAGCGGTTGAGCAAAATGGCATCGTGTTTATTGATGAGTTTGACAAAATTTCAAGTCGAAGTGGACAGGGCACGAGCGGCGAAGTGTCTCGTCAAGGCGTGCAGCGAGATTTGTTGCCATTGGTTGAAGGCACGACCGTGTCGACCAAATATGGGCTGATTAAAACAGACCACATTTTATTCGTGGCCTCTGGCGCCTTCAGTTTGTCAAAGCCGTCAGACTTAATTCCTGAGTTGCAAGGGCGTTTCCCGATTCGCGTCGAATTAAACTCGCTCAATGTCGATGACTTCAAAGCGATTTTAACGGCTACAGATGCGTGCTTGACGCGGCAATATTCGGCATTGATGCAAACAGAAGCGGTTAATTTAGACTTCACCGATGCGGGCGTGCAACGTTTGGCCGAGATGGCGTGTCTAGTCAATGAGCGCTCAGAAAATATTGGAGCGCGACGTTTGCATACGGTCATGGAAAAACTGCTGGAGGACGTGTCTTATAACGCTCATGACTACGAAGATAAAACAGTCGTCATTGATGCGACTTTCGTAGAAGAGCGGCTCGGTGCATTGATTAAGGATGAAGACTTGACGCAGTATATTCTATGAAGCCATGACGTTAAAAAATCCCCGAGGTCATCGGGGATTTTTTCTTACAGTGCTTGCCAAATGATAGTGCCTAACACCAAGCCATTAAATAAAAGTGCGGTTAATACACAAGCGCTACCAACATCCTTCGCGCGGCCAAGTAGTTCATGATGCTCTGTGCTGATTTGGTCAGCCAAGTATTCGAGGCCTGTATTAATCAATTCTGCCATGATGAGCATGACGTTGCATGCGCCAAAAAAAAGCCACAAACGCCATTCTGGCTGAATGAAAAAACAAAAAATTTGTGCCAGACCTACCATTGATACATTGTCACGGAAAGCCGCCTCTGTGTGCCACGCGCTTTTGTAGCCTTGTATCGAATATTTAAAAGCGTTAATAACCCGTTTTGGTGAAAACATATCACTCCTTATTTTTATTGGTGATTGAAAATTGCGACTGCCAGTTTAGCTTGTTTTATGGCGGGTTGGACAATAAGTCTTATTGAAAAACAAAAAAACTTGCTTTTTTGTATAAATGCGCTTGACAAGCATGAGGATGGACATCATAATTACGTTCTCTTTTGGGTAGGTGGCCGAGTGGTTAAAGGCGACAGACTGTAAATCTGTTCTCTCTGAGTACGCTGGTTCGAATCCAGCCCTGCCCACCAAAAGACATATAATTTGGGCGCGTCCCGAGTATTGGCTCTAAGCATGCGGGAGTAGTTTAGTGGTAGAACCTTAGCCTTCCAAGCTAATGATGCGGGTTCGATTCCCGTCTCCCGCTCCATACGCTTTGCCTGTAATGAATGCCCATGTGGCTCAGTGGTAGAGCACTCCCTTGGTAAGGGAGAGATCGCGGGTCCGATTCCCGCCATGGGCACCACCATCTTATATCTCATATTTTTTATAGCTTCGTCCACAAAGGAGTTTTGACATGGCAAAAGGTAAGTTCGAACGGACCAAACCGCACGTTAACGTTGGCACGATTGGTCACGTTGATCACGGTAAAACGACATTAACAGCGGCAA
>NZ_SNZE01000026.1 GCF_004363775.1 Hydromonas duriensis
GTGCGCCTAGGCGAAGTGATTGTCATCGCAGCGGTTAGTTTTGGATTGAGTTTGTTGGCAACTGTTTACCCAAGTCGAAAAGCGGCTGCGGTTGAACCTGCAAAAGCCTTGCGTTACGAATAATGCAATCACGCATTGAATGAATTGAAAAAATGTTGAAAGAATGTTGAAAGAATGCTCATGTTAGAACATATTGTTTTACACGCAGAAGGTGTTGCTAAAACTTTTCAAGACAACACTTTAGATGTTGAGGTGTTAAAAAACGTTGCTATCGATGTGCGACGGGGTGAATGTGTTGCGATTATTGGTGCTTCTGGCTCAGGTAAATCGACATTGCTACACGTTTTGGGTGGCTTGGATGTGCCCGACGCGGGCGAGGTGAGTTTACTTGGACAAGCTTATTCAAGTCTGTCGGATGATGCCCGTAACGGTGTGCGTAATCAGCATCTGGGTTTTGTATATCAGTTTCATCATTTGTTACCTGAATTGACCGCTTTGGATAATGTGGCCATGCCATTGTTTATACGTCGCCTGCCTAAAGCACAAGCGCGTGCGCGTGCGCAAGCCATGCTTGAAAAAGTCGGGCTGGGTGCCCGCATCAGCCATTTACCGAGTCAATTGTCAGGCGGCGAGCGTCAACGGGTTGCCATTGCCCGAGCTTTGGTGACCGAACCGAGTTGTGTCCTTGCCGATGAGCCGACAGGCAATCTGGATCGTGAAACGGCCGCTCAAGTGTTTAAACTTGTTCGTCAGTTGGCGCGAGACTTGGGCATTGCCTTTATTTTGGTGTCGCATGATTTAGGTTTGGCCGCTGAGTGTGACCGTGTCTTGCGCTTGGATGCGGGTATGCTACAAGAAACCACTTTAACGGCATAACCCATGTCGTGGATTGATACCCATGCCCATTTTGATGCGGCGGAATTTGACACGACGCGCTCGGATGATTGGGCGCATGCTCAACGCTTAGGCGTGGTGGCGCAAGTAGTTCCCGCGGTTGCGCCGTTTAATTTTGAGACGGTGCGCGGTTTGGCGCATGCATACACAGGGACTGTGTATGCCTTGGGCATACATCCGATGTATGTCAATTCACTTGATGTCGACGTTGCTTTAGCTGAGTTACGCGGTGCTTTGCTGGCGAATATTGAAGATTCACGCTTGGTCGCGGTGGGTGAAATTGGCTTGGATGGTTTTGTCGAGGGCATCGACCAAGACAAGCAATTGGCGATTTACCAAGGGCAGTTGAAATTGGCGCGAGAATTTAATTTGCCTGTCTTGTTGCATGTGCGGCGAGCGCAAGATACGGTGATTAAATATTTGCGGCAATTCGGTATCAAACAAGGCATTGCCCATGCCTTTAATGGCAGTTTTTCTCAAGCACAGGCTTACATCAAGCAGGGCATTCATCTGGGCTTTGGTGGCATGATGACGTTTGAAAAATCGAATCAAATCCGCCGTTTGGCCGCCGAGTTGCCCATTGAATCTCTCGTTTTAGAAACCGATGCGCCCGACATGTCGCCCGCTTGGGCGTATAAAGAAAATAATTACTCATATTACCTGCCTCGAATTGCCGAGACCTTGATGACGCTTCGGGGCTTGTCGGCCGCGCATTTAAGCGCACAACTTAGAAACAATACTTTAAACGCCTTACCTAAAATTCAATCGGTACTATAGATACAGGCACATATGCACGGACAATGGCGACTTTTCTTACTGACGGTGTGTATGGTGGCGAGCCTGACAGCAGCACATCAATGCGCCGAATTGCTCCCTAAAGTTGCGTTGTGGGGCTTGGTGATTGTGGCTGGTTTAACTGGTTTGTGTGCGTTCAAATTCAAAACGTTGCGTTTGTTCTTTGTTGTAATGATGATGTTGAGCTTAACTGTGGTTTATACACAAATCCAAGCATGGCAACGCTTGCACGAGCATGTTCTTTCGACTTGGATTGGACAGACCTTTTATGTACAAGGCGTGATTGACAGCATTCCCACCCGCACGCCATTTGGCGTGCGCTTTATTTTTAAGCCAACTGCCGTACAGTCCGATGCGCTTTTGCAACAAGCTTATGATGAAGGGCAGTTGCCCAGCCGCATCAGCACGGCTTGGTATGACGATGATTTGCCCGTGACGGGTATAGATGGTTTACGTGTCGGGCAAGTATGGGCTTTGCCTTTGACGCTTAAACCCACACACGCGACACAAAACCCTGATGTGTATGACCAAGAGCAGGACTGGTTTGCGCGCAATGTACGTGCTTTAGCAACGGTACGCCTGAATCAAAGCACCCCTAAAGACATGTATCCTCGTTGGTTACGCACCGAAACATCTTTTTGGCATGTTCTGCAAAATACCCGTGCAACCGCCTTGCAGCGGATAGACCAATCTTTAGCGGGAGAAACTGGCGAGTCAACCGCGCTGTTCAAAGCCCTGACATTGGGTGAGCAGAATGCCATTTCAAATACACAATGGGCTTTGTTCCAAAAAACAGGCGTGACCCATTTGGTGAGCATATCGGGGGTGCATGTGACGATGCTGGCGATGGTGTTGGCGTGGTTGACGCAAGCATTGTGGCGACGGTCGGTGAGGTTATGTGCGTGGTTGCCTAGTTTGCATGCGGCGCAGTATGTGGGCTTGTTGGTGGCTTTTTGTTACGCTTTGCTTGCAGGATGGGGCTTGCCTGCTCAGTGCACTGTGTTGATGTTGGCGTTGTGGTTGTTGCTCTCTCGCTTGGGCGTGGCGAGTTCTGGCGTGCGGGTGTTGTGTTTTGCGCTCTGGGTGGTCTTGTTATCGGATGTGTTTGCGGTGTTTTCAATGGGGTTTTGGCTGTCATTTGGTGCTGTGGCGTGGTTGATTTTGGCTTTAGGTGAACGAAAATCGGGCGATGACTCAACTGACGGTTCAAGTACTTCTGATAAAAGCGCGTGGATTTTGAAGTTCATCGGTACGCAAATTGCCATTGGCTTGGCTCTATTGCCCGTGACGTTGTATTTCTTTCACCAAGCCTCCTTCTTGGGTGTGGCAGTGAACATCGTCGCCATTCCATTGGTTACGGGTGTCGTAACGCCAGTGCTGTTGTCCGCTTGTTTGCTGAGTTTTATGTTTGGTTGGGCATGGCCGATGCTGTGGGCGCATGCTTTATTGGATGTGTGTTTGCAGTATTTGAATTGGCTTGCTCAAGCGTTTCCCCAAGCCATTTGGTGGCACAGCTTGACGTGGTGGCAGGCGGTGCTTTTGTCTGTGATGAGTATTGGTTTGTTACTGCAGTTACGTCAAAGGCGATGGTGGCGTGTTGCGGCATTAAGCATGGGTTTTATTGTGCTGCTGTTCTCGCCCGTCAATCGAGTGGTTATCCCTTATGGGCAGGTGCGCGTGCATGTGTTTGACATC
The DNA here is from genome assembly GCF_004363775.1 of Hydromonas duriensis. Taxonomy (GTDB): domain Bacteria; phylum Pseudomonadota; class Gammaproteobacteria; order Burkholderiales; family Burkholderiaceae; genus Hydromonas; species Hydromonas duriensis. Next base: position 3,385 of record NZ_SNZE01000026.1, read on the forward strand.
GGTCAAGGCAGTGCGGTGTTGTTGCAAACTGCATCGCAAAACTGGTTGTTTGATGCAGGCCCTCGCTATGGTGAGAACTCGGATGCGGGTGTGCGCTTAATCGTGCCGTATTTACGTAGTATCGATGTTAATCGCTTGGATATGATGGTTTTGAGTCATAACGACACAGACCACACGGGTGGCGCGGCGAGTGTGTCGCAAGCGGTTGAGGTGTCTCAATTGGTGGGGGCAATGTCTGCCGAGCAAATGGCGGCGTTGGGCGTGCATTCGGCATCAAAAGATTTTTGCTTGACGGGTCAAAGTTGGGCAGTTGATGGTGTGCGCTTTTCGATATTGAATCCAAGTCTTGAAACCCTAATGGATAACACTCTGGCAAACAATCCAAAAAGTTGCGTCTTACGTGTAGACGCTTCGGCTGGACAGATGAAAAGCATGTTGCTCACTGGTGACATTGACGGCTTACAAGAAGCTCGCTTGCTGGTGTCGCCACAGGGTGGCGTGTGGGATTGGCAAGTGGATGTGCTGATGATGCCTCATCATGGCAGTCGACACAGTTCCACCGCGCCACTGCTTGAAGCCACCAAGCCCAAATGGGCCATAGCCCAAGCTGGTTTTTTGAATTCATTTCACCACCCCGCGCCGAATATCGTTGAGCGTTATCAAACAGCAGGTGCCCAGGTGTTTAATACCGCTGAAACGGGCGCGTTACGGTTTTGTCTGGGATGTGTGACGGCAAACTTAGATATTTGGCGCATCACGGGGCGACGATATTGGTGGGATGATGCGCTTAAGCGAGTCAATAATTAGTGCGCAACTTTGCAAATGTAGGTTGAATCTGATATTGTTCGAGGCGAGATGTGCAGCCCAATTGCTGTGCAATAAACAACAAACTCGAACAAACGCAAACAAACGGGGTAAACAATGGGAATGCAGCAACAATACGATGTGGTGATTGTTGGTTCGGGCTTGGCGGGCATGAGTGCCGCCTTATCGCTTGCGCCGACCTTGCGAGTTGCATTGTTATCCAAGGGGCAACTGCTAAGTGGCTCAAGCAACTGGGCGCAGGGCGGTATTGCTGCTGTAATGGGTGCTGACGATGATATTCAAAATCACTACGATGACACGATGGTCGCGGGTGCGCAGTTGGGCGAAGCTGAAGCCGTGCGCTTTGTGGTTGAGCATGCGCCTGCTGCCATCAACTGGTTGGAACAAGAGGGCGTTCCTTTCACAAAGGAAGATGGGCATCTGCACTTGACGCGCGAAGGCGGACACAGTCATCGTCGAATTGTACATGCGGCGGATGCGACGGGTCACGCCATTCAATCGACGTTAATCGAAAAAGTCATGGCTCATCCTCATATCACCGTATTAGAACATCACATTGCGGTTGATTTAATCACAGGGAAACACCTTGCTTTGCAAGGCGAGGAGCTCAACGAAAGCGATAAGCACCGTTGTTATGGTGTGTATGCTTTGGACAATGCTTCAGGACAAGTCCATGCACTGGGTGCTGCGCATACCATATTGGCGACAGGAGGCGCGGGTAAGGTTTATTTATACACCACGAATCCAGACAGTGCCTCGGGTGATGGTATCGCTATGGCATGGCGCGCGGGTTGTCGTATCGCAAACATGGAGTTCATGCAATTTCATCCGACTTGCCTTTTTCACCCACACGCAAAATCGTTCCTCATCAGCGAAGCCTTGCGTGGTGAGGGCGGTATTTTGCGTTTACCCGCCAAGGTGGGCGAGCCTGCTAACAGCGGCTATCGCTTCATGTTTGACCATGATGAACGCGGTGAGCTGGCGCCACGCGATGTGGTGGCTCGTGCGATTGACTTTGAAATCAAAAAACATGGTTTAGATTGTGTCATGTTGGACATGACCCATAAAGACCCTGCGTTTTTGCAAGAACATTTTCCAATGATTTTTGCTCGCTGCTTGGAACTTGGCATTGACATGCGAGTGACGCCTATTCCAGTTGTTCCTGCCACACATTATACCTGCGGCGGGGTGGTGACCGACTTATCGGGTAAAACCGACATTGCCAATTTATATGCGGTTGGCGAAGTGACTTATACGGGCTTACATGGGGCGAATCGATTGGCTTCGAACTCGTTGCTTGAGTGCGTGGTCTTTGGCCAAGCCGCTGCCCGTGACGTGCTCAAACAAGCAGCCATTGCACCAAGAGACTTACCTGCGTGGGATGAGTCTCGCGTCACCAATGCGGATGAAGAAGTTGTCATTTCACACAACTGGGACGAATTGCGCCGTTTCATGTGGAATTACGTTGGCATTGTCCGCACGAATAAACGCCTTGAGCGTGCCGCCCATCGCATTGAATTGCTAAAGGACGAAATCAACGAGTTTTACAAACATTTTCGAGTCACGCCTGATTTAATCGAACTGCGTAATTTGGTCACCTGTGCAGATTTGATTGTTAAATGCGCCCGTTATCGTCACGAATCGAGAGGACTGCATTACAGCTTGGATTATCCCAACGCCGCGCCCAAAGCCATGCCGACCGTGCTTTCACCTAAGGTCTAGTATGGGCAAACATAAGACTCAACCTTGCCCGTGTGGCGGTCAATATTACGAAACTTGTTGTGCGCGTTTCATCGTCGATGGGCAAACAGCCGAGACGGCGGAGCAACTCATGCGCTCGCGTTATAGTGCCTATGTTTTGGCGAATGAGGCTTATTTGCGCCAAACTTGGCATGTCAGTACGCGCCCGAATGAGTCCATCATTCAAGCTGAACCCGTTAAATGGCTCGGGCTAGAGGTGCTTAAACATGAGCACGCATCGGGCAACAAAGCACAAGTTGAGTTTGTTGCCCGTTATAAAATTCAAGGCCGCGCCCATCGGATGCACGAAGTCAGTGACTTTGTACGGGAGAATGGGCTTTGGTTTTACGTCAGCGGAGACGTGAACTAAAGCTGGGTTGCTTATCCGAAAACATTAATTTTGAAATTATCCTTTCCCTCATTTAATTGAGCCGCTTATGAGCCCGAGCTTACATCAAACCATATCTATTTTAGATGTCCCTGCTTTACGAATGATTGAACAAGATGCTGAACGAGACGGTGTTGATTTAATGGCTTTAGCCGCCTTGTCTATCGCGGATAGGGTCAGTGCAAGATACCCTTCGTCCTCATGTGTATGGATAGCAGCGGGCGTTGGCAATAACGGTGGTGATGCGCTGTTTGCGGCGCAAATTTTGCATCAACGCGGCTTTCATGTGCAATGCATGGTCATGCAGCCACCAGTAAGTAGGCGAACACAAGCCGCTTTGGCAGAGTGCGAAACTTTGAATATACCGATTGTGCGAGATGTCGCTCTCCTGCATGACTTAAGCCAATTAAAGCCAGCTCCCAATTTAATTATCGATGGGTTACTGGGTATCGGTATTAACCGTGCACCTTCTGATGAGTTAGCAGGCTTGATTGCTTTTTTAAATCAGATGAATACGCCAATCTTAGCCTTGGATGTCCCATCGGGTTTAAATGCAGAAACAGGCGAAGCCTTGGGTGAGGTCATCCGCGCGACCGATACATTGACTTTTATAGCGCAAAAATCAGGTTTATGGATGGCTGATGGTGCAGATTGTGCTGGGCAGGTTCTTTTGGCTGACTTAAATGTGAACAAAGACGCATATCAATCAACTGCTGGGGCTTTGAACCTAGAGCATGATGCGGCTCGGATTAAGCTCAAACGCCCGCGCAATAGTCACAAAGGACGATTTGGCAGTGTCGCCGTGGTGGGCGGGCATGTCGGGATGCTGGGCGCAGCATTGCTCGCGGGGCGAGCTGCGCTTGCTGCGGGTGCAGGCAAAGTTTGGTTGAATGTGTTGGATGAACGGCTGGCGGTCGATGTATTTGCACCTGAATTGATGATACGTTTAGCGAATGCCAATCTGGGCGACGCGCATGCTTTAGCGATTGGGATGGGCTTAGGGCAAGATGAAGCCGCGCAATTGGCTTTGAGTCATGCGTTGGGATACCACAAAGCGAGTGTTTTGGATGCCGATGCCTTGAATTTAATCGCGCATTCGCCATTAAGCGAGACCTACAAAACCACATTGCGAACGCGAACCTTACCTGCGGTGTTGACCCCACATCCAACCGAAGCGGCTCGCTTGCTCAAGAGCTCAACGCTTGACGTTCAAGCGAATCGAGTGGCGGCTGCGCGGCGCATAGCTCGGGAGTTCGCCAGCGTCGTTGTGCTTAAAGGTGCGGGTACAGTGATTGCACATCCTAATGGCGCATTTAAAATCAACACCACTGGTGGTAGCGCGCTAGCGGTTGCAGGGCAGGGCGATGTGCTGTCGGGTGCGATTGCGGCACTCTTGGGCATGGATATTGCGCCATTTGACGCAGCTTGTTTGGCTGTTTATATGCACGGCTTGGCGGGTGATGCATATGAAGCTCAAGCAAACGGCAGTATCGGTCTAAGTGCAAGTGCCACCGTGCCGCGCATCAGCTCCGTTTTGAATCAGTGGTTACTTTGATGATTGAATTTTGTCCATCTTTGTTCAAATAATATTTTTAGAACCATTGCGAATTTTTCACATGCTTTAAAAAACACTGCTATAATAAATCTAATTGAAAAGCATTCTCATTTGCTTTTGTGTTTATAATTCAAAAAAGGCTTTTAGCCTGTGAAAGTTGAATGTGCATCGTGTAAATACCAACCTTAATCAAGCCGCGGTGAATCAGTTACTTATTGTGCGAGCGGTACACGCTGATGGCGTACCCACTGAGTGGGTTCATTGGCTCGAAGATATCGGCTTTCTCAGTGGCGAGCATGCCATGGTACTCAAGCGTCCTTTTATCCCTGGTGGTGCTTTGGTTGTGCGGATAGGCTTATCCACGTTTGCATTGCATCCGCAAGAAGCGGCATGTATTGAAGTCACCGCAGTCAGCTGATTTTCTTTTTCATTTATTCAACTTCATCCATATGAATCAATCCAATATTCAGTTTTATCCCAGCGGTACTTTGGTCGCGCTGGTCGGAAATCCCAATTGTGGTAAAACCGCGCTGTTTAATTTATTGACAGGCAGCCGTCAAAAAGTCGCCAATTACGCGGGGGTTACGGTCGAGCGTAAAGAGGGGGCGTATCTCCAGCCCGATGGCAAAAAACTACGTATCCTTGATTTGCCAGGCACATATAGTTTGTACCCGCGTTCACCCGATGAAAAAGTCACTTGTGACGTATTGGCAGGAAAAGCCAAGGGCGAAAAACGCCCTGATTACGTTGTTTGTGTGGTGAGTGCCACCAATTTGCGCCGTGGATTGCGTTTGGTTTTGAGTGTTAAACGGATGGGCTTGCCCGTCGTAGTGGCTCTGAATATGACCGATGTGGCCCAGCGGCGTGGCATCAAAATTGACGAAGCGCTGTTATCGACAGAGTTGGGGCTGCCTGTTGTGAGTACCGTTGGCGTTAAAACGGAAGGTGTGAAAAAGCTAGAACACTTTTTAAATGATTTAACCGCAAAACACATGTCCGAGAACATGGCTGTTAACACATATAACGCCAGTGACAAAACAGAGACCGATGGCATAGGCGATCACGCAACCGTCCGAACCATTTTAAACAACCTAGGTTTAAATGAGACGACACCGCATCAGCTCACAGAAAAGTTGGATTCACTGTTTTTGAATCCAATTTGGGGCTCATTGATACTTGCAACGATTTTATTTATGGTTTTTCAAGCGGTGTTTTCGTGGGCTGAACTCCCGATGGGACTGATTGAAACCATGACGGCTGGTTTGGGGGAGTGGGTCGGTTCGCTTTTACCTGATGGCATCATTAGAAGCTTTTTGGTTGATGGCTTGATTGCAGGCTTAGGCGGTGTGGTTGTGTTTTTACCGCAAATTGTTATTCTATTTTTCTTTATTTTATTATTGGAAGAGTCGGGTTACTTGCCGCGAGCGGCCTTGTTACTCGACCGCTTAATGGGCAGCGTTGGTTTATCGGGGCGTTCATTTATTCCATTGCTGTCGTCATTCGCGTGTGCCATTCCTGGGATTATGGCGGCACGTACAATTCCAAATCCGCGTGACCGTTTGGTGACCATTTTGATTGCGCCATTGATGACGTGCTCCGCTCGTTTGCCTGTGTATGCGCTGCTAATCGGTGCCTTTATCCCAGAAAAACAAGTTTGGGGTGGATTTGAGCAGCAGGGCATTGCATTATTTGTGCTTTATTTTGCGGGGATTTTGGGTGCGTTTGCTGTGGCTTGGGTGCTGAAACGGTTTGGTAACCATCAACACATGCGCACTTTGATGATGGAGTTACCCGATTATCATTGGCCCAATGTGCGTAACTTACTGATTGGCTTGTGGCAAAGGGTCGACATTTTTATGCGTCGTGTCGGTGGAATTATTTTGACTTTGACCATTGTCATGTGGTTTTTAGCCAGTTTCCCCAGTGCGCCTGATGGTGCGGTGGGTGCACCGATTGAGTATAGCTTTGCGGGCACTTTGGGGCGTTGGTTGAATGTACTGTTTGCGCCGATTGGTTTTAATTGGCAAATCAGTATTGCGCTGATTCCAGGTTTGGCCGCGCGCGAGGTGTTAGTCAGCGCATTGGCTACGGTTTATGCTTTGTCTTCGGGGGACGATGGGGGCGCATTGATGCCGATTATTGCGAGTCAATGGTCAACGGCAACCGCTTTGTCTTTATTGGCTTGGTTTGTGTTTGCGCCACAATGTTTGTCGACCATCGCCACCATCAAGCGCGAGACAGGTGGGTGGAAAATGGCTTTAATCACGGCGGGTTACTTGTTTGCTTTGGCGTATTTGGCATCGTTTGTGACATACCGTGTGGCGTTATCATTGGGTTTGTAACTGATTGTTTTCATTGGTTTTCTAATAAAAAAGCTTTGCATATGCAAAGCTTTTTTATTTGGACGGCTGAACGTTTATGAACGATTATTTGCCACCGCGTTTCATCATGTCAAAAAATTCAGAGTTGTTTTTGGTTTGTTTCATCTTGTCCAAAATAAACTCCATAGCCGCAATGTCGTCCATTTCATAGAGGAATTTACGCAAAATCCAAACTTTTTGCAAAACATCGGGCTTAAGCAATAATTCTTCACGGCGCGTCGATGATTTATTTAAGCTGATGGCAGGGTATACACGTTTTTCAGACATGCGACGGTCAAGGCAAAGCTCCATATTGCCCGTGCCTTTAAACTCTTCAAAAATCACATCATCCATGCGTGAGCCTGTATCAACTAACGCGGTGGCAATGATGGTGAGTGAACCGCCTTCTTCAATATTGCGCGCTGCACCAAAGAAACGTTTAGGGCGTTGCAATGCATTGGCGTCAACACCACCTGTCAATACTTTGCCAGAGCTTGGAATGACGGTATTGTAGGCGCGAGCAAGGCGTGTGATGGAGTCCAATAAAATAACCACGTCTTTGCCTGTTTCGGCGAGACGCTTGGCTTTTTCGAGTACCATTTCTGCCACCTGCACGTGCCGTGCCGCGGGTTCATCAAAAGTCGAGGCAACGACCTCGCCTTTGACGGAGCGCTGCATTTCGGTGACCTCTTCTGGGCGTTCATCAACCAGCAAGACAAATAAATCAATGTCGGGACGGTTGGCGGTAATGGCATGCGCGATGTTTTGCAGCATCACGGTTTTACCTGATTTGGGCTGAGCGACAATTAAACCACGTTGACCCAAGCCGATTGGCGACACGATGTCAATGATGCGGCTGGTAATGTTTTCTTGTGATTGGATGTCGCGCTCAAGTGGCAACAAAGTGTCGGGATGAATTGCTGTTAAGTTTTCAAACAAAATGCGATGTTTGGTGTGTTCAGGCGCTAGACCATTGACTTTATCCACTTTTACTAAAGCAAAATAGCGCTCGTTGTCTTTAGGGGTGCGCACTTCACCTTCGATGGTGTCGCCCGTGTGCAGATTGAAGCGGCGAATTTGTGAGGGAGAAATGTAAATGTCGTCGGTGCTGGCTAAGTATGATGTATCAGGCGAGCGCAAAAAGCCAAAACCATCGGGCAAAACTTCTAAAGTGCCGTCGCCAAAAACGGATTCGCCTGCTTTAGCGCGGCGTTTGAGTACTGCAAACATGAGTTCTTGCTTGCGCAAGCGGCTGGCATTTTCAATGCCAAGTTCTAAAGCCATATCAACCAATGATTTAATTGGCAAAGATTTAAGTTCGTTTAAGTGCATGATGTCGTGTATTTTTTATGTTTTAGAGTGCGTTTTGACGCAGAGGAAAGAACTTTGGAGGGAGGTGTAATCTGATTGTAGAAAATCGGGGATTTGCTAAAAATGTAGTGACGGCAAATTATAGCGTAAAAAGGTGATTAAAAATGCTGTTTTGTGATTTGGTTTAAACCTGTGTCACGATGTGTGAGGCACAGGTTTAAAAAATGCAGGAAGAAGCTACTTATGGATGATTATAAGACGCTGTCGATGAAAGCGGCCAACTGTGACTTGCTTGCAGCACCGACTTTAGTGCCCATAACCGTTCCGTTTTTGAACAACAATAATGTTGGGATGCCGCGGATGCCAAATTTAGCAGGTGTTGCGCTGTTTTCATCAACATTCATTTTAACAATGGTTAATTTGCCATCATAAGCTTTGGCCAACTCGTCCAGTACGGGTGCAATCATTTTGCAAGGACCACACCATTCAGCCCAAAAGTCGACTAATACGGGTGTTGTGGCGTTTAATACATCAGCTTCAAAAGTGGCATCGGTGACGTGGGTGAGTGTGCTCATTGTTTTTCCTTATTCATTCAAAATAGATTTTTTAAAGTTAGTAATTATTAGATGGGGGTATTTTGACTTAATTCAAGTCTTACCGTCAAATCGGCTGAGGTTATTTTAGCGGTTTTCTAAAGTTTGTGCTGAGGGCATCGTATAATTGTACTGGTCTATTTTAAAAACTAAAAGAAAACAGTGCACACATTAACATACGATTTATTCCCGCCTGAATCACCTCAAACATCTGAGGATGAGCCTTGGACAAAGCACAACTGTGTGTTTGATGATGTCTTTTGGTCTGACGTGGTGGAACGCATGTGGCATGCAGCCGAAAAAAATACGGTTGCACTTCAGTCGCACATGATGATTGTGCCCGATGCGTCAATGTACGTGCCTTTTCAAAAGGCATGGGCCAAACATGCGTACTCCTTGAATCGTCCGTGTGTCATGCCGCGCATGATGACCTTACTGGATTGGGCGAAGTCTGCGGGGGCTTCCGATATTGATATGCAGCACACCGAGCGGGTGTTGAACTGGATGGGGCAATTGCGTAATACTCAGCAGCTTGCCGAATGGCTGGGGGTGTTGGAAGAAGTGCATTTGTTTGACGTGGCTCGCGCCTTGATTGACATGAGCGACGAGTTGAGCTTGCAGCTCCTGGCTGGGCAAAACTTGGCGGATGGAGAGGCCGCTTTATTGACCGCGGTGGAAACTGTTTTTGAACGGCATGCAGGTGTGTTTGCTCAGCAGGAGTTATCGATATTGCTGCAATGTTGGCGGGCAGATGTGTCCGCTGGTGCAGAACAACTTTCGCCTGTATTGAAATTTTTAGAAACACTGCAACAGTTTGTGCGGCATCCCCCTGTTAAACAGGTTTGGGTGGTGCGCAATCGACCTTGGGCACGTTTTGAAACATGGTTTTGGCAGGCATACGCGCAGGCGTCGCAGGTGCACTTGCTGGACGTGACTCAGGTACGGGCTCGTGTTGACGATGCACGTTTACAGCAATTGCACACAGCATGGTTAGAATCCATTCGCATTTCGTCCGCTGATACACCCATTCCGCAGGGCACTGCAAAAATCGTTCAGGCTGAAAGTTTGGAAGACGAGGCGCAAGCGGTGACGCAGCAAGTGTTGGCGTGGCGCGCCCAAGGCTTGCAAAAAATTGCTTTGGTCGCGCTAGACCGACAAGTCTCGCGGCGCGTTTGGGCTTTACTTGCGCGATGCGGAGTCTCGATTCGTGATGATACGGGATGGTTGCTGGCGACGGCTCGTGCTGCGAGCAGTTGGCGAGCTGGGCTGACGTTGTGGCAAGGCGAGGTGTTGGCCGTTGAACTACTTGATTGGCTGTCTCATCCCATGGTTTTGGGGATGTTGCCCGCTTCCCACAAGTCCTTGCTCATTCGCCATGTGCAGCATTTGGCCATGGCACAGCCCGTACTTGCACGCGATTGGCAGGCATGGTTGAACTTGGCGAGTAGTCAGAGTGTCAGAGCCGATTTGCAAATACAAGCTGAAAATTTGCAAATGGATTTGAGACAATCAACGATTGATGTATTTGGCAAAGCCTTGAATATTCAAGCGTCGTGGCGTAGAACTTTTAGTTTAAGTCAATGGGCCGTCAACATCACGAAATGGTCGTATGATTTTGGCTTGTATCAAGGATGGACAATTGATCCTGCAGGCCAAGTGTGGTTACAACTTTTAGAAAAATGGCGTTGCGCTACAGTTAAAGCCCCCTTGGATTTATCGACATTTTTGCGCATCGCTGACAGCGAGGTGGAGGCGAGTACGTTTCGCCCACACGATGTCAGCGATGACGTTTTGCTGTTGCCACTGGGCAGTACACGCATGCGGCATTTTGATGCCGTCTGGTTGATGGGGGCGGATGCGAACAATTTACCAGGCGTTTCCAATAATGTCGGTTTGTTAAACATGGCGGTACGTTTACAGCTTGGATTGCCAACCCATCTTGAACAACAGGAACAGGCTAAAAATGATTTAATCGACGTGTTCGCCACTACGCCACACGTTGTAGCGAGTTTTTGTGGCACACAAGATAGCGCACCGAATGCCATCAGTGCGTGGCTGGCGCAATGGCTCAGGGCAGGGCAGATGACGTTAAGTTCAGCGAATCTCACAGTTGAACACGTCAAAGCCGATTTACATCCGCGCAGTCAAGTGAGCATCGAAGCTCATGTGCCCGTTGAGGTCAGTGCAAGTGACTTGGAGTGTTTGGCGGCGTGTCCGTACCAATTTTATGTTCAACAAGTGCTTAAAACTCGCCGTCAACGTTTACCCAGTGACGACATTTTGCCCTCAGATAAGGGTAACTTGTGGCACAAAATCATTGCTGCTTTTCATCAGCAACGCGATGTCAATAACAGCACTTATGATGTTGAGTTGTTACAGAACATCGTGCGCCGCTATCTTGAGCCGTTGTGCGCGCACAATGCCCGATATTGGGCTGTACTTGAATTGTTTTTGGACTACGCCAATCCTTACGTGGCGTGGTGGCATGCCCGCGAAGCCGAAGGATGGCAAGTGAAAAGTAGCGAAGCATGGATAGAATTGGCGCAAGAAGTGCATGCCAATGGCGAGCGCAAACCTTTGTTGTGGAAAGGCAAAATCGACCAAATCGACCAACGAGAGACCCTTGAGCCTTTAACCGCTCAGGTCAAGCGCGACACGGCCGTCATTGATTACAAAACAGGTTCGTTAAGCAACTACACGCGCCAAATTCGCGATAACAATGATGTGCAACTGGCGTTTTATTTAAACTTGTTTAGCGCAGAAGAGCGAGCCACCCTGAGTCAAGCGGGTTACGTGGGCGTCAGCACTGAACCTGTTCAAACATGCAAATCCAAAGCACATGGAGGCGATAACGATTATCCGCAGGCATGGCTCAACCCTGAACAAAACGCCCCCGACAATCAAGCCATACAAACTGCGGCTCAACAATTACACCAACAAGTTGACGATGCCTTTATGCGCATGTACGCAGGAGAAGCATTACAAGCCATGGGCGAGTTGACCACCTGTCAACGATGCCATGCGCGAGGCGTGTGTCGTAAGGGGTATACGGTATTGTTTTGAAAAATTTTTAGCCTTTCCAGCCATTTTTTATGATGTATTGATATGAATAACAGTATTCAAGCCTACGAAATCAACCATGAGCCTTGTGCGGCGGGCGTGTTCAATTATGCCGCGCTTGACCCTTCGCGCAGCATTGTTGTGCGTGCGTCTGCGGGTAGTGGCAAAACGTGGCTGTTGACATCACGTATCATCCGATTGTTATTGGAAGGTGTTCTGCCGCATCACATGTTGGCGATTACGTTTACTAAAAAAGCAGCTCAGGAAATGCGGGACCGCGTGGCGTCGATATTGCAAGCACTTGCGGATGAGCCTGAAGCGGTGGTTTTAAAACAGCTCATAGAACGAGGTTTGACTGAGCCAGAGGCGTTGGCTGCCCTGCCAAAGGCGCGTACGCTGTACAACGATGTTTTGGGTAGCGGGCAGGACATTCCGATTTTTACTTTTCATGCGTGGTTTTATCGTTTATTGCAGGCTGCGCCCATGGGGTCGGGCGTGATGCGCGACGCCACTTTATTAGAAGACGCCAGCGAATTGCGCATGCAAGCGTGGGATGATTTTTATAAACAGTTTAATACGGTTGATGGTGAAATTTTACGTGCGCATTATTTGAATCTGGTGCGTGAGTTGGGGGAAGAACCAACGAAGAAGCTACTTAATGAGGGCTTGGCTCAATCGACAGAGTTGTTATTGTTTCGCCATGTTTGTGCGCGTGAAGACAGAACCGTGTTGGAATATTTAGCGCAAGATATTTTGCTACAAACGGGTTTGGATGTCTCGTTGGGTGAAGCAGGCGTTTATCAACGGTGGTCGGATGAGTTGGCGAATAATCCTGCATTTGCAGTGTGGCTCAATGTGTTGGCTCACGGGGATGAAAAAAAGCAAATCCGTTCGCAAACATTGTTGAATATTTCCAAGCTCGCTGATGCGACGCAAAAGTACGCGCGCATGCGAGAATTTTTAGTTAAAGGTGGCGATCGCATCGATGCACAGCAAAACAAAATAACGAAAGCCCAAGTCAACAGTTTGATGGGCGTCGTGAGTGAAGATGAGTACGCAGCCGCTCTTGCGTCGCTCAATGACGGCTTTAAAAAAGTTCAGCACGATTTGGCTGATTTGCGTGCGTATCAATTGCACATTGACGCTTTGCCTTGCGTTGAGGCGTTAATTGAACGTTATCAGACGATTAAGCGTCGCACGCGTCAATTGGATTTCAGTGACATTGAATACCAATGCTTTGAGCTGTTAAGCCATCCAGATACAGCGGCGTATGTACAAGTTCAACTCGATGCGCGGTATAAACACTTGTTGTTTGATGAGTTTCAGGACACCAACCCGTTACAGTGGCAGATTATTAAAAGTTGGCTGGATGCTTACGAACATGATGCGGTCAAGCCGCGTGTGTTTATTGTTGGCGATGTGAAACAGTCGATTTATCGCTTTCGTAAGGCGGACGCACGATTGTTTGACGCCGCGCAACAGCTTTTGATTGAAAAATACCAAGCCGACGTGCTAAAAACCCATGCCACGCGGCGAAATAGCCACGCGGTGGTCAACTGGGTCAATGGCTTGTTCCGCATGGACGAGAGTGAATTGGCGGAAAGTTTCAGTGCGCACAGCACATTTAATGAGGACATTGGGCATGTGGCGTGTTTGGGGCTTAGTGCGGTTGAACAAGCAGAGGAGAGTGAAGAAGCAAGCGAACCTTCTGATGACAGTGCCACCAATACCAATACTCCCGCGCCACGTCATTGGCTCACGCAACCGAAGCACGTCATAGCAGCAAACGTGCGCGATGAAGAAAGTGTACAACTGATTCAAGCGATTCAACAGCTGGTTGGACATTATCCCGTCAAAGATGAACACACGGGCGAGTATCGCCCCGCACGCTACAGCGACATGATGCTGCTGGTTTATACGCGAACGCACCTGACGGGGTATGAGCGACTGTTACGAGAGGCTCACATCCCCTTTATCAGTAGTCGTCGGGGCGGTTTACTTGACACGCTTGAGGCATTGGATTTGATGGCGTTGGTGCAATGGCTGATGGATGCGAGTGATGATTTGGCTTTGCTGCATGTATTGCGCACGCCTATTTTTGATGTGAGTCATGAAGATTTGGCTATTTTGCTTGATGCACGCACATCGTTCACAGAAAATGACATCGTGCCATCCTACTGGCAAGTGATGTTGCAGGCGAATGACTTAATCCCCAACTTACAAAAGGCTAAAGACTTGTTGCTCAATTGGCTCGCGTATGCACAGTATTTGCCGCCACACGACGTTCTCGACCGCATTTATGCCCAAAGTGAATTGCTAAAACGCTATGCTGAACGCGTACCGCAATGGCTTAATGCGCAAGTACAAGCCAATTTGCGAGCGTTTTTGCAGTTGGCGTTGACGGTCAATGCGGGGCGTTATCCAAGTTTATCCAGTTATTTACAGGCTTTGAAACGTTGGCAGGCTTTGGATAAAGAGGGCTTATCTGAAGCCGAGCCTTTAGGAATGAACAATGCGGTGCGAATTTTGACCGTACATGCGTCAAAAGGTTTGGAAGCCCCCATTGTCATGCTGATTGACATGAAAACCAAAACAGCGAAAAGCGAGAATAATCTTTGGTTTGTGGACTGGCCTGTGTTGGCGAGTGCGCCAACCCATGTGTCTTGGCTCGGTACCAAAGAGCGAACAGGAGCGTGGCGGGCATCACAATTGGCTGATTCGGCGCAACGCGGGCGGGTTGAAAAATGGAACCAATGCTACGTTGCAATGACCCGAGCACGTCAATTGCTTGTGGTGAGCGCGGCACAACTTAAAACCGATGACGCAGAAGAAAAAAGTTCAAACACGAAGCAAGGTCTATTCGATTATCTGCAACAGGCGATGAATGATGTGCCTGAGTCACAACGTTTGAGTGCGCAACCGATAGAGTGGGGGGCGCAGCTTAAGAAATGGTCTACGAATGATGGGACTTATATTGAACCCAGTGACTCTTTAAGTGGGGACAAAACGGCTTTAACCAATAAGTATATCGACATTGCATTGACGGAAGAGGTTCGCCACATGTGGCATGAGGTGTCGATTGCTGCTGAATATAATGCTGACGAAGCCCGCAAAAATCACGCGGCTGCATTAGGTACAGCGTGGCATGGTGCCTTGCAGTTTGCGACCGACAATTGGGGCGAGCGTTTAAATGATGCCGAGCTGGTTCAGCGTTTTGGCATCACCCTAGATGATGCCAAAATTGTTCAGACGTGGTTGACGCAGACTTTACAACGCGATGAATGGCAGGCCTGGTTTGACCCACAACTTTATGATGAAGCGGTCAATGAGATGAGCATCATCACGGCCAAAGGAATGCTCAAGCGCATTGACCGCTGGGTGCGAAAGGCAGATAAGTTGACCGTCATGGATTTTAAAAGCGATTGGACAGAAGCAAACTTACCTGAATATGAGGCGCAGTTGCGCGAATACATGAGCTTAATGGCACAGCTTTATCCAACTCATAAAATTGAGGGAGTCCTACTGGCTCCAACAGGAAAGCAGCATGAGCTGATTTTATGATGAACAATCGCTTGTTTAAAATGACCAAATGACCGATTGTTAAAGTCAATTATCTACGGTATTCGTAGCCCAAATCGACCTGCCCATACACTTCAACCGAGGAGCGTTGCCCCATGCGCTCTCTAAATTTTTGCATGGCGCGGTCTTTTTCCGTGAGGGGCATTTCACCACGGATACCAACGATGTTGTTGTCCTTTTTGTCGGATACATCAAAAACCAACGCTGGACCGCTATTGGATGAGCCGAAATCCATGCCCACAACTTGTGTTGATTCATCATTGGCCAAGGCCGTGCCGCTCATCATAACGAACAGCGCACTGATGAAGCCTAGTTTTTTTAAACGCATGATGCCCTCCTACTTTCTGTTGTCTAAATTGATTCCGATTTAATCATCACTGTGTCCTATAGTACGATGATTGAACGCCATCCTATAACAGAACAATGGGCAAAACATGTATTTAAATCATTTTTAATAAATTAATACCGACTGACGTTGCTCAACCAACGCGTATAGAGCTGACGTGCAACCGCTTGAGAATGTTCGGCATACACCCAGTTTTCACGGCGTATTCTTTCTTCCGAATGTACATTGGCCTCATTGGCGAGAGCGACGTCTTCACGGGCCGTATCCAGCCAATGATTTATTTTTTCTGGCAACGCCTCAACGTGGAATTGCATGCCTAAGTGAATGTTATCGTACACAAATGCTTGGTTTGTGCAATATAAACTACTGGCTAACAGTTGCGCATTGGCGGGGGGTAAATAAGTCTCGTTATGCCATTCAAATAACGTCACAGGGGCTAGACCACCAAACCATTCATAAGCAGTTGCAGTGTGAAGCGGGGCAATGGTATGCCAACCGACTTCATGATAAGGGGCTGGGATGACGATTCCACCCAATGCCTTGGCCAGCAGCTGCCCACCCAAACAATGACCAATCACTGGAATGCGATAATGAACGGCCTCTTTGATTAAATTGAGCGCGTGAGTGAGGTGAGGGTAGTTCAGCTCATCATTGGAACTCATGCCACCGCCCATCACGGCAAAGCCACTATAGTCCGTAATGGTAAAAGGCAAAACATCACCAGCCGCGATGTTTATTGTTTCAAAAGGTATTTCCCAATTAATCAGACAGTCGGTGAAGTAAGCGGGCCAATCATAATGAGCATGTTGAAGAACTAAAATTGGTTTCATCATGTATCCTTTTTGTCTCTGTGTTTGTTTTAGGTGATATTGATGAGCACATGAGTTATGAAGCCATCCCACATCATCTCACCATGGTTGTAACGAGGGGAGTGGCTTTTTTTTAATGTTATTTATTTAATTGGTCACTAACTCGGTTAAACATTCGTTAAATACATTTAAAAAGTGCTCAATATCTTCGTCTCTCGTGTCGGGGCACACCAAAGTCATGTTGTGAAAAGGCGTTATCATGATGCCTCGATTGAGTAAGTATAAATGAATCGCTTGCTCAAGTTCCGCATCCATTGCTGCTTCAGCTTCTGAACCATTTTTGGGTGAAGTTGGGCAAAATTGAAACTCGCTGCGCGCGCCCAGCTGTGTCACGCTCCACGGCAAATTGTGCTGTTTAATGATACTGCGTAGCCCAGTAGACAGCTTATTTTGCTGATTAATGATGTGCTCGAACGCTTTAGGCGTTGCCACCTCAGTCAAATTGGTCGCAAGCAAGGCCATCGTCAACATATTACCTGACAATGTTGTGCCGATACCCGAATGACCAGGGGGCGCCGATTCTTTTGCTTCGCGCATGCGCTGCGCGATGACCGCGCTCATGCCATAGACCGCACAAGGCAAACCGCCTGCAATGGCTTTACCAGCCACCACCATATCGGGTTTAAAGTCGCACAACCCCGTATAGCCCGCATACCCCGCGCTAATCGTGTGGGTTTCATCAAACACAAGTAAGGTATCGGTCTCATCGCAGGCATTGCGTAAATCTGCTAAAAAACCATCGGCAGGCAACACCATGCCGCAATTGGTCAAAGCAGGTTCAGTCAAGACACAGGCAAACTCTTTTGACGCCAATTTGGCACGTACTGCCTTGATGTCATTGAACTCAACAACATCTGTAAATTGAGTTAAATCATAGACTTGCCCCAACAAACTGGCTCGTGTTGCGGGGGGGGCAGAGGGGTTGTTTGCATCCAAATCCACGAATACATCATCAATTGTGCCGTGATAACAGCCATTAAACACTAAAATCTTTTTACGCTTGGTGATGGCTCGCGCCCAACGCACAACGAAACGATTGGCATCGGTCGCTGTGGTTGCCAGTTGCCAAAAGGGTAGGCCAAAACGTTCAGTTAAAGCGTGTCCAGCTTGAGCGGCATCGGCCGTGGGCAGCATCGCGGTGTAACCAGTAAAAGCAGCCTCCGCCAATTTTTTGGCTACGGGTAAAGGGCTGTGTCCAAACATTGCGCCTGTGTCACCTAGGCAAAAATCAGCATATTGATGCCCGTCAACATCCGTAAAGTGTGCGCCTTGGGCTCGCTCAACAAACAGTGGCACGGGCGTTCCCCAATCGGCCATCCAATGCAGCGGTACGCCAAAAAGGTAATGTTGCTCTGTTTGTTCAGCAAGCTCGGCTGAACGGGGGCGGGCGCTCAAAAATGCCGCCGCTTCTCGTTGCGCGATGGCTTTTATGCGATCGCGCGAAATCGTGGGTGTGGTCATGAGGTTCTCCTTTTTTTGACAATAAAATCGAATAGGCTACGACAGCCTTGCACTAGAAAAGTGCAAAATGAATAAGCGGTGCTATTTTGCTTTAAAAATACATGCATTGAACGAGCCAATCTTTGAATTAAAGGGCATCCACTTATAAAATAGCTAAGAATTTGATGCGCTTGTGGATGCAATAAATGTATATTTAATTGAAAAATCAGTTTAAATACCGTTTTTATACTGTAAATGTTGACCTTAGGAGAAACCATGGGTTTTGCTTATATGAGCCAAAATCGTTTTTTAGCCGTACCGCATAACCAAATGGACACACCATTCGCGGTTGCGGGAGTTCCGTATGATGGTGCTGTTACTCATCGACCGGGCGCGCGTTTTGGTCCTGATTCCATTCGTCGCGCCAGTCACATGCTGTGTGACGGAACGCATCCGTTTTTTGATGTGTCCCCATTCCAGTACTTGAGTGATGTTGGCGATTTGATGCTGCCCAACACCTCAATAGAGGGCATGCGAGAAAGCCTCGCGGCACAAATTCCTGAGCTGATTCAAAAATATCACATGTGTTGGCTTGGCGGCGACCATTCAATTACGCTCGGATTGTTGCGAGCCTATCGCGCATGGGCGGGGCAGCCGCTGGCCGTATTGCACTTTGATGCGCATTGCGACACGTGGGAAGACCACTTTGGTGAACCATCAGGGCATGGCACTTGGGTGTATGAGGCAATTCAAGAGGGGCTGGTTGACGCAGAATCTTTTGTGCAAATAGGTATTCGTTCCGCAGGCGTGCGTGAAGCGCGTGAATACGTGAAAGACCAAGGCGGCACGATTTTCACTGCGCGCGACATGCGGGGTTTGGAAACATTGGATGAGCTTAAACCTGTACTTAACGCTATCCGTCAGCGCATGACGGCTAAAGGCTTGCCACTGTATATGACCGTCGATATTGACCACTTAGATCCCGCGTTTGCACCGGGTACGGGCACGCCAGAACCAGGCGGCATGACGACGAATCAAACATTTAGTATTTTAGAGCAGTTGGCTGATTTGCCGTGGGTTGGTATGGATTGCGTCGAGGTCGCACCCGCTTATGATTACGCAGAATTGACCAGCAATGCGGCCGCTCAAATTGTGTGGACGTATGTGTCTGGGCAAGTTGCAAAAATCAAGTAAGGGTAAAAAAGACAGGAGCGAAGGGAGCAAGGGGGCGAGCAGTTTGCCTCCTTTTTTCTTTAAAAGAACGACAAAAACAGCGTGAAAAGTTATCGCATCATTTGAAAAATCAGGCATAATGTCGCGGTTAAGGTCTTATACAAGACTTGGTGAACGATTGACATCAATTCTTTGTTTTACGTTCGCTTTTTATTTTCAAACCAACAATAACTTTACACTGGAGCCCGTATGTACCAACACGTTAAAATTCCTGAAGGCGGACAAAAAATCACTGTCAACGCCGATTTCAGCTTGAATGTTCCTAATCAACCGATTGTGCCTTACATCGAGGGTGATGGTACAGGCTTTGACATCACGCCAGTAATGTTAAAAGTGGTCGATGCTGCGGTTGAAAAAGCCTACGGCGGCGAGCGTAAAATTCACTGGATGGAAATTTACGCTGGCGAAAAATCAACCAAAATTTATGGCCCCGATGTGTGGTTGCCAGCCGAGACCATGGAAATTTTGCGCGATTATGTGGTTTCAATTAAAGGCCCTTTGACGACACCCATTGGGGGTGGCATTCGCTCATTGAACGTGGCATTGCGTCAAGAGCTAGATTTATACGTTTGCTTACGCCCAGTGCAATACTTCCAAGGCGTGCCATCACCTGTGAAACACCCAGAAAAAATTGACATGGTGATTTTCCGCGAAAACTCAGAAGACATTTATGCAGGTGTTGAGTGGGAAAGCGGCTCTGAAAAAGTGAAAAAAGTCATTAAATTTTTGACTGAAGAAATGGGTGTCACAAAAATCCGCTTCCCTGAAACTTCAGGCATAGGTATTAAGCCCGTTTCAGTTGAAGGCACAACGCGATTAGTTCGTAAAGCCATTCAATATGCCATCGACAACAAGCGTGACAGCGTGACCTTGGTTCATAAAGGCAACATCATGAAGTACACAGAAGGCTTGTTTGCGAAAACAGGTTATGAAGTGGCGCAAAAAGAATTTGGCGCAGAATTGCTGGATGGTGGCCCATGGATGGTCATCAAAGCCGCACACGGCGACATCGTGATTAAAGACTCGATTGCGGATGCGTTCTTGCAACAAATTTTATTGCGCCCAGCCGAGTACAGCGTTATTGCGACTTTAAATTTGAATGGCGACTATATTTCAGATGCCTTGGCGGCGCAAGTGGGCGGTATTGGCATTGCACCAGGCGCGAATCTGTCTGATTCAGTGGCCATGTTTGAAGCCACACACGGCACAGCACCAAAATATGCAGGTAAAGATTACGTCAATCCAGGTTCAGAAATTTTGTCTGCAGAAATGATGCTTCGTCACATGGGCTGGGTTGAAGCCGCCGACTTGATTTTGGCCTCAATGAGCAAATCAATTGAGGCAAAGAAAGTCACTTATGACTTTGCTCGCCTGATGGAAGGCGCAACGCAAGTCTCTTGCTCTCAATTTGGTCAAGAAATGATTAACAACATGTAATTTAATCATGACTGTTGAGTAAGATGACGAAGCTAAAATCGCCCAAAACTAAAACAAGTTTGGGCGATTTTTTTATGATGCTTCAATTTCACTGGTTATGTCAGTTAAAAGGAGTTGAATATGACTTTTGCCACCACCGACTTATGTGATGCTCATGAAAAAGACATTCACGCAGGCGTGATACATGTATTGCCTCCCGTATTTAAACAATACGGAGGGCAAACCACGTTTAGCGGGCAAGCCGTCACGGTTAAGCTGTTTGAAGACAATACCGTCATTAAAAATATTTTAGAAAATGAAAATGGCACAGGAAAGGTTCTCGTTGTCGACGCAGGTGCAAGCGTGCGATGTGCGGTTCTAGGGGGTAATATTGGCGCAGCCGCTGTCAAAAATAACTGGGCAGGGGTCATCGTCAATGGGGCCGTGCGTGATATTGGTGAAATTTCGGTGTTACCGCTAGGCATATTGGCCTTGGCCTTGCATCCCGTGCGAGCCATTCGCCGCAACGAGGGGGTGAGAGATATAACCGTTCATATTCAAGGCGCGACGGTTCAACCGAATGACTGGGTTTATGTCGATGCAGATGGCGCATTGATTAGCCCACAATGCTTGAACTGAAAATATTTAGGTGGGTAAAAAATAACAAATAAAACAAAATAAAAAATCGCAAGGATAGATAAATATTATTTTAAATAGAGATATACTTATAATTAAGAGGTGTCCAAGTATTGATTCTTAATTGAATGAAATGATTGAGTCGCCCTTGTTGTTTTTACCTTCTAAATTTTGGAGATGTTTATGAAAAAACGTTCACTTGTCTTGTTGACTGCACTGTTGATGGCGGGCTCTTTGAATTATGTACAAGCAAAAAATATGCCAGATTCTGCGGTGGAGGCTGTAACGGCTGATAACAGCAAAGGTGGAATGGTTGAAGTTAAATTAAGCGCCAAAGTCGTTAAATTAGATAAAAAGAAACGTCACTTGACGGTGCAGGCTGACAACGGTGCAAAATATGAGTTTACCGCTTCAGAAGAAGTAAGAAATTTTGACAAAATCAAAGTAGGGGACAACTTAGTGGTTCGCTATGTGAAAGGCGTTGTTTTGACCTTAGTGCCCGCCCATCAACGCACAGGCGTGCCTCAACGGACTGAAAGCTCAGCGTCAGTTGCCGCAGAGTTAGGACAAAAGCCGGGAGCGCTCGAAGCCCATCGCACTGAAATCAAAGCCATTGTTAAAGCTGTTAATCGCAAAGAACGCACAGTAACTTTGCGCGGTGCTCACGAAACCGTCACAATTGACGTGCCGCAAGAAATTGATTTAAGCAAAGTCAAAGTAGGTGATGAGGTCAATGCAGTGATTACAGAAGCAGTTGCAGTTGATATTGAAGCGCAACCCAAGTAACGCCTTATCACTAAGTTAAAGCGGGTTTATTTTACAATCGCGTAAAAAGATATTTTTTACGCGATTTTTTATTATCTAACTAATTTTATTGAATTTGAAATAGATAAAGTTTATGCTTGCTTGATGCTATTAAATAATTAATTATCAGAACTTAAACAATTTGCTTGTTAAGCCAATTTGGCTGTAATATAATTTGTCAATAGATATATAAAATAAAGTGCAAGTCATTAAAACAATCAGGAGAAAATATGTCATACCCCGTGTCACGTATTGGCGATACCTCGGATCATGGCGGGAGCATTATCACAGGCTCAACAAACTTCGGAGTCGACGGCATGCCTGTTGCTCGGGTTGGCGATATTCTTGATTGTCCGCAACATGGTAAAAATCCCATTGTCACCAGCATGGTGGTTCAGACTCAAGATGATGGTAAGCCACTGGCGCACATAGGTTCTAAAACACAATGCGGCGCAACGATTACCTGATCTGCCCTCATTTCAACGGACAGTTTAAGCAGCTATTTTAGATGCTGCGGATTCAAATTTTACAGGGCTTTGGTATCCCAATTTTGAATGTTTGCGTTTGAAGTTGTAATAGGCTTCAATAAACCAGAAGATTTCGCGTCTGGCGTGCTCCATTGACTCAAAGGCAATGCGATAGACATGTTCGACCTTGAGCGTGTGGAAGAAGCTCTCACAGGCGGCATTGTCGTAGCAGTTGCCTTTGCCGCTCATACTGCATTTCAAATCATAAGCTTTAATCAATCGCTGATAGACTTGCGAACAGT
>NZ_SNZE01000027.1 GCF_004363775.1 Hydromonas duriensis
ACCTACCCACAGCGCCTAACTTGCTCAACCAATGCTTTGACGCCGACGCACCGAATACCAAATGGGTGGCTGACATCACGTACATTCGGGTCAAGCAGCAATGGCTGTATTTGGCAGTGGTGGTGGATTTGTACTCACGCAAGGTCATTGGTTGGGCATTTGGTGTGCGCATCAATGCACGTCTGGTCTGTGATGCACTCAAGGCGGCGTTGTTCAAACGGGGCTACCCATCAGGGGTGATTGTGCACACCGACCGTGGCAGCCAATACTGTTCGCAAGCCTATCAGCGATTGATTAAAGCTTATGACTTGAAATGCAGTATGAGCGGGAAAGGTAATTGTTACGACAATGCCGCCTGTGAGAGCTTCTTCCACACGCTCAAGGTCGAACATGTCTATCGCATTGCTTTTGAGTCAATGGAGCACGCCAGACGTGAAATCTTCTGGTTTATTGAAGCCTATTACAACTTCAAACGCAAACATTCAAAATTGGGATACCAAAGCCCTGTAAAATTTGAATCCGCAGCATCTAAAATAGCTGCTTAAAATGTCCGTTGAAATGAGGGCAGATCACTATTGGCTAGCCTTGATGTGATTGAGATTGGCAGTTATGATGCTGGGGTTTACTATTTAGATTATCGTGACTGTTTATGACAACTACTATTCGAAAAATTGGATTATTAACTTCAGGGGGGGACGCGCCAGGCATGAATGCCGCTATTCGTGCCGTTGTGCGAGCGTGCGCTTATCATGGGCTCACCGCCGTTGGTATTGAACAAGGTTATCAAGGGTTAATTGACAACCAAATGTATGAAATGGGCGCAAGGGATGTTAAAAATATCATTCATCGTGGCGGAACCATTCTAAAAACAGTTCGTTGTAAAGGTTTTTATGAGGCGGCGGGGCGCGCTCAAGCATACCAGTATTTCGTTCAAAATCAGCTTGATGCATTGGTGGTGATTGGAGGCGATGGCACTTTCACAGGGGCGATGTTGTTCGCTGAGGAGTTTGGTGTACCTATTGTGGGTTTGCCAGGAACGATTGACAACGACATCTTTGGGACGGACACCACCATTGGTTATGACACAGCACTCAATACTGTTGTCGACGCAATTGATAAAATTCGCGATACCGCAACTTCTCATAATCGTTTGTTCTTCGTCGAAGTGATGGGGCGTGATTCTGGTTTCTTAGCATTAAATGGCGGGATTGGAGCTGGTGCGCAGGATATTTTGATTCCAGAAGAACACTTTGATTTAAATAAACTATTCGCATCGCTTGACCGTGGTTATCAAGCGGGTAAGTCTTCGTCCATCATTGTGGTCGCTGAAGGAGAAGAGGGCGGCGTGTATGAAATTGCCAAACGCGTCCGTGAACACTATCCGAATTATGATTTGCGCGTGACTGTTTTAGGTCATTTGCAGCGAGGAGGCGCGCCAAGCTGCGCTGATAGGGTGCTTGCGAGTCGATTGGGGGTGGCTGCGGTAGAAGGTTTATTGGCTGGTCAATCGGCCGTGATGGCGGGCATGCGCGATGGTCGCATTGTGTTTGTGCCCTTTAGCGATGCTGTCAAAAAAGAACATGTTATTGATAACGAACTAATTAGAATTTCCGATATATTGGCCATATAAAGCTAAGATATTTATCAAATTTAGACAAATAAGTGTACGGTCGTACGCATGATTTAGAAGATAAAACTTGCAATCCGCCCGATAAACCCTGTTACAATAGCGACCATAAATCAAGCACGATTTATTTTTATGAATGGAGATTAAGCATGGAAAACATTGAACAACGCGTCCGCAAAATTGTTGCAGAGCAATTAGGTGTGAATGAAGCTGACATCAAAAACGAGTCATCTTTCACTAACGACTTGGGTGCGGACTCTTTGGACACAGTTGAATTGGTTATGGCATTGGAAGATGAGTTTGAATGCGAAATCCCTGACGAAGACGCAGAAAAAATTACTACAGTTCAACAAGCCATTGATTATGTATCGGCTAACGTCGGTAAATAATTGATTGACAGTTATTTTGTTCTGGCAGAATGAATAAAAACAAAGAGACCTTTCAGGGTCTCTTTGTTTTTTGGTTGTGTATGTTTTAAATTTTAGCTCGAAAAGAAAAAAGCTTTTCGAATGGGGGACGTAAATGAGTAAACGCAGAGTAGTTGTGACTGGGCTGGGAATTGTGTCGCCCGTAGGGAATGACGTGAATACAGTTTGGGCTAATTTATTGGCAGGGCGGTCGGGCATTACTCGAGTGACTAAATTTGATGCGAGCGCACTAAGTTCTCAAATTGCGGGTGAAGTCAAAAACTTTGACCCAGCAGAGTACATTGGTGCTAAAGAGTTGCGCACAATGGATGCGTTTATTCATTATGGACTTGCCGCAGGTATTCAAGCATTTCGAGATTCAGGCATCGTGGTCACAGAAGAAAATGCCGAGCGTATTGGGGTGTCAATTGGTTCGGGCATCGGTGGCTTGCCCATGATTGAAGAAAATTGCGCTAACTTGTTTGATAAAGGTGCACGACGTGTTTCACCTTTCATGATTCCAGGCTCGATTATCAATATGATTTCAGGTCATATGTCGATTATGTACGGACTGAAAGGGCCAAATGTATCAATTGTGACTGCCTGTACAACGGGTACGCACAGCATTGGTGATGCTGCACGTATGATTCAGTATGGAGATGCCGATGTAATGGTTGCAGGTGGTGCTGAAGGAACGGTGTCGGCATTGGCGATGGCTGGCTTTGGTAACATGCGTGCCTTGTCGAGTCGTAATGACGAGCCAGAATTGGCTTCGCGCCCTTGGGATAAAGATCGCGATGGCTTTGTACTGGGCGAAGGTGCGGGTGTATTGGTCCTCGAAGAATACGAACATGCTAAAGCGCGCGGCGCAAAAATCTATGCTGAAGTGGCAGGTTATGGCATGTCCGCCGACGCCAATCACATGACAGCACCTTGTGCCGATGGTGATGGTGCCATGCGCGCCATGCGCAATGCGATGCGTGATGCGGGTGTCAACGCGGATGAGGTTAATTATATCAATGCTCATGGCACATCAACACCTTTGGGTGATGTGGCAGAGACCATTGCAGTCAAACGCGCTTTAGGCGATGCAGCCAGCAAAGTCGTGGTTAACTCAACCAAATCTATGACGGGGCATTTACTTGGTGGTGCAGGTGGCGTTGAGGCTGTGTTTACGATTTTAGCCATTGCCAACCAAAAATCACCGCCAACCATCAATCTGATTAATCCAGGAGAGGGCTGTGATTTAGACTACTGTGCGAACACCGCTCGTGATTTGAAAGTTGATGTGGCCATTAGTAATTCATTTGGCTTTGGTGGCACAAATGGTTCAGTGCTATTCAAAAAAGTCTAAGCTCAACAATCAGTCTTTTATAAAACGGTCGATTCTTTGACCGTTTTTTTGTTTTTCGATTTAATTCTGCGTTATTGCATTAAAAAGCAAAAAATAGCTTGCGTAAAGTTTATTTGCGGATTACAATATCGTTCTTGGTAACGGAAGCGTGGCAGAGCGGTTTAATGCTACAGTCTTGAAAACTGTCGTGGATTTACGTCCACCGTGAGTTCGAATCTCACCGCTTCCGCCAACCATACCTCTTAGTTTTTCTGGCGCGGGGTGGAGCAGCATGGTAGCTCGTCGGGCTCATAACCCGAAGGTCGTAGGTTCAAATCCTGCCCCCGCAACCAATCAGCATGAGCTGATAGTCTCAGAAAGTTGACAGCACAATAAAAAAGTCAGCTTAACCCTATTCTCATATTTCTTAAACATAGTAATTGCCAAGATTTTCTTGGTTTTGTTGTATTCAAGCGGTGCATGCGTTAAATTTAAGCAGGCATCATATCAAGCTCCAAAGTGTTTCAGAGCTGATTTAAACCATTGTACACATGATACTTTCAGAGTTAAAACGCATTATCGAAGCGCTGATTTTATGTCACGATGCCCCGATGTCGCTGGCGCAAATCAGGCAGTCTTTGGATAGCGATTTGAGCAATGAGCAATTACGTGCTTTATTAGACGAAATCGCCCTTGAATGGCAGACGAGAGCTGTTCACTTGGTGCAGGTTGCGACGGGTTGGTGTTTTCAGAGCGCACCTGATTTGATTCCATATTTAGACCGTATGCGTGCAGAAAAGCCAGCATCTTACTCGCGAGCCGTTTTAGAAACGTTGGCGATTATTGCCTATAAGCAGCCTGTGACACGCGGTGATATTGAAGATATACGCGGCGTGACTGTGTCTTCTGAAATCATTAAAAAACTTGAAGATCGTGGCTGGGTTGATGTGGTTGGACATCGCGAAGTCCCTGGTCGACCTGCCTTATTGGCTACGACAAAACAGTTTTTAGATGACTTGGGGCTTCAACATGTCCGTGATTTGCCACCATTGTTGGCTGAACATGAAACCGAAGTCGAGTCCCAGTTGTCTTTAGATGGTATTAAACCGCTGACTGAACGGGCTCAGGTCGGGGTTTTGACAACAGAAGAAGCGCAGGCTGATTCAGGGCAATTGACGTTGGTGCAGCAAGAGCAAATGCATACCGAGTCTGCGACTAGCGATTTAGCCAAAGATATTGATAACGAGAACTATTTAGAAGCATCGCCTTCAAATTCCGAGGCGGAAAATTCCACACCCGAGTAAAGTAGAATGAATATGAGTCAAGATAATGACGATTTAACTAAAGTTTCAGAAGCTGGGGCATCCATTTCACCCAAAAAGAAAAGTACCCTTTTGCGCGGTCCGCATGGTTTGCGTAAGCGTCGGGACTCGCATGAGGATCTGCATGGTTCAAAGCCCACAAAAAAATCTGCCAAGCCTGCTAATTCTCAATCAGCATCCATTCCAGTTCGAGAAAACAACGTGGCTCATACATTATTAGAAGCTGATGATGCTTTGCCTGAACAGTGGGGATGGCAAGATAAGTCAGCGAATAAAGGTTCGCGTGAACGAGTTGGGCAGCGTTTGTTTCGTGCGGGTGTGCGCGCCAAGGGGGGTAAAGAGCGAAAGCCTCAAGCTGCAGAAATGCGCTTAGATGACGATGCTGACTTTGATATGGTTGAAGGCTCTGTTAAGTTGCAAAAAGTTTTAGCTGATGCTGGCGTAGGCTCCCGCCGAGATATGGAAGAATTGATTATTTCTGGGCGTGTATCTGTCAACGGATTACCTGCTCATGTTGGTCAGCGTATTGTTGACGAAGACCAAGTACGTGTAAATGGTAAGTTGTTGCAACGTAAAAGCTTGATTCCAACCGTGCCTCGCATTGTTATTTATCATAAACCTGCGGGTGAAATTGTGAGTCACTCTGATCCTGAGGGTCGTCCAACAGTCTTTGATAAATTGCCATTTACCCGCAAAGGCAAGTGGTTGGCAGTGGGACGTTTGGATTTTAATACTGAAGGCTTATTGATTTTGACGACTTCGGGTGACATTGCCAATCGCATGATGCACCCACGTTACGAAAATGAACGTGAGTATGCGGTACGTGTTTTAGGTGAGGTCACACGAGAACACATCGATATTTTAAAAAAAGGTGTGCAGTTGGAAGATGGTTTGGCTAAATTTTCAGTGGTTGACTCACTGGGAGGCGACGGGGCTAATCGTTGGCTGAGGGTTGTCATTGGTGAAGGTCGCAATCGAGAAGTTCGCCGCATGTTTGAAGCACTTGGTTTAACAGTAAGCCGTTTAATTCGTGTGCGTTTTGGCCCTGTGATTTTGCCAAGTTTGCTCAAACGAGGACGTTTTGAAGAATGGCAGCGACCACAGGTGGTTCAATTGATGCGTGAGTTGGGCTTAAATGCGCAGGTTGATACTGCTGTTAAACATTCACGCGGTGGTCGTGGATATGGCGGTCAAAGTGGACAAGATAACCGACGAGATGTTCAAATTGTGCCCGAAAATGCGCATTTAATGAGTGCATTTGGTGTGGCAGTGGTTAACGAAACGGGATTAACGGGCCGTGGTCGTCAAGCTCAGTCAGCGGGGGGCGCGCGTGGTCGAACGCATAATATGCGCGGTCATGCTTCTGAGGCTCATGCAAAAGATGCGACCCGTTCGACTCAGCCGCGCGGACCTAAAAATACACGCCATGTTGCTATGGACAGCAACTCGCGCTCAACGGGGGCGCGTTCAACGCAAGCACCGCGTCGTCATGCAGACTCGACTCAGGCCGCAGAGGTTCAAAGGTCAGGTCATGCATCTAGGACTGCACGTCAAGGTGGGCGTCAAGGTGTCGGAACAGCTGCTGGGCGTAGTGGTTTATATGGTAATCGGCGGAAAAAATCGACTGGAACTCGTGGTGATGGAGAATAAGCATCAATTTTTGATGTTTTCGCTGTCGAATCTTATTAAAGTTGTTTTAAAATGACAAAAAAAACCGTATAATGTTGGATGATTTAATAGGTTAATGTCTTTTCGGCCACAAGCAAACGCAGTTTCACGCGTAGCTCGATTAGACAGTTCAAAAATGGGCGCCACGAGTGGAGCCCATTTTTTATGGTTTTTTTAAAAAATAGTGTATGACTTTAGAACAATTAATTACCCAAACGCTTGCAGGTTTGAATTATGAGCTGGTTGATTTTGAACGCGCAGCCAATGGATTGATGCGAGTGTTTATCGATCATGTCGATTATGAGAACGCAGATAAGCCCATCATGATTGATGA
This sequence comes from Hydromonas duriensis, assembly GCF_004363775.1. GTDB lineage: Bacteria > Pseudomonadota > Gammaproteobacteria > Burkholderiales > Burkholderiaceae > Hydromonas > Hydromonas duriensis. The sequence continues at coordinate 6,692 of NZ_SNZE01000027.1, forward strand.
TTGTGAGATGGCGAGCCGTCAGCTGACATATGTGTTTGAAGTGGAAAATATCAACTATGAGCGTCTTGAAGTCTCATCACCTGGTATGGATAGACCGCTCAAAAAATTATTAGATTATGCGCGTTTTGCAGGCTTAGATGCCAATGTGAAATTAAAACTGCCTATTAATGGACGTAAAAATTTCACGGGTAAGCTGCAAGGTGTAAATGAATCAGCAGATGAGTCTGCACAATTGGGATTGCTGTTTGAGCACGAGGGGCTTGAGCAGGTTTTAGAATTTGGATTAGCGGATGTGGACAAAGCACGATTGGTGCCTGTTTATAATTTTAAAGGGAAGCAAAAATGAACCGTGAAGTATTAATGTTGGTCGATGTTTTGGCGCGTGAAAAAAACGTTGATGTGGACGTCGTATTTGGTGCATTGGAAGCCGCATTGGCTTCAGCAGCCAAACGTCGTTATAGTGAAGATGGCGTTGATTTACGTGTGCAAATTGATCGCGATACGGGTAGCTACGAGACTTTCCGCCGCTGGGAAGTGGTGCCAAACGAAGCGGGGCTGCAAGAAGCTGAACGTGAAATTTTGTTGTTTGAAGCACAAGAAGACATGCCTGATATCCAAGTGGGCGAATTTGTTGAAGAAGAGGTTGAGTCGGTTGAGATTGGTCGCATTGGCGCACAAACGGCCAAACAAGTGATTCTACAACGCATTCGTGATGCAGAACGTGACCAACTCTTACAAGACTTTCTCGCTCGTGGTGAAAAAGTTATGATGGGTACGGTCAAACGTGTTGATAAAGTTCAAGCCATCATTGAATCGGGCAAAGTAGAAGCTGTTTTGCTGCGTGAAAATATGTTGCCTCGTGAAAACTTCCGTGCGGGAGACCGAGTACGCGCCTATATGGCCGAAGTTGATCAAACCGCACGTGGTGCGCGTCAGATACAATTGTCACGTACCGCACCAGAGTTCTTGATGGAATTGTTCCGCCAAGAGGTTCCAGAAATCGCTCAAGGAACTTTAGAGCTTAAGGGGGCTGCTCGCGATCCAGGTGTGCGTGCAAAAATAGCAGTGCACGCGGTGGATGAGCGCGTTGACCCTGTTGGCACATGTGTTGGCGTACGTGGCTCACGCGTGACTGCCGTGAGAAATGAAATCGGCGGAGAAGCCGTTGACATCGTGATTTGGGATGAACAGCCTGCGCAATTTGTCATGAATGCTTTGTCACCAGCGGTGGTTAGCTCGATTGTCGTTGATGAAGACTCTAAGTCGATGGAAGTTGTGGTTGATGATGAAAACTTAGCCATTGCAATTGGTCGTTCAGGTCAAAATGTTCGATTGGCTAGCCAATTGACTGGATGGCAAATTAACTTGATGACTCAAGCCGAATCGGCAGAAAAGCATGAAAAAGAAAGCGCGGCGTTAGTGAATTTATTCACATCGAAATTAGATGTGGATGAAGAAGTCGCTATGATTTTGATTGAAGAAGGCTTTACCAGCTTGGAAGAAGTGGCTTATGTTCCCGTGGCTGAAATGTTGGAAATAGAAGCCTTTGATGAAGATTTGGTCGAAGAGTTGCGCAGCCGTGCGCGCGCAGCGATTTTGACCGATGCGATTGTGCAAGAAGAAAAAGCCGACACAGTACAAGACCTGCTAGGTTTAGATGGCATGACCACAGCTTTGGCTGCGCAACTGGCGGATCATCAAATTGTGACTCGTGATGACTTGGCAGATTTAGCTGTTGATGAGTTGATGGAAATGAGTTCTTTGAATGAAGAGCAAGCCAAAAGTTTGATTATGAAAGCCCGTGAGCATTGGTTCACGGAGAACTAATATTAAACTCTCATCTCAAGTGGAAATATACTTAAAACTTGAAAGAGCTTGGTCAATCTAGCAAGGCTTTTTCAAAAGCAAATAGAATCGAAGGTAAAATATGATAAAAATGACGGTAGACTTGTTCGCGCAAGAGCTCAAAATGCCAGTGGATGTGCTATTGGAGCAATTGCGTGGTGCAGGCGTCGAAAAATCATCGGGTGCAGATGAACTGACGGAGTCAGATAAATCTGCTTTACTCACGTCTTTGCGTCGCTCGCATGGCGCAACTGAAGAAGGTAAGAAGAAAATCACCTTGACCCGAAAATCAACCAGTGAAATTCGTCAGGCTGATGCAACGGGTAAAACCCGTACGGTACAGGTTGAAGTCCGCAAAAAACGCACTTTTGTGGCTCGTGATGAAGTGGCGCCTGCAGAAGTCCCTGTTGAGAAAAATATTGTTCAACCAGCAGTAACCCCAACGGTTGAAGTTGAATCGACTCAAATTTTAAATGATGCTGAAATTCAAAAACGTGAAGCTGAATTTGCGCGTGCACAAGAATTATTGGCGCGCCAAGAGGCGGATGCAAAGGCGCGTGCTGAGCGACAAGCTAAAATTGATGCTGTGCCGACGAAGCCTGTAGTTGAAGAGGTTAAGGCGCAACAAGCGGTACAACAAGCACCCGCAGAGCCTAAAAAAGCCAAACAGCAGACAGCCGCACCTGTAGAGAAAAAACAAACCAAAGAGCAAATTCGTGCTGCAAAAGAGTTGGAAGCAGCTAAAGCTGATGCCGAACAAGCACGGGCCAGCTTGGAACTTGCGCGCGCTCAGCGCGCTGAACAATCGAATTCTTTGGATGCGGAGCGTGAACGTCGCCGCCGTGCAGCAGAACAAGAAGCGGCTAACATCAAACAAATGATGTCGCAACCTGCTAAAACGTTGGTCGCTAAGCCAATTGAAGGCACTTTACATAAACCTAATAAACCTGAAGTGGCCGCTAAGAAACCGACAGCTGTGGCGACAATGGAAACAACGGCTTCATTGCGTGAAGAAGCCAAAAAAGGCGGCAAAGGCGTTTCTGGTAAAAGCGCGGGTGATGGTGCGCGAGGTCGAGGCGGTATGAAAACCCGAGGTGCTGTGATTGAAGACCGAGGACGTCGCGGAGGTGGTAAAAAGAATCGTCATCAAGCCGAACACAACGATGAAGTGGGTAGTTTTAATGCGCCTACAGAACCTGTTGTTAAAGAAGTTCATGTTCCAGAAACCATTTCTGTCGCCGATTTGGCGCACAAAATGGCAATTAAAGCTTCTGAAATCATTAAAGTTTTAATGAAATTAGGACAAATGGTCACCATCAACCAAGTACTTGACCAAGATACGGCCATGATTGTGGTTGAAGAACTCGGTCATAAAGCATTTGCCGCCAAGTTGGATGACCCCGATGCATTCCTTGAGGATGAAGCGACTGAACATCACGGTGCAGAAGCCTTACCTCGTGCGCCTGTGGTTACCGTTATGGGTCACGTTGACCACGGTAAAACGTCATTGCTCGATGCCATTCGCCGCGCGCGCGTGGCTCATGGTGAAGCGGGTGGTATCACTCAACACATTGGTGCGTATCATGTCGAAACACCTCGCGGTATGGTGACTTTCTTAGATACCCCAGGTCACGAGGCGTTTACCGCCATGCGTGCTCGTGGTGCTAAGGCCACCGATATTGTTATTTTGGTGGTAGCCGCTGATGACGGCGTCATGCCACAAACAAAAGAAGCGATTGCACATGCGAAAGCAGCAGGCGTGCCTTTAGTGGTTGCCGTGAATAAAATTGACAAGCCTGAAGCCAATTCAGAGCGTGTGAAAACAGAGCTTGTGACTGAAGGTGTGATTCCAGAGGAATACGGTGGGGATTCTCCATTCGTTGAAGTGTCAGCTAAAAAAGGCACGGGTCTGGACGAATTGCTGGAGCAAGTTTTGTTGCAAGCTGAGGTTTTGGAATTAAAAGCCCCTGTTGATGCCCCCGCAAAAGGTTTAGTGATTGAAGCGCGCTTGGATAAAGGTCGCGGTTCAGTGGCGACCATTTTGATTCAAAGCGGTACTTTGCGCAAAGGTGATGTTCTACTTGCGGGTACAACGTATGGTCGCGTCCGTGCCATGTTGGATGAAGATGGAAAAGCAATTAATGAAGCAGGGCCTTCAATTCCTGTCGAAATTCAAGGTTTGTCGGACGTCCCCGCGGCAGGTGAAGAGGTTATGGTACTTGCAGATGAGCGTAAAGCACGCGAAATTGCAAACTTCCGCCAAGGTAAATACCGTGAAGTGAAATTGGCACGTCAACAAGCGGCTAAACTTGAAAATATGTTTGAAGTCATGACGGGCGAAGGTGGCTCAACCGCTGAAGTACAAAACTTGACGTTGTTGATTAAAGCTGACGTTCAAGGTTCACAAGAAGCCTTGGTTCAATCGTTACAAAAATTATCGACCGACGAAATTAAAATTCAAGTTGTGCACGGTGGTGTTGGTGGTATTTCTGAATCAGACATTAACTTGGCCATCGCTTCTGGTGCCGTCATCATTGGCTTCAACACCCGTGCCGATGCGCAAGCACGCAAGTTGGCTGAATCAAATGGCGTGGATATTCGTTACTACAATGTGATTTACGATGCTGTTGACGAAGTCAAAGCGGCGATGACGGGTATGTTAAGTCCAGAGAAAAAAGAAGAAATGCTGGGTCTGGTTGAAATTCGTCAAGTGATTAAAGCGACTAAGATTGGTACGATTGCGGGTTGTATGGTGCTCGAAGGCACAGTTAAACGTGGGGCAATGGTACGTGTATTGCGCAATAACGTTGTCGTTCATACAGGCGAACTCGAGTCATTGAAACGCTTTAAAGACGATGTGAAAGAAGTTAAAGAAGGTTTTGAGTGTGGCTTGTCGATTAAAAACTTCACTGAAATTGAAGAGGGCGATCAACTCGAAGTCTTTGAAATTAAAGAAGTGGCGCGTACGCTGTAATATATTTTAGGATAAATAATGGCAAAGAAACCCGCCACAGATCGCACGGTACGCATTTCTGAGCAAATCAAAAAAGACGTGTCAATTTTGATTCAGCGCGAAATGCGTGATCCGCGCATTGGTTTAGTGACTATACAAGAAGTGCAGTTAACGCCTGACTACGCGCATGCCAAATTGTTTTTTACAGTTTTGGGCGCAGATGCGCCCACGACAGAGAAAGTATTAAACGAATCGGCAGGATTTTTACGAAATCATTTGTTTAAAATGTTACGTATACACACCGTACCCAGTTTGCATTTTGTGTTTGACAGCAGTTTAGAAAAGGCAATTGAGTTATCCAGTTTGATCGACCAAGCCAATTCAACACCGCCAGTGCAAGATTAATTGAACATGACGGAAAAGATTAAAAAGGTTCGTACAGCGATTGATGGTGTGTTGCTTTTGTACAAGCCCTTGGGTATTTCCAGTACACAAGCATTGGGGCGAGCGAAATGGTTGCTCGGTGCACTGAAGGCTGGGCACACAGGAACATTAGATCCTTTAGCAGATGGTTTATTGCCGTTGTGTTTTGGTCATGCAACTAAATTGGCTCATGACTTATTGGATGCAGATAAAACCTATGAAGCACGCGTGGTTTTGGGGCAATCGACAACGACGGGTGATGCTGAGGGCGAAGTTGTTTTCAGTTCGGATACAGTGGTGACACGCGCACAATGGGATGCCACTGTAATGCAGTTCGTGGGTGATATTTTGCAAATCCCGCCCATGTATTCTGCCTTAAAAAAAGACGGTAAACCTTTGTATGAGTACGCTCGCGCAGGTGTGGAGCTTGAACGTGAAGCGAGGGCTGTCCGCATTTTAAAACTTGAAACCATATCTTTTGATTATCCAAATGTGGTTATGAGTGTGACATGCAGCAAAGGGACTTACATTCGGACGTTGGCTCAGGATATGGGAGAAGCGTTGGGCGTAGGGGCGCATTTAAGTGGACTACGCCGTACAGCCGTTGGAGATTTACAACTGGCGGATGCTTTGACCTTAGAGCAGCTTGAAACGATGACTGAAGCGGGGCGGATAACATCGCTATTGCCTTTGGATGCTTTGTTGCAAAGTTTGCCAGAGGTGCGTTTAGATGATGTACAGGCTGCTCGTTTTGTGCAAGGTCAACGTTTAAAAATTAGTCTTGTAGATACAGACTCAATCCGTGTGTATCGGCGAGACCAGCTCATTGGTGTGGCCAGCATTTCTGGACACACGTTGTCACCCACCAAGGTTTTAATGACGGCATTGCCGTCGTAAAGGTAGTAAGTAGTTTAATTAGAATGTTTAACTTGAAAGAAGATTTATGACACAGCAACGCGCATTGCGCAACGTCGCGATTATCGCTCACGTTGACCACGGTAAAACCACGTTGGTTGACCAATTATTACGCCAATCAGGTACCTTTCGCGACAATGAAAAAGTTGATGAGCGCGTGATGGACTCTAACGACATTGAAAAGGAACGTGGCATTACGATTCTTTCAAAAAACTGTGCGGTTGAATACAACGATACGCATATCAACATTGTTGACACCCCTGGTCACGCCGATTTTGGTGGTGAAGTTGAGCGTGTTTTATCGATGGTGGATGGCGTATTGCTGCTGGTGGATGCGGTCGAAGGGCCAATGCCTCAAACGCGCTTTGTGACTCGTAAAGCCTTGGCTTTGGGTCTAAAACCGATTGTTGTGATTAATAAAATTGATCGTCCAGGGTCACGCCCTGATTGGGTGATTAACGAAACATTTGAATTGTTCGATAAACTGGGTGCAACAGATGAGCAATTGGACTTTCCAGTGGTTTATGCGTCTGCTTTAAATGGCTATGCATCTTTAAACGATGCTGACCGCGAAGGCAATATGAATCCTTTGTTTGATGCCATCATCAAGCATGTACCCACACGAGAAGCCGATGCCAATGCACCATTGCAGATGCAAGTGACATCGTTAGACTACTCAACTTATGTTGGTAAAATCGCCATTGGCCGTGTGGCCCGTGGTCGAGTTAAAGCAGGTCAAGACGTGATTTTTATGGATGGCCCAGAAGGTGCGCCGCGTAAAGGTCGCATTAATCAAGTGCAAAAATTCAAAGGCTTAGAGCGTTTGACGGTCGATGAGGCAGAAGCAGGCGATATCGTTTTGATTAATGGAATTGAAGATTTGAACATTGGCACTACGTTGTGCGCCGTAGATACGCCCGATGCCTTACCCATGTTGACTGTTGACGAACCGACCTTGACGATGAATTTTTGCGTCAACACATCGCCCCTCGCAGGTCGTGAGGGTAAATTTGTGACCAGTCGTCAGCTACGTGACCGTTTGGAAAAAGAATTGAAATCAAACGTAGCTCTGCGCGTCAAACAAACTGATGATGATACTGTTTTTGAAGTTTCAGGTCGCGGTGAGTTGCATTTGACCATTTTGCTTGAAAATATGCGCCGCGAAGGTTATGAGTTGGGCGTATCGCGCCCGCGTGTGGTGTTCCGTGAAATCAATGGTGAACGCCATGAGCCGTATGAAATGTTGACGGTCGATGTGGAAGAAAACAACCAAGGTGCGGTCATGGAAGAACTTGGTCGTCGTCGCGGTGACCTGCAAGACATGCAGCCCGATGGTAAAGGTCGTGTTCGCCTTGAATATCGAGTTCCTGCGCGAGGCTTGATTGGCTTCCAAGGCGAGTTCATGACATTGACCCGTGGTACGGGTTTAATGAGCCATGTGTTTGATGCGTATGAACCTGTTGATGTTAAAGCAGAAATGCCAGGTCGTCGTAACGGTGTCTTGATTTCACAAGATGATGGGGCTGCTGTTGCTTATGCGTTGTGGAAACTGCAAGACCGCGGACGCATGTTTGTTAGCCACAACGACCCCGTGTATGAGGGGATGATTATTGGTATCCACTCACGGGACAATGATTTAGTTGTTAATCCGATTAAAGGTAAACAGTTGACCAACGTTCGTGCCTCTGGCACAGATGAGGCTGTGCGACTTGTGCCACCCATTCAAATGTCTTTGGAATATGCTGTTGAATTTATTGAAGACGATGAATTGGTTGAGATTACCCCTAAATCCATTCGTTTACGCAAGCGCCATCTGAAAGAGCATGAACGCAAACGTGCTTCGCGAGAAGAGTAAACCAGAGTTTTGAGTGGCTTTGACCACAATTGATGTATCTTAATTATCGCGGCTTGCCGCGATAATTTTATTTTGGATTATGGTTGTATAAAGCCATTATGAATAAAAGGAGAACACATGAATAGTATTCGTATTGCCTCTGAAATATCTAAACTTAACTAAGCTTGGACACCTCATGTTCTGGCTCAATTTGATGGGCACGACATCATGGTAACTTTGGGTGAAAAAACTTATCCTTGGCATACGCATGTAGATTTTGATGACATATTTCTAGTGATTCAAGGGCAATTGACCATTGAAATGCGTACCGAGGCGGGTGGCATTGAGCGTGTGTCCTTAGGCTCTGGAGATTTATTTGTCGTGCCGCGTGGAGTTGAGCATCGTCCTGTCACCGACGGTTCTGCGTATTTTTTATTGATAGAACCAACAGTGCAAGGACGCATTGACTAACTATTATTACAATTTCTCAGTCTTTGTTTATTGAGCTTGTGCTGTGAGCACACAAGTTTAGTTGCGACCATCCCACAGTTCTTCTAAGTTGTAGTAGGCGCGAATCGGTGCTTGCATAAGATGCACAATGATGTCTGCGCAATCCACTAAAACCCATTCGCCCGTATCTTCGCCTTCTGTTGCGAGAATTTCACCGCCATTTTCTTTGACTTTTTCATGTACATTTTTTGCGAGAGCGCGGGTTTGCCGATTGCTGCTGCCCGTTGCAATAATAACGCGATCAAATTCGCCCGACAGCTTCTCCGTGTTGAGAATGGTAATGTCTTGTGCTTTGACATCTTCTAGGGCATCAATGATGACGGCTTGAAGTTTCTCGATGTCTAAAGAGTTGTGTTTTCTTGTCATGATGTGTTTCCAATCAATAGATGCATTATGGCGATTTGCCATAACCCAATTTTTTTAAGTGAATGCATTTGAATCAAAAACCCAGTACGTCGTACTGGGTTTAGCGGATTTTTTAGCGCGGTAAACTATAACCGTGCTAATGGAATCAGCCTTGTTGCTCAGGTGCTGGGGCTGCAGCGGCTTGCGGTTTTTCGATGAGGGCTTTCATCGAAAGTTTGACGCGACCGCGATCATCCATTTCAGTCGCTTTAACACGAATGTGTTGACCTTCTTTCAAAAAGTCGCTTACAGCGTTGACGCGCTCATGTGCGATTTGAGAAATGTGTAACAAACCATCTTTACCTGGGAAGCATTGCACAATCGCACCGAAGTCTAATATTTTCAATACAACGCCATCGTAAATTTGACCCACTTCGATTTCTGCGGTTAATTCAGTGATGCGGCGTTGGGCTTCGGCAGCTTTTTCAGCGTCATTTGAAGCAATTGTAATGGTACCGTCTTCTTGAATATCAATCGTCGTACCTGTTTCTTCAGTTAATTGACGGATTGTTGCGCCACCTTTGCCAATGACATCACGGATTTTATCTGCGTTGATTTTCATTGTGTATAGGCGTGGTGCATATGACGACATCTCAGTGCGAGCGCCGCTGATAGACGCTTCCATTTGGCTTAAAATATGCATACGACCTTCACGGGCTTGTGCTAAGGCAACTTGCATGATTTCTTTTGTGATGCCTTGGATTTTGATGTCCATTTGCAATGCAGTTAAACCAATCGCTGTACCTGCAACTTTAAAGTCCATGTCGCCCAAGTGATCTTCATCACCCAAGATGTCGGTCAAAACTGCAAATTTTCCGCCATCTTTAATCAAGCCCATGGCGATACCCGCAACGTGAGCTTTCATCGGTACGCCCGCATCCATCAATGATAAACAGCCGCCGCAGACCGAAGCCATTGAAGATGAGCCATTTGATTCGGTGATTTCTGATACGACACGGATGGTGTATGGGAAGTCTTCGTGGTTAGGCAAGCAAGCAGCCAAAGCGCGCTTGGCCAATCGGCCATGGCCAATTTCACGGCGTTTCGGTGAGCCGACACGACCTGTTTCGCCTGTTGCTGCTGGGAACATGTTGTAGTGCAACATGAAATGGTCACGGCTATTGCCTTCAAGTGCATCGACGATTTGTTCATCGGTTTTTGTACCCAATGTGGCCACGACTAAGGCTTGTGTTTCGCCGCGAGTGAATAAAGCCGAACCGTGTGTGCGTGGCAGCACGCCCAAGCTGATTTCAATAGGGCGAACTGTGCGAGTGTCGCGACCATCAATACGTGGCTGTCCGCTTAAAATTTGAGAGCGGACGACATTCGATTCTAAATCAAACAACATATTGCCCACATCTACAGAGTCAAACTCAACGCCAGCTTCGGTTAAAGCCGCGATGACGTTATTCGACACTTCGCGAAGGGCGTTGGTGCGAGCTTGCTTTTCGCGAATTTGGTAGGCGGCAGCGATAGGGGCAACAGCCAGCTCAGACACTTTGGCAATTAAGGCTTCATTTTTCGCGGGTGCAACCCAGTTCCATTCTGGTTTGCCACCATCGCGCACGAGTTCATAAATCGCATCAATCGCAGCTTGCATTTGTTCATGACCGTAAACCACGGCACCAAGCATAACTTCTTCTGACAACTGTTGAGCTTCAGATTCAACCATCAATACTGCGGCTTCGGTACCAGCTACGACCAAATCCATACGTGATTTTTCGAGTTGGCTATAGGTGGGGTTGAGGATGTATTCGCCATCGATGTAACCAACGCGTGCTGCACCAACGGGGCCAGCAAATGGGATGCCAGAAACTGCTAAGGCCGCTGAGGCGGCGAGGAGGGCTGGGATATCTGCGTTGATTTCAGGATTTGAAGACAAAACTTGAACGACCACTTGAACTTCGTTGTAAAAGCCTTCAGGGAATAAAGGACGCAACGGGCGGTCAATCAAACGACTTGTCAATGTTTCCTTTTCTGATGGGCGACCTTCACGGCGGAAAAAACCACCTGGAATACGGCCCGCTGCATAGACTTTTTCGATGTAATCAACAGTTAATGGGAAGAAATCTTGGCCTGCTTTGGCTTGCTCTTTCGCTACAACAGTGGCTAAAACAACAGTTTCGTCCATGCTCAAAACCACAGCACCAGAGGCTTGGCGAGAGATTTGGCCTGTTTCCATAGTGACGGTATGTTGACCGTATTGGAATGTTTTTGTGACTTTGTTAAACATTGTCATGATGAGTCCTTTAGTTTTATGGAGTTGACGTCATTTCGACATGCTATTCCAGTAAGTTTCAAACGAGTTTTTAAAACTTATTGGAATAACACCTGTCTAATAATGACGTTTGCCTAATGAGTAAAAATAATCTTAAAAAAAAGCAAAATGCCTGCATCAAAATAGACACAGGCATTTATAACAACGCTGCAAATTACTTACGCAAGCTTAAGCGTTCAATCAAAGAACGATAAGCATCTGCATCTTTGCGCTTGAGGTAGTCTAACAATTTACGACGACGGCTAACCATTTTTAACAAACCACGACGTGAGTGATGGTCTTTGTGGTGTGCTTTGAAGTGTTCAGTTAAATCGTTGATGCGAGCCGTTAAAATGGCTACTTGAACTTCAGGAGAACCTGTGTCGCCAGGCGCGCGTTGGTATTGTGCAACGATGTCAGTCTTTACAATAGACATAATGTGTTTCCTTTGAAAATTAACTTGCGAACGCGATGGTCTTGCATCACGCCGTGTGCTCAAAATTGAGCAACTGGCATTATAACAGAAATTTTAACCGTTCAATCGAATCTTTTAATCCGAACCTTTGTTGGGGGCTGGATGATTCTTTGATGCAACATATCGCAAATATAATTGTGGTGTGGGTAAATGGTTGTTTGACTTGAAGCAGAGGGCGCAGTTTTTTTATTTGATTGTGAAATAAGCGACGAGAATTGTTCTTGTAGTTCGGCCAAACTGGAGAACTTATGCAGAAGCGTCGTGTCCAAACGATAGGCGTTTGCGATTTCATCAATTAGCATCGAGTCATAAACCCAGACATTTTTTTTCATAGCCAGCCCTTTGACCCAAGGGTAGCCAAAACCCTCGTAAATCGACGGATAAATGATGGATTCTGAGTATTGATACAGGGCGTCAACAATTTCATCGCTTGTGACACTGGATTCAAATACGTGTAAGTTGTTGTAAGTGTCGTAGTCATTGGGTTTGCCAAGTGCTACAAATTGAGTGTTGGGGAAGGTGTTGCACAAAAATTTGAGCGCGGGTTTTAGTAATTTATGTGGGAAAAAATTGCCGACGACAAAATGAAATTTTGGATAGGGCTTGAGTTCTGGAGGGGGGGGAAGCCGCTCTGGTAGTGTAACGGGTAAATAACCTGTGGAGAGCAGTGTGGAGGCTTCTGGGTACAGTGCTTCGACTTGTTTGGTTGAATAATCGCTGCACATCATAAACTCATCTAAAAAAGGAAAGACATTGCCTAAGTTATTCAAGGATGACAACTTAATATCCGTCGCAATAATATCGAAGAAATAAAGGTAGCTAAATACAGAGCGATGAAGAAATTTTGGTAAGTCTGCAATGAGTGTTGACGTGAACAATATACTGTGAAAATAGCGATTGTCTTCAACAGAGTCGACCACTTCACAAAGCGAGCTGTAACCGAGCTCTTGGGCGGCCTGTTTATTCATTAAAAGGACGGGCTTTAACTTCGATTTGGAAAGTTGACCTATGATTTCGGGGATATACGCGCGTCTTGCCTCTTCTGTGCCATTTTTACTTTTCGAAGACATGTCGGTGTTCACGATCAGTACTTGATTGCTTAATAATTGATCGCGCGTTTTTAAATAACAAGAGACGTCGATGATGCCCACTTGATGGGCGGTTGTATGTGCTTTTTTGAGTTTTGTTGGTGAGTGTTCGAATAATGATGCGGGAATGATGATGTTATAAATCCGCAATCCGAAGGAAATGGTTGTATTGAAAATGCCTTGTACGTATGAAAAATCATTGTGGATGCTATCGTCAAAAAGATTTAAGTGCTTGTAGACACGAGACACAGCAATAAAAGACAACGTTCCCCAGTTCACATTAAAACTAAGTGGGTTGGAAAGTAAAGTGTCCAAAATGTCAAAAGAAACAAAGCCAACACGTTCGATTTCGGGGATTTGTGATAATTGTTGTTGACCCCATTCCCACATGATTTGTTTTTTTATTTGGGCTTGTTGGTCATTGAGCCCCAAAAAAAATACACTTTGGTTGCAATAAAGGTCGAATGTGCCCCATTGGCCGAGGTGTATGTGTGTCTGTTTCATGGCGATAGATAAGTTTTAACTGTGATGCAAGACAATAAAGTTAGTATCAATTGCAATTTTAGAGTAGTGATGATGTTGAAAGTTTTCACAAACCACGGCTGTGTCACAATCGGCAAAATACTGTTCTGCAGTTGGTTGTCCAGTTTGGGGCTGTGTGTGCGCAAAGTTTAAGTTTTGGACACGTGCATTTTTCCAGCCAAATGTAATGCCTGCCTTAAATGGCTCGGCGTTGTAAACACAAAAACAATTAAAGGTGCTCCAAACCATTTGGTAATAATCTTTTTTCACAATAACTTTCTCCTCCCAAAAAGAGTTAGGAGAAAAACGAGTGGCCCATTGGTCATAAATGGTGACCAATAATGCTGGCGTCGTGTTTAAAGCCTCCAGCGCCAGTGGAGTTATAACAGAAATTCCAGATAAAATGTCGTAATCAGTACTATTTTGTATGCAATTTATTGCTTGTTTTATGTCATAAGAAACCCCCATTTCGATGAAAAGTATCTTGTCCATAAAAGCGTAATGGGGGGAACCATAAATACATTTGTTGCGGGCGTTGGCCAAGTTTATGACGCGTTGCTTGTCAATGACCGAGCCAAAAAAATCAGTGTTGATGTTTTCTGATTGAACAGTGACATCATTAAAAAAGCTAAAATCCAGCTCAGCCAGTAGCTGCTTACTATTATCTGTTGAGTCGTTTTCATAAACTGATAAAAAATACTCATTTTCAATGTCATGGGCAACCAATTGTTGCAACTGTTGATACCAAAGTAACAACATGTCTGCGCGATTACGCATGATTGTGCAGATTAAAATTTTCATGTGAATTAAACCAAGCTGTTGAGGTATTGAACAAAGGTCAAAATTTGTTTTTTTGTGATTTGTGGGTGCAAACCAATATAAAAGCCGTACTGATGAATAAGTTCAGCGATTGGGTAATCTTTGTAATCACCAAAATCTTTTAGTGCCGTTTGTCGCAGTAGGTTTCCTGAAATTATCGGGCGCATTTCGATGTGATTGCGTTGGCAATACGCCATGATGTGTTCTTTTAGACCATCGACTGTTGAAATAATTGGCAAACAGAACATGACGTTTTTTCGTTCTTTAAATTCTTTGGGCAGAATATAGTGTTCACTGAGGTTATCTTTGAAAATTTCATACAGTTTTAAACGTTGTTGCGTATAAAAGTTGATGCGTGCAAAATCGAGAATGCCTACTTTCGCATGTAAATCTGTATTTCTAAAATTATTGCCCAGATGATAAAAACTAAAGCGGTCATCAACCAAAGGGTTTCGGTATTTGTTCTGTTCTTCAGCGGGCAATGTACGAAACATGCCGTGATTTCTGCTCATCGTGAAATACTCTTGCTCCGCTTTATCATTGGTAAATACAAATCCGCCTTCAACACTTTGGAGCAAGTGCCCAAAATATGTACTGGTGGTTGATGTAAAGTAGCTGCTGATATTTTTGTCGTTGTACGTTGAGAAGTGAGCTTCACAGTTGTCCATCATCACCCTCACGTTGTATTTTTCTTCAATATTTTTTAAGCGAGCGATATTGGGCGTGCGACCAAGCAGAGCTGTTACAAAAATCAAGGCCACTTCGTGGTGATGTTCAGCTAAATAAGCCTCCAAAAGATCCAAATCCATTGCAAAATCATCGAGTGAAATGTCGATAAATTTGGGTGTAAAGCCTAAACGAATAAATGGAGAAACAGAGGTAATCCAAGTCACTGAAGGAAAAATGACCGTCTTTTTTTCAGGTGTAGCGATGCAATCTTGTGTATACATCGCCAACAATGTATTGGCTGTTGAACCGTTGCTCACAAAAATAGAATGTTGACTGCCAATGTATTCAGTCATCAGGGCCTCAAATTTTTTGACTTGAGTGCTCATTGTCCACATATGATGCGGGTTTAAAAAGAAAGTTGAAAGTTTGAGTCGATCTAACCAAGTAAAATTGGAATCATTGAGTTTCCACTCGCTCATGCTACGTTTCTCCTGCTGGTTAATTCGCGACTGTTACTAATAGAAAAATAGAAAACTGGCTTGCTATTTAAAAGGCTTCTGTCTACTTGTTAATTTGTCTTTTTGAATTGGTAACTCTACTTTTTTGATTTGGTAATTCTACTATGATTTTTTTCGAGTTAGTAATTCTACTTTTTTTGGTTTAGCAATTCTACTCTGATTTTTCAGATAATGATTAAGTTTTTTAAAATTTGTATCTTTTTACAACATTGGTATTGTTTTTTTATAAATAATTAATCTTATTTTGACTTTTAGATTGTGATTAAATCTTGAAAGATTTGTATCTTTTTACAATATTGGTGTTGTTTTTTATGAAAATTAATTCTACTCTGATTTTCAGGCGGTGATTGAATTTTGCAAGATTCATATTTTTTCACAATATAGTGCTGTTTTTTATGAGTCAGTCACTCTACTTTTTTGATTTAGTAATTTTACTATGATTTTTTTCGAGTCAGTCACTCTACTTTTTTATTTAGTAAATCTACTTTGATTTTCAAATGATGATTGAATTTTGTGGGAATTGTTTTTTCACAATATGGGTGTTATTCATTTAAATTGCCGCGCCAGTGTGTTTCGGGATGTTGTGCGTATTGATTAAGCACACGCGCCATGATAAAAAAAACATCAGAGCATCTATTTAAGTAACGCACTAATAAGTCGTTAACGGCTTCAACTTGGGCGAGGTCAACCATACTGCGTTCGGCACGTCGAGCAACGCTGCGACAGACATGGGCTTGGCTCGCTCCAATCGTACCGCTGGGTAAAATAAATTCTTTAAGGGCTGGGAGGTTGGCGGTTTCTTTGGCGCTCCATGTTTCGAGCATGTCTAAAGCTTTTGAGTTTAGAAAGCTCATTCCTGGAACAGCGAGTTCGGAGCCAATTTCAAATAAATGATGCTGTATGTCGGTTAAAAAGTGGTCTAATTCATTTATTTTGCTGTCATTGTCTGTATTTTCGTCGATGCGCAAATGGCTTCGCAAGAGTCCGATGTGAGAGTTTAGTTCGTCAACATCGCCCATCGTCATAAAGCGAGGACTTGATTTGAGATGGCGAGTTCCATCGGCAAGAGCTGTTGTGCCATTGTCGCCTGTGCGCGTAATGATTTGATCAATTCGGTTCATGTGAGTGCTTTAATTATTGGGTTAGGGGCTTGTTTCAGATGAAGTTTTTAAAAAATATCATGAGTTTAAATGGGATTTAGCTTAAGTTATACTTAACTAATTGTTAAATAATTAATTCTGTTTAAATTCTACTTAAACAATACACGCAAGAGGGTAGCATGAAAAAACGTTTGGCTTCTTTGCTTCAAAAGCTGGGTTCCAGTATTCCAAGAGCTAATATTTTGAGCCATGATACACACATGCGACCGTACGAGTCGGATGGATTGACTTTACTCAAGCAAATTCCATTATGTGTTATTTTGCCTGAAAATGAGGAGCAGGTTCAAAGCGTTTTGCGAGCCTGTTATTCGCTTCATATTTCTGTGGTGACGCGTGGGGCTGGTACGGGCTTGTCAGGAGGGGCGACGCCGACCCAAGAGGCCGTGTTGTTGGTTATGACCAAATTTAACCGAATTCTAGATGTAGAAGCTTCAAATGGCGTGGCGTGTGTACAGGCGGGCGTGCGCAACTTGGCAATTTCAGAGGCGGCTGCACCATACGGTTTGTATTATGCGCCTGATCCGTCATCGCAGGTGGCGTGTTCAATTGGCGGAAATGTGGCCGAGAATGCGGGTGGCGTTCACTGTTTGAAGTATGGCTTGACCGTCCATAATGTGTTAAAAGTCCGTGTGGTACTGATGAATGGTGAAATCGTTGAGTTAGGTGGTTTGGCTCCTGATGCCATTGGGTTGGATTTGTTGCCCGCATTTATTGGTTCAGAGGGAATGCTCGGGGTAGTGACAACGGTGTGGGTGAAACTTGTGCCAAAACCACGTCATGCCGCGGTGATTTTGGCCTCTTTTCCTACGGTACAAAGCGCGGCGGATGCTGTGGCAAATATTATTGCACAAGGATTGATTCCAGCAGGTTTGGAGATGATGGATGCAGCCACAACTGCAGCAGTCGAATCGTATTTACGTATTGGCTATGATTTGGAGGCGGCTGCTTTGTTGTTGTGTGAGTCTGATGGTGAGCCTGATGTGGTTGCGCAGGAGATTGAGGCCATGAGCTCGGTTTTGCGGGCATCTGGCGCCAGTCGTTTACAGGTGTCTAAAAATGAATCCGAACGTTTGAAATTTTGGGCGGGGCGTAAAGCCGCCTTTCCTGCCGCCGCACGCTTAATGCCTGACTATTATTGTATGGACGGTACAATCCCACGAAAAAACTTAGCACAGATGCTGCAAGCAATTGCCGATATGGAGCATGAGTTTGATTTGAAATGCTTAAATGTGTTTCATGCAGGGGATGGTAATTTGCATCCACTCATTATGTTTGATGGTCAATCCGAGGATTCGGTTCAGCGTGCGGAGCGGTTTGGAGCGAAAATTTTAGAGGCGTGTATTGCCTTAGGCGGCACGATTACAGGTGAGCACGGTGTGGGTTTAGAAAAAATTAATCACATGTGCATGCAGTTTTCGGATGCTGAGCGTCAAGCCATGTGGTCGCTTAAGTCGGCTTTTGACCCTTTGCGATTGCTCAATCCAGAAAAAGCCATTCCAACGTTACATCGATGCGCTGAGTTTGGCAAGATGCACGTTCATCATGGCGAAATGCCTTTCCCAGACTTACCGAGGTTTTAAAATGGAACGTATTTTACAGCGTTGGCAACAACAAATCGAAGCGGCTCATGCGAACCAAGAACCCTTGCGCATTCGAGGTGCGGGCACGAAGGATTTTTTTGGACATCTTGAAGGCGAATTGCTCGAGACCACCGATTTAAAAGGCATCATTGATTACGAACCCACAGAATTGGTTGTGACTGTTAGAGCAGGTACACCGTGGTCGGACTTAGAGCAAGCGTTAAAAGAAAAAAATCAATATTTGCCTTTTGAGCCGCCTTTTGTAAGTAAGGGCGCTACGGTCGGCGGGGTGATTAATGCAGGCTGGGCAGGGGCTGCTCGTTTATATGTCGGTGGCATATGGGACTACGTGTTGGGCGCGCAGTTATTTAATTTTAAAGGTGATTTATTGACGTTCGGTGGAAACGTCATGAAAAACGTCGCGGGCTATGATGTGTCTCGTCTTTTAGTTGGCAGCATGGGTGGGCTCGGCGTGATGACGCAAGTGTCTTTAAAGGTTTTACCTCAACCTGTCATGAGTTGCACGGTTCAGCTAAATTGTGACTTTTCTACTGCACAACAATTGTGTCGTCAGTTTTTAGTTAAACCCATTGTCGTTGTTGGAACAGCATGGTTCGATGGGGTGTTAACTGTGAGATTGGCAGGGGTAAAGCCCGCGATAGCCGCAGGCTTACGTATGCTAGACGAATGGGCAAAAACATTGACCAGTGAACCGTGGTGTGAGTTAGAGGATGAACTTGCTTTTTGGACCGATTTAAATGAGCAAACTCATCCATACTTTAGTCAGCCACCCAGTGATAAGCATGCATTATGGCGTGCCGTGTTGCCAACAGCAGTCAATGGTTTGGATGTCCACGCCGACGCAGGTCTGGGCATGTGGGGAGGGGCTTTACGCTGGCTATGGGCTTTGCCAGAGGAGAATTTAATTTCGCGTTTTCAAGTGGCGGGTGGGCACGCGATTATTTATCGGCGTGCGCTTAATATGCAGGATGATGTCATGGTTCATACGGACGTTGAGCCTAATCTTCGAGCTTTACAGCTGGCTGTGAAGTCGCAATTTGACCCGCAACACATTTTTAATCGTCATCGACTGGGCTTAGGTGAGGCGAAGCATGTATCTTAATTTAATTGATAGCTTGAAGAAAAACGATGAGGCCTTGGAGACTCAAGCGCTCATCCAAGATTGCGTACATTGTGGCATGTGCTTGGGCAGTTGCCCGGTAATCATCCCAAAAAATAAAAGCGAATCAAAGTAGAAAAAAGTCCTTAAACTCACAAGAAAAGGAATACTACGATGAAAGCCAAGAAATACAG
>NZ_SNZE01000028.1:0-22176 GCF_004363775.1 Hydromonas duriensis
CTCTTTGAGTTGGGGGTTTTTTATTGACTTCATCATGTATTCTCATTCAATAGGAAAAATATATAAAATCTTATTGGCATACCTCTCAGGCTAAATCTATAACTTTTAGCGAGCCTGTAAAAGATTTTGTGTTATTGGTGCGTAAAGGGCAAACCCGCTTCACCGCACTCGACGATCAAATCATCAGCTTATACGCTCGCGGCATGAGCACCCGTGATATTGCCGCCATGTTTCAAGAACTGTACGGTGCCGAAGTTTCGCACAGCCTGATTTCCAAAGTCACCGATGCCGTACTTGATGAGGTTCAAACTTGGCAATCTCGTCCGCTTGATGCGGCCTATCCGATCAGTCGACATATCTTACTAATATAAAGACCGTACAGGGGGGGGTAACTTTTTTAATGAATTATAAGTCGTCTTATAAGCCTAAATCAGCCCAAATTTTATCAATTCGAGTTGTCACTTCTTGTTTCATCACAATAGGCGTTCCCCATTCTCTTTGGGTTTCTCCCTGCCATTTGTTTGTTGCATCAAGCCCCATCTTAGAGCCTAAACCTGAGACGGGTGATGCAAAATCAAGGTAGTCAATCGGTGTGTTGTCGACCAGTGTGGTGTCTCTGCTCGGATCCATACGGGTTGTGATTGCCCACATCACTTCTTTCCAATCACGGGCGTTAATGTCGTCGTCCACTACGATGATGAATTTTGTGTACATGAACTGGCGTAAAAATGACCAAATACCAAACATGACGCGTTTGGCATGGCCTGGGTATTGTTTTTTAATTGAGACCACTGCCATGCGGTAGCTGCATCCTTCTGGCGGGAGATAAAAATCAATGATTTCTGGGAATTGCTTTTGCAAAATAGGCACGAAAACTTCGTTTAAGGCGACGCCAAGCACAGCGGGTTCATCTGGCGGTTTGCCTGTGTAGGTTGAGTGATAGATGGGATTGCGGCGCATGGTGATGCGTTCGACTGTGAACACGGGAAACGTCTCTTGCTCATTGTAGTAGCCTGTGTGGTCGCCATATGGCCCTTCAAGTGCGGTTTCATTTGGGTGAATCACACCTTCTAAAACAATTTCGGCGTGTGCGGGGACTGTTAACTCGTTGCCTATGCACTGTGTGAGTATTGTTCTGGAGTGGCGCAATAGGCCTGCAAATTGATATTCAGATAAAGTGTCTGGCACAGGTGTGACCGCACCGAGTATGGTGGCTGGGTCGCAGCCGAGTACAACGCTAATGGGAAAAGGTTGACCTGGGTTCGCAATGCAATGGTCGCGGAAGTCGAGCGCACCACCGCGATGCGCAAGCCAGCGCATAATCAGTTTGTTTTTAGATAATAATTGTTGGCGATAAATACCTAAATTTTGTCTCGTTTTGTGTGGCCCTTTGGTGACGACTAGGCCCCAAGTGATGAGGGGGGCAATGTCATTTGGCCAGCAATGCTGGATGGGAATGTTGGTTAAGTCAACATCATCGCCTTCAATAACGATGTCGTGTATAGGTGCGCCTTTGATGACTTTAGGACGCATATCCCATACAGCTTTGGCCATGTCGGCCAACTTACCAATTTCTTTTAAACCTGTCGGTGGGGTTGGCTCTTTGAGCGCAGCGAGCAGTTTACCAATGTCGCGTAAGGCTGAAATGTCTTGCGTGCCCATTCCCAAAGCCACGCGGCGGGGTGTGCCAAACAGGTTGGCAAGGACTGGCATATTGTATTGTTTGTTACCATCATGAACATTTTCAAACAGAATGGCAGGCCCTTCTTTTTTCAAAGTGCGGTCAGCGATTTCGGTCATTTCTAGGATGGGTGAAATGGGTTGTGCGATGTGTTTAAGCTCGCCCATTTTTTCCAATTGGTTGATGAAGTCCCGCAAGTCTGTGTAGTGCATATTCGTTTTCCAGATGTTGTGCCCAAAGATAAATGCGTGTCTTTGGGTCAATTGACTTATCCCCGATTTTTGTTAGTGTTTAATCACATTCACATGGCCACGCATCGGATAAGTGAGAAGAAGCCTATAAAGGCTGAATCTGAGCCTTAAAACCACCCAGCACATTTGCACTTAAGTGAAGATGTTGCTTGTGATAGTTCTTTAGCTGC
This sequence comes from Hydromonas duriensis, assembly GCF_004363775.1. Lineage (GTDB taxonomy): Bacteria > Pseudomonadota > Gammaproteobacteria > Burkholderiales > Burkholderiaceae > Hydromonas > Hydromonas duriensis. Next base: position 2,103 of record NZ_SNZE01000028.1, read on the forward strand.
GAGTGATGTGATACGCTAATCAAGGTTAAGTAAGGTAAATGCTGTATGAGCGTATCGTATAGCGCTTTTTCATTATCCAAATCGAGCGCGCTGGTGGCTTCATCTAAAAACAAGTAGTCAGGTCGTTTCAGAAAAATACGGGCAAAAGCCAAACGTTGCTGTTCGCCACCAGACAAAATCTGCCCCCAGTTGTTGGACTCATGTAAGCGGTGACGCAAATGTGATAATTGCGCCATATCGAGTACAGTTTCATAAGCGGCTTCTTTATAAGCATCGCCTGCGCTTGGGTAAGCCAATGCCTCACGTAATGTGGCGACAGGGAAATAAGGACGCTGTGGTAAAAATTGAACTTTTGCTTTTTTGGGGACATCAATGTGCCCGTGACCGTAAGGCCAAAGTTTTGCAATTGCTCGTAAAATTGTACTTTTGCCCGAACCCGATGCGCCTGTCACCAACCAACGTTCGCCTTTGAGAATTTGCCAATCCATGTTTTCAACTTGGGTTTCGGTATGAAATTGTCCTTCACCATCAAATTGCGGACGGCCAAGTGAAACATGCGCCAGCGAAACACCACCGACATTATTTGGCGTGACAGTGAGTTCAGACTGTGCGCTGAAATCATCCACGCGCGCCATTGCTTTCTCAAGATTGAAGATACGAGTGGCCGATGCGCGCAGCTCAGTGATGGCACTGTAATTGTCAATAAACCATGACAATGCTGTTTGTAACTCACCAAACGTACGAATCACTTGCATCACACCGCCGAACTCCAAAGCACCTTTAAAATAACGTGGAGCCGCGACGAGCACTGGAAAGATAATGCCCAGTTGTGCATAAACAGAAGAAGCAAAACCTAAATGTTTTGTGCGCCACATGCGTGAACGCCAGTTCGAGCGAATGATGTTGAACAAGCGACGGGCGTGTGACTCATGGTGTTCGCTGCCGCCCAAGAACGAAATCCCTTCAGCGTACTCGCGGGCGCGAATGATGTGATAACGAAAATCAGCATTGTAGCGTTCAGAAAGAAAGTTGAGCTTGACCAAGCGGCGGCCAATGAAATGAATGACCGTCGAGCCAACTAATGTGTATAGCAAGACAGCCCAAAACATGTACGCTGGAATATTGAAGTCATGTCCAGCGAAGCTAAATTCTAAGTTACCCGATAGCTTAAACATCACCAACGAAAACTCATAGACAGACAACGCCGATAGATAAAAGCCAAAAAACAAGCCAATCGCCAAATTGGTAAAGTTATCCAAGTCATTGGCGATGCGTTGGTCAGGGTTGTCTTGGCGGCGGTCTTTTTCGAGATGATAAAAACGGTTGTTGCCTAAATAGCGTTGAGTAAACTCACTGGTGAGCCAAGTGCGCCAACGGATTTGTAACATTTGGCTAAAGAAAATGCGATATATACCGACTAAAATTGACGCAAAAGCCAGTTTTGTGAATAAAATCAAGCCGCTTGAAAACCCCTCAATGTCCTTATTTTTTACCGACTCCCAAAAATTGCCAGACCAATCGACCAAAGCAACGCCAAGTTTAACGTTCACCGTGGCTAACGCTAAAACTAAAATTGTTAAACCCCAAGACCACAAGGCATCTTTTGAACGCCAGTAGCGAGCGCTGAACAAAATAATATCTAGCATCTTCGCTAAACTTTTCTTTTCTAACGCTTCTTCATCTTTAATTAAGTTTGGGTAGGCATCATTGACCCAGTTGTTGTCAATTGTACGGTTGGCCTGTGTGTGAGATGTGGGTTGTGGGTTCATGTTAATCGCATTTTAGTGACTAGAAATTTGGGTTCATAACGAATATGAATGTTTTTTACTGCTTTTTATTGCTTCGAGGGTGTGTCGTTCGCGCCGTCTTTGAGGGGGTGGCACTGCGTTTCGCTCCAAAACGTGCGCCCAGTAAAGCAAAGAATGCGGTCACCAATAAGCCAACCAAATCAGAAGGGAAAAATAAAGTGCTGAGCATGCCCAGTTCGCCAACGAACAATGAAAAAACACAAGCCCACAGTGCCATGCGCCCAAAAGGGGCTGGGTTGCCTGTACTGCGTTGAAATATAAAAGCGGTTACCCATCCAACAATGATGAGCCAGAGTTCTTGCTGAAAAAGCATTTGAGAGTGTCCTTGCAGTTTTTTGCGTCGCAGCGTTTGGCGGCGCGGGCTTTGGCGGGTATAATACCAAGATTCGCGGCAGTATTCATCTCAAGTTTGTGTTTGAGGGATGATGCGCTGCATAAATTTGATGTTTTAAGTTGATTTTCCACTGTATGCCGCTATTTGTCGCTGGATTGAACCACACCACTGCTCCGCTCGCCTTACGCGAGCGCATTTCGTTTGCTCCGCAAGAGTTGTCGCATGCGTTGCCTGCATTGCAAGAGGACTTATTGGGCAAAACGGCCAGTGCCAGCTCGGTACAGCTGTCGGTGCTCTCAACATGCAATCGTATGGAGGTTTACGGTGTATTGGATGACCCGATGCAGCTTGAAGCTGCGGTGCGGTGGGTCGCTACGTATCATGGCGTGAGTTATGATGAGCTTGCGCCGCACATTTATCAGCTCAGTGGTCATGCGGCGGTTCAGCATGCGTTTGCAGTGGCCAGTGGGATGGATTCTATGGTGTTGGGCGAGCCGCAGATTTTGGGGCAGATGAAACAAGCCATGCGCATTGCCCAGCAAGCGGGTACAGCCGATACCATCTTGCAACAATGGTTTGAAAAAAGTTTTGCGGTCGCTAAAGATGTGCGCACCAACACGGCGATTGGCGAGCATTCGGTCTCTATGGCCGCTGCCGCTGTTAAGTTGGCCAAGCGTGTGTTTGATGATTTTAAACAATTGAACGTCTTGCTGGTCGGGGCGGGTGAAATGATGGATGTCGTCATTGCACATATGGCGGGGCAGTTGCCCAATCGCATTGCCGTGGCGAATCGTTCGTCTGACAAAGCACACGCGCTACTTGCGCCTTATGCGCATTTAAATACCGATGTTTTACGTTTGGCCGCGCTGACCGAGCATTTGAGTGAATTTGACGTGGTTGTGACTTGCACCGCATCGACTTTACCTATTATCGGTTTGGGCATGGTTGAGAACGCGCTCAAAAATCGCCGTCATCGCCCAATGGTGATGGTCGATTTAGGCGTGCCTCGTGATATAGAGTCCGCCGTCGCCAAACTTGATGACGCGTATGTTTACACCGTAGATGACTTATCCAGCATTGTGCAGCACAACGGCGCGCAACGCGAAGCTGCGCTTTTAGACGCGCAACGCATTGTGGATATACATGTGAAAGCATTTGACGTTCAGCAGGCGCGTCGAGCTTGGACGCCACAGGTGCAACAATTACGCAGTCGCATGGATGCGTTGCGTCAAGCCGAAATGAGCCGTGCGCTCAATGCCGTGCGCGGACAGGCGAACGTTAGTACAAGCGAATTGGAACAGTTGTTGACACACATGTCGCAGCGCATGATGAACAAAATTTTGCATGAGCCAACCATTGGCATTCAAAGCGAAGACGATGAAGTGCGCCATGCCTGGCAAGTCGTCACGCGCGACTGGTTGCGCGGAACGGATTCTTAGCTTTTCAGTAAGACACGCAAGCCTTGTACGCTCAGCGTGCGCGGACATCATTCATAAATAATCTCATGGTGGGTACACACTCACTCTAAACAGTATACGGTTGAAATAATGAAAAACTCTATGCGAGAAAAGCTCACGCAGCTTGAGCAGCGTTATTATGAAATTGAAGCATTGTTGCATCAACCCGATGTGACGAACAACATTGATAACTATCGAAAAATCACCAAAGAATCAGCGGAAATAGCCCCTGTGGTCTCTGCTTTTAAAGAGTATATACAGGTAGAAAAAGACATCGAGAGCGCGGAAGAGATGCTCGCCGACCCAGATTTCAAGGCGTTTGCTCAAGAAGAAATTCAACAGGGTAAAGAACGTCTGGAAGCATTGGCGACTGATTTACAAACCATGTTGCTGCCCAAAGATGCCAATGACGATCGCAACGTTTTGCTTGAAATTCGTGCGGGTACTGGCGGAGAAGAGGCGGCGTTGTTTGCAGGCGTAATTTTGCGCATGTATACACGTTACGCCGAACGCATGGGCTGGCAAGTTGAAATCATGAGCGAATCCGTATCTGACTTGGGTGGCTATCGCGAAGTGATTGTGCGTTTAGCAGGAGTAAACGCTTACGCGCGTATGAAATTTGAATCGGGCGGACACCGCGTTCAACGCGTGCCAGAAACCGAGGCACAAGGGCGAATTCACACCTCTGCGTGTACCGTTGCGGTGATGCCTGAAGCGGACGAGTTGGGCGATGTCAACATCAACCCTGCGGACTTACGCATTGACACTTTCCGTGCATCAGGGGCGGGCGGGCAGCACATTAACAAAACTGATTCAGCCGTGCGCATTGTGCATCTTCCAACAGGTACCGTGGTTGAATGTCAAGAAGGACGCTCCCAACACAGCAATAAAGCCACTGCGATGAAAATTTTGGTCACGCGCATTCGCGATGCCCAAATACGAGAGCAAAATGCGGAGCAAGCCGCGACCCGTAAATCATTGGTTGGCTCAGGTGACCGTTCCGAGCGCATTCGTACCTATAACTACCCGCAAGGGCGCATCACAGACCACCGAGTCAATTTAACGTGGTACAAAATGGATGCGATGCTTGAAGGTGATTTAGACGAAATGTTAAACGCTTTGGCCGCTGAATATCAGGCTGAACAATTGGCCGCGATGGCGGACGAATAAACGTGAGTCAACTGGACATGCTCACGATTCAACACCTGATACAACATGCAAATGTAGAGCCGCTTGAAGCGCGCATGCTCATGCAATATGTGACGGGCTACTCGCGTGCGTCCTTGATTAGTCGCGGGCATGATGTGTTACCCGCATCACAAGCGCAGCAATTTACTGCACTGGTTGCGCGTCGCGTTCAAGGTGAGCCGATGGCTTATATCATTGGACAACGCGAGTTTTATGGGCGGCCGTTTAAAGTAACGCCAGATGTTTTGATTCCGAGGCCCGATACAGAAACTTTGATTGAGCATGTATTGCAACATTGTGGCTGGGGCGCAGAACACGCATTAAATGTACTGGACATGGGAACAGGCTCGGGCGCGATTGCCGTCACTTTAGCGTGCGAGCGTCCACATTGGCGCGTAAGTGCATTGGATATCTCAAATGCAGCCTTGTCCGTGGCGGCTGAAAATGCTGAACAATTGGGCGCACAGGTCACTTTTATGCACAGCGATTGGTTTAGTGCATGGGCTGCTCATGAAACTCATCCGACCTTTGATATCATTGTTAGCAATCCACCTTATGTCGCTGCACTCGATGTACATTTGCAGCAAGGTGATGTGCGATTTGAACCGCGAATGGCTTTGACCGATGAGGCGGACGGTTTGAGGCATTACAAGTCTTTGGTGCAAACGGCTCCTGATTATCTAAAGGCGGGCGGGCAATTATGGTTTGAGCACGGTTACGACCAAGCTCAAGCGGTACGTGAGGCGTTGATGGATGCGGGTTTTATTGATGTCAACACAATCCGTGACTTGGCGGGGCATGAGCGCGTGAGTGGCGGAACGATACGGAATAAATAAAGTAAAAGTGGCTAGATTGGCTAGATTGGTTAAAGTGGTAAAAATAGTCAAAGTCATTGTTCTTAAATCTTTCAACATATTTTAATACCGAGACATATTATGGCTCGCATGGCGAGATTGTATTTACCCAACACCGCACAGCTGGTTATGGTGCGAGGCATCAATGATGCCCCTGTGTTTTTTGATGATAAAAACTATGTGCAATGGCAAGCCATTGTGCGCACCATCGCGCCTGTACACCCGATTCAAATCCATGCATTTGCTTTAATAGAAAATGCCGTGTATTTGTTGTTGACGGCCGAAGGTGAGCGTTCGCTTGGTCGTTTTATGCAAGATTTAGGGCGACGCTACGTGCGCTATGTCAATGCTTTATATGGACGCAGCGGAACGTTGTGGGAAGGGCGTTATCGCACTGCGTATATTCAAGACACGCCGCATGTGATGCATGCTTATCGTTGGTTAGATAGCATGAGTGAACACACATCACGAATCCATCATATCGGCGTGCAATTGCAAGGTTTTATTCAAGACCATGCGCAGTATTGGACGTTGGGTAACACGCCGTTTGACCGTCAATATGCGTTTAAGCAATTGCTCAATGAAGGTTTGCCCGACCGTATTGTTGATAGCTTACAAAAAGCCGTTCAAACAGGCTGGGCTTTGGGAGACGAGCATTTTCTCAATCAAGCCGCGCGTGTAGGCGGACGTCGGGTGACGCCAGCGGCACGCGGACGACCACGGAAGAGCCCAGTGCAGGATTAATCCCATTAAAAATGATTTGAAAATCCCGCGTTTGCGGGATTTTTCATGGGTGCACTGAGTTGACATGGAACTGAAAATTAATTATTAAGATTAATACTTAAATGCAGGTTCGGGGTATTCTCCCATGCCATCGACTTTATGTCTCAGTTCGCTGACGTTGACATTGTTGATGTAATCAATCAGGTTTTGCCACATGCCATGAAAACCAAAACTGCCAAGGGTCATTTCTCGAATCGCCTCTTCTTTCGTCCAGCCTTGGTACAAAACGCGGTATAAAGCAGAAATCAACCCCGTTCGATCTGCGCCGTGCTGGCAATGTAATAAAACAGGCTGCATCTGAGGCGTGTTGATGATGCGCAATGCCTGTATCACGTCTTGTTCTTTAATGGCCCAAGTGTCCATTGGAACACTGACGTAATGCACATTACGAGATGGGTATATGTCTTCATCTGAGTGCATGCTTCGCAAAGATAAAACAGTTCGAATGGCCTCGGGTTGACTTGAGAGTTTTTTCATGTTGTTTAAAACAACCAACCCTTCAAAATCAGGTTGTGCAGAACGAAATAAATGTGGTGTGATTTCGTGTAAGTTTGGAATGCCTAATGCGTTGACGGGCTGAGCCCAAGTCTGTGGACGTTGTTCAGGTGGGAGACCTGTTTGCACGCAGGCGGTCAGAGCAAAAGCTAAAATAAAAGAAGCTAGTTTTTTATACATTGTGTGGTCGGCTTTCTAAGAATCAGCAAAAGAAGCAACAGAATGATTGTCATTCTACGTGAGCTTGCTGTTTTGTCAATTCAGCCTTTTGTATGTTACGTTATAAACAGCTCGCTGAGCTATTTGTTTTTTTATATTGTGAGTTGTTAGTTAACGGTTGATGAGTATGGGGTTTACATTGCAAGATTTTTTTATTTAGAGTTAAAAATAGAGCGGTCAACTGATGTGGCCGCTCTATTTTTACAGACATATTGCAATGTATTTATGATTGAATCAATGTTTCATCAGGTGTTCAATGTCGTTAATGGCGACCGGCACATCGCGAGTGGTGAGCTCACAACCCTGAGCGGTCACAATGGCATCGTCCTCAATACGCACACCGATGTTCCAAAACTGCTCAGGCACTTTATCGCTAGGACGAACGTACAGACCAGGTTCAATTGTTAAAACCATGCCTTCAGTCAATTGTCGCCAAACGGGTTTTTGAGCGGCATCTAAACCTGAACTGTATGTGCCGCAATCATGCACGTCTAAGCCAATCCAATGTCCTGTGCGGTGCATGTAAAATTGACGATAAGCACCTGATTCAATCGCATCATCGACTGAACCAACGACTTGTTTATCAAGTAAGCCTAAATCCAACATGCCTTGGGTCAGCACCCGAGTTGCCGTGTCATGAGGTGCACTGAATGACGCGCCTGCTCGCACAGAAGCAATTGCCGCTTCTTGCGCAGATAACACCACTTCGTACACCGCGCGTTGTGCGGCCGTGAATTTGCCATTGATGGGGAATGTGCGTGTGATATCGCCTGCATACAAGCCGTATTCTGCACCTGCGTCAATTAAACATAAATCCCCATCATTTAATAACGCCGAACCTGCACGATAATGCAGTATGCATGCATTTGCACCACCCGCCACAATTGAGCTGTATGCCGCATGTTGCGCACCATCACGAGCGAAACTATAGAGAATCTCAGCCTCTAAATCAGTTTCATGCATGCCTGCGCGACAGGCCTGCATGGCGCGCAGATGACCTTTTGCTGAAATTCGGCCTGCGGCGCGGAGCCAATTAAGCTCATGTGCGTCTTTAACCAAACGCTGCTCGTCAAGTAAGGCATAAACATCATGCAGAGCGTGGGGCGCGCTCACGCCTGTTCGAACAGCCGCTCGCGCACTGGCTAGAACTTCGCGTAAGGTGGCATCCCATGTTGGGTTTTCCAACATGGGTGCGAATAATAAACGTTGGTTGGCGAGCAGTTGAGAGAGTTGCTGCTTAAGCTCGCTGAAAGGCAAGGCTTGATCTACTCCGAAAACTTTTTGGGCTAATTCTGGCCCATAGCGATGACCGTCCCAAATTTCACGCTCAAGATTTTTTTCACGGCAAAATAAAATGCTCTTTTGTGATTCTGGTGTTGCAATTAAAACCAAAACGGCTTCGGGTTCGACTAAACCCGTTAAGTAATAAAAATAGCTATCGGGTCGAAAATCATAGTACGCATCACGGTTACGAACGGCTTCAGAGGCCGTTGGCACAATGGCGATGCCGCCGCCCAAGCCAATCATCTTTGCCATAAGTTGGTTGCGACGATGAGCATGTGGTTCAGGGGAGAATGGAGCGAGATGTAAAGGCGTTGTCATGACTGTCCAATAAAAACTAACAAGCGAGTTGAAAGAATACGAAAAATGAAATGATGCCTTTGTATCCAAATGAAGAACGGCTTAAAAAGTGTTCTAAAAAATCAGATTTGAATGTAGACAAAGACCAAAACTACTTTTTTCGCGCTAAAGATTTAGAGTTGTTCACACAAAAATACAAGAGTTCGAGTTTAACAGGATTTTAAAATTTGACAAAAATTAAAGTTCAAATTCTTGAATGTCCTCCATCCTGCTTTGTCCTTGATTGTCCTTGATTTGTGTTGCTGTGCAGCATAAAAATGCCGCTCGTTTCCTTGCATTATTTGTATATCTGTTCTAACCTGTATTCAACCATATTTATATATGGCTCCAAATATTTTATTTTATATTTTACACAAGGGTTCAAATTGTTAAAAATTAACAAATGGAGGTCATGAAGATGAAACGATTTTTTAATATGATATTAATGGGCATGGGGGCTTTGACTTTGATGGCCTGCGGTCGCGGTGACAAAAAAGAGGAGGGTAAGCCAGTTGAGCAAGTGGCAGCACCAATGGATGCCATTAAAAAAATCAAAGAAACAGGCAAGGTTGTGATTGGTTATCGTGAGTCGTCAATTCCACATTCATACTTGGTTAATGGTAAACCTGTTGGTTATTCTATGGATGTGTGTGCAAACGTCGTTAACGAGTTGAAGAAACAGTTGAAATTACCTAATCTGAATGTGGAGTACAAGGCGGTGACTTCTTCAACACGCATTCCAGAAATGCAGGCGGGTAATATTGACATGGAGTGTGGCACGACAACAAATAGTAAAAAACGTCAGGAGCAAGTTAATTTTGCCATCAACCACTATGTCACTGAGGTGCGCATGGCCGTAAAAAAAGGTTCAGGCATCAAAGAGTTAAAAGACTTAGACGGTAAAGTTGTTGTGACCACAACAGGAACAACATCTGACAAATACATCAAACAGGGCGAGCAGGCTGCCAAAATCAATGTGACCAATGTATTTGGTAAAGATCACGCAGATTCATTTGCACAAGTCGAATCAGGTGCAGCGGTGGCCTTTATCATGGACGACAATATTTTAGCGGGTTTGATTGCCAACTCTAAATCGCCAAAGGATTTTGAAATTGTTGGTTCGGTGTTGTCAACAGAGCCTTATGCAGTGATGTTACCCAAAGGAGATGTAGTGTTGAAGAAAATAGCAGATGATGCTGTACTGGCTATGATTCAATCGGGTGCGATGAAAAAATCTTACAAACAGTGGTTTCAGTCACCCATTCCGCCCAAAAATGTCAATTTGAATTTACCAATGAGCGAGTCATTAAAGAACACCTTGGCGAATCCGTCCAGCGAGGGTGTTTAACCTGTGCGTCAATGTGCTTTCGAGTCAAGAGTAAATAACTTGGGCGAATGATTAAAGCGGTGCCCCGATTTTAAATGCAACTAAAGGAAGCGAGCTTATGGCACATAATGATTGGGGGGTGTTTTGTTCTTCAGGCACCGAATATGAGGATAAGTTTGCATGGGTTGAATCCTTGTGCAATATGAGTGGTGCGCATTCTTACGACATGACATCAGAAACGGTCACATGGTTTCAGATGTTGTTGGATGGGCTGAAATGGCATTTTGTTGTGTTTTTTGGAGCCGTCATTTTGGCTTTTGCGCTCGGTTCGTTACTGGGCGTGATGCGCACAAGTTCTAATAAATGGCTGCTAAGGGTCAGCGGCTTCTATATTGAGGTCTTTCGGAATGTGCCATTAATTATCCAATATTTTTTTTGGTTGCTTATTTTTCCAGAATGTTTGCCCGGCACGTTTTCTCAAGACTCAAATGCGGTCGTCAATGGTTTATGGTACAAAAAAATTGCTGCGACCCATCCTTGGCTCATCGGGATTTTGGGCTTGGGTTTGTATCATGCCGCGCGAATTGCTGAAAATATTCGCGCGGGCATTCAAGCCATTCCTGTGGGGCAATGGCATGCAAGTTTTGCATTGGGATTGTCCAGCTTACAGGCGTATGCAAATACGATTTTGCCCGTGGCGTATCGGACTGTTTGGCCCACCTTAACCTCAGAAATGATGAATATGTTTAAAAACGCCTCAGTGGCTTTTGCTGTGAGCGTTTTGAATTTTTATGCCCAAACCAAAAGCATGATTGAATTGACGTCTCAGGACACCGTGATTTTGATAGTCACGACTTTAGTGTATTTATGGTTTACCTACACCATTAAAGTGGTGATGGCGATTTTTGAGAGGCGGCTGCGTATTCCAGGCACACTCGCTACGGGAGGTCATTGATGATGGACTTCGATTTTAGGGTTTTATTGACAGCGGATGCTTTAAATTTATTGGCTCAAGGGTTGTTATTTACGGTGCAGGTGACTGTGTTGGCTTTAATCGGCGGCATGTTGCTCGGTACGGTCTTGGCGATGATGCGCTTGTCGTCAAACATATGGTTATCAGTGTTTGCCAAATTGTATGTGGATTTATTCCGTGGTTTGCCTTTAGTACAGGTGCTTTTGATTTTTTATTTTTTGTTGCCAAAATTGTGGGCAAGCGTGACTGGAGCAGATTATGTCACGCCTTTAGGGGCTTTATATGCGGGGGTTATGACCTATGCCGTTTTTGAAGCGGCTTATTATAGTGAAATCATGCGTGCAGGCATTCAAAGCGTTTCGCAAGACCAAGTATCTGCAAGTTACGCTTTGGGCATGTCTTACGGTCAATCAATGGCCTTTATCGTTTTGCCGCAAGCCTTACGCAATATGCTTCCAGTACTGTTGACTCAAACCATCATCTTGTTTCAAGACATTACTTTGGTGTACGCGGTGGGGTGGAAGGATTTTTTAGGCGCGGGCAGCACGCTAGCGAGCATTCACAATCGACCAACAGAATTTTATTTACTGGTGGCAGTGGTGTATTTCCTGATTTGTTTTACCTTGTCATCTTATGTGAAACGCTTACAAGACAAAGTTGCCATTATTAGATAAATTGGGTCGTTTCTCAACGCCGTTTTTATAGTCATGAGTCAATGGCACTGGACGTAAAAAAACAGGATGTGGAGTAAAAGATGATTGAAATCAAAAATGTTTCAAAATGGTACGATCAGTTTCAGGTGTTAAATGATTGTTCGACTAGTATCCAAAAAGGCGAGGTTGTGGTGGTGTGTGGCCCGTCGGGTTCTGGTAAATCAACCTTAATTAAAACAGTCAATGCGTTAGAGCCTTTTCAAAAGGGAGACATTGTGGTTGACGGTGTGTCGTTAAGCGATCCCAAAACCAATTTGAATAAATTGCGTTCGCGCGTGGGGATGGTATTTCAACATTTTGAATTGTTTCCACATTTGTCGATAGAACGCAATTTAACTCTGGCTCAGATCAAAGTGTTGGGCCGTACTAAAAATGAAGCATACAAAAAAGCCATGCAATTGCTAGAGCGTGTTGGTTTAACAGCGCATGCACACAAATTCCCAGGACAATTGTCAGGTGGTCAGCAGCAACGTGTGGCGATTGCCCGTGCTTTAGCCATGGATCCAATTGCAATGTTATTTGACGAGCCAACATCTGCATTGGATCCCGAGATGGTCGGTGAGGTGTTGGATGTTATGGTGTTGCTGGCTAAAGAGGGTATGACCATGATGTGTGTGACTCATGAGATGGGGTTTGCCCGTAGCGTCGCGCACAGAGTCATTTTTATGGATCAAGGTAAAATTATTGAAGATTGTGCCAAGGATGAGTTCTTTGAGCATTCTGAGCATCGTTCGGAACGTGCTCAACAATTTCTATCGAGCATACTGTAAAGTCGCCACGAAAGCCATTGAGGTTGCATAGTAAAACAGAATTGCTGTATGGCATGAATGTGATGTTAAAATGCATTTAATCATTGAGGTCATCATAGGAAATGTAATGAAGCAAAGTTTGGTGGTGCGTGCGCCTAATTGGATTGGCGATGTTGTGTGTTGTTTGCCTGCTTGGGAGCGTTTGAGTGAACGTTATCATCTACACATCGTGGGTAAAGGCTGGTTAGCTGATTTACTCTGTGGCTATCCCAATTGGTCAGTTTATAAATTACCCCGTGGCTTATGGAAACGTCGGCAGCTTTATTTGGATATTCAGCGTAAAGTAGGTAAACAGCAACTTTCTGAAATCACCAATGCGGTTGTTTTTCCAACGTCATTGGGTTCTGTTTTAGAGATGAAATTGGCTGGCTTGAGGATTTTGGGGCATGCTCACGAAGGGCGTGGTGTTTTATTGAAAAAATCCATACCCATGCCGCCGCCTGATGCCAGTATTTATAAAAGAAATTGGGAACTCAGCAATGTTTTGCTTAAACAACGCTTGGCTCCACCACAGCAAATACATTTCAAGATTAAGCCTGAGGTTGAAGCACAGACGCTTGAGTTGTTGAAATCACATTCGTTGCAATCTCAATCTTACATTACGGTTTGTCCTTTTGCTGTCGGGCAATTGGCTGGAAAAAGTAAAAAATGGCCTTATTTTTCAGAATGGGCTCATCGGATGCAGGCATTGGGTTATACCGTAGTTTGTTGCCCTGCTGCCTCGGAAGAGGCTGATTGGTTAGCTGAATATGCGAATATTTTTGCATTAAAGGGAATGAGCTTGGCTCAATATGCCGCCGTGTTGAAACACTCAAAAATCGTGGTCGCGAATGATACTGGCCCAGGTCATCTGGCGGCGGCAGTTGGTGTGCCATTGATTAGCGTGTATGATGTGACGAATGTTGAAACGTATGGTGCTATAGGCTCAAATGTGTCGGTAGTCAAGGTCGATGGTTGGCCTGATGTCGAAACCGTTTTGAAACACACATTGGATAGAATTCAGCAGTGAAATGATGTTTAGCTTATAGACGTTAAAAAAGCGAGTGAATTATCACTCGCTTTTTAATTGTTACTAAATGAATGTTTATTTCTTTTAGTTACTGAGTTACTGTGGCGCAGGCACTTCCACCAGTGCTTTTTTCCGATCACTGCGCATGCCGAGCATCTCTAACCATGATTTACTCGTAGGCTTGAGGCTCATGGTGGTGTTCGGATAGTTTTTCTTTAATACGCTAAAGGTGTCGTTGCGTAAATCTTGCAGATTCAGACCTTCATACGCTTTGACCATAATGATGAGCGCGTCTTCCGTTGCAGGTGTACCATCGTAATTGCGCAACACTTCTTGAGCACGGTTAATCGCTGCAACATAGGCTTTGCGCTCAAGGTAATACTGGGCAACGCCAGTTTCATGTTTGGCCATGGTATTGACGAGGTAACGCATGCGCTCGCGTGAGTCTTTGGCGTAGCGGCTATTCGGGAATTTTTCAACGAGGGTTTTGAAGGCTTCAAAAGAGTCTTTTGCCGCTTTTGGGTCGCGGTCATTGAGTTGCTCTCCCGTTAAAGTGGCCAAATAGCTGACATTTTGGTTGAAGTTTATCAGTCCTTTAAGGTAATACACATAATCCACTTTAGGATGCGAACCGTTTAAAGCAATGAAGCGGTCTGCTGCCGCGAGTGCTTTTGTTCGTTCGTCATCTTTCCAAAAAACATAAGGCAGCTCAAGTTGGGCTTGAATCGATTGAGCGCTGAAAGGATATTGTGCGATAGTTGCTTCTAATAACTGGCTGGCGCGTTTATAATCTTTATTAGTCATTTCGTCGCGTGCATTGGTGTAAATTTTATCAACACTCCAGCCCGCAAACTCATTGACTTCTTTTTTCGAACCAAGCCCACTACAAGCGGATAGTAGGGTCACCGACACCAGCACGATTGTGCTTATGTGTGCGGTTTTTTTAAGGATATTTAGAGCCATGACGTTAACCTCTTGGGATGAAAATGATAATGATTATAACGCATGGGATGATGAATTGGCGGTAAATGCTGAAAATCTTGAGCCAATTACGATAGAAATTCCAGAAGGTATCAGTGGTAAACGCTTGGATGCGGTGTTGGCGATTGTATTGCCCGACTATTCACGTTCACGTTTACAAAAATGGTTGAAAGATGGCGCAGTGGTGTGCAATGGCGAGGTTGAAACCAGCCCGAAGCGTCTGGTATACGCCTATGAAACCTTAACTATTACGCCTCAGCCGTCTGATGAAATGAAGGCGTATACGCCACAACCAATGGATTTGGATGTGGTATACGAAGACCACGACATTCTGGTTATCAACAAACCTGCAGGTTTGGTTGTTCATCCCGCCAGTGGCAATTGGGATGGTACATTGCTCAACGGTTTGCTGCACGCTTATCCTGACATCAGCCAAGTACCGCGAGCGGGCATTGTGCATCGTTTGGATAAAGACACATCGGGCTTGATGGTCGTTGCTAAAACGGTCGTGGCGCAAACTGACCTTGTGCGTCAATTGCAAGCGCGTACCGTCAAGCGTCGCTACGTCGCTATTGTGCAAGGCGAAATTGATGCCGACGGCGTGATTGATGCCAATGTCGGTCGTAATCCACAAGATAGATTAAAAATGGCGGTACTGGTCGGCAAAAGCGGCAAGCCTGCACGAACGTTTTATCAAAGCCTTGGATTTTGGTCGTATCAAGATAAACCTTATTCGATTGTGGTGTGTCAACTGGAGTCGGGGCGTACTCACCAAATTCGAGTACACATGCAACATCGTGGCTATCCTCTTGTCGGTGATCCGCTATATGGTGATAAAAAAGGAGTACGCACGTCCTTGGTTGCCGCCTTGCCAGATTTTAAACGACAAGCGTTGCATGCCTACCAGCTCGGCTTGATACATCCCCGAACAGGCAACTACATGAGTTGGCAAGCGCAATTGCCACACGACATGGTTGACCTCCTTCGTGTCATGGGCGTTGCTGAGTTTAACATTCCCGAACCCGAATTCATCATGGATGCCCTAGAAGATGCGTGACATTCAAGTGATTCTACCCAACTGGCGCGTGCCCAATCATGTACACGCTTATATGACCACTCGAGTAGCAGGTTACAGTCAGGGCGTGTATGGGCAAGCCGACGGCCAAAATGGACTCAACCTTGCTACGCATGTGGGCGATGAATTAAGTCATATTCTGCAAAACCGAGCCTTGCTCAAAACCCAGCTCAACTTGCCCAGCGAACCGCTTTGGTTGAATCAAACCCACAGCACGTACGTTCACCTGCAAACGCTCGATGAGTATAAACACGAGGAACCACCACCAGAGGCCGACGCCGTTGTCCTGACCGCGCAAGGTCAAGTGGGCGTCGTCATGACTGCGGATTGCCTGCCTGTTTTATTTGCCAGTGCGGATGGAAAAGTTGTCGGCGCAGCACATGCCGGCTGGCGTGGTTTGGCAGATGGCGTGTTGGAAAAAACCATCCAAGTCATGCGCGAGCAGGGCGCGCATGACATTCAAGCATGGCTGGGTGCGGCCATCGGCTCAACCGCATTTGAAGTGGGTCGGGATGTGCTGGATGAGTTTACTAAACGAACGCCAGCTGGGGTGGCTGATGTTGGCGCGCATTTCAAAACACACCCTTGTCATTTAGATAAATACCTTGCCAATATTTATGGATTAGCATTTGACCGCCTGCAAGCGATGGGTATTACAGAAATTACAGGAGGGAAACATTGCACGGTCAGTGAAAAAGAGCTTTTTTACTCTTACCGTCGTGACGGGGTGACAGGGCGTATGGCAACTATAATTTGGATGGAGAATTGATTCTTATCAAATAATAGTTGTTGTTATGAGTGCTCCTATGTTTTAGATTATGTACTTCTTTGTTGTTTTTTTATCGTAAGCCTTTGAGTTTCTCAAAGGCTTATTTTTTTGCCTTAAAGGTCAAAAAACAGTCGCACCCACTCTTCTAAAACGATTATTTTTTAAACCCTCACCTTGATCATCGTGCTCGATTAAACACATTCACAAGAGATTAATATTTAAACAAATAAATTAACTCTAGCCCGTTCTAGATGCGCATATCCATTGTTCATATTGTCCTAATTATTAATAAAACTTAAGGACGATGATTGCCTAATATCCAGTTAAATAGCGACTTTAATCTTTTTTTGTGCTCTTGCCTGTTCATTGTTTCTATTATTCTGAATTAGGGTAAGTTATTCATATTAATAAATATTCTTTGTGTGCAATAGTTGATATTGGTTTGACAATTTGTAAATTATTAAAGATAATTGCCTAATGTTTGTTTATCTTTTTTGATTTTTATAAATATAATTTTAACCTTAGCTATTGGGATGGCCTTCACGCGGGAGGTTCTTTTGCTCGAAATAAAAATTATTTTTAAGTGCGTCTTTATGAGTGATGCATAGCCTTTTTTATTTTTCGCACAGGTTTAGAAAATTAATTTTGTTTTTATTGAATATATATTGGGAGGTTGTTGTGAATAAAAATTATAGGGTTGTTTTTAATGAACAAACTCAAACATGGGTGGCGGTTGCAGAAATTGCCAAAGCGTCAGGCAAAAAAAGTAAAGTCTCTGCAATCGTTGTTGCAGCGGGTGTTTTAGCCGCGGTAGCGGGCTTTCATTCGCAAGCGCAAGCGCAAATTGTCATAGGCGCTGAGGTGGCGGGAGATAATGGCACTTCTGTTGCATCAGGGGTTGGTTCGGTTGCTGTTGGTGAAGCGACGACTGCTTTGGGTGCTAATTCTATTGCTTTAGGGTCAAGTAACACCGCCTCAGGTGAAAATTCTATAGCGATTGGTCAAAACTCAACGGCAGGGGGAGATTTCTCAATTGTTTTAGGGGCAAGTAATACGGCCTTGGGTGGCAATTCAATTGCTATAGGAACCAATTCAATTGTCCGAGGCAATGGTTCTGTGGCCCTTGGTCAGCAAACCAGCTCGAATGGTGATAATGGTTTGGCTTTAGGTAGTTCTTCAACAACGAACGGTGTTGCGGATATTGCTTTAGGTACGGCAGCAGTGGCGGGTTCCAATTTTTATGGAAGTTCAGGCACACGTTCAGCCATTGCCGCAGGGCAAAGTGCAACGGCATTAGGGACGGAGACCATTGCGATTGGTGCGCAATCAACTTCTAGCGGTACTCGGACGGTGGCCTTGGGTAGTAATTCAACTGCTTTAAGTAGCAACTCAATAGCACTGGGTGTGGCAACAAAAGCTTTAAGCGTCAATGCAACAGCAGTCGGTGTTTCAGCGACGGCTTCAGAGGTGTTTGCCTCTGCTTTTGGTCCTGGAGCTGTAGCTTCTAATAATTCTGCAACTGCAATTGGGGCGCAGGCTATTGCATCAGGCTTTAGTTCATTTGCAGCTTCTAACGGAGCCTTGGCCACAGGTCTTCAAGCGACTGCCGTGGGCTTTTCTTCTACTGCATCGGGTTCAAACTCAATTGCAATAGGTGATAATAATGTTGTTTCGGGAGCCAATTCGAGTGCGCTTGGTAATACCAATACTATATCAGGGGCAAGTTCTGGTGCATTTGGTAATAACAATACGATTACAGGGCAAAACTCGTATGCTCTAGGTAATAGCATTACTATTAACAATACTAATAGTGTGGTTTTGGGTAATGCTTCTGCAGACAAAGCCTTTGCTCAAGTCATATCAGGTACGGTCAACAATGTGATTTACGGTTCTTTTGCAGGTAATGCTGTTGGGGTGGTGTCTGTAGGGGCTGTAAATAAAGAGCGACAAATTGTCAATGTGGCACCCGGTGAGGTCAGTGCAACGTCGACCGATGCGATCAATGGTTCACAACTATATTCAGTTATGCAGGTCACTCAAAGTACAGTGGCCTCACTGTCAACCTTGACTTCAACAAGCAATAGTGCGATTGCTTCTCTTTCAACTGTTACCAAAAGTACTATCGCCTCTCTATCGACCGTAACTTCGACAGGCATGAGCACAACCAATAGCGCAGTGGCTTCATTGTCGACCGTTACATCATCGGGTTTAAGCACCACGAATAGCGCGGTAGCCTCATTGTCAACCGCAGTGTCTTCAGCATCATCAACGGTCTTGAGCACAGCGGACAGTTCGATTGCCTCGTTGTCGACTGTCACTTCGACAGGTTTGAGCACCACCAACAGCGCGGTGGCTTCGTTGTCGACATTGACCTCGACGGGTTTCAGCACAAGCGACAGTTCAATCGCTTCATTGTCAACAGTGACTTCATCGGGCTTAAGTACGACGAATAGCGCGGTAGCCTCATTGTCAACAGCCGTGTCTTCAGCGTCATCAACGGTGTTGAGCACAGCAGATAGCTCGATTGCCTCGTTGTCGACTGTCACTTCGACAGGCTTGAGCACCACCAACAGCGCAGTGGCGTCATTGTCGACATTGACTTCGACTGGTTTCAGCACAAGCGACAGTTCAATCGCTTCATTGTCGACCGTTACATCATCGGGTTTAAGCACGACGAATAGCGCGGTCGCCTCATTGTCAACCGCAGTGTCTTCAGCATCATCAACGGTGTTGAGCACGGCGGACAGCTCGATTGCCTCGTTGTCAACGGTGACTTCATCGGGCTTAAGCACCACGAATAGCGCGGTAGCCTCATTGTCGACTGTTGTGTCTTCGGCGACATCAACGGCATTGAGCACAGCGGATAGCTCGATTGCCTCGTTGTCAACGGTGACATCGACAGGTTTGAGCACCACCAACAGCGCGGTGGCTTCGTTGTCGACCGTTACATCATCGGGCTTAAGTACGACGAATAGTGCGGTAGCCTCATTGTCAACAGCCGTGTCTTCAGCATCATCAACGGTGTTGAGCACGGCGGACAGCTCGATTGCCTCGTTGTCAACGGTGACGTCGACAGGCTTGAGCACCACCAACAGCGCGGTGGCTTCGTTGTCGACATTGACCTCAACTGGTTTTAGCACAAGCGACAGTTCAATCGCTTCATTGTCAACAGTGACTTCATCGGGCTTAAGTACGACGAATAGTGCGGTGGCGTCATTGTCAACCGCCGTGTCTTCAGCATCATCAACGGTGTTGAGCACAGCAGATAGCTCGATTGCCTCGTTGTCAACGGTGACGTCGACAGGCTTGAGCACCACCAACAGCGCAGTGGCTTCATTGTCGACATTGACCTCGACTGGTTTCAGCACAAGCGACAGTTCAATCGCTTCATTGTCAACAGTGACTTCATCGGGCTTAAGTACGACGAATAGTGCGGTGGCGTCATTGTCAACCGCCGTGTCTTCAGCATCATCAACGGTGTTGAGCACAGCAGACAGCTCGATTGCCTCGTTGTCAACGGTGACGTCGACAGGCTTGAGCGCCACCAACAGCGCGGTGGCTTCGTTGTCGACATTGACTTCGACGGGCTTCAGCACAAGCGACAGTTCAATCGCTTCATTGTCAACAGTGACTTCATCGGGCTTAAGTACGACGAATAGC
>NZ_SNZE01000028.1:22273-25802 GCF_004363775.1 Hydromonas duriensis
CGTTGTCGACATTGACTTCGACGGGCTTCAGCACAAGCGACAGTTCAATCGCTTCATTGTCAACAGTGACTTCATCGGGCTTAAGTACGACGAATAGCGCGGTAGCCTCATTGTCAACAGCCGTGTCTTCAGCATCATCAACGGTGTTGAGCACAGCGGACAGCTCGATTGCCTCGTTGTCAACGGTGACATCGACAGGCTTGAGCACAACCAACAGCGCGGTGGCTTCGTTGTCGACATTGACCTCGACTGTTTTCAGTACAAGCGACAGTTCAATCGCTTCATTGTCAACGGTGACCTCATCGGGTTTAAGCACCACGAATAGTGCGGTTGCGTCATTGTCGACTGTTGTATCTTCAGCGACATCAACGGCATTGAGCACAGCGGACAGTTCGATTGCCTCGTTGTCAACGGTGACGTCGACAGGTTTGAGCACCACCAACAGCGCGGTGGCTTCGTTGTCGACATTGACCTCGACGGGTTTCAGTACAAGCGACAGTTCAATCGCTTCATTGTCGACCGTTACATCATCGGGTTTAAGTACGACGAATAGTGCGGTTGCGTCATTATCGACTGTTGTGTCTTCGGCGACATCAACGGCATTGAGCACGGCGGATAGCTCGATTGCCTCGTTGTCAACGGTGACGTCGACAGGTTTGAGTGCCACCAACAGCGCAGTGGCTTCGTTGTCGACATTGACCTCGACGGGTTTAAGTACGACGAATAGCGCGGTTGCGTCATTGTCGACTGTTGTGTCTTCGGCGACATCAACGGCATTGAGCACGGCGGATAGCTCGATTGCATCGTTGTCGACAGTCACTTCGACGGGCTTTAGCACAACCAATAGCTCGGTGGCTTCGTTGTCGACCGTTACATCATCGGGTTTAAGCACCACGAATAGTGCGGTAGCCTCATTGTCAACAGCCGTGTCTTCAGCATCATCAACGGTGTTGAGCACAGCGGACAGTTCGATTGCCTCGTTGTCAACGGTGACATCGACAGGCTTGAGCACCACCAACAGCGCAGTGGCTTCGTTGTCGACATTGACTTCGACGGGCTTCAGTACAAGCGACAGTTCAATCGCTTCATTGTCGACCGTTACATCATCGGGTTTAAGTACGACGAATAGTGCGGTCGCCTCATTGTCAACAGCCGTGTCTTCAGCATCATCAACGGTGTTGAGCACAGCAGATAGCTCGATTGCGTCGTTGTCAACGGTAACGTCGACAGGCTTGAGCACCACCAACAGCGCGGTGGCGTCATTGTCGACTGTTGTGTCTTCGGCGACATCAACGGCATTGAGCACGGCGGATAGCTCGATTGCCTCGTTGTCAACGGTGACATCGACAGGCTTGAGCACCACCAACAGTGCTGTGGCTTCATTGTCGACATTGACCTCAACGGGTTTCAGTACAACAAACAGCTCGATTGCATCGTTGTCGACTGTTACTTCGACAGGCTTTAGCACAACCAATAGCTCGGTGGCTTCGTTGTCGACCGTTACATCATCGGGTTTAAGCACCACGAATAGCGCGGTTGCGTCATTGTCGACTGTTGTGTCTTCAGCGACATCAACGGCATTGAGCACAGCAGACAGTTCGATTGCCTCGTTGTCAACGGTGACGTCGACAGGCTTGAGCACAACCAATAGCGCGGTCGCCTCGTTGTCAACATTGACATCAACAGGCTTCAGTACAACAAGCAGCTCGATTGCATCGTTGTCGACAGTCACTTCGACGGGCTTTAGCACAACCAATAGCTCGGTGGCTTCGTTGTCGACCGTTACATCATCGGGCTTAAGCACCACGAATAGCGCGGTTGCGTCATTGTCGACTGTTGTGTCTTCGGCGACATCAACGGCATTGAGCACAGCAGACAGTTCGATTGCCTCGTTGTCAACGGTGACGTCGACAGGCTTGAGCACAACCAACAGCGCGGTCGCCTCGTTGTCAACATTGACATCAACGGGCTTCAGTACAACAAGCAGCTCGATTGCATCGTTGTCGACAGTCACTTCGACGGGCTTTAGCACAACCAATAGCTCGGTGGCTTCGTTGTCAACGGTGACGTCAACAGGTTTGAGCACGACCAACAGCGCAGTGGCTTCGTTGTCAACAGTTGTATCTTCAGCGACTTCAACGGCATTGAGTACCGCAGATAGTTCGATTGCGTCGTTATCGACTTTGAGTTCAACGGGCTTTAGTACGACTAACAGTGCGGTGGCTTCGTTGTCAACCTTGACCTCAACAGGCTTCTTCTTCGCCAATAGTGCTATTGCTTCATTGTCTACATTAACCATCGTTTCAATAGGTTCATTATCAACAGGCTTGAGTACGACCAATAGTGCGGTGGCGTCATTGTCAACGGTTGTTTCATCAATGAATTCAACAAGTTCTGTAAGCTCGTCTAGCAGTGCGGTGGCTTCATTATCGACGTTGACCTCGACAGGTTTGAGCACAACAAACAGTTCAGTGGCTTCGTTGTCAACAGTCACTTCGACAGGCTTGAGTACTACGAGCAGTGCAATAGCATCGTTGTCGACAACGGTTTCTTCTCTCACTCTAAAACCGTACTCTGCAACCGAGCTGAAATACTTCCATGCAAATTCAACCGAAGCCGATTCGGTTGCTAGTGGTGTTAATGCGATTGCTATTGGACCTAAATCAGTTGCCAGCGGTACCAATTCTGTCGCCGAAGGTTATGGCGCAACCGCCAGTGGAACAAACTCGATGGCTTTTGGTACTAAGGCTGTTTCGTCAGGCTCGGGTTCTATAGCGATTGGTGCGAACAGTAGCTCATCAGGAAGCAATTCTGTAGCGTTGGGCGCTAACTCAGTGGCCGATGGTTCAACATTGAGTAATGCCGCTTACAACCCAGGCTCGGGTTCTATCGCGGGTGTAACCCCTGTGGGTGAAGTATCTGTGGGTTCGTCAGGAGCAGAACGGCGCATCACAAATGTCGCTGCGGGTTCGGCCGATACGGATGCGGTGAATGTGAGCCAACTCAAAGCCGTAAGGGATGGATTTAACTCAGACATTAAAGACCTTAAAGGCGGGATAGCCGCAGCCTTGGCACTTGAGTCTGCGCCTTCGGTGGCGGGTAAGTTCACGACATACATGGGTGTTGGCTATTACGATGGTCAATCTGCCATCGGTATATCTGGGCGCAAAACTGCTGATAACGGCCGTTGGAGTATATCGGGTGGTGTGACCGCATCACAGCAAGGTAAAGTTGGGGCGCGCCTCGGTTTTGCTAAAGTGTGGGACGATAATCACGATTAATGCAAGTGCCCCCAGTTTTTTAAATCTGGGGGCGAATATGTCTTGTTATAAAGACGTTTGAACATCTTCTTAATTGAGATTTAAAGGATTTAAAAATGAAAACACATCAACAACTCATATCCGCCGCAGCCTTGGTTTTGTCTTTATTCGCTGTGGGCGCGCAGGCGCAAAACACGGCGCAGGATTCTGCAGCCGTCCGCTTCCCTGAACTTAAGTCCACGTATTTAAAAACGGGGGATTTTGTTAAT
>NZ_SNZE01000029.1 GCF_004363775.1 Hydromonas duriensis
CGTCCTGACCAATCATTGCGTACTTTACGGTTTCAGGCTCGCAAAGTACGCGCTTGCCTTTTTTAGGAATTCAATCTCCCGCTTGCGCAAATCAAGCTCTTTATGAGCGGCTTTGAGTTGACGCTCTAATGTTTGATAGTCTTGGCGACTTGGGCTTTGGCCTTTGGTTGAGGCAGCTTTAGGATTCTTCATGGTTTCATAAATCCAGTTCGTTAATGTACCGTAGTTTATACCCAAATCTCGAGCCAATTCCGCGTAACTCAGCTCTCCTGATAATGCTAAACTCACTGCCTCAGCTTTGAATGAGTCATCGTAACGATTGCGTTGCATTTGACACCTCTCTTTTTACGTTAAAAGGTGTCCGTCAATTCGAGGGCAGATCAAACAAACAAATTGACTTGAATTGTAGCTTGCCCGTCAGCATTTAAAAAAACAAAATCAAATGTGAAATGAACAGCATTAAACACTATGAAGTGAAAACTGTTCGAGATATATGAAATAACTTGGGGAACAAACAAAATAAGCAATAATTTAAATCGCCAAAGCTTTTTCGTTTTAATACCAAAAAAAATATCAAGGAAATGATACCAAGAGCCGTTAAGTAAACAACATCATATTTATTGTAATCTTCGTCTCTTGTCAGATAGAGTGCGTAATTTAAGTTAGCAACGCAGGAGACTAAGAGCATAAGACGAATCACTGATAAACGGATATTTTTAAAAATTTTCATTATGTGCCTTTTGCCGCTGAGATTAGTTTTTTATACACGTGTCGTTTTCTAGCACTAGGCTTACTTCTGCAAAATTAACGTTTTCACGGGCATAGTTTCCGCCACCTATTAATGACAAACGAACATTATTTTTACAAAAATCATAAACAGATGCATTCGGAAAACGACCAAATCCTTTTGGATAATATCTTCGACTTCGCTCCTCCCAATTCTCACTCTTTAAAAATGGTTCAAAATCTTCTAGAGGCAATGGTGAGACATAAACAATATTCCCCCCCCATTTTGAATTCTTATATATAAAGGCTGTTTCACTTTCAACAACCTTAAATTTATCTCCAATAATAAGGTACTTAAACGCTGTCCTAGCGGTGTCTTTAGCAATAATATGCTCGTTTGCTGAGAGCTCATCCTCGCTACTTTGTGGCTCAAAAAAACTCTTTAGCAGTGAGACAAGTGCAAGGGTAAGCATGACTGTAAAAGCAATTAGTTTAAGTTTAGCTTGAGCTTGTTTTGACATATTATTTGGAGTCCTTACCCGTTTTTCTTGTCGGTCACATTGGCTTGCCAATTGGTGTCGCCAAACTGGTGCCTGCGCTCGCGCCTGCGCCAGGACCTACAGTCATTGGTTGACTCAATTGTTTATGTAGAGTTTATTGACTTGAACTTATAACTTTAGATTATTCTAGCAGTCTGATTGTAAGTTTACAATAGAATAGCGCGTTTTAATTATCTTATGGATTAGATATCAAGTGAAATAATAATGACTTTTTTAAATCTGTTCATTAATGCTGCTCAATCATCGGATGAGCCTGTGGCGCGGGAATGATTTGAACCACCACAATGCCAATCAAAATCAAAGCGCATCCCAAATAACCCAAAAAGTTTAAACGCTCACCGAGCACCGCAGCTCCCGCCAACGCCGCAAAAACCGATTCTGCCGATAAAATAATTGCAGCTTCTGCGGGGCGGGCGAAACGTTGCCCGACCACTTGCGCCGTGAAGCCAACGCCTACCGAGATGAAAATCATGTACATCAACGGCCAAAATACGTCAGCCAAATGCGTACTGTCAAAGTCCTCCATCGGCAAAGCAAAGCACAAGGCAATTAAACCGCACACCACAAACTGCCCCCAAGAGACCAGCAACGGCGCGTGCAATTTTTCTGCAACACCGCCGACCCATAATACGTGCAAGGTAAAAGGAATGACTGTTGCCAATACCCATAAATCACCCACGTTCAAATCAACCTTGCCCGCGCCTGTCAACAACCACGTCCCGAGCAAACAGCCAAAAGCCGCAGGCCAAACCACCCAATGCACACGGCGTTTATACAAAATCAAGCTCAACAACGGCACCAGCGGCACATATAAGCCTGTCAAAAACCCCGCATTGGTCACGGTTGTAAAAGCCATGCCGACTTGCTGCAAACTCGTGCCCATGCACAACAAAAGCCCCATGAGTGCAATTTGTCGCCAATCGGCTTTTGATGGTGTGCGCTTCGCCGCAACCAACATGCGCCATTCGCGCCACACCAAGGGCGAAATCACAACCGCGCCGAGTAAAAATCGCACGCCTGTAAAACTGAATGGCCCAATGAATTTAGAGGCAATCGACTGTGGTACAAAGGCAAAGCCCCACGCGACGGCGGCGAGGAGTAGGAGCGAATTGGCTTGAAAACGGGAAAGAGTTTGGGTCATGATGAACGCTTATTCAAATAATATCGCCGCATTATAACAGAGCCATGCGCACGGGCTTTATGACAATTTATCAAAAGGTTTAAACCTTATGGGCTTGCAGTTGGGGCGCGTCAACGCTCGGTTTAAGCAGAGTTTAGTCAAAACCAAGTCAAGTGTAGATTGACGATTCTAGGGGCTTAACTCATTCACTCGTTCTTTTGGCAGATGCAAAAGCATCATTCTTATCAAAGCGTTGTATTGACAGCGTCAGTTGAGGCTTGTAGCATCAAATCACATTTGTTTTTAGAAATGTTCTTAGAAGTGTTCTTAAAGATTAAGGCGTTCACATGCACACATCCAAACGGACTTTAGAACGTGAGCAATCAAAAGGGGAAGAGCTCGCCAACAGCATCAGCCATGCGCTCGGCATGCTCGTCGCATTGATAGGCGCGCCGATTTTAATTGTGCATGCTGTTCGATTGTACGAGGCCGCTTTTGTCGTTGGTGTCAGTATCTTCGTGACGACCGTCATTTTGCTTTATCTTGCCTCAAGTCTTTATCATGCCTTGCCCGCAGGCCGAGCCAAGCGAGTGTTTCGCGTGCTGGATCATGCTTCAATTTTTTTACTCATTGCGGGCACATACACGCCGTTTACGCTTGGGGTGCTGTATGGCGCGTGGGGCTGGACGTTGTTTGGTTTGGTGTGGTCAATGGCCGTGCTCGGGGTTGTTTGCAAAGCCGTGGGTAAGCCATCTCACCCCATGTTGTCTACGGGGCTTTATTTGTTAATGGGTTGGCTGGTGGTCGTTGCGATAAGACCGATGCTTGACAAAGTGCCGCTGGCGGGCTTGTTGTGGTTGCTGGCAGGTGGTTTGTTTTACACGGTGGGCGTGGGTTTCTTCGCCACCGACTCGCGCCTGCGTTACGGTCACTTTGTCTGGCATCTTTTTGTCATGGCAGGCACGGTGTGCCATTATGTGGCGGTGTATGGGTATGCGGCATAAGGCTATTTGCCTAAAACCATGCTAACCCATTCTTGCACTGCGTTTTAATTTCGCGTCATGAGGATTGGATTCGTTGCTGTAAGTTGATTTTGACCTCATCCCATTCACTTTGAATAATGCTAAATACGCATGTATCGGATACAACGCCATCATGTATGCGTTTGCGATGCTTGCGTAGGATGCCTTCTTGTTGAGCGCCTAACTTAAGCACCGCTTTGCGTGAGCGCATGTTGTCGCTATCGATTTCAAAGCCGACCCGTATTAATTTTAATGTTTCAAACGCATGCTGCAAAAGCAATAATTTTGCTTCTGGGTTGACGTTCGTCCCCACGCACTCAGGGGCATACCATGTGTAACCGAGGTTGGCATGACCGACGTTAGCGTTGAGATTATATAGGCGAGTACTTCCAATCAACGTTTGAGTTGCATTGTCCATCACAACAAATGCGCCGTCGATTTTTGCTTGTGCGAACCACTTATTTAAGTCCTCTTTTGTTTGACCTAAAGTGGTGTACTGGTAAAGTTCGGGTGCAGAAGAAATAATCTGCCAAATCGCCTCAAAATGACTATCCGTTAGCGGCTGCAACGATATGTATTTGCCCGTTAGAGCGGTTGAGTTGGTGTGATTCAAAATAGTTCTCTTTGTTGCGTGTATTGTGTGTTTCTCAAGCTCGTATCGTTAAACCGCCACAGGCGCCTTAATCGCCTCATGGTGCTGATAATCCAAAAACTCAAAATCCTCAAATTCATAATCAAAAATCGAGGCGGGTTTACGCTTGATGTTGAGGGTCGGCAAGGGCAATGGCTCGCGCGCCAGTTGGGTTTGTACCTGTTCAAAATGGTTGTTGTACAAATGACAATCGCCGCCCGTCCAAATAAACTCTTTGGCGACCAAGCCCGTTTGTTGCGCAATCATGTGCGTGAGCAGGGCGTAAGAGGCAATGTTGAACGGCACGCCGAGGAAAATGTCGGCGCTGCGTTGGTAGAGTTGGCATGACAATTCGCCGTTGGCGACGTAGAACTGAAAAAACGCGTGGCACGGCGGCAAGGCCATGCGTGGGATGTCGGCGACATTCCATGCCGAAACGATGATGCGGCGCGAGTCGGGGGAGGTTTTGAGCTGTTCGATGACTTGGGCGAGCTGGTCGATGTGACCGCCTTGGCCGTCGGGCCAAGAACGCCATTGATGACCGTATACGGGGCCGAGCGAGCCGTCTTCAGCCGCCCATTCGTTCCAGATGCTCACGCCGCGTTCTTTGAGCCAATTGTTATTGGTGTTGCCTTGGATGAACCAAAGCAGTTCGTAAATAATTGATTTGACGTGTACTTTTTTTGTCGTCATGAGCGGAAAACCTTGGGTCAGGTCGAAGCGCATTTGATGACCAAAAATCGAGCGGGTGCCCGTGCCTGTGCGGTCGGTTTTGTCGGTGCCGTGTTCGTGTACATGGCGCATGAGGTCGAGATAATTTTTCATGTCAATCGTTTCAATGGTTCTTGCTGTTTTAGGGGCAAATCAAGCCGCTATTGTTACATAATTTAAAGTGTTGTGACATGCCGTCACGGGTATTGGGGTGTCATTGGGGTGTTTTAGGGGGATGTGTTTTCATGGCAAAAAGCAACGATGTTTTATTTAAAGACGCTATAATACAGGGCATTGGCGACATGGACGAGCATGGACAATCGTCGCCATCTATATTCACCATCATTTATGAAAGAGGACATCATGGGTTACGAAGCCATTCCAGCTGGTAAAGACATTCCAAACGACTTCAACGTCATCATCGAAATTCCTGCACAAAGCGACCCTGTGAAATACGAAGTGGATAAAGACACTCAAACCTTATGGGTGGATCGCTTCATCGGTACGGGCATGCGTTATCCATTGAGCTACGGCTATATTCCTCAGACCTTGGCGGGTGATGGCGACCCTGTTGATGCTTTGGTGTTGGCCCCATTTCCAATCATGGCGGGTGCGGTTGTGCGTTGCCGCGCGGTGGGCATGTTGAAGATGGATGATGAAAAAGGTTCGGATGCGAAGTTGATGGTTGTGCCTGTTGATAAAGTGTGCCCAATGACCGCCGACATTAAAACCATTGATGACGTGCCTCAGTACATTAAAGACAATGTGCAACATTTCTTTGAACAATACAAAGCTTTGGAAAAAGGCAAATGGGTCAAGGTTCAAGGCTGGGGCGATGTTGCTGATGCGCACAAAGAAATCACCGATGGCGTGGCGAATTATAAGTAATGCTAGGCTGAAAAGCCTCCAATTTCGCTAAATTCGCTAAAACAAAAAACGAGACTGCGGTCTCGTTTTTTTATGTGTACCGCTGTTGTGGGTTAGCGGCCATTTATGACACCGCCCCCTGCAAAAAATCCTGCGCAAACCTTTGCA
The DNA here is from genome assembly GCF_004363775.1 of Hydromonas duriensis. Lineage (GTDB taxonomy): Bacteria > Pseudomonadota > Gammaproteobacteria > Burkholderiales > Burkholderiaceae > Hydromonas > Hydromonas duriensis. The sequence goes on from NZ_SNZE01000029.1 coordinate 5,806, forward strand.
ACACTCCACCTGCATCGTAAATACTCACTTCCTCGGCGGTATCCAGACGACACGTCACGGGCACTTCTACAGTCTCGCCATTTTTACGGTGAATCACGAGCGTGAGGGTGGCGCGTGGGGTGCGCTCGCCGATGACGTCGTAGGTTTCGGTGCCGTCGATGTTGAGGGTGTGGCGGTTGGTGCCTGCTTTGAATTCAAGCGGCAGTACGCCCATGCCAATGAGGTTGGTGCGGTGGATGCGCTCGAAGCCCTCGGCAACGATGGCTTCGACACCCGCGAGGCGCACACCTTTGGCGGCCCAGTCGCGGCTTGAACCTTGACCGTAGTCGGCACCTGCGATGATGATGAGCGGTTGCTTACGTGCCATATAGGTTTCAATCGCTTCCCACATGCGCGTGACTTGGCCTTCGGGTTCGATGCGGGCGAGTGAGCCTTGTTTGACCGTGCCGTCGGCGTTGCGCACCATTTCGTTAAACAGTTTAGGGTTGGCGAAAGTCGCGCGTTGGGCGGTCAAGTGGTCGCCACGGTGGGTGGCGTAGCTGTTGAAGTCCTCTTCGGGTACGCCCATTTTGTGCAAATATTCCCCCGCCGCGCTGTTCATCATGATGGCATTGGAGGGCGATAAGTGATCGGTGGTGATGTTGTCGGGCAGGACGGCGAGCGGGCGCATGCCTTTGAGCGTGCGCTCGCCCGCGAGTGCGCCTTCCCAGTACGGTGGGCGGCGGATGTAAGTGCTCATTTCGCGCCAATCGTACAGCGGGCTGGGTGATTTCTCGGTTGCGCCTGCATCGAACATGGGGATGTAAATTGTGTGGAACTGTTCGGGGTGTACGCTTTTCGCCACCAGTGCGTCGATTTCTTCGTCGCTCGGCCAGATGTCTTTGAGGCGAATCGGCGTGCCGTCGGCGCGGTGACCGAGGGCATCATTTTCGATGTCAAAGCGAATCGTGCCCGCGATGGCGTAGGCGACCACCAATGGCGGTGAGGCGAGGAAGGCTTGTTTGGCGTAGGGGTGGATGCGGCCGTCGAAGTTGCGGTTGCCTGAAAGCACGGCGGTGGCGTACAGGTCGCGGTCGATGATTTCTTGTTGAATCACGGGGTCGAGCGCGCCGCTCATGCCGTTGCAGGTGGTGCAGGCGAAGGCGACGATGCCAAAACCGAGCTGCTCAAGGTCGGTGAGCACGCCCGCTTCTTTGAGGTACAACTCAGCGACTTTTGAGCCGGGGGCGAATGAGGTTTTGACCCACGGTTTGCGGGTGAGACCGAGTTCGTTGGCTTTACGTGCCAGCAAGCCCGCCGCCACGGTGTTGCGTGGGTTGGAGGTGTTGGTGCACGAAGTGATCGCGGCGATGATGACTGCGCCATCGGGCATTTCGCCTGCGGTTTCCGTCCACGCGCCCGCGATGCCTTTGGCGGTGAGGTCGGCGGTGGCGACGCGGGCGTGCGGATTCGATGGACCCGCCATATTGCGCCCAACGCTGGATAAATCAAACTGGAGCACGCGTGGATACACTGCCGTTTTTAAGGCATCCGCCCACAAACCCGCAGTTTTGGCGTAATGCTCGACCAGCGCGACTTGCTCGGGGTCGCGGCCAGTGAGCTTGAGGTAGTCGATGGTTTGGCTGTCGATGTAAAACATCGCAGCGGTCGCGCCGTATTCGGGCGTCATGTTGCTGATGGTGGCGCGGTCGCCAATCGATAAGCTGCTTGCACCTTCACCAAAAAACTCCACATACGCGCCGACCACGCGTTCTTTACGCAGGTATTCGGTCAAGGCCAGCACAATGTCGGTGGCGGTGATGCCCGCTTGACGCTTGCCCACCAGTTCCACGCCGACGATGTCGGGCAGGCGCATCATCGAGGCGCGGCCGAGCATGACGGTTTCAGCCTCCAGTCCACCGACGCCAATGGCGATTACGCCGAGCGCGTCGACGTGCGGCGTGTGGCTGTCGGTGCCGACACAGGTGTCTGGAAAGGCCACGCCGTTGCGGCTTTGAATCACGGGCGACATTTTTTCGAGGTTGATTTGGTGCATGATGCCATTGCCTGCGGGAATCACGTTGACGTTTTCAAACGCCGTGGCGCACCAGTCAATGAAGTGAAAGCGGTCTTCGTTGCGGCGGTCTTCGATGGCGCGATTTTTGGTGAACGCATCGGGGTCAAACCCACCACATTCAACGGCGAGCGAGTGGTCAACGATGAGTTGCGTTTGCACCACGGGGTTGACCTTGGCGGGGTCGCCACCTTGCGCGGCAATTGCATCGCGCAATCCTGCCAAATCGACCAATGCGGTTTGACCCAAAATGTCGTGGCAGACCACGCGCGCGGGGTACCACGGGAAGTCGAGCTCCTGCTTGCGCTCAATCAGTTGACCGAGCCAAGCGTTGAGCGTGGCGGCATCGGTGTGGTTTTCATCAGCCTTGCGCACGAGTTGCTCGGCGAGCACGCGTGAGGTGTAGGGCAGCGTATCGTATGCGCCTGCTTGGATGGCGTCAATGGCGGCGCGGGCGTCGTAGAAGTCGATACTGGTGTTGGGGAGGGGGGTGCGGTGGTTTGTCATGGTTGTATTTCCAAATGGATTGGTTTTAATTTTTTACTGCATTTTCAGAATGGAACTGAGTTTTTAACCCATCCCCCACCCAGCCTCCCCCTTGAAGAGGGAGGAGCTAAAAGCTAAAGCATCAGTGTCGTCCTTGAAGGAGGAGCTAAAAGTTAATCCTTCAATTTTGCCTTTTTGAAGGTGAGTTCTCAAACGCCAGTCCTCTAACCAGTTCCCTCCCCTTCAAGGGGAGGGTTAGGGTGGGGATGGGGCGGTTTCAATGAACAAACCCGCTCATAAATTTGTTCCAAAACAGATTCAGTTTGCGTAAAAACCGCATCATTCCAAAATCGTAACACCTCAAAACCTTGAGCGCGTAGGGCATCGTCGCGCTGCTGGTCATGGTTGTGTAATTTCACATTTACAAAAACGGTTAGGCATCAAACACCAGTCCTCAAACTCATAAAAAAACACGAGGTCTCAAACGCCAGTCCACTAACCAGTTCCCTCCCCTTCAAGGGGAGGGTTAGGGTGGGGATGGGTCAGTTTCAACGAACAAACCCGCTCATAAATTTGTTCCAAAACAGATTCAGTTTGCGTAAAGACCGCATCATTCCAAAATCGTAACACCTCAAAACCTTGAGCGCGTAGGGCATCGTCGCGCTGTTGGTCATGCTGGTGCAATTGCACATGTTGCCCGCCATCCAATTCAATGATGAGTCCAATTTCTAAACTGACAAAATCAACAATATAACCATCGATGCCAAATTGCCGACGAAATTTTACGCCTGCGATGTGTTTGTTGCGTAAGTGTTGCCACAAAAATCGCTCGGCATCCGTGGGCGCGTTGCGCAAGGCTTGGGCGTAGCGGTTGGCTTTGATGTGGGCGTTGGGTTTGAATCGCATGGGTTTTTAGCGGAAACGGTTTTTGCCCCATCCCCACCCTGCCCCTCCCCTTGAAGGGGAGGGAAACCTTCGTATGGAAAGAGAAGGTTTGCGTGAGTGAATGAATGGACTTGGTGATGCTTATCGTTTATCCAACGGCACAAACGCCAAATCCTCAGGCCCCGTGTAATTTGCACTTGGGCGAATGATTTTGTTGTCAATTCGTTGTTCGATGACGTGGGCACTCCAGCCTGCAGTACGTGCGATGACGAACAAAGGCGTGAACATCGCGGTGGGTACGCCCATTTGGTTGTACGACACGGCTGAGAACCAATCCAAGTTCGGAAACATTTTTTTCACTTCCCACATCACCGCTTCTAAGCGGGCGGCGATGTCGAACATGCGCGTATCGCCCGCATCGACGGACAAATCATGCGCGACTTTTTTGATGACTTCATTGCGCGGGTCTGAAATGGTGTACACGGGGTGGCCGAAGCCGATGACCACTTCTTTGTTGTCCACGCGGCGACGGATGTCAGCTTCCGCTTCGTCGGGCGAGTGGTAACGTTGTTGGATTTCAAACGCGACTTCGTTCGCGCCGCCGTGTTTGGGCCCGCGCAAAGCACCGATGCCACCTGTGATGGCGGAGTACATGTCCGAACCCGTGCCTGCAATCACGCGTGAAGTGAAGGTCGAGGCGTTAAATTCGTGTTCGGCGTATAAAATCAAAGACACGTGCATGGCTTTGACCCAAGACTCAGGGGCGGGTTTGCCGTGCAACAGGTGCAAAAAGTGACCGCCGATGGAGTCGTCGTCGGTTTGCACGTCGATGCGCTTGCCATTGTGTGAAAAATGATACCAATACAACAACATCGAGCCAAAAGACGCCATCAAGCGGTCGGCGATGTCGCGTGCGCCCGCTTGGTTGTGGTCGTCTTTTTCAGGTAGCAAATTCCCCAGCGTTGATGCGCCTGTGCGCAACACATCCATCGGGTGAGCCGAGGCGGGCAGTTGTTCCAACACATTGGCCAGTGCTGCGGGCAGGCCGCGCAAGGATTTTAATCGGGTTTTATAGGCGGCCAATTGAGCCGCGTTGGGCAAAGTACCGTGTACCAATAAATGCGCCACTTCTTCAAACTCGCACTGGGTCGCCAAGTCCAAAATATCAAAGCCGCGATAATGCAAATCATTGCCTGAGCGACCGACGCTGCACAAGGCGGTGTTGCCCGCCGCCACGCCTGATAGGGCAACGGATTTTTTGGGTTTCGGCGTATTTACGGTGGTGTCTGTACTCATATTAATCCTCTTGTCTCTTGTTGTTGGGGGCGAGATGGTGAATCAAAGTTACTGTGTTTAGCGGCTCGAAGCGGTCAAGCGCGGAAGTTTTATTTTTGCAAAAACATATCGAGCTTGTCTTCAAATGCCTGATAACCAATGGATTCGTATAGTTCCATGCGCGTTTGCATCGTGGGCACAACGGCCGCTTGCGTGCCATCTTGGCGTAGGGTGGTGTAGACGTTTAATGCGGCTTTGTTGGCGGCACGAAAGGCCGATAATGGGTACAACGCCATGGCAACTCCCACTGCTTGCAAATCATGAGTGGTGAATAAAGGGGTTTGTCCAAATTCGGTTAAATTCGCCAAAATAGGCGTGTTGGGCAAAGCCCCCACAAAAGCGCTGTACATTTCTAAGGTAATCGCCGCTTCTGGAAAGATGGCATCCGCCCCCGCTTCAACATAAGCCATGGCCCGTGCAATCGCGGCCTCGAGTCCTTCGGATGCGATGGCGTCTGTACGTGCCATGATGACAAAACTCTCATCGGTACGTGCATCCACGGCGGCCTTGATGCGGTCAACCATTTCGTCTTTTGACACAATCGACTTGTTCGGGCGATGCCCGCAACGCTTTGCCCCCACTTGGTCTTCGATGTGCATGGCGGCAACCCCAGCTTTAATCATGCTTTTGGTGGTGCGTGCGACATTGAATGCGGACGAACCAAACCCTGTATCAACATCGACCAATAAAGGTAAATCACACACATCCGTGATGCGGCGAGCATCAATCAGTACATCTTCTAAACCCGTAATGCCTAAATCGGGTACGCCGAGCGAACCCGCTGCCACGCCACCGCCCGATAAATAAATGGCCTTATAACCCGCTTGTTGAGCAAGCAAAGCATGGTTGGCATTAATCGCGCCGACGATTTGTAATGGTTTCTCTTCGGCAAGAGCAGATCGAAATCGTTGACCAGCAGTAAGTGTTTTCATGGGCTTGACTCTTATATAAGTTAAATGAGTTAAAAGTAATTCTACATGAATGTGACTTACAATCCAATGACAATTATTGGGGTGAAATGAGTCGCGATAAAACTTAGTAAACCCGTTCGTTTATATTTAAATTATGTTTGATGCGCCTTGTGCTGTTTGAACGTATAATGTTTTCGGCAGAGTCTATGCCAATCACAAAAATTAAAGCGTAGAAAATGAGGTGAGGTATGAAACTCCATTGCGATAGTTTTCCAAATAAAGGGGTGATTCCTGCGGAATTTGCATTTGCACAAATAGATGAAAAAACGCGGGTGAAGTTATCATCGAACAAAAACCCACATTTGTTGTGGTCAGATGTCCCTGCACTTACAAAATCGTTTGTTGTGCTGTGCGTGGATGCAACTTCGCCAACGGATCCCGCAGATGTGAATCAAACCGATCGTGAAATACCAGCTGATTTGCCACGTGCGGATTTTAGCCATTGGGTATTAATCAATATCCCCGCCGATGTGAGGGAAATACAAGCTGGGCAATTTTCAAAAGAAGTCACGCCAAAAGGTAAAGCAGGCCCTTTAATTGCAGGTCTGAAAGAGTCCCCAATGCGTCAGGGCATCAATGACTATACGCACTGGTTCGCGGGCGATCATGACATGGCGGGCGATTATTACGGCTATGACGGCCCTTGCCCTCCTTGGAATGACTCACTGATTCACCATTACACGTTCACGGTGTATGCTTTAGATGTTGAAACAATCGACATGCCCGCCGATGGTAAGTTAAATATCAGCTACGTCATGCGTCACATGCAGGAGCATATATTGGCGAGCGCGAGTTGGAGTGGCGTGTACACGTTGACCCCGCGGCTGGTTGCAGCGTTGTCGATATAGAGTGACCGATTGAGAGGTTTCAAAAACAAGCCAGCGTTACGTTATCAAAAATAAAAAATGTAGGAGACGCATGCCGCTCACATGACTACCTCTAAGCAAGGAGCTGTTAATACTCGTGTTTTAACTTGCTGATTTTAATAAAAAACATGTCATTTTTCATTGCAGGAAAAATCAGCAAATTTTTTATAAAATCATATGGTTGCAGGTTTAGTGTCAACAGCCCCTAATAGCTTTTGAACCTCTAAATATATATTTTTCTGAGATAAATCATCGCCCCTAGTTGCTAGTCTTAAAGCTGACTCAACTTTTTTGTGGGTTATTGAACCATCCCGACTTAGTCTTAGTTGTTTTATAGTGATTGCAATAATATTCGTTACATCGTGACCTCGACACATTTGCCATTTACAAACCTCGCCATTTATTTGACGATATTTCATTAATAGTTCTTTACGGTTGATTGCTTGTGTTGTTTGGCTCCTCGTCAAAAGACAAGTAATAAATGAACGTATACCTAACTTTACTTTTTCATTGGAGATTTTTATGAATTTTTGGTAATTTAAGCCTTTAAATTTAATACCTAAACTTTCACGAGAATTAATGAGTCTAAAAATCCCAATTTGGTAGGCAATATTAAACACATTGGTAAGGATGTTGTTTTTGAAATTTTCCCGATGTTCTTGATCAACAAGCTCACTACATAAAGTATCAATGATATCTTTGTTTGAGGATAAAATCATTAGCTCTAAATCGTTCTCATCTGTCAAGAACGCTCCTAAACGAGTACGATCTAAAATATGATCATAATCTGCATCGCAAATCCCGAATAAACGAGTAGGATAGTATTTCTCCAATTCATTTAATACACTTAAAACATTGGTCTTTCCATTGCATACGTGAAATGTCAGATTTTCAAAAATACGTGCATACACCTTCTCATCGTCACCCCCTTCAAGAAGACAAATCCTTTTGTTTTGATGAGCAGGGTGTGCAAGCAGCAATTTTATTGCACCCGAAAAATCGGTTGAGTTTAGACTGTCTCTCATACGTTAGCCTCACTTTCTCCAAGCTCCACGGTCAAGTCCCATTGTCCGTTTATGATTTGCGGAGAATGAGTTGCAACAACGACTTTCATGTCTTGCAGTTTAGTAATTTTTTGCCAGTCATTCAAAAATTGTTTTTGCCAAGCAACGTGCAAAGAGATTTCTGGCTCGTCAATTAATAGCAAAACATCACGTCCCGTTTTGAAAATCAATTCGTATAGCAGCACAATTTGATGTTGCTCACCTGAAGATAGCTGCGATAGGTCAAGCTCTTTATCATCAAAGTCCGATATTGGTTTGAAGTAAAAACCCTTTTGAGGATCAATTTTTAGAGTTTTAAATGATAATTTCTTACTATCAATAATCTCTTTAAAGAGCCTAATTTTTGGAAGCACTTCATTGTAACTGTCTAGTTTCTTATTGGCATCATTCACATATAGGGTTAATACCTTACGATCTTCGTCTTCAATTTCGGTTAATTTTACGGTTTCGGTTGTTTGTAATAAGTTAAAAGTAGCCAACTCATTTCTTCTGTTTTGAAGTTCATTAAACCTAACAGCTAAATTTTCGGCACTCAATGCATCCACAGCCCTACTTTGCAAAAGTCTTGCAGGAAAAGAACCATCCAAGCGAGATGACTCGCGTGATGCAGCTATGCTAACCCTCCTCAACTTTTCGGATAGTTCATCAGCATATTTTTTAATGGTTTCTGTATAAACTATGCTTGACCTTTGTGCTATTCTTTTCTCTGTCTCTTTTGAAATTAACCTTTGATCACGAATGAAATAAACATTTAATAGTTTTGAAAAGTCTGTAAACCATGTGGGTATCCCTCGCCTCTTTTTAAGTTCTTCTGGAAGTAGTTCGGAATAATTATCCAAAACTTCGCTGAGAGTTAACTGTTCACCAGTTCTCTCATCTGTAAATGCAGTTTGGCTGACTCTGTTTAAAAATGGAAGCGAACGCTCTATACGAAATGCCAAAGAAATTTGTTTTTCACCATCAAATCGCTCATATTTAAAATTAGCATGACCGTTGTTTACCTCCAATTGATTATTGCTTTTTATAATTTCTATTTTGCGATCATCCTGAACCGTGAGATTGATTTTTTGAAAATCAAGTATTTCAAAAAACGAGAATTTATTATTAAATATGGCGTCAATAATTTTTAAACACATGGTTTTGCCATAGCCATTTGGTGCGGTGATAATGGTGATGTTTTCATCAACAAAACTTATTTTGTGATTGAAGTGACCAAAAAGACCTGTTATTTCCAATGATTTAATGCGCATACATCCTCCATATTTTTTGTTATGTAGGGGCTTGTAGCCGCCCCTACATCAATACTCCATTTAGACTCACTGTCCATTCAGTGTGGCTATGTGTTAATCCTCCAGTTTACTCAAATCCCGCACCGCTCCCTTATCCGCGCTGGTTGCCAGCATCGCGTATGCTTTTAACGCGGCGGTGACTTTGCGTGGGCGTGGTTGGGCGGGTTTCCAGCCTTTGGCGTCTTGCGCGGCGCGGCGGCGGGCGAGTTCGTCGTCGCTGACTTTGAGGTGAATCGTGCGGGCGGGGATGTTGATTTCGATGATGTCGCCGTTTTCGACCAAGCCGATGGTGCCGCCAGCTGCCGCTTCGGGTGAGGCGTGACCGATGGAGAGGCCAGATGTGCCGCCAGAGAAGCGACCGTCGGTGAGCAGGGCGCAGGCTTTGCCGAGGCCTTTTGATTTGATGTAGCTGGTGGGGTAGAGCATTTCTTGCATGCCAGGGCCGCCGCGTGGGCCTTCGTAACGCACGATGACGACGTCGCCTGCTTGCACGCGGTCGTTGAGGATGTCGTCTACGGCTTGTTCTTGGCTTTCGGTGACGTGGGCTTTACCACTAAAAATGTGGATGGATTCGTCGACGCCTGAGGTTTTGACGACGCAGCCATTTTCGGCGATGTTGCCGAACAGCACGGCGAGCCCGCCTTCGGTTGAGTAGGCGTTTTCGAGCGAGCGGATGCAGCCTTCGGCGCGGTCGTCATCAACGGTGTCCCAGCGGGTTTTTTGGCTGAATGCGGTTTGTGTGGGGATGCCTGCGGGGCCAGCACGGAAGAAGGTGTTGACTGTTTCGTCTTTGGTGATGGCTATGTCCCATGTGGCGATGGCTTCGCCCATGCTGCGGCTGTGTACGGTGGGTACGTCGTTGTGTAGCAGTTCTGCGCGCGAGAGTTCGCCAAGGATGCCGATGACACCGCCTGCGCGGTGTACGTCTTCCATGTGGTATTTTTGTGTATTGGGCGCGACTTTGCACAGTTGTGGCACTTTGCGTGAGAGTGCGTCAATGTTGCTCAAATCAAATGGGATATCCGCTTCTTGCGCGGCGGCGAGCAAGTGCAAAATCGTGTTGGTTGAACCGCCCATGGCAATGTCGAGCATCATGGCGTTTTCAAAGGCTTTAAAATTGGCAATGTTGCGGGGCAGGACGCTGGCGTCGTCTTGTTCGTAGTAGCGTTTGGCTAAGTCTACAATCATGTGGCCTGCGCGTTTGAACAGTTGTTCGCGGTCTGCGTGGGTGGCGAGCATCGAGCCGTTGCCAGGTAGGCTTAAGCCGAGTGCTTCGGTCAGGCAGTTCATTGAGTTGGCGGTGAACATGCCTGAGCATGAGCCACAAGTTGGGCAGGCTGAACGTTCGTATTCGGCTACGGTTTCGTCCGAAACGCTTTTATCAACCGCCACGACCATGGCATCAACCAAGTCGAGTTTGTGGATTTTGCCGCCAATCACGCCCAAGCGTGTTTTGCCTGCTTCCATCGGCCCGCCCGAGACGAAAATCACAGGAATGTTTAAGCGCAAAGCCGCATTCAACATGCCGGGGGTGATTTTGTCGCAGTTAGAAATGCACACGAGCGCGTCAGCGCAATGCGCGTTGACCATGTATTCGACCGAGTCGGCAATCAAATCACGCGAGGGCAAAGAGTAGAGCATGCCGTCATGTCCCATGGCGATGCCGTCGTCAATGGCGATGGTGTTAAATTCTTTGGCCACGCCGCCTGCCGCTTCAATTTCACGCGCGACCAGTTGCCCCATGTCTTTGAGGTGAACGTGCCCAGGGACGAATTGGGTGAAAGAGTTGGCGATGGCAATAATCGGTTTATTGAAGTCATCGTCTTTCATGCCTGTGGCGCGCCATAGTGCGCGTGCGCCTGCCATGTTGCGACCTGCTGTGGAGGTTTTGGAACGGTATGTGGGCATGAAAGACTCCTGTGAAAATAGGTGATGTAAACAATAAATATACAAACCGCTAGCATAGCATAAGGCCATTGCCCGCGCCTACTGGCGTGATGCTTCGTGTTATAGTCTTTGGCACGTATAACCGATTACGGGAGAAGTGATGAACAAACAAAAAATGGCATGGATGTTGGCTCTCATGTTCACTTGTGGGCAGCCACTTGTTGCATCGGCGCAAGCCGTTGCGCATGAGTCTTTAAGCGCACCGAGTTTATTGTTGGCAAAAGAGTTGCCTGCACATGTGAATGTCGCTGATTATTTAATAAGCGAAAAATACGACGGCGTGCGGGCTTTTTGGGATGGCGAAGTCCTGCGGTTTCGTGGCGGCGGCGCGATAGCCGCTCCTGCTTGGTTTACGCAAGCCTTACCCAAAGTGGCTTTGGATGGCGAGTTGTGGCTTGGGCGCGGTCAGTTTGAGGCGACAGCGGCGATTGTGCGGCGCACCACACCTAACGATGCCGATTGGAAACGCGTGCGATATATGATTTTCGAGTTACCCAATGCAACGGGTACTTTTGCCGAGCGGGTGCAAAAAATTGAGCGCGTGGTTGCGACCAGTGCCAACCCGCAACTGGTGGCGGTGCAACAGTTCAAATTGGCCAATCGCAACAGCTTGCAGAATAAGTTGAATGAGATTGTGCAAGCAGGCGGCGAGGGCGTAATGCTGCATCTGGCGAGCGCCCCTTATACAACAGGGCGCAGCGACGTGTTGTATAAACTTAAACCACGTCAAGATGCCGAAGCCACTGTCATTGCCCATATCCAAGGTCAAGGCAAATATGCTGGGCAGCTCGGTGCTTTGCGTGTGCGAACAACGGATGGACGCGAATTTAATGTCGGCGGTGGCTTCAGCGATGCGCAACGCCAAAGTCCGCCAGCCATTGGAGCAACCATCACTTATCAATACAATGGTTTGACAAAAAATGGCCTACCAAGGTTTGTGCGTTTTTTACGTGTTCGAGAAGGGCTTTAAGTCGTTATTACGTTGTTAAAAAGTGCGTGCTTAACAAATTGCTGCTTTTTTACAATAGCCCTTATTTTTTTGTGGATAAATTGTGTGTTTAGGGATTATTATCTCTTAAACAAGACTACAATAAATGGCTGTCATCATGCTAAAAACCAAGAGGGAATGCTGTTTGAATGTGTTAAGAAATCTATTAAATAATCGCAATTGTTCATCTTTTTTATCGATTCAGTCGCGCATCATTTTAAGGTTTTAATAAACCAAACCGCCTCCCTTTAGTTGCACATGTTGCATATAAAGTTTCAAATTGTTTTGGAACTTTTGTAGTTGAGTCGTTATTTCCACAAGGAGGAGCCTATGGCCACGCAAACCACCACAACCCGTAGAAAAACCACACGAAGCAAGACCGCCACTCATGGTGCGGGCGAAGCGGTTTTACCTAAACAGGTTAAAAAAGATTTGAACGAACATCGCAGCGGCCCCGTGCTTGCCCGTCTGAACAGCATCAGTGATATGGTTGACAATGCTGCGCAGCAAGACCCAACGCAGAGCCGCCTTGTGGTCGCGCGTCAAGTGGTGGAACATGCGATTGAAGACTTATCGGCGGATGACCGCAGTTTGCTTTATAAATTATTGCGTCAAGACGAACAGGCGCGTAAAAAAGCCGATGCCGCTTCAGGCGTCAACCCTGATGAAGTGATGGCCGATAACTGGCGGACAGGGGGTTATCCATACAAAAACCTAATGCAACGCAAAACCTACGAAGAGCAAAAATACCGTTTGCAAGTGGAGCTTTTAAAGTTGCAAAACTGGGTTAAAGAAACAGGTCAACGCGTGGTGATATTGTTTGAAGGGCGTGATGCGGCGGGTAAAGGGGGCACGATTAAACGCTTTATGGAACATTTAAACCCACGGGGCGCGCGCGTGGTCGCTTTAGAAAAGCCGACAGAAATTGAACGTAGCCAGTGGTACTTTCAACGTTATATTGAGCATTTACCCAGCGCGGGCGAAATCGTTATGTTTGACCGCTCATGGTACAACCGTGCAGGTGTGGAGCGCGTCATGGGCTTTTGCTCGGATGAAGAGTACACCGAATTTATGCGCCAATGCCCTGAATTTGAACGCAATTTGGTGCGCAGCGGCATTATCGTGATTAAATTTTGGTTCTCGGTTAGCCGTAAAATTCAACGCCAACGTTTTGCCGAACGCCGTCATCATCCGCTGAAACAATGGAAACTATCGCCGATTGATATGGCATCTCTTGACAAATGGGACGACTATACCAAGGCGAAAGAAGCCATGTTTTATCACACCGACACCGCCGATTCACCTTGGATTATCATCAAATCGGACTGCAAAAAACGCGCTCGTTTGAACGCCATGCGTTATGTATTGCAAAGCATGCCTTACAGCAACCGAGACGTCAGGGTGGCAGTACCTGTTGACCCGTTATTGGTTTATCGCCCCGGCACCAATTATTTGGGTGATCGCGTGAAAGACAGTTTTGATTAATTTTTGTTCGATTTTTGATTGTCACTTCATTGACTAAAGCTGCTCAAGCAGTTTAGGGAGAGTTGCGGTGGGCGTTACAGCCCACCGCTTTTTTATGGCAGATGCGTCATTTTGGGTTGTATTGTTGTATTGCTTGAGGTGAGTTCACATGGGCACTCTCACCCATCCCTCCATCAACACGCGCGCGCTGCGGCTCATGATGGCCTTACTCACGCGCCACTCGCCGTTGGTGAACTGCGCTTGCGCACCAACGCGCAAGATGCCCGATGGGTGACCGAAGCGCACGGTTTCGCGCTCGCCACCACCTGCGGCGATATGAACCAAAGTGCCAGGGATGGCGGCGGCTGTTCCAATCGCAACGGCGGCGGTGCCCATCATGGCGTGGTGCAATTTACCCATCGACAAGGCGCGCACGAGTAAATCAATCTGCTCGGCGGCAATCTCTTTTCCGCTGGAAGTGACGTAGTGTGCAGCAGGTGCGATGAATGCGATTTTCGGCGTGTGTTGACGTTTAGCGGCTTCGCTCAAGTCTTTGATTAAGCCCATGCGCAGTGCGCCATGCGCGCGGATGGTCTCAAACTTAGCCAATGCAGCCGAATCGCTGTTGATGGCCTCTTGTAGTTCAGTGCCTGTGTAACCAAGGTCAGCTGCATTGATAAATATGGTCGGGATGCCCGCGTTAATCATGGTGACTTTCAGCGAGCCGATATTGGGTACGTCCAAGTCATCAATTAAATTGCCCGTCGGAAACATCGAGCCGCCATCCTCGCCGTCATCAGCAGGGTCGATAAATTCAAGCACCACCTCGGCGGCTGGAAATGTCACGCCATCGAGTTCAAAATCCCCCGTTTCTTGAACCTCGCCGTTGCAAATCGGAACATGCACAATAATGGTTTTATTGATATTCGCTTGCCAAACGCGCACGGAAAACACACCGTTGTGCGGTAAGCGCGCGCGGTCGATGAACCCATTGGCGATGGCGAACGGCCCCACAGCCGTGGTTAAATTGCCGCAATTGCCGCTCCAATCAACTAATGCTTGATCAATCGACACTTGACCGTACAGATAATCAACATCGTGATTGGCTTGGCTGCTCGGAGAAATAATCACCGCCTTGCTCGTGCTGGAGGTCGCACCGCCCATGCCGTCGGTGTGCTTGCCGTAAGGGTCTGGGCTACCGATGATGCGTATCAGCAACGCATCACGCGCAGCACCCGCAACTTGAGCCGATTGTGGCAGGTCTTGTAAACGAAAAAAAACACCTTTACTTGTGCCGCCACGCATGTAAGTGGCTGGAATTTTGATTTGTGGGGCGTGGGTCATGATGAGCCTTTTTTAAGTAAAACGCGATTATTGTGACGACGAATTTGATTATTCTAACGCATCTCAACTTACGGTCAACTGGCAACAAAAAACGTGGGTCACCCCACGTTTTTTGTCAATGTCCCAGTGTTAAACATCCACTGGTCGAATTTAGCCAAGCAACAACGCATTGACTCGTCGCAAATACGCCACGGGGTCAGCGGGCACTTCGCCCTCCGCGAGCATCGCTTGGTCAAAAATCACTTGCGCCAAATCATCAAACTTCGCGGTTCGTGCTTGGCTTTCCAAGCGTTTAACGAGCGCGTGCTCAGGGTTGATTTCCAGAATCGGCTTGCTTTCGGGTACATCCTGCCCCATTTGTTTAAACATCTTCGCCAATTGTGGCGAGAGGTCGTTCTGGTCTTGCACCAAGCACGCGGGGCTGTCGACCAAGCGCGTGGTGATGCGCACGGCTTTTGCCTTGTCTTTGAGTGTCTCTTGCAATTGTTCAAGCAGCGGTTTGAGTTGTTCGGCAGCGGCTTCGGCGGCTTTTTTCTCCTCATCGTCTTGCAACGCGCCCAAGTCCACCGCGCCTTTAGTCACGCTTTGCAACGGCGTGCCGTCAAATTCGGTCAAAAAGCCCAAAGCCCATTCATCAATGCGGTCGGTCATGAGCAACACTTCAATGCCTTTTTTGCGGAACAACTCGAGTTGCGGGCTGTTTTTCGCGGCCGCGAAATTCTCGGCGGTGATGTAATAAATCGCCGTTTGTCCCTCGGGCATCGCCGCCTTGTAATCGGTCAGCGAGCGCGTCACGCTGTCGCTGTTGGTTGAAGCGAAGCGCAGCAATTTAGCGATTTTGTCACGGTTGCTGGTGTCCTCGCCCAAGCCTTCTTTGAGCACCGCGCCAAACTCCGCGTAGAACGTCGCAAATTTCTCTTGCTCGGCGGTGTTTTCGCTGCTCGCCAGCTGTTCCAATGTGCTCAAAATGCGGCGCGTGTTGCCCTCACGAATCGCGCGCACGTCGCGGCTCTCTTGCAACAATTCGCGGCTGACATTCAGCGGCAAATCCGCGCTGTCAATCACACCCTTGATGAAACGCAGGTAATTCGGCAATAGTTGCTCCGCCGAATCCATGATGAACACACGCTTCACGTACAACTTCAAGCCCGACTGGCTGTCGCGGTAGTACAAATCTTGCGGCGCTTTCGCAGGGATGAATAAGAGTTGCGTGTACTCCGTCGCACCCTCCACGCGGTTATGCGTCCACGCCAGCGGCGCGTGAAAATCGTGGCTGATGTGCTTGTAAAACTCAGTGTATTGTTCGTCGCTGACATCTTTTTTTGGTCGCGTCCACAACGCACTGGCTGAATTGATGGTTTCCCACTCATCGGTAGTCACCATTTGCCCAGGTTGGTTTTCTTCCTTGGCGTCTTGCCAAACTTCCTTGAGCATCTGAATCGGCAAGCTGATGTGATCCGAATATTTATTCACCACTTGCTTGACTTGCCACGCGTTCAAATACTGCTCCGCATCCTCGCGCAAGTGCAAAATCACGCTCGTGCCACGGGCAGGGCGGTCGATGCGTTCCACGGTAAAATCACCCGTACCGTTGCTCACCCAACGCACACCATCCGCCGCAGGCACACCCGCACGGCGCGACTCAACCGTGATTTTATCCGCCACGATAAAGCCCGAGTAAAAACCCACGCCAAACTGCCCAATCAACTGCGCATCGGTCTTTTGGTCGCCCGACAAGCGGCTCATAAAGTCCTTTGTCCCGCTCTTGGCAATCGTACCCAAATGGTCAATCGCCTCCTGCTCGCTCATGCCGATACCGTTATCGGTGATGGTCAGGGTCTTTTTGCTCTTGTCCAAAGTGATGCGAATCGCCAAATCGGGGTCTGATTCGTAAAGTTCAGATTGATTCAACGCCTCAAAGCGCAACTTGTCGCACGCATCCGACGCATTAGAAATCAACTCGCGCAAAAAAATCTCAGGATTCGAGTACAACGAATGGGTCACCAAGTGCAATAATTGAGCCACCTCGGCTTGAAAATGATGGGTTTGGGTCGAATGAACCTTGCTCATAAAATCCTCATGATGAATGTTGATGATAAAAAGATGCCCAAAAAGCGCATGCTGCATAAATGAGGACAGGGCAGGCTTTTTTCAAGAGCCGACCCATACGCCTAACCATCGAAAAAAATAGACACAAGGCACACACGAGCGTAAATCCAACCACGCCAGACGACTCGCCGATGCACTGTAATTAAAGAAAATCGTAGGGCGCAATAAGCAAAGCACATTGCGCCGTAGGTGTATGAATGGCAAGGAGTAAAGACAAGCGGCGCTACGGGTTTACGACGGCAATTCAAACAACTCTGTCAACTCGTTTGTGCTGTAATTTCAGTAGTATTACCAAACCATAATCTAGCCTCACTTATGACTTCGTTTTTAGGTTCATGGAAATAAACCACTAATTCTTCTTTAGCTCTTGTACAGCAAACATAGAATAACTTTAGTGTTCTGTTAACGACTGTGTCTTTACAGCCTTGGCTACAGAATAGACAATTGAAATTATAATTATTCCACCCCCCATTGTCTAAGATAACCAAGACTTTGGAATATTCAGTACCTTTCACTTTGTGTTGTGTCGAATATGGAGTTGAGCCAGATAAATATTGATATAAATTTCTAAATTCTTGATATTTAACTGTTTTAACTCGTTCGTAAATGTAAGGGAATTTCGCAATAAAATTATTTAAGCGATCATCTTTGATGCAGATGTTTTTTTGATCAGCAAACTCAATTACTTCCTCAATTGTATTGTCTGACATAGTTGCAAGAGCTTTGATTGAGTCTTCGAGCTCAATTTTATTTTCCATTTTCTTGATTTTGTACTCTGTAACTCTCAGGAACTCATTAAATTGTTTTGTTTCATATAGCGAAATATTGCGTTGCAGTTTATGTAAATGCCGAATTAGATCATCTTGTTTTGATTGTGAGCTCGTTCCATTATCAATTAATGAATCCTTGTCTAAGTATATTTTTTGAAATAGTTCAAAGTTTAACGATTTTGCAAATACCAAAAGATGAGGATAAGTTACCATAAATTCTGCTTGCACTCTCTTTGGCTCAAGTTCATTCAAATGAGCAGGATTCAGTTCTTTTAATTTATCAATAACCTCTCCAAAAGTCATGCTTGAAAAGTTACTGATTTTTAATTCTTTGTCTTTGATGAATTTTTTTATGTTGTTTTTGTATTCTAAAATTCTATCTTTATCATAAATTGCCATAAGCTCTGAAAAACCAGCTTTTTCTGCTATTAAATTATGCGTCAAATTCAATATCTTCACATTTTGAGTATCTGTAAAGTCCCAGCCTAACTGAGTTTTTAATGACTCTAATTGTTGCTTTCCGTTTGAATAGTAAAATTGAATAACGCCTTCTTTTACACAATCATTTAACATGTTTGGCGCAGATTTGTCAGTGGATGATACTTGAGTAATACCATCTGTACGCAACTTGTTTGCTAGCTCAAATACAAGTCGAGGATTGCGTCGATTCTGTTTTTTTTGAATTTCAACCAAGTTTCCAGAGCTTACGTAGCCTTTAACGTCACCAACCCCGTCATCATAAATAGACTGCATAGCATCACCAAAAAGCCCAACTACACATTTAATTTGTTCCTGTTGTGGTAAAAAGTCTAACAAAATTTCAATGACATTCTTGGAAGTATCTTGATATTCATCCACCAAAATAAATGGATAAGCACTTTTTAGAATTAGGCATAATTTAGGAAATTTTTTAAACATTTCATATGCAACAGCAATTACTTCGTCATGAGAAATTAAACCTTCTCGAATTAATAAATATTCTTTATATTGGATGGTTTTACCTTCAAAATAATCAGAGTTAACTACTACATCTCCATCAGGATGGGTAATCATCCCAAACATAACAGCATTTCAAAGTGGAATTAAAAACCCCAGTTTTAGTAAAGCAATCAAATCTGTCAAGGGCGGCGTATCCGGCG
>NZ_SNZE01000030.1 GCF_004363775.1 Hydromonas duriensis
ATAAACTTATCCACAGGTGCAACCCAATTTGCGCCTTTAACTGCCTGGTCAAATTTCAACGCGCACTCATGGTCAGTTTTACTCGAGCAACAACAGTACAAGCAAGCTAAGGCCAATGGAACACCCGTTAAAAGCGGTGAATCTGCTACCGTGATTGTGCATTATTCGACGATCGAGGTTGAGGATGAGTCGCTCGATGAAGATTGTGTTGAGGATGGGAATACTAAAATCATTCCTATTCTCAATCGACATCATGTCTTTAATGTTGAACAGCTTGATGGATTTGAAGTTCAGACCAGGACTCCTGCCCATGAGTTTGAATCTATCCAAGCAGCAGAAGACATTTTGCGGAGGTCAGGCGCATGTTACGAGGAACGTTATAGCGACCGTGCATTCTACAGGGTGTCGACAGACTCAATTGTTTTACCCCTAAGGAACCAATTTAAAAGCGCTGAATCATTTTATAGCGTGGCAATGCACGAATTGGTTCACTGGACAGGACATGAAAGTCGTCTAAAACGCGACTTCTCTGGAAAGTTTGGGAGCAAGGCATATGCGTTTGAAGAGCTTGTCGCTGAAATCGGTTCTGCGTTTGTATGTGGTTCGCTTGGTATAGATGCGACGAATATGTCTAATCATGTCAGTTACATTGCCACATGGTTAGAGGTTCTTCGTCGTGACAAAACGGCCATCTTTTTAGCGGCCGCGCAAGCTCAAAAGGCATTTGATATGTTGATTGAGCGAGCACACGTCGCTGAAAAGGCTGACAGTCAAGCGGCTTAGTGTTGATGTTGTGACACTGACGCTTGAGTTGTAGAATCCCTTAGTGCTCACCTCGACTAAGGGCGTTCAGTCTTGGCTGAATGCGTGAGCGATTTTAAACCCCTGCGGGATACACCCATCCCGCAAGGGACATGGTGTATCTCGCTTTTTTTATAGGAGATTTACCATGGGACTTGATATGTACGCCCATAGCATTAAAGCCGACCTGGTTACTGACTTGAGTGAAGTTGACGCAAAAGTTTTTAACGGCAAAGGTGGTACTAAGGACGGTGCTGAGCCAGATGAGTTTTTTGTATGGCGTAAGCATCCGAATTTGCACGGTTGGATGGAGCAGTTGTATAAAGAAAAGGGCGGTCAAAACCCTGATTTCAATTTAAACTCGCTCCATTTAAATCGCAAGGATATGGAAGCATTAAAAGTCGATATAGAAATGAACCGTCTACCTGAAACCGAGGGATTTTTCTTCGGAGAGAGTGATGGCAGTGAACGCGAGGATGATTTGAAGTTTGTGAATCAAGCCTTGTCGCTCATTGAACAAGGTCATCGGATTTACTACTACGCATGGTGGTAAAGCTAAGCAGATCAAGTAGTTCATTTTAAGTAAACAATCAAGGCCAATGGGTTGCAACCGCACCATTGGCCTGTTGTTTTATCGTCTAGGAGTATTTAATGCCTAATTATTGCCAAAACTTATTGTCGATTAAAGGTGCAGAGCATGACATCAACAACATGATCCAAAATACGTTCAGCATTCATAATGAAAACTGTCAGATTTTGGATTTTGATAAGGTGGTGCCCATGCCCAAATCGCTCAATATTGATGCTTTGGGTGTAACAAAGCTGACACGTTTCTTGTTGTATCCACAATCGTTTAAAGGCATGGATTTACCCAGTTTGATGCTGGTAGATCAGTATGCCGATGCTCTCGAATTGCCTTGTCCGCGATTCCATTCCATTGATGACTTTATACGTTTGCTCAAACAAACGCCTAAAGGTCGTCGATATTTGCTTGAGGGTCATTACTCGTATCGTAACCAAAGGCAATATGGATACACTGATTGGTATGAGTGGCGCATCAAACATTGGGGAACCAAGTGGGGCGCAATGCACTTTGATTGCGATTGGTCTTGTGACAATGAGCGTGAATATTCATTTGACACAGCCTGGAGTCCTCCTGTCCCCATGATAGAGGCTCTGGCCGAGCAATACCCACAACTCACCTTCAAATTGATTTATGTTGAAGAAGGGGCTTGGTTTGCTGGCGTGTTCGAGTGGTCTGATGGTTGTGTCACCTATAAAGATGAAGACGCGGATGTTAAGAACATCTTAAAAACTTATCATGGCTATTCTGATGAGGATTTTGAGGTGGACAAGGACAACTAGTGTCTAGGCTTTGTTTTATTTTAATTTACTAACCCCTGCGGGATACGCCAATCCCGCAAGGGCATGGTGTGTCTCGCGAATTCTTGAGTAAATACCATGTTTGAAGTATCCGTATCAGTTTCATTGTTCGAGGCATCCAAAGTTTTTAATTGTATTGCAGGATTGACTTATTCATTGAAAGAATCTCGTGAAATCAATGGCAAAGTAGCGGTTTATGCAATTCCTCATTACACTCTAGCAAAGGGCTGGTTAGTCGACTGCACGATGCTTGACGAAAGCTTTGAACCGCTCGAATGCTACAGTGAAGTTGTTGAAATTGACAACTTAAATGAACCACTATTAGAGCGCTACATTAGCTAAGGTGTCACTTAGCATTCAGGCGGACGTAACAAATTGTGAGTCTAGTACATTCAACTGTACTGCACTCATGCTTAAATCATTTACCCCAACGGGATACACCATCCCGTTGGGCATGGTGTATCTCGATTTTATTATGGAGATAACCATGTCAGAAGTTGTACAAGTCCAGGTGATGGGCAAAACCTACCCAATCGTCGTTCAACAGGATGATTGGCCAGAGTCGCCACGCGAATGGAGCAACTTGGGTACGATGAGTTGTTTGCACCGTCGTTATAAATTGGGTGATGAGCAATTACCCATTAGCGATTATTGCGAAGCAATGACGGATCATCTCAGTGTTTTAGCTTATGAGCGTTTTATCAAGTCTGAGTTCTCAAGTAAATACCTTGATAGTGACAATGACGAATTGAACCGAGCAGGTCTTGATCGCGCACAGGCTTGGGTTGAACAAAATATGATTGTCTTACCACTGTACTTGATGGATCACAGTGGTTTGTCAATGCGCACGAGTCCATTTGGTTGTTCGTGGGATTCGGGTCAAGTTGGTTTTATATTTTGTACCAAAGACAAGGCAAGACAAGAACTGGGTGTCAAACGCCTAACAGCACGACATATTGAGCGAATTGAATTGATGTTGAAGAACGAGGTAGAGCTGTACTCCAACTACCTCAATGGTTCAGTTTACTGTTACCACAGCGATGAGTTGGATGTGTCGAGCGGTGGATTTTTTGGTTATGACCATGATGAAAGCGGTTTAGTAGAATCTGCAATATCCGATATTTCGTGGGTCTTGCGGCAAAAACTGAAATCGCATCACCAAAAGCTAAAATCGCAAATCACTCATAAAGTGCCTTTGCACCATCGTGTGCCGTTACCGTTCTAATTTTTACCCTCCAAAAACACAAAATCCACCTTGCGGTGGATAGTGTGCTATAGGAGATGTCATACTGCAAGCAGGTGTTTGTACCCCTACAAACTGTCCTGCTTCGACTATCATTAATTGAATTGTAATGAGCCTGCCGTGAATTTGCAATCACTTTGTTTGATTTACTTCATATTTTGTTGCCATTGTGGAAATAAACAACGAAAAATATAAGTGAACTGATAAGTGAAATGATGACACACCGAGCAACTACCCCATAATTCAAATTGAATTATGGGGTAGATTGCAGGCATAAAATCAAAACTTGCAAAATTGCGCAAGTTGGCAAGTTTGCGGGACTGTGGTTTATGGGTCACTGATTTTAACCCCTGGGATACATTAATCCTGTGGGGATGGTGTATCCCTCATTGATGGAGAAATTGCACCATGAGTTTAAATAAGAATGCAACGGACGGCGTATTAACGCGAACTGAACGCTTTGTGTTGGAACATTTCTTTAGTTCTTACCCAAAAGACATGACGTTTGCAGCAATACTCGAAGCCTACGAAGACCCCAACAACAGTCAGGTTGTGGCAACAGACTTTTGGACTGAAAGTTTGTGGCCAGCAAACTTGGTTGAATGGGTACGTGGGATGGAAGCCGCTTTGCGGTTTGAGTTCTTTACGGAAACACCATCAACATAATTGTATGATTTATCAACCCAGCCCATTAGGCTGGGTTTTTTTTTGTTCAATATTTTAAACGGTTCAAACTTCAAACGTATTAATCATAAATACGCACCAACGACACAAATTTTAAGCCACAGGCTTTATCAGTCGCCAATTCATATTCTCGCGCTCGGCGGCACTAAAACTCTGCCCTGGCATGGGGTCACCCTTGCGCAAGAATATGCCTTGCTCACCCCCGAGTTGGTCGCACATCCAAAACCCTGTTTGCGGGCACGGGTCGCCTACACTGAGATTGGCCACATTCTGAGCCAAGCCACCTCGTGACTTGAGACTATTTACCAACTGTTCCCACAAGGCTTTAGCGTAGCCATCCTCCCGCTCACTGACATAAATCCATGCCTGCAACTCAATCGCGGGGCGCATGAGGTTATTCTTCTCGCCAGCGGTTGCCCAGCTACACCAATAGTACGCACGTGGAATATTCATGTCGTTTTTTGGTACAAACACACAGACCTCGCGTCCCGCCATCTGTAAAACATCACGAGAACGTTTGTACAACACATCCGACTGATCGCTACTGTCGCTCTTAATCTGAATCAGCTTTTGATTTTGAGCGGCTTTAACTTCTGCCATCGTATCGGTCACGCCACCACTAATGAGATTAATGTCCATGTTGGCTTGAGGCGACTTCATGGTGTAATTGATAACGGGGTGCTCATCGGGTTTAAGCCACATCACAGGCCCAACTGCCATGGCATGCGTGTTCTTTAAAGTTTCAGGGCTGGTGTATACGATTTGCGTGTTGAGGAAAGTGCGCCCGCGCTCTTCGGAATTAGGCGCATCGGGAGACGAGAATCGCGCCTGCTCCGTTGTAATATACTTGCCTAGTTGTGGCGCGTAAAGATAATACTGACGATAAACATTCAACATGAAACTATCGGGGTCACGTTCATGTGTGGCAATGATAGAGTAACGTTGCTCATCAAATTTAATCAGCTTATACAATGCTCGGGTCATGCCGAGGTCTTTGTAGGCGGCTTTTTGTCGTTCGTTATTTGATTCCATCACATCGGCATAATTTCTCTTTTGAAAAGCCAGTGCACTCGGCGGAATCACATAGTCATAAAATAGTTTGGCACGTTTTTTGACTATGGTTTCAAACTCAGCTTGAGATTTGACGGGGTAGGCATGGAAACGGTTACCCCAAAAGCCTGTTCGAGTAATGGATGCGTCTAAATCAATATCATTGGGAACATCAATTTGATAGAACGCAAAAGGCAGGGTTTGTGGGGTAAACGCATTCATAACAGCTCCAGTGGTGGTATTGGCTTGACAAGCCGACAGTGTGAATAGAGGGACCGCGACAACCAGGCGCATTAATGCTCGACCTGTTTTAGACCATAAGGTATCGAATCGTTTAATGATGATTCTCCTTTCTAAATTTAGCATTTATGAAATATAGTGAACATTGCTCATAACTCACATTGCACACGCAATTAAACTGCCACCGCATATTTTTTCTCCTAATGCGTTACATGCTATCAGTGCAAATGGAACAACCATCAATAAGAATAGGTAACAGGCTTTTTTTATGACTTTTAACATTTTGTTCCTTTACTGATTAACACATGTGGGGGTTAGGTTTCACGAGGGTCTGTTTGTACAATTTTAATCGCGGCATACATAGCAAACAAACGAGCATGCTCAGGTTTCCATGAGGCTTGATGGTCTGTGTGTCCATCGTTTTGTTCAAACAAGGTGCGCACATACTTGGCTGGGGCAAGTCCAGACACTTTGGGCACAGTCCCGTCGCCAAAGTCTGTTTCTGACTTGGGCTGCACAAGCAGCTCAACTTGTGCTCCAGTGTTGAGGTGCTTTAACCTAAGCCATCCTGTTTTATTGTCATCGACGAGCTGCCAACTGGTATCGGCCAAATTCGTAACGTTCACATTCGACTGCCACACCACCCGATTGTAGGCTCTCTCGCCAAACGAAGTGCCCGCCATGCACTGTACAAAGGTATTGGGATGATAGGTTGAGACCGTGACGTATTCCGTGTGGTATTTTTTAGCTTGTAACACATTGTCATAAAAATACGCTAAATCACCTTTGATTTTACCTGTCTCAACATCCTTGTAATTAAACGTCCCGTTGGGGTCAACTCGATTGTTTTGTAATTCGCTGGGATTCTCTTTTTCAACATAGGGGATTAAACCATACCAGGCATCGCTGGCATAAATGTCTTCATAAGGACTCTTTGTCGGCAACGCCAACAGCTCCTCCGTGCCGCTGTGTCGTCCCGAAGGCTCTGCGTACACTTTTAACCATTGTTTGTAGTTACTGTCTTCATCACCGTATGTATCTGATGGCGCCAGCTCTAAAGCCCCGACAGAGTGCGCGAGCACGACCGATACTTTGTCCGCAGTGTCACCCAAGACCATGGCAACGGCACCGCTCATAGCCGAGTCCAAGGGGGCGGTGAGTGCGCTCGGTGTTTCAACCCCTCCAAACCCTGACCGCATCCGTTTGTACATGGCGGCGGCACCTATGGCGGGCATCGCGCCGTGAATCACACCCAATACCTTGTCAGGGTTCTTTTTCTGATAAGCACGTGCAACTAAACCACCCATCGAATGGGTTATCAATATGACTTGTTTACAATCAGGGTCTTCTTCGGCTTGTATGGATTTTAAAATCGCATCCACCACTTCTGTCAAACAATCAGGCTCAGTGGCATAACTCACACCCGCTTCAACAATACGCATCCCACCATTGGCACTGTACCAGTTGGAGTTAAGCCAGTTGTAGCCGCCACCGTACACGCGAAACTGATAGTGGGCTGATTTAGTCAATTCCTCGGCAGTGAGTTTCGTAGGGGTCTCTTTCCCATAAAGGCCTTTTGCTAAACTGACTGGGTTGAGTGGACTAAAAGGGGCTTCGGCATCATTTGCTTTTTTGAGAGTGGTCCATAATTCTTTCTTGGCGAGCGCATCCTTTTTTGCCTTCTTTTCATTGCCTTTTGCTTGCTCAGTTTCTTTGCCTGACTCGGCCTGAGCCATTGCCAGCTCGTCTTGTGCCAATTCAATTTTAATTAGCTCAAAAGCCTCCAACATGTCCATCGGCGAGCGGTTCAATGCCAGTTCGATGGACTTCATGACAGGCCAGTAATCCGTTGCGCTGACCGAACCCCAACCCCGAGACAACGCAACGGCCAAGTCAATTTGCGGGTCTTTATCAAATATCCCCTCACACTTTTTGAGGTTGGGCATGTAATCGACCACGGTTATTTCTGGACTTAAGATTTGCTGACGACCTGGCGCACCCGTAAACATCAATCCCCAAGCCAAACTTGGTAAACTACTGACCTGCCAAACTTTTTCTGACTTGTCAGCGGCAGCCGCTTGGATGATGGCTTGTGCACGGGCTTTATCAATGCAACCTGACTGCCATAAATATTTTCTAAATTCAGTGTCCTGTCCTGCGGTTTTGGCTTTAAGATTGCTGCCCATAATGCCAGGTATAAATATCACTGGAACAATGTGTGGGCGTATCATCGCCTCACAATGTTTTTTATCTTGTGCTGGGGTGTAGGGCACATTTACACTTTGCTGTCCACCCTCTGACGTTGTGTCTAAGTGAACACGATTGGTTGTTGTATTAATCAAGCGACCTTTGTCATCTTCTTTGTAAACAGTGACCATTGTTATTTAACCTTTCCCTTAGTTCTTACGGCGTAGTCTCCCAATGAATGGGCTTTTTGCTTTAGGGTGCTACCTGCGCCATCTGTTTTGCCACTCACCTTGCCTTGTTCAGCACGGTCAACTTCAAAACCAACGCCTTTAATCGATTTGTTTCCAGCACCCACCAAGTGTAATTCTTGGTCAAACTTGGATTGAGGCATCTCATTAAATGTTTGTGCCAAACTCTTATTGCCGCTCACGCTAATAGGCGCATAGAATCTAATTTGTTTAGGCGAGCCAATTTCAACGCCGCTGTCATCGATTTTGATGTAGCTGCCTTTACAAACAACAGTCAACTCCTCACCCGCCGACAGGATAATTTTGCGTTTACCTTTGGCATCGATGTTCTGTTCAGCATATAGCTCGATGTTGTCGCTTTGAGCCTCTAAGCGAATTGGGTCTTTTGCGCTTGTGAGCCAAATGCCTTTGCTTTGTGCAAACAAACGGATGCCACTACCGACTGAGGCAAAGAAACGCTTGATTACTGAGAATGACAGTTCACCCCCTGTGGTCATGGCGGTGTTGTGGCCGCTGGCGATGTGTGTGCTTTGTTCGGTGATGATTTCAACGCCGACAGGTGAAGACACGAGAATATGCGCTTCGGACAGTTCGGGGAATTGTTCATCTTCGCCCTTACCGCCCCCCTTAATGCCATCAAGCTGTTGTTTCAATGCGGCTTGTGTGGCATTGTCAATCGATTGGTCATACGCCTTGTGTTCAATCGCCGAATCGGTGGTGTTTTTGTGTTGTTGTACACTGCGCGTCAGTTGCGCAATGGTTTCACCCATGCTTTTAATCGGGTTGCTCACATTGTCGCGAGCGTAGGTGGTGACGTACATGCCCTTAGCACTGCGCATCACGCCCCAGTCTTTCGATTCTAGGGCAAAGCCACTGCCCCGTTGAGCACCCAAACCCTCGTTGCCGCTGATGCCCCGTATACGGCCAAGGCTCAAGCTACTTTGCGCAAACTCAGAGACCAGTTGCGTTTGAATCGAATCCACGCTGTCATCGAGCACAAGGTGATTCGATAAACCATCGGCTTGGTTGCCAGGTTTAAGTTCTCGACTGCGGTAGCCGCTCAAGGCTTGATTCTTGGGCAATGTCCACGGCGGCATGTGGGTGCTGTTGTAGACAATGCCTGTACATACAGGCAAATCGGGGTCGCCACCGATGTAGCTAATGAGGCATTCATCGCCAATGCGGGGCAGGTGGATGCTGCCTTGTTGGTTGCCTGCGGCGTTGCTCGATACCCGCACCCAGCAGGTGGAGGTTTCATCCATCGGATCGTTGCGATGCCACGGCATGGCTATACGGATGCGACCGAGGTCGTCTGTCCACACCGAAGAATCGCCTTTGTAGCCGACCACACGACCGATTTCAACACCGTGAATGCGAGGCTTTTCTAATGTCCGTTTGGGTCGAAGTGGGATGGTGGCGGGTTGGAGGGTGACGGTGGTGTCGACTGCCCATTGTTGCGCGTCATTCATGCGCTGGGTTTCGCTGGCGACTTCCTCAATCAACAAACGAGCGGACACAACGACGTAATCAATGTTGGCTTGCGCCATCGGGTGATTGATGAGTTTAAAACTGCAACCGACCACGGCGGCACGTACATTGCCCGCAGCCGTGGCACGGTCATCGTGTTGTTTGAGGCTTTGCAAGTGTGCCATTGTAAACACTTGCCCCTCTGCAAAAGGGTCATTCGCTTCTTCTGCGCCTGCCCGTGGTTGCACGGTGTTGGTAAAGGCGTTGGTGTGGTAATGGTATTGTTCGGCGTTGGCGTGATTGACTTGTGTGTTGTCGCGGGTGCGGGCGGGGTCGCTGTGGCTCGCTTCGTTGGTCGCATCGGGTGCCACATAGCTGTGGTCGCGGTAGGTCACCGTGGCTGTTGTAAGACTGCGACTGGGGCTAAAGGTGTGCCAGTGTTCTTCGTCTATAAAGTCAGGGTCGCCGTGGTATCGGATGCTGTGATACGCAGGGCTGGGGTAGGGTTTAAAGGCATTGTTGTCGTCTGATAGGACTAAGCGAGCGGTTTCGTTAAAACACTCATAATGCAGGTTAATCCCGTATTCTTGGCACAAGCGTTTGACGAATGAGGTGGAATCCTCCGCCATCCGCACACATATGTCACGGATGGGATAGTGATTGTTCAATCTGACATCGAACATATACGGGAATGTCTTGTTGTCGTTGAGGGTGTCTTGAAGTGTTTGAACAACGGTTTGGTTTTGGTGAATGAGGTAGTCTTTGTTCTTTGTACCCAACCATAACCAGTCTTTAAGCACGATTTCAAAGTGCAAGGCGCGTTCGGCGACACGCTTAAATTGTGCCGTGGCAATCACCCCCGTGATTTGACGGACATTGCCCATGCCCGCCACGCGCACATCGTCTAAAGCAATATGTAAAGTGGCGGTTTTACCTGTGAAGTTGGCAAGGTCAAATGACTGTAAAAGCACTTCGGCAGGGATGACCGATAGTTCAGCAGGGGTTTTGAGTAGAATCTTGTATTCAAAGATGCTGTCCGAATCCATGTCGAGCGTTTCGTAACCCTCAACTTTGACGACTTCTAAACTATGGATGCCCTCGATGATTTGAGGTACGGCGGTGGAGGTAAAGGCAAGGTTACGATGACGACCAAATAAGTCCAGTGGATTCATAGGGGTTCTCTAATTGTGTGATAAATGGATAGTCTGTGACGGCGGGGTGAGCGTGTTACTCAACCATGAAACTGGCATCGCCTGTGGTGATGGTGGCCCCGCATTGGGTTTTAGAACCGATGTGCGCGAGCTGTTTGCCCTCATCCTGTGCATGAGCCGCTAAACTGCTCTCAATCGGATTGTTGCCATGAGTGGGGCAGGCGAGTATGTCGCCAATACGGGCAACAGGGACACCATTGACTTGAAATAAACTTGAACCCGTCACAATCGCACCGCCGTGGTCGGAGGTGTCGCCTACTTTTGAGACTGGATACGCCATAAAGCCGCTCCCTTTAATTTTGTTTCGATTAGTTTTGTAAGTGCCTGATTGCTCTATAAAACCTGAAACTAATTGTTAATTGTTATATTTTAAAGGTAAATTGGTTTTAGCGTCGTCATTAATTTAATTTATATTAAATGATTTGACTGTTTACACATTCGTTATACCCTGTGGCTGAAAAGCGCATCTGACCGACACACTCAACCGCATTTCTTTGGCACACGATCAACCGTTTTGTAGAGTTTGGGGAATTGTAAAATCAGGTTTATTAAGAAGACCTAATTAAACAACCCAGTTGCATTTAGCGATGTGCTTTCTGAACATTCAAGCCCTCAGTTGCAATTATTAATATTGTTTTATGGGTTTTTACCTGCTCTAGTTGCAATTATCGTTGTAAGTTACACCTTGTCTATATCTTGCTTAAGAAATGACGGATGCTGGCTGATAAAGTGGAAGAAATTCTCTCTAAATTATCAAAAGTCTTCCATTTTAAAAAAATTCACTTTGTTTTCATATAGATGAAAACCAAAGGGATGGAAGACTTTTTTCTCTCATTCTATGTTTGTCATTTCTTTCTATTGTTCCATCATAAATTCGTTAGTTTGGTTGACAAAAGTCCAAAAACAGGTGTAATTTTGGTTGACAGATTGCCCAAAAATGACACACTTGAGCAATTTTCGGAGATTGACACAAAAATGCACGCCTTTATCGCGCTTTCGTTACTTTCACAATTCGTTTGGTTTGATGTCGATACGCATTAAATCCCTGCTGAGTGATTGCAAAGCTTTCACAAATATCGCTTATGCTGGCGTTTGGGTTTTGTTGCAAAGCGGCCGCCGCATCTGCATACTGTTCTTCAGTAGCTGGCTTATGAATGGCCGCCTCCGCTTTCTCAATGGCTTCTGACCAATTTAACGACACTTTAAAGTCATTGAACTCTGAAATTTCCGACAAGTATTCAAGTGACGGGTACTCGACGTTCTCGCACATTGCACCGTAATGCGTGTCACCATAGAGGCGTTCAAAGACCCACCGATGTTCTTCATTGTCAGCTCGCATCGATGCAATGTAATACCATGTCGATTTAGGATGGTTTACCCCCTCATACCACCAGCCCAACCAAAACATTGCATGCGCATGGCCAGCTTTTGCAAAGGCCGTCATTTTGTCGACAAGAACGTGCGTATCAAGGGTTTCTTTGAACTCCAAATTCTTGACGAGGGGATAACCCCGTGCACCGTAATGAGGGGCGTTTTCGTCCCAAGAAACACACCAAATGGTCTTATTGTTGTCTTGCAGGGAATTGCCAAGCACCGCATACAAAACGTTATTCTTGGTATCCAAAACCAAATCGCCATACATCGGACGATTTGAACCGTATACGCTTTTTAGTAGGTCCCGTTCTGTTTGGCCAGGCACAACAGCCGTTATTTTATGAGTGTCAGTAATAAGGTCATTCATCGCAAGACTCCTATAAGTTTTTGGGTGGGGTTAGAATGGCGATATTCTTGTTCCCCGTATAAACCAATTGATTCATATTTTCACAAAAATATTCAAAAACTGATTGACAATGTGCACCATTAGTGAAAAACTATCAACGTTCAATTCCTCCCTATTATTGAACGCATTTGCTCCAATTAAAAGACTCAAAGTTGATCGGCTTTGAGTCTTTTTCATTCAATCGCATGAATGAATTATTTCAAGATGTTATTTCATTTGAAAGCCTTCACGTTGCAAGCGCAGACGTTCTTCATATTGATAATTATTGTATTCACAATCATTAACAAGCGACTTCAGCTCATACACACCTATCGGTTTGACCGCATTTTGCAAGGCTGTTTCAACGAGCTTACAATGTTCAGCAGCCTTTTTTAATTCAAGTGGTGTTGCATCCTTTATGTATCGTTTATCCTGACTGTCAGATAAAAAATAAAACACGGTAGCAAGTGAGACCGCAAATAGTAAATTCAGTACATTTGTACCAACCTTTTTGAAATACATACGATTTTCGCGAGAACCATATTTAATGGCATCAGTTATCGACCAGCTTACGAAAAAGCAAAGAAACATCGACAAAAGCGAAAAGAATATTGTGAAGAATGGAAAAATAATTGACATGAAGCACCTCTATTGAATTTTAAAATGATTGAATTGATTTTCTTGAACGGTTGTTATTCTTCACCCACTCAAGTGCTTGTTCCTTGGACCAATTTGAAACAGGCGGTTGGTTCACTGGACGCGCATAGACCCTCAAATCGATGCGTTGGACTTTCCCTGGTACGAGCGACTTCATCACAGCATCTAAATCCTCCCAACACTGCTCAATTGCCTCAATGCCGACAACCTTGGCCACGTTACACGGTAACGTCAAAGTGGCACAGGCCCGTTTCATGAAACGATAGACTTCAAGCGAAAAGTCGACATCATCATTGTGACAATCTGATAGGGCTGGAGTAGGGGACACCTCAAGGTATCGCAGAGCTAAGTTATTGGGCAATACCCACAAAAGTAAACCACTCAAACCCAAGCTGTTTGCCTCAACCAACTCATGTAGTTGCTTAACAAACGCATCCTTGTTGATTGGCCAGCGAATAAAATCCAAAGGCTTTGTACTCACACCACCGACATCGGCCGCAATCAAAATCACAGGGTTTTGCACCATAAAATCACATTCCAAAATAAAAAAACAGTACTGCTTAAAATTTAACCAAAACAAGTTACATCTATGATTTGCTTGGATAAAACCAAATTGAATCCATCTTATCCAATGGGTTATCCACAGAAATTGTGGGTAACGTAAAAGGGTGGGCTACTTGCGTGTTGTGAATGAGATTGCTTTCGCCCGTTGAGCTTATGCGGCTAAATCAACGTATGACTTTATAATTTGACTCAACCTGCTTAACTGGTTATTCACGTAGCTTCGACGCATACCAAAGTAATAGAGCTTGAACAGCATTTTGTCTCTTACATTGTCATATTTAGGGCAGTGAATCGTATAGATGAGTTGTGTAATATCAGGGTACCAAAAGTTGATATTTACACTCCAAACCTCATCAAGCAATGGTTTAGTTGACACAGAGTCATTTCGTAGCACAATTTCAATTTGCTGTGCTACTGACAGTGCGCCAGTAAAACTAACATACGGTGGTCGACAGTCAATGTGCCCGTGACACGATGCAATTGTTTGAATCCCTTTAATTGCATTGAGTGTGTTCACAAGCCCTGAAATGCCTTCATCAATTTCACTGTATGGACGTTTAACAGAGCGCAGAAATGAATTTCGCAGCATTCTCAAGCCCCTCGCCAATAGCGCACGCGGCCAGTATCTGCATGCACAAAACCATCATAAATACCCACGCCACCGACTTTGTAATACGTCAACATGGCCCCGAATCGATTCGGGTCTAATCCTCTCAACTTACCGTCCCCAGCTTGACCTTTAATGTGTAACGAATTGCGAGCCGCGCCTTCAGTCGCAGCGTTATGAGCAGGTGTGCGATAACCCGAATTTGCGGTGTAGTAGGGGTCAGGTATACCCGCCATACGTGCCCATTCCTGTGCGCCCCAAATCAGGTTAAACAACCCAATATCCATGCTAACCATAGCGTTACGGTCAGCAACATCGCGCAGCATGTAACACAACTGTTGATACGCACCAGAAATGTAATTGCCATCCTTAAAAAACTGAATACGCGCTCGCTCACCCGTTTGAGAACGTCGTATGTCCAGCACGCGGTCTTTAGTCCAAAAATCATCAGTACGCGCAGCGGCCACATCGGGTAAAAGCAAACCGCACGCACCGACTGCCATTGTGCCTGCACCAATTAAAAATTCCCGTCTGTTCACTTCATGTCCTTTTGTGTTTTCATATTCTTTAGGCTGTCTTCTGTTTCTTCTGCGGTAACTGGACAATTGGTCATGATGTTTAAGTTCTTCTGATTCATGTAAAACTCCATTAATTAATTAACTCAGCAACCTTAAATCGTTCAAAGCACTGCTTACAGACTTCAATATCCACCACGTCGTTTGTAAGCTGCTTAGTGATTTCCAACTCCTGCTCGGAGTATTGCTCCAGTGATTTGTACCGTAAGAACCCAACTTTTAGGTGTTTGGTGATTCGCAACAAGTGTTCATTCAGCAGAGCCAATTCTTCAATAGTCGTATTCTTTGGCATCTCGTCGCTTGATTGGGCGGGTAACACATTGATTATTGAAGCAAGCTCAACGTATTCAGCAAACACACCCTTTAACTTGGGAAATGCTTTAAACCCCTTAAAGACGGTTGCTAATGAGTCCTTGATTTGGGCCATACTGTCCTGAAGTACGACCCAATTGGTGATGATGTCTAAGTTCTTCTGATCCATGAAACACTCCACTATGTTGAACTAGGTTGTTAAGTGCGGCGCACTGGGAGCCGCATACTTAGCCTGCTTTTGCTTCTTTTTAGCCAGCGCTACCTCGAGGTGTCGAATACTCGGTCGCGGATGAGACTGCACCTTTTGCTTACCTGCATCCGTAACACTTGCACCATCTAAAGCACTTTGGCCTGTTGATGATTTACGAGGCATTCGACCGCTCCTTGATTTGTTGCTTACCCGCTTCGACCAACTGCGTCACAAATTGATGTTGAAGCTCCATGAATTGAGACTCAGACACCAAACCTCTAGCCATTTGATCCAGGGTGTTTTCCCAAACGGCCGTCATCACAGGACTGGTAATCGCTTCAGGCAACTTCGCAATCAAATGACGACCTTTTTCAGTCGACACAATCTTGTTGCGCGTCTTTTCAATCATCTGAATATCAATCAGTTTCTCAATAGTCGCCGCACGAGTAGCAGGGGTACCAATGCCTTTACTGTCACGCAACACCTTTTTCATTTGCGGATCCACCACCAAGTTGGCAACGGACTCCATAGCCGTTAATAAGGTGTCCTCGGTATAACGCAATGGCGGTTTAGTCACAATTGAACCGACATCCGTTGATACACATGTCACCTTGTCACCCTCGGCCACAATCGGCAACTTAACTTTAGGGTTATCTGCATCATTATCGTCATCCATCGCAAATAAGCCTTTCCAGCCTTTAAATCGCTCAACATTCCCAAAGGCCCTGAATGATTCGCCCTCACAGTCAATGCTCAACTCAGTGCGCTCAAACTCATAATCAGAAGCAAATTGCATCAAATACCGCTGTTTCACCATCTCATACACCACACGTTCATCATGCTTTAGTAGCGACAAATCAATTGCAAATGAAGTCGGAATAATGCCGTGATGCGAGCTTTTAGCCACTTGCGCATCATTCCAGGCACGCCCCTGATGTTTTAGATTCAAAAACGGCAGCACATCGTTCAATGACGGATCCATAGAAGCCATCGCACTCACCGTGTTTTCGACCAAAGCCATTTGACTGGTCGGCAAGTAACGGCAATCGGTACGCGGATAACTCAGAATTTTGTGCGTCTCATACAGTGCTTGCGCAATATCAAGCACCTTTTTGACAGAAACTTTTAAACGCTTTGACGCTTCCTTCTGCAAGGTAGATAAATCATAGGGCAGGGGAGCGGGTTCAGATTTGGTCTCAACGATTAAGCCATCAATGTGTCCCGTGGCTTGCTCCACCTTTGTGGCCACAGCCTGCAACAGCTTTTTGTCGACACAATGACCATCGGCATCCAAACATGACTTAGGCAACACATATTGGGTGTCTATCGATCCATTGGCGTGCTGAAACACACCTTTCAAATGGTAGTGGGTCTTACTCACAAACGTATCAATTGCATTATCACGCGCCACCACCAACGCCAACGTCGGCGTTTGTACTCGACCGACAGAAATCGTGCCATCCTTGCCTTTTGCACGCTTATCGCCATACAGTTGCGTATATATCCGTGACAGATTCATGCCATAGAGCCAATCTGCCTGTTCACGGGCTTTACCTGCA
The DNA here is from genome assembly GCF_004363775.1 of Hydromonas duriensis. Taxonomy (GTDB): domain Bacteria; phylum Pseudomonadota; class Gammaproteobacteria; order Burkholderiales; family Burkholderiaceae; genus Hydromonas; species Hydromonas duriensis. The sequence goes on from NZ_SNZE01000030.1 coordinate 16,738, forward strand.
CTGTACAACCCCTCGGTTTTACTCGCGGGCGCGATGGATTTGAGTGCCGCTTCGATACTAACCTTATCTAACCCCTGTAACCAAACACGGCTAACCTTACCCTTGTAATTGAAGTATTCAACCAGCTCACGGCCAATCAGTTCACCCTCACGGTCGGCATCGGTCGCAATCACCACCTCGCTGGCTCGGCGAAACAAACCCTTGATGTTATTCAATTGGTCTTTTGCACCATCGGATTCGACTTTTAAGTAGCGTTTCGGGATGATGGGCAAAGCCTCAATGTTAGAGAACGAACGCAATCGTTCATCGTATAAATCGGGCATGGCCAACTTTAATAGGTGTCCATATGCCCAAGTAATGCAATCATCACCTGCCTCCAAGCATCCATTGCCACGTTTGGCTGATTTACCCAACACCACAGCGGCCAATTCTTTGGCTTGACTCGGTTTCTCGCATAAAAACAATCTCATCGCATCAATCCTTAAATCAAAATCAAACGTAACACAGCATCAATCTGGCCAAGTGCTGACATCAACACACGATTGAACCAAGCGGATGGAATAACCAGTGTCACCAACACAACACTGAACACATACAACGTTGCGTAATACCCCAGTATTTGCACCAATAATTTGAGGTTGCTTTTAATAAGTTGGTTGATTGTTAGCTTTATCATTGGGTATCCCGATTAGTTTCATTTCGATTCTTGTTGAGACGTAAAACAGCCCCATAAATTCTTCCGCAGGTGATAGGCAAAGCTAAAGACAACATAAAGAAAGCCAAAACAATTACAGGATAAAGTTCTAAGATGTATGAACTTTTGTCAGGCACCCAGTCGTAAACAATATTAAATTCATTTGCCAGTACCAAAAACCACAGCAGCATCCCTGTTGAAACAGTTAAAAAAAGTGGTATAGCGACAAGTCCCCATATATCTTTGTTATTTGACTTCAAAGTTACTTGGACTTCATCTTTATAATGGATGCTGAACATTAGCAACACGAACAGTATTGCAGCACCTTTACCTAAAACATTCTCTATACCCATCAAAGCACTCCTTACGCTTCATCATCCGTGTTGTTTGCATTCTTCTTTTCAAGATGGTCTACCAAAATGAACCCCGACCAAATCAACAAAAGCGGCCCATAAAAGGATGAGAAAAAATAAAGCACCTCGATAATTTTTTGCATGGTTGAAAAATCTATCAGGATGTTGTTCTCAGCTCCTTTGCTCCGCGCAATCTCAAACAACTCCATTTGGATGGGCCAAGTCGCAATGGCAAGAATTAGCAAAATCATCAAAACACATAGATGTTTATAAAATCGACGGTGCCCTATTTGGCCGTAATGCACTCCAACGAATCCACCAAAAATCGCGAAAAAGATATACATTGGAAAATCAATCCCTAATATATAATTTAAACCAGTCAAAAAAATCGGCACAAAAATCATGAGTACAAGTAACATTTCAATTCCTTAAATTAGCTGGTTTTAAATAGCACTACTTACGCTTTACCATCCGCGTTGTTTGCTTTCGATTTGCTGAACTTTTCATACAACATGAATACAGCCCCGATTGTGTAAAGATTCAGATAGCACAACGTGAGAACTTGAAGAATCTCAATTATTCTTCGCATATTTGTAAACTCTATCGCCATGCTTTCAGGCCCTTGACTAAATGCCATTGCAAAAAGCTCCACTTGGTTATGGCAAAAGACCATGAATAAAACTACAGCAGTCGTCGCAATATGCATAAATCCACGACAGACATACATTGCAGCAAAAGCAGCTATAGTCGCGAACACTAAGCCAGCCTGAAATTTATAATCTGCTATATAAAGCAATACATTGAGCAATACCGTCAAAAAAACCATAAAACGTAACATATCAATCCCTTAAATCCAGTTTCAAAAAATTTCAATTTTTTCAGGGATGCCCAAACACATGAGCACCAGATCACTTCTTGACACAATATTGGTTGACCAAATCTTCTAGGGCTTTAAGCGTCAGTGGCTCGCTTGACTTTATAAGCTCGTCATTAATAGAGGGGCAGGCTATCGCTTTAGCAGCTACCTCCTTATTTGAAGCAATCTTTTGTGACTTATACATGTCATTAACTCTGAATCCGATAAATAAAAAAACAGCAATAAAAACCAACATGACAACAAATATTTCAATAGCCAAAGTCAGTTCAATAAAGCTTGACATACCGTACTTTTGTACAAAAGGCGTTTTATAAAATATAAAAATAGTAATAATTACTATTGCGTTGAAAATAAAAAACTTGTAATCCATAACTCAAACCCTAAAAAATGATTGTTGTTTTCTTGAAAGGCTGCCCAAATACATGAGCACCACATCACTTCTTGACACAATCCTACTGTTGAGGACTCTGAGATTTCTCACATTGCTTGACCAAATTTTCTAGGGCTTTAAGCGTCATAGGTTCACTTGATTTTTTAAGCTCGTCATTAATCAAAGGACAGGTTATTGCTTTAGCAGCAACTTCCTCATTTGATGCTTTTGTTTTTGACTTATACACGTCATTAATTCTGTATCCTATATATACAAGTCCAGCAATAGACACCATGACTACAACTAATATTTCTAATACTCTAGTCAACGCAAACATACCTGTGAGAACATTCGTGTTGGCAAAGAAAACAATCGCAAGCGTTACTATTGCGTCGATAATAAAATACTTATAATCCATAACTAAACCCTAAAAAATGAATGTTGATTTCTTGCAAGGGTGCTCAAACACTTGAGCACCTCATCACACCTTGACTTAATATGGAATGTCATCTAATTCATCCATTGGAATGTCATCCAATGGAGGCGCTTCAGTGCCATTGTCTTTAAGGTGAGGTGGAATACCATTGGCCACAGAATCTGCCCAGTCTTTGTCTTTCGGTTTAGAAGCCAATAACTGAATATTGTTTGCGATGACCTCCGTTGTATAACGCTCAATACCTTTGTCATCGACCCACTTGTGAGTGCGCATTGGACCCTCCACAAAGATTGGATCGCCTTTCTTCACAAATTCGGCGATGATTTCAGCGCGACGGCCGAAAGCACTGACTCGATGCCACTCTGTGTATGTTTCGTCCTTGTACTTAGACGAAGTTGCGACAGAAATCTGCGCCACGACCGTGCCATCCTTAGTGTGTGCAATACGGGGGTCTTGACCCACGTTACCCATCACCTGAGCTTTGTTTAATGCTGCCATTTGAACCTCCTAAAAGTGTCAACAGAGTTGACGGTTAAAAATCATGTATGTGTTGTTGCTTTAATTGGCTGCCAGTCATCATCTAAAAAATGACCTGCCACACTCAAAGGCACGCAACACTGTTTTCTGAAGCAGCCTGCGCCGCAATTGTTGTGACATACGCCGCCATCAACACAGCAATGCACCAAGTAATACCCATCCTGCTCATTGGATGAAACACGGTGATTATCGATTTGGATAGAACAGCGTTTATGTGTCATTACAAGTACTCGATACAATCAGGTTTCATTGGGTACTGTGGAATGTCCATTACATCTGAAAGCTCTCTGCCCAATGTGACAACTCTCTGACGTGCTTCCATAAGCAATCGTTGAGCCATAATTCTTTGGTGTTCAATTAAAATGAATCTCCATTTGACATCCAAAGACACATTCAATTGCTCAATGTATGACAACACCGCTTTGAATCGCATCATTTTGGCTGGACGCTTCTTCATCCAATTCAAGGTGATGATTCCTGATTCAGAAATAGCAGGGCAAACATCGATTAAAGTATTCAACTGATTTGACGCTTTATTGTCTTGTCTCATCGTAAATGGATGAGATTGCTCATCCATCAAAAACCGAACATAATCAACGAACTCAGCCGTCGCAAAACCCAATGTTTTTTGGTGTTCGATGGCTTCGCTCAGTTCTTGCAGCACCAGTTCACGCCCCCTTACCCTTAAAAGGCTTTTGTTTAATCCTTTTTGGTTTCTACTATTTACCTCATCAAAATTACGTTCTACAAACATCAATACGCCACTGTGATCTTTGTACAACCAATCCTCCATGTTCTTATTTAGATTCATTTCCATACATCACTTTCTTCTACGATACCCAAGTACTTATTATTTTGACTTTTCAACTGCTCAACCACATCTGACGTATAGCTATACTTCCGTCTACGAGTATGTTTTGGTTCGATTTCACAAATCAAAACCTCTGTAGGAACCGTACCCATGACAGATACCACTTGCTCCAAATTGGCTTTACGTTCAGGCTTGATGTCTTCGCTTAACCAATCACTGCGACGAATGGATTCAATTGATTCATGCAAAATCGTGTGCTTACGGTCAAAGACTTTGTTATAGAAGCCGACCACTTCCTTGCGCATGTTTTGTAATCGATACTTACTATCGATTTGACTGAATACTGAGCAATTCTCAAGCGTGTATACAAGTCGAGCAAAGCGATCAAAATCCAACAACAATCGGCTCAACAAAAAACCGTAGGGATTCTTAAAACTGACCGTAAATTTAATGGGCTGTTTGTTTTCAAGGATGTTGACGTTCAATCCATCCTTGGCATTGTTTTTAAGTCGATTCACCAAGTTTGCATTTTCTTGTTTAATCATTCTATGCAGGTTATTCAAATCCATTTCAGACTGGATTAAGCTGAAATCAACATACGGATTGTCATCATGGGTTCTGAGAAACATGGTGCGAAAGCTATTTGATGTCGCTTTCATGCCAGGGAAGCCAACACCCTTGCTTGATTCATTACGCGGCAAACCAATGAACAATCGACCAGCTTCACGGGTATGCAATTCAATCGTATCCTGACCACTTGATTCAAGGGCTGAGAATCGTGGCAAAGATGGGGCTTCAACGTCTTTAACGATGACTTCGAAGTCATCCAATTTATATTTCTCACGCTTTTTCTTAGTCATTTTGAGTTTGAAGCCGATACGACTCATCAACAATTTATAGCGTTCTTCGTATTCTTTCAGGCGCATCAATTCAGCATCGGTACGCTTAGTTTTAAGATTTATAGCGTTGACTTCGACACTTTCTTTGTACATGTCATAGCCATCGGCAAACGCAGAGTTTCCCGAACGATGAAACGACTCAATCGATGGTACAAATGTAACTTCGCCAGTATTAAAAATGACAGGGATTTTCTTCCCATCCATAATGCAGCCTCCAATTATTAATAAACAAACTACGAAATAAACAACTAAAACTTATTCAAAATCCTGTTAAGAGTCTTACCAAACACCAGTCCTCAAATTCATGGAAAGGGGCTTTCCAAACATTGCCCTCAAATTCTTGGAAAGGGGCTTTCCAAACATTGCCCTCAAATTCTTGGAAAGGGGCTTTCCAAACATTGCCCTCAAATTCTTGGAAAGGGGCTTTCCAAACATTGCCCTCAAATTCTTGGAAAGGGGCTTTCCAAACATTGCTCCTCAAATTCTTGGAAAGGGGCTTTCCAAACATTGC
>NZ_SNZE01000031.1 GCF_004363775.1 Hydromonas duriensis
ACTGTTCGCAAGCCTATCAGCGATTGATTAAAGCTTATGACTTGAAATGCAGTATGAGCGGCAAAGGCAACTGCTACGACAATGCCGCCTGTGAGAGCTTCTTCCACACGCTCAAGGTCGAACATGTCTATCGCATTGCCTTTGAGTCAATGGAGCACGCCAGACGCGAAATCTTCTGGTTTATTGAAGCCTATTACAACTTCAAACGCAAACATTCAAAATTGGGATACCAAAGCCCTGTAAAATTTGAATCCGCAGCATCTAAAATAGCTGCTTAAACTGTCCGTTGAAATGAGGGCAGATCAGAATGCTTTTTATATCAGATTTGAAGATAAATGTCCAATAGGCAGTAAACATAGTTTTCAGCAGAAGAACAGCATATAGATAGAAGTCTTTGCGGCTATTTCTGTTATTAAAATCAAAAGAACGATTAAGTTTTATTTTCCAATATTTTCACATAATGCTTATACAGCAACAGCAACAGCAACTCCTGCTCATCAGCCGAATAAATAAAATCGCTTAAAGCATGTCGAATATCAGCTAAAACGGGATTATCACTTGATTTTTTAACATCGTCAGGGAAAAAATCCTTGATTGACACCTCAAGTGCAACCGCCAAGCGCATCAATGTATCAATGGCAGGGTAGTAATCGCCTTTTTCAATCCGACCCAATGATTTTGGGTCAATTCCAATTTTTTCAGACAAAACCTCTTGAGACAGCAATTTGGCTTTGCGTATCCGTCTTATTTGTTCACCTATAAAGTTACTTTTGTTTTGCATCATTACACCTTAAAAGTCCGATTATTGCAAGCAGTCAAGCCAACAATAACCATGTTCAAGGTGTTTAAAATTTAATTAAAGTGATGTTTATTTGTGCTTTTTTAAAATGGCAGGTGTTATAATTTTCAAAAATGTAACCTTAAATTGGGGGGGGGTAAATGAAGTCGTTAAAACTCGGTTCAACAATAGTCATGCTTGCGATGTCTGTTTCAGTTGTAGCAAAAGAAACATGTGGTATCAACGATAGATGGATTGACGTGATTAAGAAAAATGATTATGCGGCAGAAATGAACGTGCCATCACCATGTAAGTACTCAAAAAACTCGAAAGCCAAACAGCTTTTATGCAGTAATAAAAAATATGAAGAGCTTGCATGGACAAGTCAAAAACTTGTACTTCAGGCGGAGTCAAATGCTACTAAAGTAAGAAAACCCAAGTTCAATAAGGCTTATTGGGGTAGCTCTTGTCAAACCGAATCGTGTTTGTGTCAACAATTAAAAAATGATTTTGAGCAAGCTCATGATACATATGGTGGAATTCAAGGAATTGATTTTGACTAAAAATAAACTGGACGATGCGAGACCATAATTTATAAAGTGATAAAACAAATGAAAAACAAACACCATTATAAAAAATTCGGCTTAATGCTTATGGTACTTGCGATGTCATCTTCAATTCAAGCAAAAAGTTTGTTGGACGTGTTGATAGATAAGGCTGTTAATCAAAATACCTCTCAGGTTCACTCAGAGACTTTAGAGAGCGTCGAACAAGGCTTGCCTAATGGTTATATATACGCCACGCCGAATGATGCTGGTGAGATTGGCTCACTAAATCCTGATATTGCAGAAGACGGTGTAACCGTTGCGACCACAAAATTAAGCAGGGACTTAAATAATGATGGGATTGCAGACACCGTAGCATTAGCCGTTACCAAGATTCATGATGTTTTGTTTCTTTACTCTAATATTAGCGGCTTACAACCAAAAATTGAGCCGATTTTTAATGAGATTGGAGAATACTTGAGTATGTATGACTTTTCTATAAAAGACCGTGGTAATGGTCAAATCAAAATTTCACTTGTTTATAAGATGGGCGGTGAAACTAACGTGTTGGCCACCTACGACAAAGCACTTAATGATTTTAAGGTTGACCATTATTCTGTTGTACACGAAATTGAATGTGCGCGGCCAACAGTTGTATCGCTGGATTTTGCGAATGGTTTATTAAACAAAGAGAGGCAAAGCCAAGTGTCTTGCACCAAGCCCATTGAAAGCAAAATTAAAAAAGAGCACAAGGCTGTACAATCACCATCAATGTTCTTATCTGACGGCATTAATGCAATAGCTAAATATGTTAGTTCCATTTCACCCAACTAAAAAACGGAGAGGCAAATGAAGAAATCATATATTGTCACAGCAATTATTGCTTGCACTGTATTTTCAACAAATGTTTTTGCCAAAGATGCTAAATGCAAGGTTGTTTTAGATAGTAAGACTGAGTTTTACGGCGCATGTAGCTTTCAGCCGCGAGGTAATGACGGTAGTTTTTCATTATCAAACAAAAATCCACGCAAGTTACTGTTGCCTGATATTAAAGAGTTGTGGGTACGCATAGAACAAAAAAACGTTGCCGAACTCGCCAGTGTTGAACCAAATGACCATTTTCAAAGGTGGGGTATCACCTTAATCCGTTCGACGAGAGATAGAGCCTGCTGGGAAAACAGTAATGGTGATATTTCAATTTGCGCATACTAATTGAGGGTTGTTATGATTTATATGAAAACACGAGTTAGCCTTTTATTGACAGCCTTGTTGTTAGCCGCATGTGGCAAAAATGGCTTGTCTGCGAGTAAAGCTGAGTGCTCATCTGAAAGCACTCAAGCGTCTTTACAAAATGCCATTAAAGACTCATATGAAAAATATGTTAAAAGCCAAGATGACTTGGATACATCAAAGGCGAGAGCAACATTTGCACAAATTAAAGTCAATATTGACAATGTGCGAACAACAAAAGAAGACCCAAACAGTACAAAAAGATTTTGTGCTGGAACGATTAAGTTATCAGTCCCTGCTGAGTTGTTAGCAAGCCTTGAAAATACGGTTGAAACTGTAAACAAAGGTAATTTTAAGAGTATCGTAAAACCTTTTGGTTTAGATGCCGATGCAAACGTATTCTCTAAAGACATTGAATACAGTGTTCAACCCTCGGATGACGGTAAAAACCTATTTACAGATTTAGACAACGGTAAAGCAATTGTTGGATTTCTTGTTATGCTTACATCAATTGACCAAATGAAAGGCAAAGTGGAGGCAGTGGCAGCAATTAAACCTGTTGGCTCAACAAATGCCTTTGATGCAATGTCGTCAAGCAACTCAGTCAGCAGTTCCACGCAAAAACAAGATGCGGAGACAAGCACTAGTACGAGTAAGCGAAAAGCCTTTGTATATGCTCCACCAAGCAATGTCAGGGCAACACCAGATGGCAAGCTGCTATGTACCATTAACCAACCTACCAACATCAATGTGTATGATTATGCAGCGAGTACATATGACGGTAGTCGTGAGGTCAAGTGGTATTACACAGATGCTTGCGGTTCAATGGGTGTTATTGCGTACAGTCAGTTTAGGTAGCAGATAGAATTATAAGATTTTACTTAATTAACCAGTGTCTAGGTCACTGGTTTTATTTTGATTTTTAGGGGGGAAATATGGCGGATTTAAGTTTTGGCACTCAATTGGTAACATTGAGGGACATTTTCAATGAGCAATTTTTTATTGTTCCTGATTATCAGCGTGGCTATGCTTGGGAAAAGAAGCAAGTAGAAGAACTACTAAATGACATTAAGCATTTGATGGATGATGGTGTTAATGTGAAGCACTACACAGGTACGATTGTATTAAGCCAACCCCAACCTGATAATATTTCTAATGAATACCATGTTGTTGATGGGCAACAGCGTTTAACCACGCTGTCTATCTTGTTGCATGTGCTCTCTACGCACTTAAGCGATGAAGAGAAATCCCGTTTTGTTAAAAAATACCTGTGGCGTGGCGGGGTTGGTAGTGAGCGAGCTGTATTGACATTAAACAAAGATACAAAACAATACTTTGAAAACGTGGTCATCACAGAGCACCAATCAAGCACAGAACTAGCAACACTTGAAGCTCATAACCGTTTATTTGAATGTAAACAAGTGATAAAAAAATGGTTTGTCGCTGAATTGGGCGGTGCACCGCTTGAACGGATTAAAACCATTCGGAACACTATAGAAAATGAACTTGGTTTTTTAGTATACGCTCCCAAAGAGGATGACGAAACAGGTGTGATGTTTGAGGTTATTAACAATAGAGGTAAAGGTTTAAGCGAGCTTGAAAAAGTTAAAAATTACTTGATTTATTGTAGTGTCAAATTAAAAGCAAAAGCTTTGCGCACAAAAATAGACAATGGCTGGTCCGAAATACTTTTTAATTTGAATACAGCTAAAAAGACCTTTACGGAAGATGAAGCCGCATTTTTACGTTATTGCGTCACAGTTTATTTCAGTGCCAGTAAAAATGAAGGGCAATATGGCTACAAGTTGATTAAGGAGAGGTTTAACCTTGATGCAGCAATTTATGATGCCGAAAAACGCAATGCAGTGGTGCAAGCACTGGAAGCATTTGTTGAGTTCATGAAGCACGCAGCACTATGGTACGCCCGTTTGTATGGTCGTGTGCATAATGGTTTGTCCAGTGAGCTTTTGCCTGTTTTGGATAAGCTGCGCGGACAAGAACGGCACGCCTCAATTATGCCACTTTTTTTAGCCTTGACAATTAAGCTAGGGGAACGTCCAAAAGAATTGACTCGTTTGCTAAACTTGGTTGAAATACTTAATTTCCGAGTGTACATGGCAAAAGGCATTACCCCACGAAATGATACTGGACAAGCTGAGTTGTTCGCCCACGCCGCCCAGTATTTTCACAACCAAGGGGTGAATGGTCTATCCAAAATCAAGCTGGCTATCTATACAGAAGAGCAGGCTCTTGAGTACCGTTTGGTTTATTTCACGCAATTTCACTCGCCTGAAATAAAGTTCAAACAGTCTTTTATGTTGGAACAAGATGCTTATGATGATGATTTTTATGCATGGTCAGGCATTCGTTATTTTTTAATGAATTACGAAGCATATTTACAGCCTAATCGAACTATCGATATTGATAAAATCTTAAAGACGCGGGCAGAAGGTAAGTCGGCCGACTATTATTCCGTTGAACATGTATGGGCAACGAATAATCGTAGTGAAGATAATAGTCGCGCTCAAGATAGGTTTCAAAAAAGACGTTTGGGCAATTTCACATTGTTAGAGCTTCGTATTAACTCCCAACTCAAACATGGTGCTATTTCCGAAAAAATCGATAAGTTATGCGAAAACAAAGCATCACCTGATGTTAGCCATTTGGTGCATGTGAAAAAAATGTGTGAAGATGGACGCGCCACGATTAAAGAGTTGGGCGTGCGTAGAAAAGGCAAGGATTATTATAGGGACATATCCAAGTTTCTCAATGACAAACAAGAAAAACGGTATATTGATTTTGCAACGCGACGATGGTCAACGCAAGATTATTTTGGATACAAGCATATCCTTGCTCGTATCAAATCAGAATTAATTTCGGATTAATTAAGTCTATATTTTGTGGTTTTAAAGGCGTTTAACGCGTTGTAGTGGTTTTCAGTGCTAATGTGTATGAAAGTCATAACAACGCGGTTTAGACGCCCTTGCAGATAAAGTCGTGGCTACTACAGATAAGGCTGGTTGCGTATTGTTACTGCAAGAATTACAAGAAATGTTAAATTGAGGTTTATTAAATTAATACCTAAATGATTTTCCATAAAAAAAGCCAACACTGATTCAATTGGTTCCAATATAATTATAACAACAGTGTTACATCAAGCCCTTGTGGGGCTTTTTGTGTGGTTTTTTAATGACGTTATCTAAAAAGTCGTTATATACCAAACAGTTAGTTTAAGGGTTCAAGTCCTGCAACGGCACCAGATTACGAAAATCCCAGTCTTTTGACTGGGATTTTTCTATTTCAACTCATTCCAACTTAATGCTCAACCTCTTGTTTTATATGAGGTTTCGTCGGGTTTCTCAAAAATTACTCATTTCTTTTCATTTCAAAAAGCAGCTTTACAACGCTTAAAGAATTGTATGGCATTCTGTATAGCGTAATTTATTAAACGGAATGAAAGGATGGGTCGAATGCTTCCACACAATTTATACAAATTTCAATTACGGAAACAGTTGAAACCATTACAATTTAGGGTTGAATGAAATATATTTCATGTCCTGAACCCATTGTTTGATCCGCCTACACAAGAGTGGCGGATTGTAGTAAATAGAGAAATTATGAATAGACTAAATCAAAAACAAACCACGATTGCTTTGACCGTTATTGCGGCCAGTTTACTTTATCCCACAACAAATGCAATGGCGGCTTGTGCAGTGATTTTAGCTGGTGCTAGTGCTGCCAATGGCTCGATTTGCAATGTCCCTGCAGGTACTTATAACACGATACATTCTAGCTCGGCAGGGATTTTGAATCTTGGCGGTGATACCACAGTCAATGGCAGTGGGTCTTCTGGTTTATATTCACTAGGCAGCGGTTCTAACATAAACAGTACAGGTTTAGTTACCGTCGTAAAAAATGTAACCGATGATCTTGGCATAGCTACCGAAGAGAAGGGAAGCATTAACCTAAACAATGTCAACATTCAAATTAATGGTGTGTTCGACACCCAAGGAATTAGTGCTATTAGTGCCTCAAGCATCAACGTGGTGGGTGATGCAGTGGTAAACACGACTGGCGATGGTGGCGTGAACCCGTGGAAAGGCAATCAGGGGGTTGTAGCTGGATCGGCTGCATCGGTTAATTTGAATACCGCCAGCATTAAAACCTTGGGCAATTATTCTAGTGGGATTGCGGTTGGGCTTGATATGGCCAGCGTCAATGCATCGGGTCAAACTACAGTTGATACCAGAGGGCAGTACGCTGATGCGATATTTGTTGCTGAGCAGGGTCGTGTGTCATTGAATGGTGCTGCTTTATTATTGACGTATGGTACCCATTCATCCGCCATTCGGGTGGCAAATGATGCAGGGATAGCGAGTAACCAAGTGACGGTTTCTAATGGCACACTATCGACTGCGCAAGCCAATGTCATTGAAGCCAATGGCGGGGCATCAAGTATTACACTTAGTAACACAACATCGCGCGCACCTAGTGGATATGTTTTTTTAAACGTAGACAATGGTAGCTCTCTCGCTGCCACTGGCTTTGGTACTGCTGTGTCATACACTCCAAATGCGGCCTTGCTGAATTTCACGGCCAACAATAATTCTGTTTTAACTGGAGATGCTGTGGTTGCTAACGATGGCAGTACAGCTAATTTAAACTTTGCTAATGGCAGTATTTACAATGGCGCGATGACGAATGTTACCAATGTTGCGATAGATGCCAGCAGTCTATGGAATATGGCTGGAAACTCTAGTATTTCCAGAGATTTAAACAATGCAGGGACTGTTAATTTTCAGAACTTAGGTAATGCTTTAACAATTAACGGCAATTACACCGGCACTGCAGGCTCAGTGATTAGTTTAGAAACTCAACTCGGTGATGACAACTCACCGACCGACAAGCTGCACGTTGTCGGCAATACCACGGGTACAACACAATTAAACATCCGCAATGCAGGCGGTACAGGTGCGCAAACGGTCAACGGCATCAATGTCGTACAAGTAGACGGCACATCTGCGGCCAATAGCTTCACCATGGCCGCGCCAGTCCAAGCAGGTTCATATGAATACACGCTCAAGCAAGGCAGCGCGCTGGATGCAAACGACTGGTATTTGACCTCCAAATACACCACCAATCCAGCACCATGCGTCGGTTCAAGTTGTTCAAACGTGGTTGATATTTACCGTCCAGGCATTGCCGCCTACGTCGCAGCTCAAACCGCCAACGCCGACGCTGCGTTCACACACATGTCAACCTTACATCAGCGCATGGCAGAGCAACGCCACACCGCCACCGACACACCTCAAACATGGGGACGTGTATTCGCAGCGGGTCAATCAAACAATGGTAAAACTCGTTTTGAATACGACCAAACCAGCACAGGGTTTGAATTTGGCCGTGATGTGATGAGCACAATCAATTCGGCTGGCCAAGCGCAACGTGCGGGCGTCACCCTCAACTACACGCACAGCAATGTCGATGCCCGTGACCGCATTCGTCCTTTAGTCGGTCTTGCACAAAACACAGGTAGCCTAAACTCAAATGCCATTGGCTTGGGCGGCTACTACACCCAATATTCTAAAAACGGCTTATACCTGGACACTGTGGCGCAAATCAACCACTTGACCAACAAATACAATGACAGCTACGGCGGCGCATCCACGCAACATGGTTGGCAATTCGGCTTGTCGGGTGAAGTGGGTATGCCTGTGGCGAGTTTAAGTGGCTGGTCGGTTGAACCGCAAGCACAGTTGAGTTACTTGTACACCAAATACAGTGACTTTAACGATGCGTACTCCAACATCCATTACAAAAACAACAACAGCCTGCGCGGTCGTCTCGGCTTACGTTTGAGTAAAGACAGCACGATTGATGGTCAGGCAGCTCAGTATTACGGCATCACCAATGTGGTTTATGACTTCATCAAACCGTCTGATATTGAGTTGACCAATCGCACCAGTACAGGCTCAAGCTCAGTGGGCGAGCAGTTTGACCGCAGCTATGGCGAAATTGGTGGTGGGATTCAAGGCAGTTTAAGCAAATCAACCGATATGTACGCCGATGCCCGTTATCAACGCTCATTTAATGGCAATAAAGAAGGCGTGCAATTCAATATCGGGGTAAAAGCCAAGTTCTAAATACATCGTTTATGGTTTGGTGCATATTTAAACGGTTCAAGTTGGACCGTTTATTACATAGTGCTTACAAAAAGCTTGTCGGAAAGCGCATAAAAGCCTACAATTACACTTTATTTTAATTGAGATAATACTAAATAATCTTTTTATTTGTACATCTTAATATGCAAATTATTTAAAGTCAGGCCATGCGCAAGAACCGAATCATCCGCAGCTTACTCAGTGCAGGCATCATCACGATGCCTGTTTTTGCGTGGGCACAAAACATCCCCAACCCAATAGACGTACAAACACAAGAACTACAGCGAGCAGTTGACCGCAGCAAACAAGTTCAAGAGCAGCAACCCAAAGCCCCAGACGTTCGCCTGCAAACGCCAGAGACAGCAAGCAAACCACTCACGCAGACTTTACCTTCGAACGAAGCCCCGAGCTTCAAGATTCAGCACATTGAACTCATCGGCGACTCAGCAGAACGGTTTCAATTTGCCTTGCGTCATGCACTCAAGCAATACGGCCTAAGAGCAGTTGACACACAAACGGGTGAACGATACATCGTCAGCGAAGCCGCTTACGCCGCAACAGGCAAACCCGACAACCTCACCACAGGCGTGTCATTGGGCGCACAAGGCGTCAACGCCCTCATGACGGCCGCACAAAACGCCCTGATAGAGCGAGGCTACAGCACCAGTCGCATCCTCGCCCAACCGCAAGACCTTAAAACAGGCACACTCAAACTCACCGTCATCCCAGGTCGAGTACGACACATACAATACGAGCGCAACACACCCGATGCACCGATTCGCGACTACAGCTTCAACGCGCTGCCCATACGTGAAGGCGACATCCTCAATCTGCGCGACCTTGAACATGGATTAGAAAACCTCAAGCGCGTGCCCACGGTTGAAGCCGACATAAAAGTCGCCCCAGCCGAACAACCGAATGAATCGGACCTCATCATCAGCTGGGCACAAAAGAAGATACCTTTACGCGGCAACCTCAGCTTAGACGACACAGGCGCGAGTAGCACGGGTAAATACCAAGCCGCCGCCACTGTTTCAATCGACAACCCATTCGCCCTCAACGACTTGTTCTACTTCAGCTACGGTCGAGATATACGCGGATACGACAAAGCCAACACCCTAGACGGCAATGGCAACGTCACTGGCACTGAACACGGCAACAGCCACAACTGGAATCTGCATTACTCCATACCCTATGGGTATTGGCAAGTCGCATTCAACGCCAGCAGCTATCACTACAACCAAGCCGTTGCGGGCGTCAACCAAACCTACCACTACAGCGGTAACAGTAAAACCCAAGACATCAAACTCAGTCGACTGGTCTACCGTGACGCCCAGCGTAAAACCACGGTTTCGCTCAAAGGCTGGAGTCGCTTCTCCGACAACTACATTGACGACACCGAAATCGACGTTCAACGTCGACGCACCTCAGGCTGGGAACTGGGGCTTACCCATAAAGAATACTTGGGCAGTGCCACACTCGACCTTGGACTGAACTACAAGCGTGGCACGGGTGCAAATGACGCCCTTCATGCCCCCGAAGAGCTGTTCAATGAAGGCACATCGCGCATGAAGCTCATCACCGCCGACATAAGCTTCTACCAACCATTCAAACTGTTCAAACGCGACTGGAGCTACTCAGGCACGCTACACGCCCAATGGAACCAAACGCCTTTGTTACAACAAGACAAACTGTCGATTGGTGGGCGCAACACCGTGCGCGGGTTTGATGGCGACATGAGCTTATCTGCTGAGCGCGGCTGGTACCTGCGCAACGACTTGGCCATGAACTACGCCCCCAGCCACCAAGTGTACATCGGTGTCGATGCAGGACACGTCTCAGGCGAAAGCGCCCCTTATTTGCTCGGACAAACCTTAATCGGCTCAGCCCTTGGTCTGCGAGGTCAATTCAAGCTATGGGGTGATGTGGTCAATTACGACGGCTTTATCGGCGTTCCACTGCACAAGCCACAGTACTTCAACACAGCCTCTGTCACAGGTGGGTTTAACTTGAGTTATGCGTTTTAAACGCACCGACCCGCGCCAGCAGATTCAACACAGCCATACATCATTTAAACCCATACATTAAATCACACGAGAGAACCACAGCATGAACCGCACTGCCTATAAAGTCATCTTCAACAAACGCAAGGGACAAATGGACGTCGTGTCCGAAATCACCGTCACGGAAGGCAAAGCCGCCAGCGAATCGACGGGCATCAGCAGCCTGACCACACTCGCCCAGCAGATAAACGCATTGGGCAGTCTCTCCATCAAGACCCTATGCTTAAGCCTCATGCTTACGCTCGGCACCGCCCATCTCGTGCACGCGCAAATCATCGCCGACCCCAACGCCCCCAAGAACCAACAAGCCACCATCCTCAACACCGCCAGTGGCGCGACCCAAGTCAACATTCAAACGCCCAGCGCAGCGGGCGTATCAATGAATCAATACCGCCAGTTTGATGCCCAAAGCAACGGCACCATCCTCAACAACAGCCGCACCAATGTGCAAACCCAAACCGCAGGTTGGGTCAACGCCAACCCATGGCTCGCCACAGGAGGCGCGCGCGTCATTGTCAACCAAGTCAACTCCGTCAACCCGAGCTACCTTAACGGCAGCATCGAAGTCGCAGGGCAACGCGCCGAAGTCATCATCGCCAACCCAGCGGGCATCAGCGTCAACGGTGCCAGCTTCATCAACGCGGCCACCACCACGCTCACCACAGGCACACCCATCGTCAACGGCGGCAACTTAGAAGGCTACCGCGTCAGCCAAGGTCAAATCAACATAGACGGTCAAGGTTTAGACACCAGCCAATCGGATTACACCCACATCATTGCCCGCAACATCAAACTCAACGCAGGCGTTTGGGCACAGAACCTCAAAGCCACCACAGGCGCCAACCAAGTCGACGCCACCAATTCCGCCGCCAGCACCATAGCAGGCACAGGCGCAAGTCCTGCATACGCCCTCGACAGCTCCGCCCTCGGTGGCATGTACGCCAATAAGATCACCTTCATCGGCACCGACAAAGGGCTCGGCATCAACAATGCGGGTCAACTCGCTGCCGCAGCAGGCGACGTCAGCATCACCGCCGATGGGCAACTGGTCAACAGCGGCACCATCAACAGCAACGGCGCGAGCAACACCTTAAACATCCAAACCAGCAGTGTGACCAACAGCGGCACGCTCTCGGCTCAAGGCAACACCCACATCCACACCAACGACCTTAAAAACACAGGCACGGTTGCCGCAGGTCGCGAACTCAAAATCAACGCCAGCACCATCGACAACAGCACGGGCACGCTCAATGGTCAACGGGTTGAACTCAACGCCAACAGCCTGAACAACACCAAGGGTAAAGTTCAACAGACAGGCAGCCAAGCGATTGCCATCAACGCCAATAGCCTGTCCAACACCAACGGCGGCTTGATTGGCTACGAACCCGCCAGCAGCGGCACCAGCGGCACAGGAACAGGCACAAGTACCTCGGGCAACACATCAAGCGGTACATCAAACAGCAGCGCCCCCACAACACCAAGCACTGCAGCAGGCGGCGCCACCAACACCGTAGTGCAACCTGCCCCTGTGCCACTGGCCGATGGCGTCATCAACATCGCAGGGCAGATAGACAACAACGCAGGCCAAATCACCGCCAATGGGGGAGTGAACTTATACAGCAAGAACGGCCTGACCAACAACGCCACGCTGAACCTTAAAACCCTCACCGTCACAGGCAATGCGCTCGACAACACAGGCGGCACCATCACCACCACGCAAGCGAATATCGCCACTGACCGCATCACCAACGCAACAGGCAAGCTCGGCTCAACAGGCAACATCAAACTCACCAGCAACAGTTTGACCAACAGCAAAGGCCAAATCACAGCGGGAGGCACGCTCAACGCCAACATTGCAGGTGCTGTGCTCAACGACAACGGCGTCCTCGCCAGCGCGGGCGATAACACCATCAGCGCCAATACATTAGACAACAGCAGTGGCACCATGGTCAGTAGCGGCGCAGGCTTAAACGCCACCGTACAAGGTGCTTTAAACAACAATAAAGGCACGCTCAACGCCAAATCTACCACCATCAACAGCACGGCACTGAACAACGACGCAGGCTTAATCCAAGGTTCACAAGCCGTCAGCATCAACACCCATGGTCAAACCTTGACCAACACCAACAGTGGCACGCAAGCAGGTATCGTCTCAGGTGGCACATTAAATGTACAAACAGGAGACTTGAACAACACTGCCACGGGCTATATCGGCAGCACGGGAGCCGCCACACTCAGTACCGCCCAACTTAATAATGCAGGTGATCTTAGCAGCGGTGCTGGTTTGGACATCAGCGCCACAGGTTTGGACAATCGCACAGGCCAGATTCAAGCGGTGGGCGATGCCCACATCAGCGTTGGTACAGGCACGGTGAACAATGACGCCAGCTTGATTCGTTCCAGCGGACACACCACCATCAACGCCGCCCACCTCATCAACAGCAACACCAATACCTCTAAAACAGGCATCGAAAGCCACGACCTCACACTCAATGTAAGCACAATCGACAACAGCACAGGCGCACTGCGCGCGGATGGACAACTGTCGATTAACAGCAGTGGCACCCTCAACAACAGCAAAGGCTTAGTCACATCCGCACAAGGCTTAAACATCCAAGATGCGCAAACCAATCAAACCCTCGCCATCACCAACACCAGCGGCACTTTGATTGCAGGTCAGAGCAACACCATTCGTGCCAAATCACTCACGGGTGACGGTCAAGTCTTGTCCAATCAAGACATGAACATGACACTGGTCGACGACTTCACCAACAACGCCAAAGTACAAGCCACGGGCAATTTAAGCATCAGCAGTGTGGGTAACGTGAACAACAACGCGCAAATCACAGCGGGTCAAAGCAACACCGTGTCTGCACAGAACATTAATAATGCCGCGAATGCTGAAATCAGCGGAAAGAACACCACACTCAACGCCGTTGATACCGTTAGCAACCGTGGCTTAATTGATGGCAGCAACACCCTCATCACCGCACAAACCGTCAACAACATCGGCACGGGACGTGTATACGGTAACCACTTATCGATTGGCGCGACCACGCTCAATAACCGCGGTGAAACCCTCAATGGCACAACCAGCACAGGTACGATTGCCGCGCGTGAACGCTTGGATATTGGTGCAAACACCATTAACAACCTGTCAGGCGGTAAAGTCGGTCAACACAGTATCATTTTTAGTGGCGACAGCATGCATATTGGTGCTGCACTCGATGTCAGCGGTAACGCCACAGGACAAGCGGCCGTCTTGAACAACCAATCCTCAACGGTTGAGTCTTTAGGTGATATGAGCCTTGCGGTGGCGCAAATCTATAACACCAATGAACACTTCACCACAAAACAAGAAGATGTCAGTAAAGAGCACATCATCGATGTGGTGGGTACATCTGTACCTGACCCCATCGGCATCAGTGGTTATGCTACGCCAACAGGCCCTTCACAAACCTACCGTGTCGACCCAGATAAAATCCCAGGCATGCCTGATTTTAGGGAAGACATGGGCAGCAATAACAAATACCTACTCAACAGCGCCGACAATGTCTACGTCATCAATGACCAATCAAACTACTTGGCCACACCTGAAGGGGCTTACAGTAACTGGGATAAACGGGATTACACACGCACGACCAATGAAACCGTGGTCGCAACGACCGATGCCGCTAAAATCACGGCGGGCGGAAACTTAAGCATCCACACCAACGAACTACTCAACGACAACAGCCAAATTGTAGTGGGTGGTACGCTGTCGGGTGATGCTGATAAGATTAACAACAAAGAAACACTGGGCACAAGTACAGTTACTGATAATGGCGGTTACGTATCTTATTGGCGTGATCATGATAAAGGTCGTGATGAAACATGGTCGAACTTAACTGAAAACAGACAGTATTTATTGGTACATCCTTCGCAGACAATTAACGTCAGCACAGCCAGCGTACAAACAAACACCGTGCCTACAGGTAGCGGCACTACGATTAATGGGCTCAACACAGGCTCAGTGACAGAATCGGGTGCGGGTGGTCAAGCGGCCAATGTCAACAACAGTGTGTACTCGACCAGCGCGACCAATCCAACCTTGATTAAATCAGGCGCGATTAACACCGCCATGCCCAACTCAAGCCTATTCAGCGTCAACCCGAATCATTCCGCGTACCTGATTCAAACCGACCCCAAGTTTGCCAGCTATCGCAACTGGCTCGGTTCAGATTACATGCTCAACGCCTTGAGCCTAGACCCCACGACCATGCACAAACGCTTAGGCGATGGTTATTACGAGCAGAAGCTCATCCGTGAACAAATCGCTCAACTCACAGGGCGTCGCTACATCGATGGTCAAACCAACGACGATGAGCAATACAAAGCCTTGATGAACGCAGGTGTGACCTTCGCAGGTCAATACAGCTTACGCCCTGGTGTTGCGCTCACGGCGGAGCAAATGGCGCGTTTAACCAGTGACATTGTGTGGTTGGTTGAGCAAGTGGTGACCTTGCCTGATGGCACCACCACGACGGTGTTAGTGCCTAAAGTTTATGTGGCTGTTAAACCAGGCGACATCGACGGTTCGGGCGCGCTCATCTCCGCCAACAGCATCAATCTCAAGCTCACGGGCGACTTGAACAACAGTGGCACGATTGCGGGACGCAACGTCACACAAATCACCGCCGAGAACATCAACAACCAAGGTCGACTCACCGCCAATCAGCTTGATTTGAATGCCCGTACCGACCTTAATAATATTGGTGGTGTGATTGACGCCAATACCAGCGCAACGATTAAAGCAGGTCGTGACGTCAATGTTGTCAGCACAACAGTCAGCGCGAATAACAACTTTGGCAGCGAAACCATCATCGACCGCGTTGCGGGTATTTATGTGGGTGACGGCGCGAACAAACTAATTGCCAAAGATGGTGCCAGCAGTATCCCCAATACCCTCACCATCGAAGCAGGGCGCAATGTTAATTTAACGGCTGCGGATATGGCCAATGATGGTGTAGGTCAAACCTCAGTGACCGCAGGTAACGATTTGAACTTAAACACTGCTCAAGTTGGCAGTGACCTGCGCATCTATCGTGATGAGAAGAACGGCTACAGCATCAACGAAATCCACGATGTGGGCACGAGCATATATGGTGTCGGTAACGTTAAACTCAAAGCAGGCAATGACTTAAATGCCACAGCGGCCAACGTCAACTCAGAGTTAGGCAATCTTGTCGCGCAAGCGGGGCATGATGTCAACATCGGTGTTGGTCAAACCACACGCAGCACCAAGACCGACAACTACAGCGAAGACAACGGCCCGCTCTCTTCAACTAAAACCACGACGCATACAGAATCAGACAGTCGTCAATCCATCGCCAGTAACTTTACAGGTGATAAAGTCCTCATCGGTGCAGGCAACGACTACTTACAAAAGGGTTCCACCGTGGTTGGTCTGGGTGATGTGAGCATCCAAGCGGGTCACGACGCGAGTATTGTATCGAGCACCGACACCTATCACCAAGACAACAGCCAAGAGGTCAAGAAGAAAGGCTTTACGGGCGGATATGCTGCGGGCGTATTGTCGGTTGGCTATGGCAAGTCACAAGCGGCCTCACAAAGCAGCACGGACAGCACCACGCAAGCCGCCTCGACCACTGCCAGCCTGTACGGCAACACCACGATTAAAGCGGGCAACCATTTACAAGTCATCGCGAGCGACCTCGGTGCGGGTGAGAACCTCACGCTGGTGGCCAAAGACATTGACTTAACGGCGGCGCAGAATACGCTGGACGAGCACAACGCCCAACAGTCTAAGTCCAGTGGCTTTAGCGTGGGCTTGACGGTGAATCCAGTGGATGCATTCAAATCCGCGTACACATCAGCCTCAGCCAATACGCCCGCAACAGGTACAGTGGGCAAGATAGGTAAAGTGGCTGAAGGTGTGGGCTCAGGCCTTAAAGCAGCGACCACGGCCGTTGTCATCACGGCGGGCAGCCAGAAATCATCCGCCAACCAAGACCACCATGTGAGCGAAGCACGCACCAGCAGCTTAACAGCGGGCAACAACCTCACAGTCATGGCCACCGATGGCAACATTGACAGCCAAGGCACACAGATGTCGGCTGAGGGCAACGCCCTGTTGCTCGCTAAACACGACATCAACCTAGACGTGGCGCACAACTACGAAACCCAAACCAGCAACAACAAAGCCAGCGGTTGGAGCTTTGACAATCGTTTGACGGGGCTGCCGATGGGGGTATTTAAGAACAAAGGCAACGGCGATGGCGCGACCGACACGGTGACGGGCACGCAACTCTCGGTCGGTGGTACCAGCACCTTGGCGACGACGCAAGGCGACATCACCTTGACGGGCGCGAATATCGTTGCCAATGGTGATGTCAACCTCAATGCGGCGCGTAACTTGACGATTCAAAGTGCGCAAGACACCGTGACCAATGAGAACCACAGCAACAATAAAGCCATTGGTAAAGTGGTGGTCTCGGACACCGAGCGGTTCATGGGTTACCACAATGAGAAACACAATGACAACAACACGGCGGTGACGCAGGTGGCGAGCAACGTTGGTAGTCTAGGTGGCAAGGTGAACTTGAAAGCGGGCAATGCCTATACCCAGACCGCGAGCAATGTCGTCGCGGCTCAAGACATCAATGTCACGGCTAAAACCATTGACATCAACACCGCGGACAACACAGGCAGCAGCCATGTCGATGACAAGGCGGTTAAAGTTGGGGTGTTTGCACGGGTGACCTCGCCCCTGATTGATTTGGTGAACAACGTGGAGGCGGCACAACAAAGTGACGGTCGCCTTAAGTCATTACAGAACATGGCGGCCGCGTCTAATGGCGTACAAGCCGTAGCGGCTGCAGTCGGACAAACGGGGGCATTGTTTAAAGCGGAAGCAGGCATTGGCTTCGCCACGGCTAATAGCAATGAGGATGCGAACTATCAAACGGCACAAGGCAGTACCCTCAGCGCGGGGCGTCATCTGAACTTAACCAGCACCGAGGGTGACATCCATGCCACGGGGGCGATCCTGAATGCGGGTAAGACACTCTCTCTCGATTCAGCGAATGACATTGTGCTGGACGCCAGCCAAGATCAAGCAAGTGCCAGTGGTCAGCACAGCAATTATGGTGCAGAAATCGGTATAGGCTATCAGGTCGGTAAGAATACGGGGCCTTA
Organism: Hydromonas duriensis; assembly: GCF_004363775.1. GTDB lineage: Bacteria > Pseudomonadota > Gammaproteobacteria > Burkholderiales > Burkholderiaceae > Hydromonas > Hydromonas duriensis. The sequence goes on from NZ_SNZE01000031.1 coordinate 17,975, forward strand.
CATTTATGGTCAGGCGGGTTATGGCCAGGGTAAGTATGAAGCCGAGTCGACCCGTTATAACAATACCCACCTGTCTGGCGAGACCATTAATCTCAAATCCGCGGGCGACACGACGCTCAAGGGGGCGGATGCCCATGCGAATACGATTAACGCGGATGTGGGGGGTAAACTGGCGATTGAATCGGTACAGGATACGGCGACACAGTACAGTAAGGATACTGGGGCAAGCGCGCGCGTGGAGGTTGGCTACACGTTTGCGAATGCGTCTGGCAGCTATAATCAAGCTAAAGCCAGTGGCTCGTTCACGGGGGTGAACCAACAAAGTGGCTTGTTTGCGGGTGATGGTGGTTACCATGTCAAGGCGGACAGCGTTGACCTCAAAGGCGGTGCCATCACGTCGACCCATGCGGCCAATTCGTCTTTGAGTACCAATGCCCTCACCTTCAGCAATCTTGACAATAGCAGCAGTTATCAAACCAGCAGTACGGGGGCTAACTTTTCTACTGACAGCTCGATTGCGGGTAACGTGGTGAATAATCTGGGTAATATTGTGAATATGATGGGCAATGGTAAGCCCACTAATGCTTCAAGCACGACCTATGCCACGTTGACCGAAGGCAATATCCATGTGGGTGGCACGAGTACCTCTGCTGCAGCGACAGGCATTCATACGGATGCGGCAACGGCTCATCAAGCCCTTGAGCCTTTACCTGATGTGCGGGCATTGATGGCGCAACAACAGGCCGAAGCGGCGGCGGTGAATACCATCAGCCAAGGTGTGGCGATTGTGGTGTCGAATGTCATCAGTTATGCGGCCAATTCGGCTAAAGGTCAAGTCAATGAAGCGGCTGCGGCTTTGGAAACGGCTCAAGCCAGTGGCGATGCAGAGGCGATTGCCACGGCACAGGCCAATTGGGAACATGCAAGTTCTAATTTGACCCATTGGCAACCTGGTGGTTTATACGCGGTGGCGGCGAATGCGGTGAGTACCATTGCCGTCGGTTTGGCGGCTGAGCAAGATCCAAAAGCCATTGCTGCGAGCATGGCCGCGCCCTTGGCGGCTAATGCCATTGGTGATTTGATTTCTGAAGATAACAAAGCTGCGAAGTTTGCCGCTCATGCCGTGAGCGCTGGTTTGATTGCGGCTTTGGGTGGGGCTGACACCAAACAAGCATTGGCCGCTGGTTTGGCTACGGGGTTAACCGAAAGCCTGATTGCGCCTGCCATTGTTAAAGATTTGTATGGTAAAAACAGTGTCTCTGAGTTGTCTAACGAACAACGCGAAACCGTCTTGGCTTTGTCTGGTGTGGCGGGCGCGATTATCGCAGGCATCGCGGGCGATTCTTCTACTGCCGCTGCGTTTGGCGCCACTGGGGCGCTTAATGCCGTGCAGAATAATGCACTCGCTACACATACAAAACCTGCAATAAATGAAATTAAAGCGTGTATGAAGACGGCATCTCCTGAAACATGTATTGATAATGTAAAGAATAAGTATGCAAACATTGACTATACATTTGAAAGGGCTTTGGCAGACGCCTGCTCTCCAAGGTCTGCAAGCTATAATATAAAAACTTGTGCTAGCATGAGTACAGATGCCGCTCAGTATAGTTCTGCAAGTATGCCGATATTTGGTGCTCAGGCCATACAGCAGGCTTGTGGTAATGGCAGCGCTTCGGGTTATGATGCTTGCAGTTCAGCCATTATGGAAATTGATTTAGCTAATATCCGCGCTGCTCGGTATGGAGCCTTATCTGTTCGTGCTAATAGTTCCGCTACGGATAATATGCTAGAAGATATTGGACAAGCATTGGGGGGATCTGCATTTAGTGGACGAGGTGGCGTCAGCGCAAGAAATCCAAATGCAAAAGCATCAAAATCTCAAGTTAATAATACACAAGGTTTAGCTGGACGGTATCTTGTAGATGAAGGAACAACAACTAGAGGCATGGTTGTTCAATCTGTGCCTGATGGTACAAAAGCAATGGCGATTGCTGATTTTAATGCGATGAATTTAACTAATGTTTCGTCATTCAAAACAGCCTCTGGAGCAACTGGGTATTGGGGAGAAACGTTCAATGGAACAAGAGTAACTGTTCGTGATTCTCAGGATGGTCAGGCAAGACGTTGGACAATTCAGTTCTCTCGAACCCAAAATAATGGTGCACAAAGAACAACTCGCGAGGTACGCTATGGAGCACGTTAAGAAAATCAACTCAGAAATAATTGATAGTTCATTTGTTTCAACATTAAAAAAATTTATCAAATATGATGCATACTTTGACATAGATGAAATATTAAAAAAAAATTGGGTTTGTCGGATTACAGACTCCAACGAAATTTTTGATGAAGATGCTGTTGCGTTAGCTCAAGCAATGAGAAGTGTTGGTTGTGAAAATTTCTTTGTTATGCCTATTGCTTTTATTATTGATTCTGCTAGCCATTCAATAGCCGAGGCTTATTTATTTGACTCCACTGAGGATGGCATTATCGAATTCCAAAGAATTGGCTGGGAGTTCCTTCATTTTGATACATGCTTAATTTTTGACAAGGAAATATCCTTTTTAATTATAAGAACTGGGAGTAGTGGCCATGTAATATATTCAGGCTCACAAAAATTTATCGACATAGCTTGCTCAGCTAATAACTGGTGGTGGCCATATCCTCCAGTTCCGAACAAAACTGATAATGTTTAAAATTAGCTATTCTCTTTAGTTTAATCTCACAGCCCAAGCGACTTTCCTCCCGCTTGGGTTTTGTCATTTCGGAGAGTCTATGAAAACCATCGATTTTTTAAAAGCCAGTGTTTATAGTGCCGTTTTTACCAATGCCACCGAAAATTTATGTGACAAGTTATGCTGCATACGATTCAAATGGCATGATTGTTAAACGAGTTGATATGACAGGTGCATCTCATGCAGGGGTGCCTACACCACACGTTATTGAATATGGTAGGAATGTGTTGCCAAATGGGCAGGTTCGCGTACAAACACCACGAGGAAATCTGATCTGCCCTCATTTCAACGGACATTTTAAGCAGCTATTTTAGATGCTGCGGATTCAAATTTTACAGGGCTTTGGTATCCCAATTTTGAATGTTTGCGTTTGAAGTTGTAATAGGCTTCAATAAACCAGAAGATTTCGCGTCTGGCGTGCTCCATTGACTCAAAGGCAATGCGATAGACATGTTCGACCTTGAGCGTGTGGAAGAAGCTCTCACAGGCGGCATTGTCGTAGCAGTTGCCTTTGCTGCTCATACTGCATTTCAAGTCATAAGCTTTAATCAATCGCTGATAGGCTTGCGAACAGTATTGGCTGCCACGGTCGGTGTGCACAATCACCCCAGATGGGTAGCCCCGTTTGAACAACGCCGCCTTGAGTGCATCACAGACCAGACGTGCATTGATGCGCACACCAAAAGCCCAACCAATCACCCTGCGTGAGTACAAGTCAACCACCACTGCCAAATACAGCCATTGCTGCTTCACCCGAATGTACGTGATGTCAGCCACCCATTTGGTATTCGGTGCATCGGCGTCAAAGCATTGGTTGAGCAAGTTAGGCGCTGTGGGTAGGT
>NZ_SNZE01000032.1 GCF_004363775.1 Hydromonas duriensis
CCTGCTTATAAAATAAGCAGAATACTTGGATTACCTGGTCAATTTTGAACGCAAATTTATGCCTTTAAATGGTCAGTTTTGAACGAGCAGCAACAGCTAAATTATTAATCGCTTGTGATTGCTTACCAACCGATGTTGCTTCTATGCCTGATGCGTTGGTGTAAGTACCTATTGCAAGGGAGTCTGTGCCGCCAGCCGTACTTGACATACCAAGTGCATAGGCATTTAAAGCTGAAGCTTTACTGGTATTACCTAAAGCGAGAGAGTTAGTCCCTGATGCAGTGGCACTCGCCCCCATTGCTAAAGATTGTGCGCCTGATGCAGACGCGGATGAGCCTATTGCAATGGTATTGGTGCTGAGGGCTTGACTGGAGTTGCCGATGGCGATGGCATCAGAAGCGGTTGCTGAAGTACTTAGTCCAATGGCAACTGCCTGAGTGCCTGATGCCAATGAGTTTGTACCTATTGCAACGGCTTCAGTTTGTGTGGCTGATGCGCTTAAACCCATGGCGATGGCCCTGTCGCCAATTGTTTTGCTAGAGTCACCAATGGCAATAGAGTCTACTGTACCCGCTGAACTGTTTGTACCAAGTGCAATGGCATCATCTTTGGTCGCCAATGCCGCATTACCGATGGAAACCGAGCGGTTGGCTTTGACGTTTTGACCTGCACCGTAGCCCATTGCAACGTTATTTGAACCACTCACGGTTGAGCCTGCTCTCCAGCCAAAACCGTAATTATTTAAACCAATCACATTTTGACCCGCTTGATAACCGATTGTTGTGTTACCTGTACCACTGGCGTTAATACCTGCGTTGATACCAATAGCTAAATTGCCTGAGCCTGTTACTCCTGCACCTGCACCAAAACCCATCGCAACAGAGTAGGAAGCATCAGTGGAATTGTTACCTGCATCCGTCCCAACCAAAGTAGACCACACAGGTGCGCCTGACAAATTACGCGCTGCGCCATAACCGATGGCGAGAGAATAATCACCTAGACCCGTTGCGCCAGAACCAGTAGCAGTACCAATAGCGATAACGCCTGTTTTGACCGCGCTGGATGATGCGCCAATGGCGATGGTGTTGGTGTTCACTGCGGAAGCGTTGGTGCCTATTGCAACTGCATTTTGTGCGGAGGCAAGGCTGGTGGTGCCGAACGCGATGCTGTCTTTCGCTGTCGCTGCCGCGTTAAAGCCCAAGGCAGCAGCTTGTGAGCCAGAAGCCAAAGTACTTAAACCGATAGCGATGGTATTAATGTTCGATGCTGATGCTGAACTGCCGATGGCAATGGCGCTGTCGAAGTTACCCGCGTTGCTTTTAATACCAATGGCAATGGTATTCGTTCCTAAAGCTGAACTGGACATACCTACCGCAACGCCCTGTGCGCCTGAAGCGAGCGACCATGTGCCATTTGCCACCGAGTTTGCACCCGAGGCATTTGCAGCTGCGCCTGTTGCCAAAGAGGCAGTACCTGTGGCTGTTGCTAAAGTACCGATTGCCGTGGCATAAGTGGCTGTTGCTATCGCCTTTGAACCAAGTGCCGAAGTGTACGTATTGGTTGCTTGTGCTTCACGACCCACGGCAGTAGCATCTAAAGCTGATGCCATTGATATTACGCCAATGGCAACGGCATTGTTGCCTACAGCCGAGGAGGATGAACCGATGGCAATGGCGTTGTTAAAACCACTGCCTACATAGCTCTTGGTGCCTATGGCGATGGTGTCCGTAGCCAAAGCCGAACTGCTTTGACCAAGGGCAATTGCATTTGTACCGCTTGCAACGGCACTGCCGCTAGAGCCTGTCGAACCACTAAATGAGCCAATGGCGACTTGCGCCTGTGCATGAGGCACAGCGAGCATTGTGCTTAGTAGGAGTAAACACCCCGCGACGGTGCTGAGTGTCGCGCGGCTTTTTTTCCCTTTTGCTGCGACTAACTCAGAAACGGCTACCCATGTGTTGGTGAGCTCGTTATAAATGCTCCTGAAAGATTTGTTCATATATCTAAGTATTTTAACCAGATAAATCAACTGCATATTGTTATTATATTTATAATGAGCTATCTTTTCGCAATAATTGTTATGTAAATAGATTAAATTATATTTTAATATTGCTTGTTAAATACTTTATAACAATTTTTGATTTTAGTAAATGTTGAAAATTTTATTTTTGTTTTATTTTTGCAACACCATCTAAAACGAACTCACTTAAACGCTAAATCAATAAATATCCTGTTTGTGATAAATGAACAATCAAGAGGTATGGGTTTATGTGTTGACAAGGAGAGTAACTTAAAATGAATCTAAGCGTTGCACAGATTTTGTCTTGGTTATTTGGGTTTATCGTGGTGTTGGGTGTATTTTGGGCGTGCTTTGCCGTAAAATGGCTGTCAATCAAATATAGATGGAGAACAATATGAAATGGACGGACGTGTTGGAGATTGCCATTGAGTTGTATGAGGCGCATCCCGATGTTGACCCTGTGACGGTGCGCTTTACGGATTTGCATAACTGGGTGGTGGCTTTAGATGGCTTTGATGATGACCACAGTCGTGGCGGTGAAAAGGTGTTGGAGGCGATTCAGCAGGCGTGGATTGATGAAGCGAAGTGATGTCTGATGCTGTGATGTGGTTGTGTTTGTCGAGTTATTTTTTGAGTTATTTTCTACTTTGTACAACCATCGCTTGAATTGAGGTGTTATCTCAGTTGTTATCAAGCAGCCGTTATTTAACGGCTGCTTTTATTTGTATCGTCAATTATAAAATCCGTGCGAGCAGGGCTTTTTCTTTACCTTGCATATTGGGGATGCGTACAAAATGCCCGCCGCCAGCGGCCTCACTGACGGGTTCGCCGTCCTTGAGCATTTGTTCCAGTTGCACAATTTGATTGCCCGATGGGTGGATGATTTCAATTTGGTCACCCACTTTAAATTTGTTTTTGGTATCAATCAACGCCCAGCCTTGTTCATCGATTTCTAACACGTCGCCCACGTATTGGGTGTTTTTGCTGCTTGAGTACCCTGAAATATAATTTTGTGTTTCGTGCGATTGGTGACGTTCTAAGAAACCAGGGGTGTAGCCACGGTTGGCGAGGCCTTCGAGTTCAGCGAATAATTCAGGGTTGAATGGACGGCCTGCGAGTGCGTCATCAATGGCGCGGCGATAGGTTTGTGCGGTGCGTGCGACGTAGTACAACGATTTGGTGCGACCTTCGATTTTTAAAGAGTCGACGCCAATTTTAATCAATTTTTCAACGTGTTGAATGGCGCGCAGGTCTTTTGAATTCATGATGTACGTGCCGTGCTCGTCTTCCAATATCGGCATCATTTCGCCCACGCGAGTGGCCTCTTCGATGAGGTAAGTTTTGTCGGCGAGCGGGTGACGTTTAATCTCCGTTGATGAGAAGCTGTCGTTTTGCTCATCCCATGCCTGTTGTAAATCAAATTTAATCACTTGCGGTTGCACGTCGCCCGCGTCCGTGTTTTCGGTTTCATGCACTTTATAGTCCCAACGGCAGGAGTTGGTGCAGGTGCCTTGGTTGGGGTCGCGGTGGTTGAAGTAGCCCGAGAGCAGACAACGGCCTGAGTAGGCAATGCACAATGCGCCGTGGACAAATACTTCAAGCTCCATTTCAGGGCATTCTTGGCGAATTTGTGCGATTTCATCCATTGATAATTCGCGCGATAAAATAATGCGAGTCAGCCCCATTTTTTGCCAAAACTTGACGGCGGCGTAGTTGACGGTGTTCGCTTGCACGGATAAATGAACGGCTTGTTCAGGCCATTTTTCGCGCACCATCATAATCAGCCCAGGGTCGGCCATAATCAGCGCGTCGGGTTTCATCTCGATGACGGGCTCCATGTCGGCGAGGTAGGTTTTGACCTTGCTGTTGTGGGGTAACAGGTTGGAGGCGACGTAGAATTTTTTACCGCGCTGGTGCGCTTCATCAATGCCGATTTTAAGGGCATCGAGTTTAAATTCGTTGTTACGTGCGCGTAAAGAATAGCGAGGTTGACCCGCATACACCGCATCTGCGCCAAAATCGTAGGCCGCACGCATTTTATCCAGCGTACCCGCTGGGAGTAGTAATTCAGTTTTCATTTGTGTTCCTTAGCAAGAGGAGTCTCTCACGGTGAGAGGGGACGACATTTTAGCATTAAATGCGTTAAGTCTTTGAAAGGATTCGAGAAGTGGGGCGGCAATGTGAGCCAGCCGCTGTTTTTGTTTTAGTGGGGACTTGATTGTGTATTAAGCGATGCGGTTTGCGGGTTGTTTGCATTTTGGATGCACGTTTGAATGCCTTGAGCAATGGCATGTGAAATGGTCTTGATGGTTCTTTTGTGGCTCAATCGAACGGCCTCGCTGGGGTTGACGATGACGCCAATTTCCACCAAAACGGCTGGAATCGGGGCCGTTTTTAACACCACTAAATCATCAAATTGGTGAACGCCGAGTTGTTCATCTAAAAAGGGGCGGCTTTGTCCCGCTTTTTCGCTGGCGTGGTACAGGGATGGTGTTTCTTTGATGGACAGTAGTTGTGCGCCAATGTTTTGAGCGCAGGCTAAACTTTTATCAAATTGTGGGTTCTTTTTTGAAACAAAAATTGAAAATCCCGATAGTGTTTTATTTCGCCCTTCATCAATCCATTCTTGAGGCATGGAGTCATGGTGTATCGACACAAATACATCGGCGTCGGGGGCTTGTGTTGAGCGGTCTTTCAACTCAATGTCGTTGCCATCGGCCGCAATTCTCAAAACTCTCACGCCTGTTTGTTCAAGCTGGTGCGCAACGGCGGTGCTCATGTTTAAGTTGTATTGGTATTCAACTTGTCCTGTTGCGCCCATCGCCCCAGGGCGGCTGGGCATGTGCCCCGTGTCCAGTACCACATACGGGTTGGCATTGGTCAACGCGGGCGTGAGTAAGAATAAAGCGACCACGCGCCAAGAGAGACCGAATGACATGATTTTTTTATTTAATGTGTCGTTTAATAATATTTTTAATGTGTTTTTTAATGTCATCACAGGTCTTTTGAGGCGATTTCAGGGACGTTTAGTAGAGTGGTTGAGCATCGGCTTATATTAGCCTAGCCATTAGCCCACCCATTTTCTCGCGTTTTGAAATAATTGCAGCCACGGCGATACGTCCCAGTCGCTTGGTTTGTAAGAAAACAATTCGCTTCTGAATACCCGCTCAGGGTGCGGCATCATGATTAATACACGACCATCAGCCGAAGTGAAGCCGTTTAGACCGAGTGGCGCACCGTTTGGATTGGCAGGGTAGTGTTCGGTGGCGTTGTGCGCGCTGTCCACATAACGCAGTGCGACTTTGTGCTCGTTTTGGACGGCGGTTAAATCGTTGGTGGCGTAGCTGGTGCGACCTTCACCGTGGCTGATAACGATAGGGAGCACGCTGCCTGCCATGCCTTTGAGAAGAATGGATGGTGATTCGGTGATTTCAACTTGTACAAGGCGGGCTTCGTATTGCTCAGAACGGTTGCGCACGAATTTCGGCCAATGTTCTGCACCAGGGATGATGTCTTTGAGGTTGCTCATCATTTGGCAACCGTTGCAGACACCGAGGCTGAATGTGTCTGGGCGGGCAAAAAATGCCGCGAATTGATTGCGCAACTGCTCGTTGTGCAAAATTGTTTTTGCCCAGCCTTCACCCGCGCCAAGCACGTCACCGTAAGAAAATCCACCGCAGGCGACCAAGCCGCGCATGTCGTTCAAGTTGACCCGTCCCGCGAGCAGGTCGCTCATGTGCACATCGACCGCGTCAAAGCCGACCTGTGTAAATGCGGCGGCCATTTCAACATGACCATTCACACCTTGTTCGCGCAAAATAGCAACTTTGGGTTTATGGCTGATGTTGAGGTATGTTGCGTGCGCCGTCGCCTCGGGGGTGAAGCTGAGTTTAGGTGTGAGGGCTTGCGGTGGGTTGGCGTATTCTTGTTCGACACAGGCGGGGTTGTCACGTAATTGTGCGATGTGGAATGAGGTTTCTTGCCACGCGGCATGCAGTACGGCGAGCGGGAGTTTGAGTTTTGCTTCGCCGTCTTGCCACACTGAAAATTGAGCATCGGCTTGCGTGCTTGGGATGACTTGTCCGACAACGTGACTGTACGCACCTAAATCATGCGCGCGCAGGACGTTCATCACATCGCTGATTTGCTCTTTTTTGACTTGAATCACCATGCCCAATTCTTCGTTGAACAAGGCTTGCATCAGTCGTTCGTTGCGTTGCACTGACATTTGTACAGCGCTGATTTTGAAGTCGCCTGTGTCGGCTGAGTTCGGGTCGATGGTGAGCATGTCCGCTTGAATCGCAACGGAAGTTTGTGTCGCAAATGCCATTTCGGCGACTGCCGCCAATAAGCCGCCGTCGCTCTTGTCATGGTAGGCCAATGCCAGTCCTTTTTGATTCAGCTCTTGTATCGCGGCGAAGGCATTTTTCAACATCTGCGCGTCGTCCAAATCAGGCACGGATTCGCCGACTTGGCGCGTGACTTGCGCGAGAATCGATAAGCCCATGCGCATTTTGCCTTTGGCTAAATCAATCAATACCAATTGCGTTGCACCGACATCGGTGCGTAATTGCGGTGTGAGTGTACGTCGTACATCGGTGACGGGGGCAAAGCTGGATACAATTAAGGAGACAGGTGAGCGCACTGTTTTTGCTGTTTCGTTATCGTCCCACTTGGTTTGCATCGACAAAGAATCTTTACCGACAGGAATCGAAATGCCCAAGGCAGGGCACAATTCCATGCCCACGGCTTTGACCGTGTCGTAAAGTTTGGCGTCTTCACCTGCCACGCCACACGCCGCCATCCAGTTGGCAGAGAGTTTAATTCTGGAAATGTGCTCAATCGGAGCTGCCGCGACATTGGTAATGGCTTCAGCAATTGCCATGCGACCCGAGGCGGGCGCGTCTAACACCGCCAGAGGGGTGCGTTCGCCCATAGCAAAGGCTTCGCCGAGAGTGCCCGTATAGTCGCGCAAGGACACCGCGCAATCGGCGACAGGGACTTGATAAGGGCCAACCATTTGGTCTCGCGCGGTCATGCCACCGACGGTGCGGTCGCCAATGGTGATGAGGAATGATTTTGAGGCGACGGTTGGGTGGCGCAATACATCTAAGGTGATGCGTTCTAAATCCAATCCGACCAAATCAATCGCTTCGCCTGCGCTTTCGAGGCGCGTGACATCGCGTGTCATTTTTGGGGGCTTGCCGAGCAAAACATCCATTGGCATATCGACGGGGTCGCAAGGGTTGCTCACGTCCTCACGCGAGTCTTTGACGATGAGTTGTTGTTCAGCGGTGACGGTGCCAATGACTGCAAATGGACAACGTTCGCGTGCGCAAGCGTCAGCAAACCAGTCCAATGATTCGGGCAAAATCGCCAGCACATAACGTTCTTGCGCTTCATTGCTCCAAATTTCACGTGGACTTAAACCTGACTCTTCAAGCTGCACCAAGTTCAAATCAAACACCGCGCCTCGCGCCGAGCCGTGCACAATTTCAGGGAAGGCATTGGAAATGCCGCCTGCACCGACATCATGAATCGACAAAATGGGGTTGTCCAAACCGCGCTGCCAACAGCGATCAATCACTTCTTGCGCACGGCGTTGAATTTCTGGGTTGCCGCGTTGAACTGAATCAAAGTCAAGTGCTGCGCTGTTGCTGCCCGCGCCCATTGATGAGGCCGCGCCGCCGCCCAAGCCAATTTTCATGCCTGGGCCGCCGAGTTGAATCAGCAGTGCGCCTTCGGGTAAGTCTTTTTTACCGATGTGTTGCGCGTCGATATTGCCAATGCCGCCTGCAATCATAATCGGTTTGTGATAACCGTAAGTCACGCCTGCAATGGGTTGTTCGAATGAGCGGAAATAACCTGCAAGGTTGGCGCGTCCAAATTCATTGTTAAATGCAGCACCACCGATTGGCCCTTCGAGCATCACGTCAAGGGCGGAGACGATGCGTTCAGGCTTGCCGTAATTCACTTCCCATGCACGCGGTGCATCAGGCAAGTGTAAGTTAGACACGGTGAATCCTGTTAAGCCGACTTTTGGTTTAGAGCCTTGCCCCGTCGCGCCTTCGTCGCGTATTTCACCGCCAGAGCCAGTTGCTGCGCCAGAAAAAGGGGCAATCGCGGTCGGGTGGTTGTGGGTTTCGACTTTCATCAACGTGTGGGTTAAAGCCTCGTTTGAGCGATAAATGCCATCGGCATCGGGGTAAAAACGCTGCACCACATCACCAGCCATAACCGCGGCGTTGTCGTCATACGCCACCACGTCGCCCGCAGGGTTGAGTTGGTGGGTGTTGCGAATCATTTTGAACAAGCCTAAGGGCTGTGCTTGACCATCAATGATGAAGTCGGCATTGAAAATTTTGTGGCGGCAATGTTCAGAATTGGCTTGTGCAAACATCATCAATTCGACATCGGTTGGGTCTCGTTGCAGTTTTTGGTAAGCATCCAAAAGGTAATCCACTTCGTCGTCGGATAATGCCAAACCGAGTTCGTTATTGGCTTGCACCAAAGCGGCTTTGCCTTGAGTCAATAGGGGGATGGTTAGCAAGGGTTGACTTGGTAAGTCCTTGAATAGAGCCGCGCCATCGAATGCACCGATAAAGACAGATTCCGTCATGCGGTCGTGCATCACTTCGCTCAGGGGCTGAATGTCGTCTTGCGATAATTTTTTTGTGTTGAGTAAACCAGATTTCAAAATTAAGCTGTATTCAATCCCGCGTTCGATGCGGCGGATGTTGCTTAAACCTGTATTGTGCGCGATGTCGGTGGCTTTACTTGCCCACGGGGAAATCGTGCCCATGCGTGGGACAACGGTTAAGTCTATATCTGCGGTGGCTGAATCGCTGCTTGAACTGGTTTCTTCGCCATACGTCAATAAGCTATTGAGCACTTGTCGCTCGCTTGTACTTAAAGGCTCGCTCGACCAAATGTAATGCACATAACGAGACTGAACCCCAACAATGTTAGGGTTCAGAGGGGCAAAACGTTCAAGTAAACGAGAAACACGAAAGTCAGACAGAGCACGGGAGCCGCGCAATAGGGTGATGGCAGACATGAAGTATCCTAAAAAAGCCGAGCGGCGCACAAATGCGCCGATGAGGTGAGAGACGCGGCATTATAACAGACATGTCCTTGTTTTTTAAGCACATCTGTTCGCTTTCAGCCGTTTTGATGTCAAGGAGGCTGTGACGCGAAGACGCGCGGTAACATGACGGTTTTTAAAAACGGGTGGGCTACGTCGTCGTTGTTTGAGTGGTTGTGTTAACGTGAACGATGACCAAATCGTCGAGCGATTTTATTCACCTGCGGCAGGGTTCTCAAGCTTTTGAAGACTTGTGCCAAATGCACACGGTCAGTGACATCAATTGTGATGTCAACATGCACTTGATTATGAATCACTTGTGAATGAACCACTTCAATATTGGCACCTGCTTCACTGATTTTGCTGGCGACCTTCGCCAACAAACCGCGTTCATCAGTGGTGACAATGTGCAACGCCACCGAAAAAGGGTCGGCCAGTTCTGCGTCCATGTCCCATTCGAGGTTAATCCAGCGCAAGTTGTCGTGCGCACGTTGTGTGCGAGCGGTTGGACAATCTGAAGTGTGCACAATCAGACCTTGGCGGCGCAAAAGGTGGCCGACAATGGCATCGCCGCGAATCGGGTGACAGCACTTTGATAAAGTCAGCGTGTTCATCTCATCGCCTCGAATCACCAAACGCTCCACTTCTGGTTTAACCAGTAATTCGGATGTCTGAACCACGCTGGATACATTGTTTTGTGAAACCATTAACAGGCGTTGGATGGTGATGTTTGCATCTCGGATGCCCAAACCAATTTCAGAGAACAGTTCTTCTTTGGTTTTGCAGCCAGAATCGAGCAATAGTTTTTCCCACATCTCAACTTCTGGATTGGGCAAGTTCGCTGTTTCTAAGGCTTGCTTAAATAGTTGTTGCCCCAAATGAGCCGACTCGCTTAGGCGTTGAGATTTGAAATAATGGCGCAGTTCAGAACGTGCCTTGCCTGTTTTTACCCATTTCATCCATGAAAGATGCGGTTTAGCAGCGGGGTCAGTGACAATGTGGATGCGGTCGCCATTGTGCAGCTCGGTTGATAATGACGCATCCATATCGTTGATGCGTGCAGAGACTGCGTGAGAGCCAATGTCGGTGTGTATGCTGTAAGCAAAATCCAATGCCGTGGCATGGCGCGGAAGGGTCAATATACGAGACTTTGGCGTAAAGACATAGACTGCATCAGGCGAGAGGTCGACCTTAATGTGTTCTAAAAACTCAATTGAATCATTGGTTTTTTGTTGAATATGAAACAGCGATTGCAAGGTCAGGTGCGATTGTTTTTGCACGTCGGAAAAACTGATGTCTTTGTCTTTGTATAACCAGTGGGTGGCTATCCCTGATTCGGCAATGCGGTGCATGTCGTGCGTGCGGATTTGAAATTCTACAGGCGTGCCGTATGGGCCAAGTACCGTTGTGTGCAGCGATTGGTAACCATTTTTTTTAGTCAATGAAATGTAGTCTTTAAAACGACCGGGTACGAATTTAAACAAGCCGTGCAAAACACCCAAACCGACGTAGCAGTCGCTGCGTGTTTTTACGATGATTCGAAACGCATACACATCCAATACTTTGGATAAGCTGAGTTTTTTGGCTTTCATTTTTTGATAAATGCTGGCGAGATTTTTTTCTCGTCCCGACAGTTCGACATCTAAACCTGCCTGTTCAAACGCTTGGCAGACTTGGTCTAAAATCTTGGTGAATAACTCGCGCTTTTGGCCGCGGTTGCGTTGCAGGGCTTTTTCTAATACGGCAGCGCGGATGGGATGGGTTTGATGAAAACATAAGTCTTGTAATTGACGATAAATGTCATCTAATCCCAATCGGTGGGCAATCGGCGCATAAATTTCTAAAGTTTCGTGGGCGATGCGGCGACGCTTTTCAGGCATCAATGTGCCCATGGTTGATAGATTATGCAGTCGATCGGCAAGTTTGACCAAAATCACGCGCACATCATCGGCCATGGCCAAGAGCATTTTGCGAAAGCTTTCGGCTTGTTGCGCTTCTTTGCTATCAAAATGCAGCTTATCGAGCTTAGATAAACCATCAACCAAATTGGCCACAGGTGCACCAAACTCATGCGCCAGCGTGATTTTATCCGTGCCCGTGTCTTCCAAAACGTCGTGCAATAGAGCTGCCATGATGGATTGACCATCGAGCTTCCACGAGGCGCATAGCGTCGCCACCGCAATTGGGTGCGTGATATAAGGTTCGCCCGTTTGACGGTATTGCCCTAAATGCGCGGCATCGGCCACTAGGAATGCTGTTCGTATACGTGAACAGTCTGCCTCAGTGAGGTAGGTTGATAATTGAGTAAATAAACCGTCTAACCCTGTCTTAATCAGTTCGGCATGCTGTTGCTTGTGCGCAGTTGCGTTCGCCATAATCGTACTCGCCGCGAGGGTATCTAGCGGCGTTGTGATTGTTGGAGGCGATTTTTTAGACATGGTTTAATTGCTCAATTCGATTCAAGTAGGTTCGGTTCAAATAGGGTTAAAAAAAGCCATTGATATAGGCAATGGCTTTTTTTTGCTGAATGTGCTGTTTAGTTGGGTACTTTCAAAAGCATTTCAATACCAACGGCACCTTCAGCTATTTCTTTTAAGGCTATCACAGTTGGCTTGTCGTTTTGCGTGCCTGTGATTTTTGGAGCGTGCCCTTGTGCCAACTGGCGTGCACGGTAAGTTGCAGATAAAGTCATTTCAAAACGGTTCGGAATTTGCTTTAAGCAATCTTCAACGGTAACGCGAGCCATGGTGTGTCCTTATTGTAAGTACTGAATCAAAAAAGTTGTAGCAAGTTGCGATGAGTATCTCGCTGCCCGAAGGTGTATGTGGGGTATATTATACATGCACCACACGTTTTAATTGGCTTTGGCATGTATGCCTAAATCATAAAACAAATCGGGTTGACGCGAAAATTGTTGGTTAAAACGCAAACGCGCTGCGGCAACAATGCAAGAAAGCTGATTCAACGCGCTGTCTAAATTTTCGTTAATGATAACATATTCGAACTCGGGTGCGTGCGCCATTTCACCGCCTGCGGCAAGTAAACGTCGAGTAATAACGGCTTCGCTGTCCGTGCCGCGTTTATGAAGTCGTTCTTGTAAGGCGGTTAATGAGGGGGGAAGAATGAAGATGCCAATCATGTTTGGAAAGTGCATGCGAACTTGTTGTGCGCCTTGCCAGTCAATTTCCAGCAAGACATCACGGCCGTTGGCTAGGGCTTGATTAATCCATGATTTTGAAGTGCCGTAATAATTTCCGTGAACTTCGGCTGATTCGATGAACTCTTGGTTGTTTTGGCGTTCTAAAAAATCATCAACCGTTATAAAGTGATACGACAGGCCGTTGACTTCACCTTCTCGTGGTCCGCGTGTGGTGTAAGAAATGGACAGTTGAATGTTTGAGTCTTTTGATAACAGGGCGTTGACTAAGGTTGATTTACCAGCGCCGCTGGGAGCGACAATAACAAACAATGTGCCTGGTTGTAAGGGTTTACTGACGGTCATGATGTATTCTCTTTATATTCTCTTATTCAATATTTTGAACTTGTTCACGCATTTGTTCAATGATGAGTTTTAAATCCATAGAGGCTTGGGTTTGTAATAGGCTGGCGGATTTTGAACCGAGGGTATTGGCTTCACGGTTAAACTCTTGCATTAGAAAATCAAGTTTTTTACCAATGCTGCCGCCATTTTTCAAGATTTTACGTGCGCTGGCGATGTGACCATCCAATCGATCCAGCTCCTCGGCCACATCAATGCGAATTGCCGTGAGAGAGGCTTCTTGTCGAATGCGCTCAATCAACTCTTCGGCAGGAATCGCGGATGTGGCGATGGCGACATCGGCTTTTTGCGCGTCGATGGCTTTGAGTAAGCGTTCGCGCAGTTTGTTTTCTTGATGGGCTAACAATTCGGGCAGTTGCACGCGCAATTCTGCGATGATTGTTGCTATGGCATCCAGTCGTTCATTCAGTGTGTTGGACAAGTGAGCGCCTTCTGCCGCGCGGCTGGCAAGGAGGGCGGAAATGGCGGTGTGGGTGACAGACTCCATTTCACTTGCTTGCACCTGCGCTAATGCTGAGGTTGCGCCATGACTGCTTGGCAATACACCTGGCCAGTTGAGTAGGGCGGTAATCGACATGGGTTGTGCGCTGCTGTCTTGTTTTAAAATTTGACTTTGTAAATCAAGAACCTGTTGCAAAGCTTCGGTGTTGATCTGTGGGGCATTGTCACTCACGCTTTGGGTGGATTGCCAACTGATTTTGCATTCAATTTTGCCGCGTTTCACACGGGTAAAAATACTGTCGCGTATTAAGCTTTCATGCGTGGCCAGTTCTTCGGGAATTTTGAAAGACAAGTCCAAAAAGCGGCTGTTGACGCTTTTTAGTTGCAAGGTGAGTTTGCAGGCCGTGCTGTTGACTTCGGCGCTGCCAAAGCCAGTCATGCTGTAAACGTTTAAATCGAGGTTAGGCTTCATGTACAATAAGGGTCAATCGAGAAAATAAAATTTATTTTGTCGGGGTTAATGTCAGTATCTTTGTCACTTGCGAGCCGTTTGTTTGTTGGTTGCCTGTGAGGGCTGACAAAAAAATAGAATAAAATCAAAATCTTGAGTTGAGTACAGTTGGATGTGAATGCTCATTTGCATGTTCAACATTCAGGTTAAGCATCCAGTTCAATTTAAGATTTCTTAAAATTCCCTTAAAAATTTCATTGAGAAAACAATATGATACACCGAGCAGAGGGGCGTGCGCCCAATGAATTACGAAAAGTCAGTATTGAGCGGGCTTATACCAAACATGCCGAGGGTTCGGTGCTTGTTAGTTTTGGTGAAACTAAGGTGTTGTGCACAGCCAGTGTGTTGGCAAAAGTTCCGCCGCATAAAAAAGGCAGTGGTGAAGGTTGGGTGACGGCGGAGTATGGCATGTTGCCCCGCGCGACCCATACACGCAGTGACCGTGAGGCTGCGCGAGGCAAGCAAACTGGGCGTACTCAAGAAATTCAACGTTTGATTGGCCGAGCTTTGCGTGCGGTGGTTGATTTAAGTGCTTTGGGTGAGCACACAATTCATATTGATTGTGATGTGATTCAAGCGGATGGCGGTACGCGCACGGCGAGCATCACGGGTGCATATGTGGCTTTGTCCGACGCGGTCTCTTGGCTGATGCGAGAGGGTAAAATTACGCGAAATCCAATTAAAGATTCGATTGCCGCGATTTCAGTTGGCGTGGTGGCAGGCGTGCCCATGTTGGATTTAGATTATGATGAAGATTCGAATTGCGACACAGATATGAATGTTGTTTTGACGGGAGCTGGTGGTTTTGTTGAAATTCAAGGCACTGCGGAAGGCGTGCCGTTTAGTGGTGCTGATTTAACGGCTTTGTTGGATTTGGCGCAAAAAGGCGTGGGCGAATTGGGTACATTGCAACGGCAGGCCTTGCAGGCATAAAAAGGTAAATATCATGTTGTTCATAACGATTTATTATTTGACAGGCATTGCTTTAATCGCGGGCGTGGGTGCGTTGATGGTGGGGCAGATGTTTGGTGTTGTTGCCGTGCCTAATTTGGTTGAAAAAACAAGCTGGAAGTATTTTGTATTGTTTTTCTGCATGTTGATTCCTTTTTTAGGCGCGTTGGTGTGCTTGCTTAATTATCAAAAAACGGTTTACGCCAGCCGATTTGTGATTGTTGGATTGGCTTGTCTGGCGGCGAGTGCATTGGGGCTGTTGGGGTTGCGGCTGTTATCCTATACGTTATGATATACGCTATGAAAAAAAGGACATCTTGCGATGTCCTTTTTTGTGCTGTCAATGTCATATTTTTGAGTTATTTCTGAGCCTCTTTATGGTACGAAGTGACACGTTCAACTTCTTGTTTAGAACCCATAAACACCGCCACGCGCTCGTGTAAAGACGTGGGTTGAATGTCTAAAATTCGAGTGATGCCATCGGTCGCTGCGCCTCCTGCTTGCTCGACAATCATCGACATTGGGTTGGCCTCATACATCAAACGCAATTTACCTGCGCGCCCTGGGGTGCGCGAGTCGGTCGGGTACATAAAAATTCCGCCACGATTGAGAATGCGGTGTACTTCTGCGACCATGGCTGCAACCCAGCGCATGTTGTAATTTTTTTGTAAAGGACCTGTTTCACCTGCAATGAGTTCATCATAGTAACGTTGCATTGGCTTTTCCCAATAGCGGTAATTTGAAGAATTGATGGCAAACTCTGCAGTGGTTTCAGGAATTTGCATGTCCTCTTGGGTTTGAATCCAAGAGCCCAGTTGCGTGTCCAGCGTGAAGCTGTGAACGCCTCGGCCAGTGGTTAAAACCAATTGAGTTTGTGGGCCATAAATGGCATAACCCGCAGCCACTTGTTGACAGCCTTTTTGAAAGAAGTCTTGATTACTGACGTTGTGTGAAGATTCTGGCTTTTTCAATACAGAGAAAATGGTGCCCACGGTGACATTGATGTCAATGTTAGACGAGCCGTCTAGCGGATCGTAAACCAATAAATATTCCCCCTTCGGAAAACGATTGGGGATTTCATAAATGTGTTCCATTTCTTCAGAGGCCATCGCTGCTAAGTTGCCCCCCCATTCGTTGGCCTCTAGGAACAGCTCATTGGTGAGCACATCCAGTTTTTTTTGCGCCTCACCTTGTACGTTGTCTGTGCCCGCATTGCCCAGTACATCATCAAGCAATCCTTTTGACACTGAAAAGCTGATGTGTTTACAAGCGCGGGCGATGATTTCAATCAATAGCCGCAAATCTGCGGGCATATTGTTGTGCACCCGTTGTTCTTCAATTAAGTAACGTGATAGCGACTTGCGTTTAGTTGTGGTCATAATGGTTCTCTTCAAAAGTAAAAAATAAAAAACGGGTTTTAAACGGTCAAGGCGTTATGAGTTAAGAGGTTACGACTTGACTCGAGCCTAGGCATTCTAAATTTAAACATACAAGGCTTCAAAATTAACAAATATTTAACTTTTTTCGCCACCATAACTACAAAACACTTATTTCTTACGCCGATGTTTTATGCCAATGCAGCGCATGCAGCTCCAATGAAGTTGGCATCCACGTTTGAAGTGTTGTGCAAAATACGTACTTTAATGTGCGTTGCAATGAGTGCGTGTAATGTTGATTCGACACGTTCACGGTAGCCCTCGGTTTGCCAAAATAAAGTGCCTTCAGCCAAGATACCAACAGTATGATTTTTTTCTGGGCTTAAGTCTTGGCTTTTTAGAACGCCAGCCAATGCGGCCGCCGTTAAGTCAGCGGAACGATTGATTAATGCGGTTGCAGTATCCGCCATTAAGCCGTGGTAACGACGCAGTTGAGTCACATGCCCAGCGTGGGTGCGCGAGCCTGCTTCAGGGTCAAATGCCCACGCATCGGGTAGAGCCAAACACGCCTCTCGACCAACGATGCGCCCGTACAATTCAGCGGTGTACTTACCGCCCAGTGCTTTCTCGAGACGTTGTTTACCTGGATGGTCGTTCACACCTGCGGCATCTAATTCGTCATCATAATGCGATAAAAAAGGCGGGTGAAAATTGCCAATTTCAAGATTGACCGCCATCAATTCATCGGGGCGCCAGCCTTTTACTTCATCCGCAGATAATTTAGTGATTTGAGACGAGCGGTAAAAGCCCGCTGCATTCATACCCGTACCCGCAATCAAACCAATATAAGTATCACATTCTGGAGCCATCCAAGCCGCTGCAGCGAGCGTTGTGACAGTGTCATTTAAAATCGGCGTATGGTGAGCCGTTTGTCCTTGTGCAGCCAGTGCATCAATCAACTGTTTACGTAAAGGCACACCCACCATGTTGCTGACGTTGATGCCCTTTGTCCAAGTGACCAGCGCGGCATCACCGTCAGGGGTATTGGTTGAGGGGTAAGAGAAACAATAACCAAGATTAAATTCAGGCGCTGGACAAATTCTTTGAATCAATGCCGCTTGACGCTCAAAAAATTGCGCGGGTGACACCAGTCCAGGTGTTTGTGCATCGTGCATTAAAGTACGGTCAGCCTGAGGTTCAGTGATAAATGACACTTCTTGGCCTTGCATTGCAATATGTGCCGCACGGACATTTGTACCGCCCGCATCTAAAACTACGGCATCCCCATTGATTTGCCCGCTGGGACGACGCATGTATGCAGGCAGCGCCTTAATGTCCTGCCCGTCTTTTGCCAAGCCTTCAGCGATTTTATTCGCCAGCCCGTCACGAATTTGCATCAGCTGCTCAGTTGACAGCGTCAGCAGCTCAATGGCTTCTGTGATTCTTTGCTCCATATTGTTTTTACCCTCGGTGGTTGTTAATAAAAGCCTATTTTGGCTCTTGTTTATGTGCTACCCGCTTTGATTTTAGGCGTGCGCACCTGATTGATGTTGTGGGGAGGGCACATTATAGCACCTCATTTAATAGGCGGGGATGCCCATGCCTTGCACTTTTGACAGTGATTTTACGGGAGTGGTTTAAGCGTTTGATAACTATTATCGAGGTTGGATAAGGCTATGCGTGAAGGCTATAAATGATGAGTGTCTGAAATAATGAAATTGGTTTTTAGGTGGGTATCCAATTTAGGACGATTGGGCAGATTGTTCTTTACCCCCGACAAATTGATAGCGGTTGCCCGCATGCCACATGGTGACACATGTGGCAATTTGATTGGCAGAGCGAGTGGTTCGGTGTAGGACTAAACAGGGCTGGCTCGGCTCGATGTGCAGCATGCTGGCGATGTTCTGCGTTGGCAAAACGGCTTCGAGCCGATAGTCCATGCCTTGCAAGGGAGCGACGTTCATCAGGTATTCGTTGGGTGTGACATGGTTAAAATCTTGCGTCATGTAGTCGGGAGCAATGCTCGGATTGACCCAACGTTCCTCGACTTGGATGGGGACGGCGTTTTCAAAGTGCACCATGATGGAGTGAAATAAGTGTTGTCCGACTTTGAGTTTAAATTGTTGAGCAAGCATCTCACAGGCTGGAATGCGCTCTAGGGCGTGTAATTGAGCATGATGGCGGTGTCCACGAGCTGCAATTTCATCTGCGATGTTTTTAATTTCGACCAAAGTGGATTGAACTTTTTGCGGGGCAACGTATGTGCCCGCGCCTTGGCGGCGCACCAAAACCAGCTCGGCTGTCAACTCACGCAGTGCGCGATTGACGGTCATGCGCGAGGTGCTAAAAGTTTTGGTTAATGCCATTTCGGTGGGGATGAGCGTGCCTTCTGCCCATGCGCCACTTTCAATTTGGGCAATAATGTAATCTTTGATGCGCTGAAAAATGGGGGCTTGACTCATGGCGTGTTCTATCGGTAAGGAACCTGTATTCTAGCATTGTTGGCGCGTGCAAATAATTGTGCTGTGGATGATTTAGTGCGGATTTATTTCAACTTGAATGGATAAAATGCGCTTGACTAATTTGTATATACAAATTATAGTTTTGCCATTGCAATACCTCAATCACATATATTTAAATGACATTAAATAGACTTAAACCATCAGGAGCACAACATGAGTACTGAACAATTTGCCAATGATCCTC
Organism: Hydromonas duriensis; assembly: GCF_004363775.1. GTDB lineage: Bacteria > Pseudomonadota > Gammaproteobacteria > Burkholderiales > Burkholderiaceae > Hydromonas > Hydromonas duriensis. Next base: position 18,649 of record NZ_SNZE01000032.1, read on the forward strand.
GTTTCGATGCAACGCGTGAAATTCGTGCGCCAAGAGGCTCAGAAAAATCCTGCAAAACTTGGGTGGCTGAGGCCGCGTATTGTTGTTGCTCGAGTAAAACTGACCATGAGTGCGCGTTGAAATTTGACCAGGCAGTTAAAGGCGCAAATTGGGTTGCACCTGTGGATAAGTTTAT
>NZ_SNZE01000033.1 GCF_004363775.1 Hydromonas duriensis
CGCCGGATACGCCGCCCTTGACAGATTTGATTGCTTTACTAAAACTGGGGTTTTTAATTCCACTTTGAAATGCTGTTATGTTTGGGATGATTACCCTTTTATGCCTTGCGCCTGACGTGTGTTTAAGACTGCACGCAAGCTGATACCCATTTGCTCTGCGACTTGACGGTCACTGCTGCGTCCAAGCTGGAGAATGAGTTCATTGGTCCACTGCAAACCAATGCGTTTATGGGGTTTGATGTTAAGGGCTTTGCGTTTGGCGGTGACGGCTTGACGCGAACATCCAAGCAGGTAGGCGATTTCTTGATCGGGTAGTGTGCCCAATAGGGCGATATGTCCTTCGCTCCAATTAACCCCACGGCGTCGGTTGATTTCAGTTAAAGCAACTCGTTGGTTTACCAATTGTCGAACGCGCATGACTTCTTCGATGGGGTAGCCTGTCTGTTGAGCGACTTCTGCAATACTCATATGGCTGAGTCGTTCGATGTCTTCGACTGTCCAATAGCCTGGGATGTGACCATTCATGAGGCGCGCTCACTTTTACGTTTGTGCGCGGCTTGGCCTGATTGGGTGAGGCTGTCGAGGAATTTGTCGCGGGCGCGTGGGTCGGGGGCTTCGATACAGTAGGGACACCAGACTTCGTAAATGCCCCACCAAATGGCTTTGAATCGGTGCCCTCGTTTGCATTGCCAGTCGTATAGGGCATTGATGTTGGTGTATTTGGGTGAGAGGCATTGACCGCCTTGGGTGCGGGCGTAGTTTTGTAAGTCGACAATGGTGTACATGCGGATGCTATTGCGTCCACATGATGGACACCAGCCGCCTGTGTATAGATTGTACCAGTTGGTTGCAAAGGTATGCCCTTGGCTGCATTGCACCCAAATCTTGGATTTGGTGTTGGTGTATTCGTGTGGTTCAGATAAGCAGTGCCCGTCTCGCTCGTCTACTTTGGCGAGAATCTTTTGCCACATCTGTTGTCGGCGTCGTTCAAGTTGTTGCTGTTTGGCCGCTTCGGCTTGTGTCATGATGTCGATTTAGTCGCCAATGGTGTGGGTCTCACACCCTGTGGTGATGGTGGCCCCGCATTCGGTTTTAGAGCCAACGTGGGCAACGGGCACACCGCCCACTTTGCTTATCACGATGCTGCTGACGATGGGGTTTTTACCGTGCTGTGGGCAGTCGAGAATATCTCCGATGCGAGCAATCGGAACCCCTCCCGCTTTAGCGTTGGATGCGGTGATAATCGTGCCGCCATGATCAGATGTGTCGCCTAAGCGTGAGACGGGGTATGCCATGTTTAAACTCCTGTATTGTTGGGTAAACTCGTTATAAATGTACATGCGTTCTTAAACTAATGCAAGTCAAATACCCTTACAATCCTGCTAACCCACGTCCAATGCCACCCGCTGCAATATGGGCCAAGCCTCGATCAGACACCTCTTGTGCTGCGTGTACGGTTGGATATTCGGTGCGGGTTTACTGGTGATGCTGCCGATTTTGGCAAATGGGTTTACAGCAAAGGTAAAAAAATTGGCTGGGCTGGTGAGACGAAGAAAAAGCGAGCGGGAATTGTTTGAGAAAACCTAATCATCAAATCAGTAAATTATGCAAAAAACACTCCCTCACAAGGAAAAAGCAATAAAAAAACAGGCATCAAACGATGCCTGTTTTATATTTTTTCAATCTTAAACCAACTTAAAATCGCCGCCAACACTTTGATTTTAAAAAATTATTCTGGCGGAGGCGGAGGGATTCGAACCCTCGATACAGTTTTAAGCCGTATGCTTCCTTAGCAGGGAAGTGCCTTCGACCACTCGGCCACGCCTCCGATTCACAAACCAGTTAAGACTGATTTGTAAAGAACGACAGTATAAACTTCTAAAAATATTCGGTCAAGTGCTAATGCTGAAAAATAGCAGTAAATACTTTTTAAATTTAAACGTTTATTTTAGCGTTTAAATATCAACCGACTGAATCACGGCATAAGCCGAGTGATTATGGATGGATTCAAAGTTTTCTGCTTCTACCGTAAATTGTGCCACATAATCTTGCGATTTGAGCACGCCCGCCACATCGCGCACCAAGTCTTCTACAAATTTCGGATTGTCATACGCACGTTCAGTCACGTATTTTTCATCAGGGCGTTTGAGCAAACCATACAACTCGCAGGAACCCTGTGCTTCAATTTGGGCAATCAGCGCGTGTAGGTCAAATTGCGCCATATTGGCATCGGCAAATGTCATGTGCGCGGTGACGTGTGAACGTTGATTGTGCGCGCCATATTCAGAAATTTTCTTTGAGCATGGGCATAAGCTGGTCATCGGAATCAGTACACTTAATGCCACTTGGCTTTGACCATGTTGATGCGTCCCGTTCAAAGTGATTTGATAGTCCATTAAACTTTTAATACCTGAAATCGGTGCTGTTTTTTCAACAAAGTATGGAAACTGTACTTGAATGTCGCCTTTTTGAGACTCTAAGCGCACCATCATGTCGTCAATCAACGATTTAAATGATGACAAAGTAAATACGTTTTTATTTTCTTCAAGCAGGGCAACAAAGCGCGACATGTGCGTGCCTTTTTGGTCGGCTGGCAAAAACACGCACATCGTATAAGAGGCCACAGTTGCTTGCGCACCTGCACCGAGGTCTATCTGCAGAGGAAAACGCACGTCTTTGATGCCGACGCGACTAATCGGCATATTGCGTGCGTCAACACTGCTTTGCACGTCGGGGATGTTTTTTAAATCAGTTGGAGAATTCATGAATATGCTTTCAATTAAGATTCGTTGGGCTGTTCAAAATAAATTGAATCGTTCCAGCACGCTGTCGAAATAGCCGATAAAAACAGTCAACTATTAAATACGGTTCACACTATGCCACAAAAGCAGAAACTGTGCTGGCGATGGATTGTTCGTCCAAGCCATTCAAAGCGTACAAGGCCGCACAGTCGCCGTGGTCAATGAATTTATCAGGTAAGCCAAGGTGTAGCACCTGTTTAGTCACCCCTTGCGCTGACAGCCATTCGCTGACGGCACTGCCAGCGCCTCCGACCTTGGTGGAGTCTTCGACGGTAATAAAATGGCTATGGGTGTGTATCAACTGAGTTAACAACGCTTCGTCAAGCGGCTTGACCCAACGCATGTCAACCAAAGTTGCGTTATTTTGCTCTGCGGCCAATTGAGATGCGTGTAGCAAAGTGCCAAATACTAAAATCGCGGCTTTTTGCCCCTCGCGCACGACCTTGGCTTTGCCTATGGGCAAGGTGTCTAAATCTGTTGGTACAACCGCGCCGATGCCTGAACCGCGTGGGTAACGCACAGCGGCTGGGCCTTCGTATTGATATGCCGTACTTAATAACGCGCGCGCTTCAGCTTCATCGGAGGGCGTGGCTATCAAGATTTGAGGCACACACCGCAGGTAGGCAATGTCGTACACCCCTGCGTGGGTGGCACCATCCGCCCCAACCAACCCAGCGCGGTCAATCGCAAAGGTCACGTCCAAATTTTGTAACGCGATGTCATGAATCACTTGGTCATACGCGCGTTGTAAAAAGGTGGAATAAATCGCTAACACGGGTTTCAAGCCATCACAAGCCAACCCAGCAGCAAAAGTGGCGGCATGCTGCTCCGCAATACCGACATCAAAATAACGTGATGGATAGCGTTCGTGGAACTCGACCAAACCCGAGCCTTCACGCATGGCGGGGGTAATCCCGACCAACCGCCAATCTTTCTCGGCCATGTCGCATATCCATTGCCCAAAGACTTGGGTAAACGTCGGCGACTTCGGCGCAGTCGTCGGTTGAATGCCTTGCTGTGGGTTAAATTTTGAAGGGCCGTGATACATAATCGGGTCTTCTTCAGCGAGCTTGTAACCCTGCCCTTTTTTAGTGATGACGTGCAAAAACTGAACACCGCCCCGATGCTTAAGGTTCTCTAAAGTCGGCAGCAATGAATCCAAATCATGGCCATTAATCGGTCCAATGTAGTTGAAGCCAAACTCTTCAAACATGGTTGCAGGCACAAACATGCCTTTGGTGTGTTCTTCAAAACGCTTGGCAAACTCAAGCACAGGTGGCGCAGACTTGAGAATTTTTTTCAGTTTGTCACGCGCACCCCCTACTAAATTGCCACTGAGTAAACGTGCCAAATAGCGGTTTAAAGCACCAACGGGAGGAGAAATGGACATGTCGTTGTCATTCAAAATCACCAACAAATTGATGTCGTCGGTCACGCCCGCATTGTTCATCGCTTCAAAAGCCATGCCACCCGTGAGCGCACCATCACCAATCACCGCAATATGCTGCCTCTGACTCAAACCCAAATGACGAGCCGCAGCAGCCATGCCCAAAGCGGCGGAAATACTTGTCGATGAGTGTGCTGTACCAAACGCATCGTAAGGCGATTCGGAGCGTTTAGGGAAGCCTGACAATCCGCCCTGTTGGCGCAAAGTGTGCATCTGCTCTCGGCGACCCGTCAAAATTTTGTGGCCGTAACTTTGATGACCGACATCCCAAACGATTTTATCCTCGGGCGTATTGAACACATGATGCAACGCAACTGCCAATTCAACTGTACCTAAATTGCTTGATAAGTGTCCGCCTGTTTGCGCAACAGATTCTAGGATAAAACCGCGCAGCTCCTGAGCCAATTGACCCAACTGGTCACGCGATAACCCGCGCACATCGGCGGTATCGTTAATTTGTTCAAGTAAAGAAAAGTTCGTCATCTGATGTTTTTTCTAAAAATCGTTCGAGTCTATTCGTGTTTATTCTTGTCTATTCTAAGCTATTTTTTAATTGACCCGTTGCGCGCAAAATGCGGCCAAATCAGCCAATCGCTGAACGCTTTCTGTCGTTGAGCCATCTTGCGCCGTCAATGAAACTTGCAATACACGCAAAGCACTCTCGTATAAATCATCGGCATAACGCGTGGCTTCCTCCAACCCAAGTGCGCGAACATAAGTCGGCTTTTCGGCTCGCTCGTCTTTACCTGCGGTTTTGCCCAAAGTGTGGCTGTCTTGCGTGGCATCCAAAATATCGTCCACGACTTGAAACAACAGTCCCAAATGTTGCGCGTATTCATCCAACGTCTGCCACTGGGATTCGGTCGGCTGACCGCACAAGGCACCCATTTTCAGGCTCGCTTGTAACAATGCCCCTGTTTTCAAACGGTGCATGCGCTGCATATCCGCCATTGTCATCGCTTGTCCAACATGATGACAATCAATGGCCTGCCCACCCGCCATACCCGCCGCACCAGAGGCTTGCGCCAAGGTGCTCAATAATTTCACTTGCACCGATGCCGCGACACCGACATCCGCCGCACTCAAAATCGAAAAAGCCAAAGTCTGTAGCGCGTCGCCCGCGAGCAACGCCATCGCCTCACCGTATTTGACATGCACCGTCGGCTGACCACGGCGCAAATCATCATCGTCCATACACGGCAAATCATCATGAATCAACGAGTACGCATGAATACATTCCAAAGCAGATGCGACTTTCAATAGGGTTGCTGGCTCTGCTCCAAACAACTGCCCTGCAGCTAAAGCCGCCAAGGCACGCACGCGCTTGCCGCCGTTCATTAAACCATGCGCCATCGCGGCCTTTAATGGCGATTGCTCAGCAATCTCCAAGGGCATGGCGGTGTCAATCACTTGCGCCAAATGAGTTTCAACTTGCGGGCGCATGTGTTCTGCCCATTGTGAAAATGCGTGTGCATCGCCTTTGAAATCACTCGTTTGTCGAGCGGGCACGGTTAAATCCAACATTACGATGACGCTCCCGTGCTTAAATCAAAAGGTTTCACCATATCGTCCTCAACGATTTTGACTTGCTGCTCAATTGCTTGCAACTGTGCTTGGCAAAATTTAACCAAGTACGCGCCACGTTGATAGGCCAATAACGACTGCTCAAGCGCAAACTCTCCGCTTTCCATACTGTCGGTCAAGGCTTCCAGCTCTCGCATGGCGTCTTCAAAACTCGAAGGTTCTTTGTGTTTGACTTTGGTCTGTGCCATAAAAATAATCCTGTAAAATGGGCTCAATTTTACGTGAAAATGGGCACGAATGGGGTGCTTTATCGCGGGAAAAGCCGCAAGCACAAAACCCAATCGCACGAAAGAAAGCTGTTTATAATCCACTCTCTATATTTCAACAGCACACACACATCATGCCGCCCAAGTCTCATTTCGTCACCAAGCCCTTCATCGCCTTATTAACCTACCGCTTATCCGTGGTTTTATGTTACCAAATTGTCGCCGTGGTGGTTGGTTGGCAAGTATATGACTTCACTCACGACAAGTTGGCATTGGGCTTGATTGGCTTATCTGAGGTGATTCCCTATTTCGCCAGCGCGTTATTTGCGGGATATGCGGTTGACCATTACTCTCGCCGTGGTCTGGGGATATTGGCTTGCGCATTGTTGCTATCCATGGCTATTGGACTGACTGTTTTTTCAAGCGGCATGACTGAATTTGTAGCGCATTGGGGCGTTTGGCCCATTTATGCTGCAATTGCCTTATCGGGTTTGGCGCGCGCTTTTTTAAGTCCTGTTTACAACACGCTTCTGGTTCAATTGGTTGAGCGCGAAAATTATGCCAAAGCGGCGGGAATCGGTTCTGCCGTTTTTCAATTTGCTCAAATTTTAGGCCCTACCATCGGTGGTCTGTTGGTGGCTTTTGGTAGCCCAACATCGGCTTACGCCATCACGGCTTTATGTGCTTTAACAGGCATGTTGGCATTAATGCGGTTAAAACGGCACGTCACATCCAACCCAAAACCACCCCAATCTGGCGACATCAAGGCTATTTTCACCAGCATCCAGCAGGGACTGCAATTTGTGTTTAAAAACGAAGTGTTGCTCAGTGCCTTGGCGTTGGATATGTTTGCCGTGCTGTTTGGTGGCGCGATGGCGCTCTTGCCCGCTTTTGTCAATGATGTGTTACATCAGGGGCCTGAAACCCTCGGTTTATTAAGGGCCGCACCCGCCGTTGGCGCAATTGCCATGGGTATTTATTTAACACGCAACCCCATCAACCGCCATGCAGGGAAAATTTTACTCTCCTGCGTCGCGGCATTTGGCATGTGCATGATTGTTTTTGCCTTATCAAAAACCTTATGGTTATCGGCCTTAGCGTTGGCGCTGTCGGGGATGTTTGATAGCGTGTCCGTGGTGTTGCGTTCAACCATTTTGCAACTGACCACGCCTGATGACATGCGGGGCCGAGTATCCGCCATCAATGGCTTGTTCATCGGCTCGTCAAATGAAATCGGCGCATTTGAGTCGGGTGTAACCGCGGCTTGGCTTGGTCTGGTCCCGTCGGTCGTGGCGGGGGCATTGGTGACTTTGGGCATCGTTGCTGTTACGGCCAAAATCGCCCCCAAATTGCGGCGATTACACATTCAAGACTTGCTTTAATAAAAAAAGGAAAAGTTAAACTTTTCCTTTTTTTATTGAGTATTGATTGAGCATACTTAACATTCAAAGCACACCCTGAAATGCTCAACCTTTTTATTAAGCCGTCAAGTCTTTAATCTTGTCTGTGCCACCATTTTTCATGACGGATTCAATGCCGTTGTCGCGCGAAGCCTCTGACGCATACATCTGACTCGTGCCAATAATCTGATGATTAGCGGCTTTCAAATTAAAATACGCTTTACCATTCGTCGCTGTTTCTTTACTAAAACGCGCCGCATCGAGGCAATTTTTTTGCACCGATTCAATGCCATTCTTCGCCGCGGCCAGCGTGGTGTATTGTTCACTGCTTAAAATCGGTTCGCCATTGCCCGCCACCAATTTGAAACGATATTGGCCATTGTCACTTTTTGATAATTCGTACCATCCACTCATGCTGTTCTCCTTAAAGTTCGAAAAATAATACATCACTCAAACATCTGCCCATCGTCGTCCAAACATGGAACGATGCCTTGTTATTCTACTCCATTCAATCAACAATCTCGCCATGACAGGGGTATTTATGAATTAAACACACCAAAGTTAAACTTTGAAAAATGTCGATTAAAGCAATGCAATGTTCAATGACCATGCACCAATAATGGCTATCGCCACATTAAATTCAGTTTTTACGCACGGCATTTGTTATCGGCCTCATCCCATCTTTAAAACTGTTCACAAATAGGGTTTTCACGTATAATAATGGAGTCAAAAAAAACATCATGCTCCACTTAGGCTTAACTAATTCAACATGATGCTTTTTATAAAAATACATTCAACCTCATCGAAAGTCTCGTATGAAAATCGCAAAAAACACCGTAGTCACCCTCAGCATGGCTGTCACTGACGCGCAAAACAACCCCATCGAAGAAACCTCAGGCGACGGTTTTACTTATTTGCATGGTGGTTACGATGATTTTTTCCCAAAAATCGAAGAAGCACTTGAAGGTCAAGAAGTAGGATTCAAAAGCACCATACAATTAGAACCTGACGACGCTTTTGGTGAATACGATGCAGAGTTGGTTCGTGTTGAAGACCGCTCTTTATTTCCAAAAGAAATCGAACCTGGCATGATGTTTGAAGGCATTCCAGAAGGTGGCACAGAAGATGACGTGGAGTTTTTTACAATCACTGATATCGAAGGCGATAAAGTCGTACTCGACGGCAACCACCCCCTCGCAGGACAAGCGCTACGTTGCACCGTTACAGTAACAGAAGTGCGTGAAGCCAGCGAAGAAGAAATAGAACATCAACATGTTCATGGTGCAGATGGCCATCATGACCACGACGACCACGAAACCGTTCATTAATCCTTAAAAATGCGCCTTTTTAGCGCATTTTTAATGAACGTCTTAATGAGTAACGAGCCGACATTTTTTAATAACAGAAATACTGGATTCAAGCTCAAGCATGTATGCCCTGAGCCAGACAATCTAAACACCGAAACAACTTGGAAAACCGATGAGCACCTTTGGTACACGCTGCCCCTCTTGCTACACCACATTTAAAGTAAACTCAGAACTTCTGCGTTTAAACAATGGCTTTGGCACATGCGGTCAATGTGGGCATGTATTTGATGTGCAAACCGCCTTATTTCTATTACCGCGACACAACACGAAGGCTATTGAGCACCCCGTGCAAACAGACTCGCCTTGGCCCGTCCTCAGCACAACGGTCTCGATTATCAAAAAAATGCCGCATGTTGAACATGACATCGAAATAAAAGCTGAACCTGCCCAAACAGCACCTGTTGCTCCGAAAACTCAAATCGTCCACCTAAAACCTGCAAGCCATATTGCGACGCAGGTCACAAGTATGTTTTTTCGCGTTAAAAACAAACCAGAGCAGGTCAAACAAACAGTAGTACAAGCAGCACAAGCAGCACAAGCAGCACAAGCAGCACAAGCAGCACAAGCAGCACAAGCAGCACAAGCAGCACAAGCAGCACAAGCAGCACAAGCAGCACAAGCAGCACAAGCAGCACAAGCAGCACAAGCAGCTCAAGCAGCTCAAGCAGCTCAAGCAGCTCAAGCAGCTCAAGCAGCACTTGCGGAACTCGCTGAACAAGCCGCACAAGCGGCTCAGCTTGCGCAAGCGCAATATTTAGCAATCCGCCCAAATATCATCACATCACTTGATGGACTGTTGGACAACGTGACGTTCCACGCAAAGGAAACACCAAACACGCCAACAGCAACATTCTCAACATTGCCTGCTGCGGTCAATTACAGTCTACCGACAACCACCGAGCACCATGCAGCCTCTAATAGCAAACGATGGCTCAGTGTCGCATGCTGGGTATTGCTCATCGGCGCGTGCTTACAAACCGCTGGCTTGTTCTCGCGCGAAATCAGTCAAAACATTCCCGCGACCCAACCGTTATACGAGCAACTTAATTTGCCGACCAATAAAGGATGAGCTCATCTCTGCATTCGCCTTGGCAAAGGCATGTTCCACAAATTCAGCGAAAACATCAACATTGGCTAACAGACACGGGCTCTCTCACGCAAAAGCTAAAAAACCACTGTGAACAATTTGTGGTTCAACGTGTGAGACAGAATCGTGCTTTTTTGAATTTATCTGAGACCAAATCGCTCTGTTTACCTTTGGGTCGTCGAATTTTGCAACGACAAGTTTTACTGATTTGTGACGACTCGCCCGTGGTGTTTGCACACACAGTCACCGCACTCGAACGTGCTGGTCGTGACTGGCCTTTTTTTAATCAATTGGGCAATCGCGCCTTGGGATTGACCTTATTTGCGAATCCTTTGGTGTGCCGTTCTGATTTTGAATACACCCGCATCTGCGCACAAGATGCGTTATATCAAATCGCCCAAACGGCCTTACACACGCACCACTTCAAAGTCAATCTGCCACGCCATATATGGGCGAGACGCTGCCTATTCCAGCATGTGCGCCATCAAAATAGCCGCATGATGGTCACAGAATTGATGCTGCCCGAGATATATCAATTAGAAAAAACAAGCAAAGCACGCTAACCTCGCTAAGGACTTCATACAAGCGCATGCGGTGTTTTGAGTATCATTTTGTGCACTGGCGTACTTGCGAGTTTAAGTAAGCTATTCTTCGCGTAGGTTCACACGCATTTGTAAAACCTACGCCCAATCAATAAAAACTACTCCCACTCAATCGTCGCAGGCGGCTTACCTGACACATCATAAACCACTCGATTGATACCCCGAACCTCATTGATAATGCGATTTGAAACTTTGCCCAGTAAGTCGTACGGCAAATGTGCCCAATGCGCAGTCATAAAATCCAAGGTTTGCACTGCGCGCAAAGCGACCACGTACTCATAAGTACGACCATCGCCCATCACGCCCACTGATTTGACGGGTAAAAACACCGCGAATGCTTGGCTGGTCAAGTCGTACCAATTTTTACCTGTCGCTTCATCCACGGTATTGCGCAATTCTTCAATAAAAATCGCATCGGCACGACGCAACAAGTCCGCGTATTCTTTTTTCACTTCACCCAAAATCCGCACGCCCAAACCAGGGCCTGGGAACGGGTGACGATACACCATGTCATGCGGTAAACCCAACGCCACGCCAAGCTTGCGCACTTCATCCTTAAACAACTCACGCAACGGTTCGAGCAACTTGAGCTTCATGTTTTCAGGCAAACCGCCAACATTGTGATGCGATTTAATTGTATGCGCCGCTTTTTTGCCCTTGCCTGCCGATTCAATCACATCAGGATAAATCGTGCCTTGCGCCAACCATTTGGCACTGGTCAATTTGTGCGATTCCGCATCAAACACTTCAATGAACTCACCGCCAATGATTTTGCGTTTGGCTTCAGGGTCAGTCACGCCAGCGAGCTTGCCCATGAAATCATCCACCGCATCGACACGAATCACTTTCACACCGAGATTCTTGGCAAACATCTCCATCACCATGTCGCCTTCATTCAGGCGCAACAAGCCGTGGTCAACGAATACACACGTCAATTGGTCGCCAATCGCACGATGAATCAAAGCCGCCGCCACCGACGAATCCACACCACCCGACAAACCGAGAATCACCTCTTCATCGCCGACTTGCGCACGGATATGGGCAATCGCCTCTTCAATATAATCGCCCATCGCCCAGTCTGCACGCGCACCGCAAATGTCTTTGACAAAGCGGCTCAAAATCGCCTCGCCCTGCACCGTGTGCGTCACCTCAGGGTGAAATTGCACCGCGTAGAAATGCCGCGTCTCATCCGCCATCGCCGCAATCGGGCACGAATCAGTGGACGCCATCAATTTAAAACCGTCGGGCATGTGCGCCACCGAGTCACCATGACTCATCCACACGTTGAGTAAACCATGCCCTTCGGCCGTCGTTTCGTCCGCGATGCCATCCAACAAACGCGTGTGACCGCGCGCGCGGATTTTCGCAAAACCAAACTCACGCGGCTTGCCCAAGGCTTCCGCCGTTTGCACATCGCCGCCAAGCTGCTGCGCCATGGTCTGCATACCGTAGCAAATACCCAATACAGGCACACCCAACTCAAACACCGCTTGCGGCGCGCGTGGCGTATCGCCCTCCGTCACCGAGTTGGGGCCACCCGAAAGAATCACGCCTTTAGCTCCGTAGTTTTTAACAAACTCATCAGAAACGTCATACGGATAAATTTCAGAAAAAACACCCGAATCGCGCACGCGGCGGGCAATGAGTTGAGTGACTTGCGAACCGAAGTCTAGGATAAGAATTTTGTCGTGTGAATTACTCATAAATTTCTTTCAAAAAACGATGGGGCAAGCCCATCCAAAACTACTTTAAACCAACCACGTAGGATGGGCAATACCCATCGAACATCAACCCAATTAACCACATACGTAGGGTGGGCACTGCCCACCGCGCATCAACCCAACGAACCATACGCAGGGTGGGCACTGCCCACCACGCATCAACCCAACGAACCATACGTAGGGTGGGCAATGCCCACCGCGCATCAACCCAACGAATCATACGCAGGATGGGCACTGCCCACCACACCTCAATCAAGCTCACCAAAATGCCCATCAGACACACGCAAACCCTCACCCCAATTCAGAGGATAAACGCCTTGTTTCACATAACGATGAAATGTCGAATGTGGCCAATCCGCCACCCGCTCAACCAACCCATGCTTCACGGGATTGTAATACGCATAATTTATACAACGCTCAAAATCGGCATCATCACGAACTTGATGCTCCCAAAATCGCCGCTGCCAAACAGATGACTCACGGCGTTTGATGTTCGAATCACTCAATCGCCACGTTTGATTCAATCGTCCACCGCACTGCTGGCTCACATAACGTTTAATTTCGCCCCAACGCTTGCCAAAATCCGCATCATGCTCAGGCAACGTCCAAATCGCATGCAAATGGTCAGGCATCAAAACCCAAGCATCAATCTCAAACGACAACTCTGCCCGAACCACTCCAATCGCCTCACGCAAAGCCAATCGCACATCCCCGTCACACAATATCGGTTGGCGTTGATGCGTCACCACTGTAAAAAAATACGTCGCCCCAGCCACATTTGAACGGCGATAATTAGGCATCTTCCCCCCGTAGGGTGGGCACTGCCCACCGATTAAAATGGATGCGTGATGCAAGAAAGGTGGGCAGTGCCCACCCTACGTTACTACTATAGAGTTTTAAATCTTAAAAACCCCAAAAAAACGTTTGTTATAATACTTAGCTTCTAAGTAGTCAATAATATAACTGACATCATTTAGCAATAGTATCTTTTCCTTCAAATGCCTTATCACCTGTTCAGGTGTAAAGCATAGTAATGTTGCATATTTATCTTGAGTGTACGCTTGATGCGACTCGCACTCTGTAAGCTCATATTTTATTTCGCCATTTCCATTCTTAGAGTCCACTATAATCTCAGCTTTATGGGTATAACGATCCCTTACACTTGAATAAAACTCATCTTTGCAACGCTTTATATGCTCATCTATCTCGCAACAAATTGCATAATATAAATCTAAGTCCTTAGCTTTTTGCCCATCATTTAGGATAGCGATTAAAATTGATTTATTTTTACTCCAAGAATCCATTTCATTGCATCCAGCCTTAATAAGATTAGAGAAATGTAATTCGCAGTTATTAAGAATCAAACTTGCTTTCAAAGCCTGAATATTCTGGTTCATCAGCCTCAACTCGAGCACAACCGAGCTTGAAGCATTTTTTAGAGTTTTAGCATGATTATGAAAATAAGTCCAAATAGCAACCACAACAGCTGCTATTGTAGCCACATAAGATAAGTTTGCTAAAAAATGATTTTCATTCATAAAAAACGACATTGACATTCTTCCTTAAAACTAGAAAATTCATTCAATACAAGGTACTAATCACCTCAATTGCAGCACACAATAATTTGCAAACATGGAGTTTTTAAAAAGCGGGACTAGCCCGCTCTATTTTTAACCAACGCTATAATTCGGCGCTTCCTTGGTAATCTGCACATCATGCACATGGCTTTCGCGCATACCTGCTGAAGTGATTTGCACAAACTCGGCTTGGGTGCGCATGTTTTCGATGGTGGCGCAGCCACAGTAGCCCATCGAAGAGCGGATGCCGCCGACCAGTTGGTGAATGATATTGAGTACGCTGCCTTTGTAAGAGACGCGGCCTTCGATGCCTTCGGGTACGAGTTTATCGACGTTGCCTTCGTTGTCTTGGAAATAACGGTCTTTTGAGCCTTGCGCCATTGCGCCGAGTGAGCCCATGCCGCGGTATTCTTTGTACGAACGGCCTTGGTAGAGCACGACTTCACCAGGGGATTCTTCTGTGCCCGCGAACATCGAACCGAGCATGACGGAGTACGCGCCAGCGGCGAGGGCTTTGGCGATGTCGCCTGAGTAACGAATACCACCGTCGCCGATGAGCGGTACGCCTGTGCCTTCAAGGGCTTTGGCAACATTGGCAATGGCGGAAATTTGCGGCACGCCAACACCTGCGACGATGCGCGTGGTGCAAATTGAACCAGGACCGATGCCGACTTTGACGCCGTCTGCGCCGTGTTCGACCAGTGCCAATGCGGCTTCGCCAGTGGCGATATTGCCGCCGATGACGTCGACATGCGGATAATGGGTTTTGACCCATTTGACGCGGTCAAGTACGCCTTGTGAGTGACCGTGCGCAGTGTCAACGATGATGACATCCACACCTGCTTTGACCAGCAAATCAACTCGTTCGTCGTTTTCAGGGCCAACGCCAACCGCCGCACCGACACGCAATTGTCCGCGTGCGTCTTTGCACGCATGCGGGTGTTCTTTGGCTTTTTGGATGTCTTTAACCGTAATCAAGCCTCGCAATTCGTCGTGTTCATTGACGATGATGACACGTTCCAAACGGTGTTTATTCATCAAGCGTTTAGCGACTTCAAGTGAATCCTCTTCGCGGGTGGTGATGAGGCGTTCGCGCGGGGTCATGATGTCGGCGACCAGCGCATTTAAGTTTTCTTCAAAACGCAAATCACGGTTGGTGACGATACCAACGACTTTGTTGTTTTTGACCACGGGGAAGCCCGATACGCCTGCATCTTGCGCCAATTCTAAAATTTGGCGAACGGTCATTTCGGGCGTGACTGTCAATGGGTCGCGCAAAATACCCGATTCGTAGCGCTTGACTTTTGCGACTTCGAGGGCTTGTTTTGCGGCGGGTAAATTTTTATGAATGATACCCAGTCCACCTTCTTGCGCCAGCGCAATGGCCAAACGCGATTCGGTCACGGTGTCCATAGCGGCAGAAACAAGGGGAATATTTAGGGTGATGTTGCGCGAGAGTTTGGTTGCCATTGAGGCATCGCGCGGGAGAATGTTAGAATAACGAGGTACCAATAAAACGTCGTCGAACGTCAGGGCATTTTGAATTAACCGCATGGGGCTTTTCCTTTCGCACAAAGCGAAATTATACGTTATTTTTTATTTTTGAGCGATGAACTTATGCCAACACGACCGTTTTAAATGAATTTATGTATCAAAAGAATTATTTTTATTAAGTTGACATGCTAGAATCTTCAACAAAAATAACTAACGGCCAGATGGTTTTCAACGACCGAGATGATTGTCGCTTGTGATGCGTTGTGCGTTCACAACCACACCATCTTTATAATCACCACCCCTAGCCGCTCTACGCTAAAGAACTTCATGAATTTCAATCAACACAACACAATCAGCCGTGGGATTTTTGCGGGCATCGGTGCGGGCGCCTTGTGGGGCTTGGTGTTTCTATCCCCTCAAGTCACGTACCAATTTTCACCACTCTCACAAATGGTGGTGCGTTACTTGTGTTACGGTTTTTTTGCAATCACGTTGAGCTTGCGCACGATTTTTCCGCTCATTAAACAATTGACTAAGCAGGATTGGCAACGCTTGGTCGTGCTTTCATTGCAAGGGAATATTGTGTATTACATGTTTCTTGCAACAGGGGTTAAATACGCAGGTATCGCGCCGACCACGTTGATTATTGGCGTTTTGCCATTGACCATCACGCTCATGGGGCGTCATGAGCATGACTCGCTCCCCATCAAAAAATTGCTCGCGCCGAGCCTGATGATTATTGCAGGCATTGCCGCCATCAGTCTGGATGTGTTTTTGCACAGCTCAGAAACATTAACCAGCACACCCTTACAACGTGCGCTGGCGTTGGCGTGTGCGGCTGGCGCATTGGCTTGCTGGACGTTTTACGCGTACCAAAACGCACAGTACTTACGCGCCCATGCGCATGTGGGCGCGAGCGATTGGTCTAATCTCACGGGCGTGGTCACGGCTTTATTGGCTATCGTCATGCTGGCGATTGGCTATTTGGTGTCGCTCTTTCAGCCCGACAGCCTACTCGCACTCAACACCAACCCCTCTTTAGACTGGCTAACCTTTATTTTATTCGGCGGTTTCGGTGTGGCTTTTTTCGCCTCATGGCTTGGCAATATGTTGTGGAACAAAGCCAGTCAAGCACTGCCCATCAGCCTTTCTGCTCAGTTAATCGTGTCAGAAAGCCTGTTTTCATTACTCTACGGTTTCTTATACGATGCGCGCTGGCCGAGGGCACTCGAATGGCTTGCAATCGCCTTGGCTCTATCAGGCGTGCTTTGGGCGATTCGCCTGCACGTTAAAGCCGACCCGAGCGATGCCAACATCGAGATGCACTGAATGTTCTAACGAAGATGAAGGCATATTGACCCACGCCACCATCCAAGCATCTCGACACTAGCCCTTTCAAAAATTGATGGTTGACATACGTCCTATGAGCCACGCTTATTGGATTCATCATTGGCTTGAGCTTCCCACAAAGACGGCTCATCCATTTTTTTGCGGCTGCTCCATACAGACACCAGCATCGAGCTCACAATCAAAGTGGCTGTAACCGCCAAAGCAATACCAATCGGGATTTTGTAAAAATCTATCATCAGCATTTTGGCACCGATAAACACCAAGACCAGAGCCAAGCCATAAGCCAACAGATGAAAACGATCCGCCAAATCCGCCAACAAAAAATACAACGCTCGCAAACCTAAAATCGCAAAAATATTCGCAGTCAACACAATAAACGGGTCGCTGGTGATTGCAAAAATAGCAGGAATGCTATCGACGGCAAAAATAAGGTCAGTCGTACCAATCAAAATCAACACCACAAATAAAGGCGTGTAGTACTTAATCCCATCAATCGTCGTAGACAACTGCTCACCATCAAAACGAGTGGTGATGTTAATGCGTTTTTTCAAAAATTTAAGCACAGGATTCATCTCAATGTCAGGGTCTTTGCCCGCAGCAAGCCACATTTTAACGCCCGTCACAACCAAAAACGCACCAAACACATAAAGCAACCAATGAAACTGCGCCAACAACCAAGCACCCGCCACAATCAAAATGGCGCGGAGAATAATCGCACCAATAATCCCAATAATTAAAGCGCGTTTTTGAAACTCAGCTGGAATCGAAAAGTACGTAAACAACATCAAAAATACAAAGATGTTATCAACAGATAAACTTTTTTCAACCAAGTAACCTGTAATGAACTGCATCGAGACCGTATTCGCCACCTCTCGTCCTTGGCTGCCATTTAAATACCACCACAGCCAGCCCACAAAGACAAATGCCAAGAAGAACCACAACAGACTCCACAAAGCAGCTTCTTTTATCGTGACTTTATGCGCCCCTTGCTTCTCCATCACCAACAAATCCACGGCAATAGCAAGGACGACAAAGGCAGCAAAACCCGCCCACATCCACCAAGTTCCGATTGTTTCCATGATAAGCACCTCGTTTTAATAAGAATAATTATCGAGGCCAAAGGAGTGGGAGCGAAAAAAAGACCCAGAACCGCAACACCACCCAGTGGCCAACAGTTCTAAGGTCTTGCTAACATTCGTACTGTGAATGCTTGCATGCCGGAAATAAATCAAACATTTCGTAATGACGACAATGCAACAAAGAAGCTACTCCCCAAAGAATAAGAAAATTGTAGTAAAACCTAGCAAAACAGTCAACTATTTTTAATTTAGCTACTCAAGATTATTGTAACCAGCATTCATTAAAGCCTGTTTAGCAGACTCCCTTAAAACAAGATTTCTACCATCTTCAAAGCCGTTTGACCACTGAATTAATTGCTCTACAGCTGCTTTTCTATTAGAAGAATAGTATAAATAACTCTCAAAATAAGATATTGCTTTTTGTTGCTCACCAAGCTTGGCAAATATTTGCCCCGCCAATAACAATGAAGAGCCTCTTTTTGGCTTTAAGTTTAATGCACGATTTAAATATGGAATTGCTTTTTCAATGTCTTCATGTTGATAATATGCATAAGCAAGGTTACATAATATTTCAGCATTTTCTGAGCCTCTTTTTGAAGCCTCATTAAAAACAAATATAGCATCTTCTATTCTCCCTTGTTGTAACAATATGATTCCTTGTTGATTAAGTGACTGCTGACTCCTCGATGGAAGTAACCCATCCTGACTGAATGCTATAAAAGGTTCTTGAGTGGCTTCATTTTGTACAACAGACGAGGCCAAAACTGAATTCGTGGTTTGAGCTTGAACTGGATTAGAAGTTTGAACTAGATTTGGCTTGCTAGATTGTTGTGTGTTTATTTTTATAGCCTTAGATTCTTTGATCTGCCCTCATTTCAACGGACATTTTAAGCAGCTATTTTAGATGCTGCGGATTCAAATTTTACAGGGCTTTGGTATCCCAATTTTGAATGTT
>NZ_SNZE01000034.1 GCF_004363775.1 Hydromonas duriensis
TATTGGTTTAACGTCTAGTGACTTGTCACTCGACTGAACCATAAACGCCCACACTTATCGGCTGTTAATTTTTAAAGATCTTGTCTTAACTGAGCATCTTGACACCCAGTCGCTTTGCTGCTTTCGCCCTAAACTTCATTCAGAACAGAAGCGAGATTATGAAGCAGTTTTTTTATTCCGTCAAGCTTTTTTTAATTTATTTTTTGCAAATATTTCACAACTAATAAACCATCTAAAACTCAACACCGCACAACCTTCGCATCCTGCTGCGACCTCGGCCACAACAGAAGCGAGATTATGAACACATCAAACTTTTCTGTCAAGAAGTTTTTGCGCTGTTTTTTTTAAAATAGAAGTTTAAAGTTAATGTGGGCGCGTCAGACTAAAAGCCGAATCTACTACGCTTAAGCCTTCAGCCCCCTGGTTAGCATCGCTGCCCTGCTCTGAGCCTAGTGGAATGCGATAGGCTTCTTGCGACCAAGCACCTAAATCAATTAATTTGCACCGCTCGGAGCAAAAAGGACGAAAAGTTGAGGAGGTATCGTATTCATGCTGCATCCCGCAGCTTGGGCATAAAACTTGAGGCATGGCTTATGGATATTAGGGTTTATGACGACATACCGCAAAGGTTTAGTTCAAATGTGATTTCAGCATGGTCTATTTCTTGACGTAAGTGCAATGGCTGTGAGCGGAAATTTGGAAATGCGAATCTCAACCAAATCACATGTTTATTGGCACTGATGTCTGGTAAATAGGGGGATCTATCTGACAGTTCAATTTGTAACATTTCAAAACGAGAGCCGTTCAATGGCTGTTGATAGGCCTTATCTTGAGTGACACATGTTTTATGTTTTTTGGCTTCTCGGACTATCAGTAGGATTAACTTAAGCCCTTCAAACATGGGCATCAGGTTCATCATCCACATTTCCAAATCCATGCGACGCACATGCGCGGGTTGTTGCAACCATTGATAGTAGAAGGCAACGTCAAAGCTGCAAATACCGCCCGCGACAACAATACGGGTTTTAACGTTTAATAACCAGTCGTTTTCAGATAAGGTACTACCAAACTTAGAGGATTGTTCGATTTGTTTTTGCGCATCATTAAGATACATCAATGTTTGCGTGAGCTTTTCTTCAGACAAGTTGGGGCGATGTCTTAACAAATTGAGCGCACTTTTATAACGATTGATGTCTAGTAACAAGTCGCCTTTTAGGTCATAGCGAAAGGCGAACTCATGAATCTCAAATAATACCAACAATGCTGAATGATGATCTTGAGCATCGTCTTTTTGTAAAAAATATTGCCACCTGCGATACAGAGCCTCCATACGTAGATACGTACGAAAACGCTCATTCAAAGGAAATTCAAATAGCGTGTGAGCAGGTATGTTTTGAGAGGCTTGGGTCATGGACAGCTATTTTATGTCGTGTGAGAGGAACTAAAATGTCTTATATATCTTACCAGTATATTGAGTTGCGCCTTGAGTTGCAAGTGAATGACATCGTTTTCTGAATTATTCAAAACGACATCCGCTATCGTTTGCATTTCAGAAAAACTTGCCTGCGTGGAAATAATTTTTTTTATTTGTTCAATATTGAGCTGGGGGTTGCGTTTCAAAATGCGTTGAACACGTATATCTTCCGCACAGTCAACCACAACAATCCAGTCCAGTAAAGCTTGCCATTCATGGCTTCGAGCCAAAAGAGGAATATCGTACACCACACATAAAACATCGGCTTGAGCACGCAGATGTGCTTGAACAACCGCTTGAGAGAAAATTAATGGATGCATTATTGTTTCAAGCCGCTCTTTGAGATGTGGTTGACCAAAGATAAGTTCTCTCATCACCGCACGATTCAATGCGCCATCTTCTGCCAAAACCTTGCGTCCAAACACTCGTTCAATCTCAGACATCGCAGCACCATTAGATTCAGTCAACTCATGGGCAATGGCATCTAAATCTATAACAGCCGCCCCGCTTTCTGATAATAGCCGTGCCACGGTGGACTTGCCACTGCCCATACCTCCCGTTAATCCGATATTCAAAACATGGCTCGGCAACCGATTGGGGCGTTCAATCTTGCGTAAATGCTCATGTAATATCATTTTGATTTATTCAACCTTAAAGATGATGAGACAGCACTAAGACAACCACCGCCCCTAGTGTTAAGAAAGGACCGAGCGGAATCATGTGAGCATGATGCCTCATGCGAGCATATACCGCATACAATAAAGCCGTCGCACATGCGACCAGCAGCACATTCGGCACATGCACTAAACCAAACCAAGCCCCGATGGCAGCAAACAACTTCATATCCCCCATACCCATGCCTTGTCGTTTACTGAAGAATAAGTGCACTTCATATACGGCTCGCAACAATGAGTAAGCCAATGCAGCACCTAATACAGCCTCTCTCAGTAAGTCAGGATAAACAATTGCTTTCCATAAAAGCGCAACCCAAAGCAACAACAATGTCAGCACGTCTGGTAATAAAAAATGTTCAGCATCAATCCAAGCAGCAACCCATGCAACATACAAAAAGAAAAACCACATTAGCGCATCAAATGATGCACCAAACCACCAAAAACAATACAAAGCAAAAACACCAGAACCCAACTCAATCAAGAGATAACGCCAAGGGATGCGCGCCCGACACAAGCCACAACGAGCACCAAGCACCAAAAAACTCAGCACGGGTATATTTTGCCACCAACGCAATGGTGCCTGACAACATGGGCAATGCGATGCGGGTTTAGCTAAATTGAATGGCGATGCGCTTTTTGTCTCATTATCGTTATTCATAATCATGAGCGGCAAACGATGCACCAGAACATTGGCAAAACTACCCAACACAATCCCAATGATAAAAACAAATACCCAAAGCACTTCAGTCATCGCACCACAGTTCCCAAATTTAATATCGGCCAATACAGTGCCACGACCATCACCCCAACCATCAACCCAATCAAAACTATCAATATGGGTTCAATCAGCACCGACAGTCGCTTAATGGTTTGCTCCACCAAGAACTCATTGTGTGTTGCGTGCTGCATCAACATATCTGTCAACATGCCTGATTCCTCGCCAATCTGAATGCGCTGTATCAAAGCTGTTTCAAAAATTGCGTATTGCGTCATCGACGAAGACAGGCTATGTCCATTTAAAACATGTTGTGTGCAATCATCAATCGCATGTTGCATCGGGCGGTGGGGCACACTGCGCGAGGCAGTACTGAGCGAATGATGCAAAGGCACGCCCGATTGATATAAAAGCGCCAAGGTG
Organism: Hydromonas duriensis; assembly: GCF_004363775.1. GTDB lineage: Bacteria > Pseudomonadota > Gammaproteobacteria > Burkholderiales > Burkholderiaceae > Hydromonas > Hydromonas duriensis. The sequence continues at coordinate 3,287 of NZ_SNZE01000034.1, forward strand.
CGCGCAAACTGAGCGTGCCACGCAGTGCGAAGTAGTGAGCCAAAAACAGGCAGCTTCAGCTTCAAGCAATCAATGAAATAAAGCCAACGGGCATTTTTCCAACGCAATAAAAAAACAATACATAATACAAACAACGCAACCAACCACAACCCATTGGTACGCACCAGTCGTGAAACATCAACCAAGAGCTGAGTCAGCCAAGGTAATGCCTGTCCATTGCTGCGATACACGCCCTCAAACACAGGCACCACCCACCCCAAAACAGCCATCCATACCAGCAGCGCAATACCAACCACAAATAGAGGATAGGATAAAGCCGTACGGACTTGCGTTATTAATTGTTGACGACGCTCCTGCGTATAAACGATATTGCGCAATACGTCCGCCAATCGCCCCGCCATCTCACCACTTTCAACTAAATTGCAGGTCAAATCATCAAATACCTGAGGATGATGGCGCAAAGCACGGTACAAAAATTCACCCCGCTCAATATCAAGCCGCATGGTTTGAATGACAGCATAAAAATAGCGATTTTTTTGACTGTGTAACAACACATCCAATATGCGCAACAGCGGCACGCCCGCTTCGTACAAGACACCCAACTCTTGCAAAAACTTAGTCACCTCTCGTTGAGGCACAGGCTTTCGCCAAGGCTCGTGTCGACATTCGATATGTTTGGCAATAATGCCTCGCTGCTCCAATTGCTCCCGAACTGCATTTTTATCTTCACCATACAAAACACCAGACAATGCTTGACCCGCACGATTTTGACCGTGCCAAGCGTAACGCTGAATAGAAGCATGAAGATGTTCTGACATTGATGATATTAATATTTTAAAATTTCAGATGGTCGCTGCCATCACCTCATTGAGCGTGCACAAACCCGCTTTGACTTTTAACAACCCAGCCTCACGCAAACTGAGCACCCCCTCCAACTTCGCTTGCTCGCGCATCAAGTGAGCGCTGGCGTTGTTTATCACTAAGTTTTGCATGTCCGTAGAGACGGGCATGACCTGAAAAATACCTAAGCGACCTAAAAAACCTGTGTGGTGACAACGATTACAACCCGCTGGCGCGTAAAGTTGCCAATCTGCCTGCTGCGCATCTTTTATGGAAAAGCCCGCGCCAACCAGCAACTGCTCATCCATTTGAGTCGGCACTTTGCAATCGCACAACTGACGCACCAAACGTTGCGCCGTAATGACGCTAACAGATGCAGCGATGTTGTAAGGCGTCACCCCCATTTGCGCCAAGCGGGTCAACGCAAGCGGCGCATCGTTTGTATGTAAGGTTGAAAAAACCAAATGCCCTGTTTGCGCCGCCTTGAGCGCAATATCTGCTGTCTCAAGGTCACGAATTTCGCCCACCATAATGATGTCAGGGTCTTGACGCAAAAATGCGCGTAATACCGTCGCAAAGCCAACCCCAGCTTTTTCATTAATCGAGACTTGGTTCACGCCTACCATAAACATCTCAACGGGGTCCTCTACGGTAGAGATATTGACTTCATCCGTATTGAGCCGCTCCAAACAACCATATAAAGACATTGTTTTACCACTGCCCGTTGGCCCCGTCATCAAAATTAAACCATGCGGTCGTTTCAAAGCTTCTTCTAATAAAAGCAGTTGCGCTGCCTCATAACCGAGCGCAGACAAACTTAAAATAGAGCCTTGACCATTTAAGAATCGCACCACAATTTTTTCACCATACACAGTAGGCAAAGTACTGACTCGACAGTCAACCGTCTCGCCAGAAGGCAACGATAGTTTAATTCGCCCATCCTGTGGCACGCGTTTTTCAGCAATATCCAATTGCGCCATAACTTTCAAGCGCACCGACATTTGCTCCTTAAGCTGAGGCTCCAATTGCGTCACGTCATGCAAGACCCCATCGATGCGAGCCCGAATTCTAAAAAAATTCGCGAAAGGCTCAAAATGTACATCTGATGCCCGCTCACGCACCATCTGTGTCAATACATCTTGAATATAACGCACCACAGGCGCATCATGACTATCAATGGCATTTCGGTTTTGATTGATATCCAAAGCTAAATTTGATGCCGTGGGTGCGACTTGAGCAACAAAACGATGAGTGGTTTGGCCAGAAGAGCTCTTCTCTTGTGCCTGCTCAAACTCATTGACCGATAAAACACGCCATTCAAAAGACATGTTTATCAAAAATTTTAAACGCTGTAGCGCTAACGCATCCGACGGGTCCACCACGCCCACACATGCGGGCGAGCCGCCCAACCACACACCCCCCTGCGCTGCTTGAGGAAATTGAGGGTGCTCAGTCGATATCGATGGGTGCTGAAGAAATGCTTGCCACTGTGCAATACTCACGCGAGCAATGCCTGTCCGCTCAGACAACCATTTCGCCAAGTCATCTGCAGTAAAGCCTGTATCACTGTGCGATAAAAACAATTGAATCCAAGCCATAGAATCAGCAGGCTCCGACTTGGCAATGTTTGAAGCCAAGTCAATCGATAAGTGTTCATGCTGAATCAGCAGTTTTGCTAATGTTGACCATGATTGACTGCGCATGCAAACTCCAAAAATGAACCGAGGCAAGTCACTGCAAATAATTTTATGGTTTCGGACGATACAAACGCACTGAACGCACGCCGTGCTCATCCACTTGCAATACCTCCATCGTACAACCTGCCACACGCAAACTCACTTGCGCATCGGGAATATCTTGCAGCTCTTCTAAAATAAGACCATTCAAAGTTTTTGGCCCATCCAAAGGCAATTGCACATGCAAGCGGCGATTGACTTGGCGCAAAGGCATGGACGCATCAAGCACCACTTGTCCATCGCTATCCCACGTCGTGTAGGAGCGGGCATTCGGTGCGGCTGAAGTAAACTCACCCACCATTTCCTCGATGATGTCTTCCATCGTCAACAAGCCCAAAACCTCACTGTACTCATCCACCACGATGCCTAGCCGCTGTTGGTCTTCCTGAAAATGTTGGAGCTGTTCAAAAATAGCTGTTTCACTGGGTACAAAATAAGCTTTACTCAAATTACTTCGAATTTCATCATGCGTCAACGAGCCATCCTCTAAATGATGCAACGCTTTACGAATATGAAAAATCCCGAGAATATTGTTAATTTCACCGTCATACACGGGGAGCTTATTGTGATAACAAGTCACCAGCTGATGCAAAATTTTATCAATAGGATCATTAATATTTAACGCCTCGATACGCGCCCTCGGCGTCATCAAGTCATCCACTTCAATCGTTTCCAAATCGAACAAGTTCAGCAAAATGCTCTTGTGCTTTTTCGGCATAAAACGCGACTGGTCAATGATTAAAGCTCGCAATTCTTCAGGGCTAAGGGTTTCTTCTTCACCACTATTGGTTTTAATACGAAACAGCCCAAGCAAGCCCGAAACAAAAACATTTAAGAACCACACGGCAGGATAAATCAACCGCAACAACGGCTTGAGCACAAAACTGGCAGGCAAAGCGATTTTCTCAGGAAAAGACGCGCCCAACACTTTAGGCGTTAATTCACTGAAAACAATAATTGCGAATGAAATCAAAGCCGCTGCGATACTCACTGCCCATTCATTATCTCTGAATGAGTGAATTGCAATGGATGTGGATAACGTGGCGGCAACGGTATTAATAACGTTATTACCAATTGATAAAACACCGAGCAGACGCTCGGTTTGATTTAACAACTCTTGTGTGCGAATCGCAGCGCGACTGCCCTGCTTGACCAGATGTCGTAAGCGAAAACGGTTAATCGCCATCATCGCTGTTTCTGACATGGCAAAAAAACCTGATAAAGCCAACAGACCAATTAATATGCCAATCTGTGCGCTTAAAGGAAGGTTGTCCACAAATAATCTCGCTTAAAATTAAATGTCACGCGCCACAGCATAATCAGCCAAGGCCAATAAAGCTGATTTATACATCGACTCGGGCAAAAACACCAACGCGTCTTTTGCAAGTTGCGCTTCACGTTCTGCTAAATCTTGAGTATATTTAAGCGCGCCATTGCATTGTATTGTGTTTAAAATTCGTGCAAAATCGGGGTGATGCTGGTCTATGCCGCCATTTTCAATAGCAGTTCGAGCAATGGCTTTTTCATCCTCATCCCCATGCGCCATGACATAAATCAAGGGCAGTGTCGGTTTACCTTCACGTAAATCATCTCCAACATTTTTGCCCAACGTCTCGGTGTCGCCCGCATAATCCAAAATATCATCCGCCAATTGAAAAGCTGCGCCCAAATGTCGCCCGTAGGTCGCACAAGCGTTCTCTTCCTCAGCGGTACAACCTTGCAACACGGCCGCCAACTGGGTTGAAGCCTCAAATAAGCGAGCGGTTTTGTAATGAATCACTTGTAAATAACGCGCTTCCGTAACGCTTGAGTCATTGATATTTAACAACTGCAAAACCTCGCCTTCCGCGATGATATTGGTTGTATCAGCCAATATATCCATGACGCGCAATTGCCCAATCGACGTCATCATCTGAAAGGCGCGCGAATAGAGAAAATCCCCCACCAACACGCTGGCCGCATTGCCAAACATGGCGTTTGCTGTTTGACGCCCTCGACGCAAGTCGGACTCGTCGACCACATCATCATGCAGTAACGTCGCGCTATGAATAAACTCAATCACCGCCGCCAAAGTAAATTGTTGTGCGCCCTGATAGCCCAGAGCACGCGCCAACAATAAATGTATCGCGGGACGCAAACGCTTACCCCCAGCTGAAATCAAATAGTCCGCAATTTGATTCACCAGCGGTACGTCTGAGTGCAAAGCGGTACGAATGGTTTCGTTTAATGTCAGCATGTCTTGCGCAATCGGCGCAAGCAAATCCGCTTTTTTAATAAGCGGCGAGGAAATAGTAGCAGATGTCGTCATAGTGGCAGCATTATAGCTTGAACCGTTAGGCTCGGGTAGTATCCAACGTGCAAACTTAACTAAGGCGGCTCGATATCCAACAAACCAAGCGAAACACCTCATCAGCGCATGTTTTTAAACCGCGTTATAATTTCTAGACCTTAAACCAACATAGCTTCAACACCCCAAAAATGCCAACACCGCAGAATAATAACCCTCAGCCTAGCCCTAGCCGAATTTGGCAATGCGGTCGCTATCATTTAGATGTGTCTCGGCCTCAAGTCATGGGAATTTTGAACATCACGCCCGATTCTTTTTCAGATGGCGGACGTTTCATCGAACCTCAAGCCGCGCTTGACCGCGCTTATGAAATGATTGAAGCGGGTGCGGACATTATTGACATCGGCGGCGAGTCCACTCGCCCGAATGCCCAAACCTTATCAGTATGTGAAGAGTTGTGCCGATTAATGCCGATTGTGCAAGCCTTAATTGATTGCGGCAAACCCATTTCGATTGACACATATAAGCCCTACGTCATGCGCATGATGCTCTCCGAAGGAGTCGACATCATTAATGATGTCCGTGGATTTAATAGCCCTGTCGCCATTGATGCGGTAGCCGATAGCAATTGTGGTCTGTGCATTATGCACATGCAAGGCACACCACAGACCATGCAAGACAACCCCACGTATGATGACGTCACCCGCGACGTCGCTTGCTTCTTAAAACAACAACTCACTCGATTATTGGACGCGGGCATCGCCCCCGCCCGCTTGTGCGTAGACCCTGGCATTGGTTTTGGCAAGACCTTGGCGCACAACATCACATTATTACAAACACTTGAGCACATTCAAACCTGCACCCAAGCCACCGTTTTGGTTGGACTGTCGCGTAAGCGCATGATTGGCGACTTGACGGGCAAAGCAACAGATGAACGGGTGTCTGGCAGCGTGGCAGCCGCTTTATACGCTGTGACACAAGGCGCACAGGTCGTGCGCGTGCATGATGTGGCGCAAACGGTTGATGCCCTGAACGTCTGGCGCGCCTTATCCGCATAAAACTCCATCAAAAAACGCACAGTCGTTTCGAGCTGTGGAATAATACCGCCACAATGAAGTCGTACAAATCGACAATCTGGATACGCTTCTTATCGTTGTAAATATTCAAAAAACGATAAAATCAAAAAATCAACTCGAACCTCATCAAACAAAGGGGCTTTCATGACTCGACAATATTTTGGAACCGATGGCGTGCGTGGTCGCGTCGGCACGACACCCATTACTCCCGATTTCGTTATGCGCTTGGGTTATGCCGCAGGTCAGGTATTGGCTTACGATTCCTACGAGGCGGACCAAGGTCGTCCTTGCGTACTTATCGGCAAAGACACACGCATTTCAGGTTACATGCTTGAAGCAGCACTGGAAGCAGGTTTTGCCGCCGCAGGCGTTGACGTTATGCTATGCGGCCCGATGCCAACGCCTGCAATCGCCTATCTCACACGAGCGTTGCGTCTGCAAGCAGGTGTTGTGATTTCAGCTTCTCACAATCCCTTTGAAGACAACGGCATCAAATTTTTCTCATCGCAAGGTGACAAATTACCCGATGAAAAAGAGCTTGAAATTGAAGCCGCACTTAACCAGCCAATGGGCTGCGTCCCCTCGAAGCAACTGGGCAAGGCCAGCCGACTCGACGATGCTCGAGGTCGTTACATCGAGTTTTGCAAATCAACCTTTCCAAATGATTTAGATTTGCGCGGTTTACGCATCGTCGTCGATGCCGCTCACGGCGCTGCCTATCACATTGCTGAACCGATATTGCATGAGTTGGGCGCTGAAGTCATCGCCATTGGAGCTTCTCCAAACGGTCTAAACATCAACGATGGCGTTGGCGCCATTGCACCTGACGCACTCGCCTTATCCGTTCGGGCGAACCGTGCAGATTTGGGCATCGCCCTTGATGGTGATGCCGACCGCTTGGTCATGGTCGATGCTCAGGGTACCATTTACGATGGCGACCAACTCATTTACGCCATCGCCGCCACAGTCCACAAGCAAACACCTGTCGCAGGCGTGGTTGGCACGCTCATGAGCAACCTTGGTTTAGAAAAAGCACTCAAAAAAATCGGAATTGCTTTTGCACGAGCAAAGGTTGGCGACCGTTACGTACTTGAGCAACTAAAAGAACGCCGCTGGCTGTATGGCGGCGAGAGCTCAGGGCACATTTTATGTCTTGACAAACACACCACGGGCGACGGCATGATTAGTGCTTTGCAAGTATTATCAGCCATTCGCCGCACGAACAAAACATTAAAAGACTTGGTTGCGCCCGTGGAAATGTATCCACAAACCATGATTAATGTGTATGTTGAAAAGGGTTTTGACTGGGAGTCACACGAACCTTTACAAGTGGCACAAGCACAAGCACAAGCGGCGCTGGGTGATACGGGACGAATTTTAATCCGTGCATCAGGAACAGAGCCATTGATTCGCGTCATGGTCGAAGCACAAGATGCCAAGCTTGCCCGCAGCCAAGCGCAGCTGATGGCTGACAGTTTAAAAAGCTAAGAAAATCAAGTGAAAATAAAGTGTTATCACATGATAAACCCCTGAAATGCGCGCCGAAGGTGCGCATTTTTGTTAAAATGCCCGTTGATTATGAACGCACTGAAACTGGCGTGATTATTTGCAACTCACTTGCAACCGCTTATTTTAAAGCCAATATTGAGCAAGTTTATACACTCAACACACGCTATGGTTATTGTTCGACAACACATCGACACTTCGTATTAGAGGCACACAACGACTTCCATTACGACTGTTACGGCTGTTTACTGACGATTACTTTTATTTTTATTATTCCCTTTATTGAAGATAGACGCCCATCATGGCAGTTTTTACCCAAATCACCCCCAACGAACTCGCATCTTGGCTCGAGCCATTAAAACTAGGCACATTGGTCGAGTTTAAAGGCATTGCCAGCGGCATCGAAAACTCCAATTTTTTTGTCACGTTAAACGATAATTCAAAAACGACCGACTATGTACTCACTATTTTTGAAGTACTGACACCCGAACAACTACCGTTTTACCTACAACTGATGCAGCATCTCGCGGACAAAAACATCCCTGTCCCACGCCCCTTTGCGGACAACCAAGGTCAATTATTCCGTCCTTTGGCAGGCAAGCCCGCGGCATTGGTATCCAAACTATCAGGGCAAGAAGCCAAAGAAATCACTCCAGCCCACTGCGCCAGCGTTGGCCGCACCTTAGCGCAACTGCACCATGCAGGACAAGATTTTGCCATTCACCAACCCAACCTACGCGGCCTAGACTGGTGGCAACAGATGGAAAACAAAGTCAGTGACTTTCTACCAGACCACATCGCCGACCTTCTACGAGACGAAATCGCCGCACAAAGCGCATTCGCGCAAACCCAAACATACAAGAACCTGCGCATGGGCGTTGGACACTGCGATTTATTTGTTGACAACGTCTTATTTACAAGCCCTGATGCGCCCTCATTCATTGATTTTTACTTCGCAGGCGTTGACCGTTGGCTGTTTGACCTCGCCGTCACTGTCAATGACTGGTGCATCGAGCGCACAACAGGCGAGTTTTTACCCGAACACCTAAACGCCATGATGGACGCTTACACCGCCATTATTCCACTGACCGACGACGACAAAACCGCTTGGGGCATGATGTTACGCGCCGCCGCTCTGCGTTTTTGGATTTCTCGACTGTACGACTTTTACCGTACACGCGAAGCTGCCATGCTCACCCCCAAAGACCCCACACACTTTGAACGCATCTTAAAAAGCCGTCGCGCTCAATTTGCAACATTTATATCTGAAAGTCACTAAACGCATTATGATTATTCCCCTTACAATCGCCCGAGTCCCAATTTCAAACGCATTCACATGGTACCGCAACGCATGGACGTTGCTCAAAGCACAACCGCTCATTCTATTTCTCGCCACGAGTTGGGTTTTATTGTCACTGATGATGCTCGCCTCATTTCCCTTTATCGGCGCAGTCGCCAGCTCATTTTTAACTCCCGTCCTCGCATTTGGCATGGCCGATATTTGTCAAAAAGTCCGCACGAATCAACCTGCCAACCCATTACACGTCTTTGCAGGAATTTTTGGCGCAAACCGAAAAAACCTATTCACCCTCGGCGTGTTTTACGCCACCGTTGCCCTAGGCTGTCTACTGCTCACCCAACTGATTGACGGCGGCGAACTCATGCGAATGGCAATGGGAGTCGCCAACACGAGCGGCATCGACGCCTCAAGCATCGACCCCACCCTCCTCGCCCAAGAACTTGCTAACGACCCCGTTGCTTTCATCAAAAAATACCCCATCATACTGGCACTACTCACTTTCCAAATCAGCAACATCCTGATTTCCAGCCTATTCACCTACGCCCCCATGTTCATCGGCTGGCAAAACGCAAACCCCAACCAAGCTGTCGCACTATCGCTCATCAGCATCGGGCGCAATTTTTTATCAATCGGCTTAGCAGGCCTCATCACCCTGCTCACACTATTCGGCTTCACCTGCATCGCCACAATTTTAGTGCACCTGCTACCAGCAGTTGGTGTATTCACCGCCATGTTACTGGCACTGCTCAACTTCACATTCATCTACGCCATCACTTACACCAGCTACTACGGCATTCTATCAACCTCACTCAACAACAGCGTCAAAGCCAGTGTCGCAGCCGCCATCGAAAAAGACCAACACAACGATAATCTAGACAATCTATAATAAAAAGCTTGACACATAACAATCTTAAGCCGATAATGTCGGTCTTGGCGAATTAGCTCAGTCGGTTAGAGCGACGGAATCATAATCCGCAGGTCCGGGGTTCGAATCCCTGATTCGCCACCATTTTACATTAACCAGTATTGCCTATGGTTAGCAAAAAAACCCGAATGAACATTGAGTTTGTCGGGTTTTTTGTTATCCGTAGCCAACGATGGCAAACGCTCAAACTTAAACAATGGTGTACTAAACCTTTGACGAGTAATAATAAAAACAGTTCTGTGCTAAATACTATTTTGAAAATTAAAGAGCAAACCAGTTAATGTTAAAATGCGCTTACTGACATAAATATTTCACGAATAAAGGATTGCATGAGCTTTTTTAAAGGTCTAAAGGTTGCCGTTGTGATACCTTGCTATAACGAAGAAAAAAGTATTGGTTCTGTTATTCTTGATTTGAAAAAAGTATTACCTGAAGCCAGTATCTACGTTTTCGACAACAACTCAACGGACAAAACCGCTGAAGTAGCCAAATTAGAAGGTGCACATGTTATTAATGTAGCACTAAAAGGCAAAGGCAATGTCGTTCGACGCATGTTTGCTGATGTTGAAGCAGACATTTACGTCATGTTAGATGGCGATGCCACATACTATGCGCCATCAAGCCTTCACTTGATTGAAAAGTTATGTAAAGAGCATCTCGATATGGTTGTTGGGGTGCGAGTTGAAGAACAAGATTCAGACGCCTATCGACGTGGCCACAGATGGGGAAACACAATGCTGACAAAAACAGTTCAGCATGTTTTTGGCGGACAATTCACAGACATGCTATCTGGCTATCGAGTTTTTTCTCGCCGCTATGCGAAATCCTTCCCCGCATTATCTAAAGGCTTTGAGATTGAAACAGAATTAACAATTCATGCGCTCGAATTACGCATGCCATATGGCGAACTAAACACCCCTTACGGTGAGCGACTCGAAGGCTCTGAAAGTAAGTTGTCCACATACAAAGACGGCTTTAAGATTTTAAAAACAATATTTCGACTTTATATGGTTGAGCGGCCTATGGCATTCTTTAGTATTTTTGGCACGCTATTTATCGCATCTGCGATTAGTCTATCAATTCCGCTTTTATCTGAATATCTTAATACAGGTTTAGTCCCTCGCTTACCAACAGCCATTTTGTCTTCCGCTATGGTTTTGACAGGTTTACTCTCTTTTTCATGCGGTTTTATTCTAGAAACTGTAACACGCGGTAGAAATGAAAGCAAAAGATTGGTTTACTTATCAATACCTCGCACTCAATTCAAAGATGAGTAAAATACTAAACAGCACAATTCTAAGATTTGCTATTGTAGGACTTATCGGTTTTTTAGTTGATGTGTGCGTGTTTTATTTGCTCAAAGAGGTAACAGGAATCTATAAGGCTCGTGTAACCTCTTTTGTTGCAGCTGCGAGTACAACTTTTATTTTAAATAAGTCCTTTACTTTTCAAAAACATAACACAAAGAAAAGACCTGCAGACATTATTAGACAAGAATATCTTCGTTACTTACTTTTAATGACAATGGGTGGGATGGTTAATTACGCTGTCTTTACAGCTACACTGCACATACTGGGCACACACTCTTTTTTACCCGCACTGGCGATTGCTTTTGGCAGTGGAGTAGCAATGGCGCTGAATTACACTAGTTCACGCTACTATGTTTTTAATCACAAAAACTCATCAAGCAATCTGTAAATTAAGCGTAAGCATCACTAAAACCAGTTTTTTTAATTAATGCCTTTATGACCAAACTTCTTTTCATATTACAACACACAGCCTTACTCAGTATTTTTCTCCTGTCCACGTATGGCCTAGGGGCTCGCTTAGTTAAATCAAATAAGTCTATAGAACATTTAGGTACGGGATTTATCATCAGCCTAAAACTTTGCTGTGGCATGGGTATTTTTATTACGGTGCTACAATTTTTGGGCATCCTTGAAAATCTTAAGCTATGGAGCGTCAGCACATTATTATGTGTTGGATTATGTTTTTTTATACTCGAACTAAAGCAAAATATAAAAAAGCAAACCATTGAAAGCTCACTTAAAGCACTTCAGCACAAAATCACACAACATCCATTATCAACAACTCTCGTTTTAGTATTTTTAATCATCACCATATTAAAGGCACTAGCACCTCCCAACGCATGGGATGAGGTCATGTATCACCTACCCCACGCCAGAGAATGGGCTAATGCAGGGGCTCTAACAATTAACAAATGGTTGAGATATCCTTATTTCCCGTATAACTTTGATTTACTCTATGCTGCAAGTCTTGTCTTTGGGTACGATGTGCTACCTCATTTGCTTCATGCCAGTGCCGGTATGGTAACAGTCTTAGGCTTATACGGGCTAGGAAGAAGTCTATTTAATCATAATGTCGCAAGCCTAGCGGCGATTATTTTTATTTCAACAATTAATGGACTTGCTCAAACTGCATACGTTGAACTCGGTTTAACGATGTTTTTATTCTTTGGCTTTATTTGCGTCTATCAAGGATATTGGAACGGAAACTTTAGATTCGTTTTAATCGGCATGTTCCTAATTGGTTTAGCGGTGGGCACAAAATATCAATCACTCTTTTACATACCTTTGCTTGCGGGAATAGTTCTTTTCAAGGAACGAAAAATCAAGAACTATGCTGCACTTACCGTAGCATTTTTACTACCATGCTCATACTGGTACATACGCAACTACATTTTAACTGGAAACCCCGTTGAACCATTGGCAGGAACTATTTTTGGGTATTACAGCTGGAACGAGTTTGATATGCAACTACAAATTGCAGACCTTAAGCGAGTAGCTGATTGGCCTCCCCCAATACTCTGGTTATCTATCATTCCACTGCTTTTTCTTAAACGCTTTTCACTATCAACCAAAGCAATTGCCTTTTTTTGCATTTATGGTTTTATAACATGGTACTTCACCTCTCACTACTCTAGGTATCTTATCCCCGTGTACCCCTTTATGAGCTTGTTTGCTGCCCAAGGTATATGGATGGCGTTACACATGATACATATCCGAACAAAACAAACCAACTTCAAACGAATATACTTACAGCGTTTTACCAAAAATCAAAAATTAAAATACGCAGCCTATCCAGTAATTTTAATTGCACTTCTAATTTTTATGCCCAAAACACTGAGTAAAATACAAGCTGATGGGGCAAGCAGGGGCGACTTTTTAAAGGATAAAATATATTCATACCACATAGGAGTATTTTTACGCGCACATCCCGAGTATCGATTGGTGCAAATAGGCTTAGAATCCGACCTGTATTACTTACCGAGCGGAACAATTGGCGATGTTTTTGGTGAAGGAAGATACCAAAACCTCCTAGGCCTTAGTTCTAGCCAACTTGCAAATAAAATTAAGTCATTTGGAGCGAATGCTTTACTTATATCGAACAAAAGAGGCGGCGAATTAATTACATCTCAGCCAGAATTTAACAGGTATTTCACCTTAGTAAACTCAACTGACTATGCTCAACTATACAGCGTTAAGTAGACTTAGGGGCAGCTCACAAGGCTGCCTAGTAATCTTAAGTATAGATTATGATCTGCCCTCATTTCAACGGACAGTTTAAGCAGCTATTTTAGATGCTGCGGATTCAAATTTTACAGGGCTTTGGTATCCCAATTTTGAATGTTTGCGTTTGAAGTTGTAATAGGCTTCAATAAACCAGAAGATTTCGCGTCTGGCGTGCTCCATTGACTCAAAGGCAATGCGATAGACATGTTCGACCTTGAGCGTGTGGAAGAAGCTCTCACAGGCGGCATTGTCGTAGCAGTTGCCTTTGCTGCTCATACTGCATTTCAAGTCATAAGCTTTAATCAATCGCTGATAGGCTTGCGAACAGTATTGGCTACCACGGTCGGTGTGCACAATCACCCCTGAGGGGTAGCCCCGTTTGAACAACGCCGCCTTGAGTGCATCACAGACCAGTCGTGCATTGATGCGC
>NZ_SNZE01000035.1 GCF_004363775.1 Hydromonas duriensis
CGTCCTGACCAATCATTGCGTACTTTACGGTTTCAGGCTCGCAAAGTACGCGCTTGCCTTTTTTAGGAATTCAATCTCCCGCTTGCGCAAATCAAAATGTTTGATAGTCTTGGCGACTTGGGCTTTGGCCTTTGGTTGAGGCAGCTTTAGGATTCTTCATGGTTTCATAAATCCAGTTCGTTAATGCACCGTAGTTTATACCCAAATCTCGAGCCACTTCCGCGTAACTCAGCTCGCCTGATAATGCTAAACTCACTGCCTCAGCTTTGAATGAGTCATCGTAACGATTGCGTTGCATTTGACACCTCTCTTTTTACGTTAAAAGGTGTCCGTCAATTCGAGGGTAGATCAGAATCGACTGCCCCACAAGCGACAGGCAGTACCGCGCCGAGTGAGGCGACGTCGCCGAACACCAGTACGTCGAACATGAGTGGCGGCGGTGCGTCGTTTGCCCCTACCCTACCGATGAGAGAATCGGGCGAATCGTCTTCGACCACGTATGCGACGTTGACTGAGGGTAAGATTACGATGGACGTTCAGTGAGGCGGTGACGAATCACAACTCGCATGTGGTTGGTGAGACGGTGAACATCAGTTCTAAGGGTAACACTGTTCAATGAACTACAAAAAAGCCCTGCTTCTAATTAGCAATAGGTAATTTGGAATCTAACATTTTTAGTTAACGATAATAGTAAAGTTGGAAATTTTAAGAACCTTCAATGACTTATAACAAGTAAATGCAGCGGCCGTAGAGTTTTTTTGAATACATTTTTGTATATTGGAACCTTGACGGTGTCGATTTAATCTTTTAAAATCAAACATATGTAAGGTTTTTCGGTTTCTGCAATGCACCTGATTTTAAGCGGCTTACAGTAATGTAAGCCGCTTTTGTTTTGTCTGTCTCAATTTCCCAGTACTTTTTCGTTTAATGTTAGTTTGAAGCGACTTGATGGTATTGGGTTGCTCACGTTTTTACATCTCCATCATGCCCACATCACATCCTCTTACTGACGCCCTCGCTCACATCCGCATCATTATCGTTCGCACCAGCCATCCTGGCAACGTGGGGCAAGTGGCGCGGGCGATGGCGAATATGGGGCTGCGTGAGCTGTATTTGACCTCGCCTCGATTTGCGGACATGTGTGCGCAACCCGATGCCATTGCTTTGGCAAGCGGGGCGACGGATGTGTTGGACAACGCTGTCATCGTGCCTGATTTGGCGACTGCGTTGCAGGGGGTGAATTGCGCTTTTGCTTTTTCAGCGCGAACGCGTGACCTTGCGCCACCTTTGCGCACGAGTGGTGAGGCGGCGGCTGAGGTGATGGCTTTATTTACGCAGGCACAGGCTGAGAATATGGCTCTGCCTAAAGTGGCGTTTGTCTTCGGTGCGGAGCGCAGTGGCTTAGTGAATGATGAGGTGATGTTGTGTCAGCGGTTGTGTCAAATTGAGGCGAACCCAGAGTACAATTCGCTCAATCTTGCCCAAGCCGTGCAGGTGATGACGTATAGCTTGCGTCAAGCTGCGCTGCATGGTTATTCAACGCCGATTGTTGAGCATCCTGCATTGCTTGACTCGGCCGATGTGGCGCAATTGGATGGCATGCTGAATCATTGGGAGGCGATGTTGACCGATATTGGCATGATAAATCCAAACATCCCGACAGAAATGATGCCGCGTTTGCGTGCATTATTTTCGCGCACGCAGTTGTCGACCAATGAGGTGAATTTTTTGCGTGGTTTAGCGAGCACAGTGCAACGCATCAAGAAAAAGGAGTAACGCTTGAACGTTACTCCTAATTAAGTTTCTAACTCAATCACAATAAATCACATACTCAATCAAGAACTCACTTCATCGGTTTCTTTTTCAATGGCTCTGGTTAAGCTGTCGGGTGTGACCACGCCCCATAATTTGCCATTTTGGTCGACCACAGGCAAAGGATATTTATTGCCAATGGCCGAGGGTAAGGCTCCTTCTACGGTGGTGCTTTGCGTGACGACGACCGAGTTGTTTGCCAATTGCGCCAAAGTTTCTTGGCTGTTTTCTGCAATGGCTTTTTTCAGTTGGGCGCGGGTGACCATGCCTTGATAGCGGTTGTTGGTCAGTACCCAGCCCCACTCTATGCCGACGGCTTCAATTTTTGTCAAGGCTTCTTGGTGTGTTTCATTTTCTAAGCACAAACGCGGTTTGCGCATAATGGCTTCAACGGTTAAAACGCTGGCGCGATTGACCTCTTTGACAAATTCGCGCACGTAGTCATCTGAAGGGTTGAGCAAAATTTCTTCTGGCGTACCGATTTGCGATAACTCGCCGTCCTTTAAAATCGCAATGCGCGAGCCAATGCGCAGGGCTTCTGATAAATCGTGTGTGATAAAAACGATGGTTTTTTGTAAGCGATTTTGCAATTCAAGCAGTTGTTCTTGCATTTGACTGCGAATCAATGGGTCAAGCGCGGAAAACGCCTCGTCCATTAATATGACATCGGTATCAGCTGCTAAAGCGCGAGCTAAACCCACGCGTTGTTGCTGACCGCCCGACAGTTGGCGTGGATACAGGTTTTCATAGCCTGCAAGCCCAACTGTTTCGAGCCATTCGGTCGCTTTTGCGATGCGTTCGGCTTTTTTTACCCCGCGCACTTCTAGGGCGTAGGCCACGTTGTCAACCACAGTGTAATGCGGCATTAAACCGAAACTCTGAAACACCATGCTGATTTTGCGACGGCGAAAATCTTCAAGTTGTTTGACATCCATCTCCATCACATCTTCGCCGTCAATGATGATGTGCCCATCCGATGGGTCTATCAGTCGGTTAAAGTGGCGGATTAATGTGGATTTCCCTGAGCCAGATAAACCCATGATGACAAAAATCTCACCTTCTTCAATGTTTAAGCTGATGTTGTGCAGGCCTAAAGTATGAGTGTGCTGCTCGAGCAACTCTTGTTTACCCATGCCCGCTTTGACTTTAGCCAGAGCTTCTTGCGGTTTTTCACCAAAAATTTTAGTGATGTTTTGAACTTCAATCTTAATCTTACTCATAATAACCCCCTCGATTTATCGTGGATTGTGTCGATGACTTTGCATGCGCAGGCCTGCGGCTTGTGTGATGCGGTCGAACAAAACAGCCAACACCACAATGGCCAAGCCGCCGACGACACCTTGTCCTGCATCGTTGCGCTGTAAACCCAACAAGACAATTTCGCCCACCCCGCGTGCACCAATCATTGAGGCAATCACCACCATCGACAATGCCATCATCATGGTTTGATTTAGACCTTGCATGATGCTGGGCATTGCCAAGGGGATTTGTACGCGTTGTAGAATTTGAGCTTTAGTCGCACCAAATGAGCGGCTGGCCTCAACCACTTTGCGATTCACTTCTCGAATGCCAAGGTCGGTCAAGCGAATTAAGGGCGGCGCAGCATAAATCACTGTCGCGATAATGGCGGGGACTTTGCCCAAACCAAACAGCATGGCGGCTGGAATTAAATACACAAAACTTGGAATGGTTTGCATCAAATCAAGAATGGGGTTAATCACTTTGCGTGCGGCATCACTGCGGGCGGATAAAACCCCGAGCGGCAACGCCATAATGACGGATAAAAACACCGAGACCAACATGATGGCAATGGTTTGCATGGATTCTGGCCACACGCCTAAAGCACCAATCAAATACAGTGCCAACATCATGCACAGTGCAAAGCCTACTTTTCGCGAGGCATAAAAAGCCAGTGCGCCCACCAGCAAAATCATCACGGGTGGCGGAATGCCAACCAATAATTTTTCTAAGGCCACCAACATGCTGATGAGCGTGCTGGAGAAGGCGTCAAAAACAGAACCAAATTCGACCACAATATATTCCAAAAATAAATTGATATTGATCTTAATGGGTTCGCTGATATCAATAAAAAAAGACATGATGTATCTCCATGAGATAGACAACGCGGGTTGCCATGTTGACAACCGTATTGGCAACACAAGGGCAGACCCTGTCATGAACAAGACAGCGGAGGCTCATGACGAGTGTCATCCATGCGCATTAAACTGCGCATGTGCACGTTGTCATTGTGTAAGGCGAAAAAGCGCGTCCGACGACTCGCATCAAAATGATGACGAGCCATCTGCTTTAAATAAAAAAGGCTGTACGTTTTTCGCTTTGGTTTAGGTTTTTTTAAACTTATTGAAATAAAAACCACAAATGGGCGCACAAATACGCCCTCGAAAAATAGTTGAGAGTTACTGCAGTTTTGCATTCACCCGTGCCGCGACGTCAGCGGGAACCCACTTTGTCCAGACATCTTGTTTCGTTTTCAAAAACTCAACTGCGGCATCATCAACCGTTCCACCACGCTCTTGCATGAAAGCCAAGGCGGCGGAGACATCCGCGCTGGTTGTGTTGTATTGTCGGATAAATTCGGTTAATGTCGGCGCTTCTTTAGCGAACTTAGCGTTGACCGCTTTGTAAACTTTCACAACAGGATAAGCCGTTGTTTGAGTGGGATTTTTGTCGGTATAAAATTTTTCCCAAATGGTTTCATCGTAAGCGGGTTCTTCAAGCATTTGAACCTCATTCCCAATCTTGCCCCACAGCCACGTGGGCCCCCAGTAATAAAACACAATGGGTTTCTTCTGTTTAATGGCCGACTCAATCGCTGCAGATAAAGCAGAACCTGTGCCCGAGCGGAAGTTGGTAAACGAGTCGTTCAATTGATAAACGGCCAGTTTTTTAGTATTCACCACTTCACAGCCCCAGCCCGCATGACAGTTATAAAACCGCCCTTTATTAGGCACTTCGGGATCTTTGAACAAGTCTTTGTACTTCACCAAGTCGGTCACCGATTTTAAGTCTTTTGCGGGCGCATCAGGACCTTCGGTTAAGTATTTGGGAATAAACCAGCCTTGAACGGCGTCTGGAAAGTTAACCCCTAAATCCAAGACCTTGCCCGACTCAGTGGCTTTATTCCATGCGGCTGTAATATTTTCTTTCCAAATTTCCATCGTGACATCAATGTCACCCTTGGCCATGCCGTTAAGCAAGGGAATGGTTGTGCCAGGCACTTGATCAACTTCACAGCCATAACCATTTTTAATGATATTTTGTGCAACCGCCGTATGAAAAGCGTTGGAGTCCCAGTCCAAACCTGCAAACACAACCTTTCGGTTGAGTTCACAAACGGGGGCTGTGGATTTGGAATCCAGCGCGGCTGTTTTGGGCGACTCTTCAGTTTTTTGCCCGCACGCGCTCAACACAGTGACGACACCCATAATAGATAGGGTTCTTAAAAAGTTTTTTTGCATCAAATTCTCTCCAGGATACAGGGCATCTCGAGGCTCAACCCAAAATAGGGTTCAACCAAGGATTACCGTGGTTAGACGGAACTAGCGACTCGATGAGCACCTCCAATATGAATTGGAACTTTTTTCGCTAGAGAGTTTTGCTGACTGGAAACAGTATGTAAAAACCAGTGCATTCATTTATTATAACATAATTGATATTTTTGGTTAAAAATGCTGCAGTTTATATATAATTTAGTTTTTTATACTATTTTAAACAAAAATTTCGGTTTATTGATACTTTGAGGGCGCGCCAATAAACAATGGTTTTAGCCAAAAAATATCAAAACCAAGCGCAACCCGCCTCACAAATGACATTTATCCCCGTCAACGCCAGCGCAGATGACCTCGCAATCGGTTATGATGCGACTTTAGATTCACACCTGCTTTAAACTCTATCTATGTTCATTACCCACCTCAAAGAAGACATCCAAACCATCCGCCACAAAGACCCTGCTGCCCGTTCTTTGTGGGAGGTCTTGACCTGCTACCCAGGGTTGCACGCGCTTTTTTTTCACCGCATCGCTCATGCGTTATGGATGAACAACCTGCGTTGGTTGGCTCGATTCGTATCGCACGTGTCTCGCTTTTTGACGGGGATTGAAATTCACCCTGGCGCAACCATGGGGCGGCGTGTGTTTATTGACCACGGGATGGGCATTGTCATTGGCGAAACGGCTGAAATTGGCGATGACTGCACCATTTATCAGGGCGTAACGCTGGGTGGCACTTCGTTAACCCGTGGCACAAAACGCCATCCAACGCTTGAAGCAGGCGTGGTGATTGGTGCGGGTGCAAAGGTGCTGGGGAGTTTTACGGTTGGTGCAGGGGCTAAAATCGGCTCCAATGCCGTGGTGGTTAAACCCGTCCCCGCTGGCGCAACGGCGATTGGCAACCCCGCGCATCTGATTGACTCACAGCCCACACAATTGCATGAATTCAGCGCGTATGGTGTCAACGCTGCGGATGACGATCCGATTGTCCAAACCCTAAAACGGGTGATAGAGCACCTTGAGCGCAGCGATGCCACTGCGCGTGAGCTACGCGACCAACTGGCCAAAGCGGGCATTGATTGTGGCAAAAGCATTGAACATTCGCAAGACATTGAACAACTCCGACACTTATTAGACCGATAACCGCATGTCGGGTGACGTCGTCAACTTACAAAACAGAAAAATAAACGTGAACTCACCAACAACACACACACAGCTCCGCCAAGTGAGCATTGATGACAAATACACCGCGACAGAGGGTCAGGTGTTCATGTCGGGCATTCAAGCCTTGGTGCGATTGCCCATCATGCAACGTCAACGCGACCTTGCCGCGGGTTTAAACACCGCGGGTTATGTCACAGGCTATCGCGGCTCGCCCTTGGGCGGTTTGGACGATGCACTTTGGCGCGCCAAAAAATATTTAGAACCCGCCCATGTGACATTTGCCCCAGCGGTGAATGAAGACTTGGCCGCAACGGCGTGCTGGGGGACGCAGCAAGTCGGTTTAATTGGGCCTGCCAAATATGATGGCGTATTCGCCATGTGGTATGGCAAAGGCCCAGGGGTGGACCGCAGCGCGGATGCGCTCAAGCATTTAAACCATGCAGGCACGTCTAAACATGGCGGCGTGATTTTAGTCGCTGGAGACGACCACGTTGCGCACTCGTCATCACTGCCCCATCAATCGGATCATATTTTCAGCGCGGCCATGATTCCGATGCTCTACCCTTGTAATGTTCAAGAGTTTCTCGACCTCGGTGTCCACGCATGGGCGATGTCCCGTTTTTCAGGTTGTGCCATTGGATTTAAGGCGATAGCCGACACGGTTGAGTCCTCGGCCTCAGTGGATGTGAACCCATTCCGCGTAGAAGTCAAAATCCCTGACAACTTCGTCATGCCCAAAGAGGGTTTGAACATTCAACTCTCAACCGCAGGCGTGAACGCGGTTGCGCGGGCGCAAGAAGCCTTGATGCAAGATTACAAAATTTACGCGGCTCTAGCATATGCGCGAGCGAATCGATTAAATCGCATCACTATTGACTCACCCAAACCACGTTTGGGGATTATTGCTTCGGGTAAATCATATTTAGACGTGCTCGAGGCGCTTGGACAGCTTGGCATTGACGAAGCGCAAGCGGCTGCGATTGGTTTGCGCGTATTCAAAGTCGCCATGCCGTGGCCGCTCGAAGCCGATGGCGTGCGCGAGTTTGCGCAAGGCTTGGATGAAATTTTAGTGGTGGAAGAAAAGCGGCAAATTGTCGAATATCAACTCAAAGAGCAGCTGTACAACTGGCGCGATGACGTGCGCCCACGCGTCATTGGCAAATTTGACGAAAAAGGGGAATGGGTTGCGCCCCGAGGTGAGTGGCTGCTCACGTCAAAATTGGATTTTTCGGTGGCACAAATCGCCACTGTGATTGCATCACGCATTGAACGTTTTCATACCAGCGACATCATTCATGAACGATTGGCGATGCTGCAAGAAAAAGAAGCAGTGCTCAATCGTGCGGTCAACACCCCGCCTCGCCCGCCCTACTATTGCTCAGGCTGCCCGCACAACACCTCGACCAAAGTCCCCGATGGCTCGGTGGCATTGGCAGGCATCGGTTGCCACGCGATGGCAATGGCGATTTATCCAGAATCAAACAAACTCATGACCCACATGGGTGGCGAAGGCGCGACTTGGATAGGTCAAGCGGCATTCACCGAAGTGCCGCATGTGTTTCAAAATTTGGGGGATGGCACCTATTTTCATTCGGGTTATTTGGCCATTCGTGCCGCCATTGCTGCTAAGGTTAACATCACCTATAAAATTTTATACAACGATGCGGTGGCCATGACGGGCGGGCAACCCGTGGACGGGGTGGTTACAGTGCCGTCAGTTGCGCACCAGATGATTGCTGAAGGGGTGCAACGAATTGCGCTGGTGACCGAAGACACAACGCGTTACCGCGACCGCTCGATGCTGCCTGCCCTCGTCACCATACATGACCGCTCTGAGATGGAAGCAGTGCAAAAAGAATTGCGCACATTCAAAGGCACCAGCATCCTCATTTACGACCAGGTTTGCGCAGCAGAAAAACGCCGCCGCCGTAAAAAGCGCACGCTGGACGATCCGAAGGTCTTTACATTCATCAACGAAGCCGTGTGTGAAGGCTGCGGCGACTGTGGCGTTCAATCAAACTGCGTATCAATTTTGCCGAAAGAAACAGCTTACGGGCGCAAACGCAGTATTGACCAATCCTCATGCAACAAAGATTACAGTTGCATCAATGGCTTTTGCCCAAGCTTTGTCACCGTGCATGGTGGCAATATTCGCAAATCCAAAACGGGAATCATCCAAAAAGACAATCCAGCCGTAAACGACTTTGGTGCTTTACCCGAACCCATCTTGCCAACTTGCCGCACGCCGTACAACATTCTGCTCAATGGCATCGGCGGCACAGGCGTTATTGCAGTTGGTGCATTCATTGGCATGGCGGCGCAGCTTGAAGGCAAAGCCGTTTCGGTGCTTGACATGACGGGCATGGCTCAAAAAAATGGCGCGGTCACGTCACACATCCGCATCGCAGATGATGTCAACTGCCTTCATGCGCAACGCATCGCCACAGGCGAAGCCGATTTGGTGCTCGGCTGCGATATTTTAACGGCGGGCTCTCATGACGCCGTCGCCAAAATGCGCGCAGGGCGCACCCGCGCCGTGGTCAACTCACACCAACAACCCACGGGACAATTCACACAAGTCCCTGATTGGCAGTTTCCAATCCACGATGTACAAAGCCTGATTGAACAATCCATCGGCCAACAAGCCGAATTTGTTGACGCGACACGACTCGCCACAGCCTTAATGGGCGACGCCATTGCCACCAACGTATTCATGGTTGGCTTTGCTTACCAAAAAGGGCTGTTGCCCATTTCCGAAGCTGCCTTGTTGCGAGGCATTGAAATCATCGGCGTGGGCGTAGAAGCAAACAAGCTCAGTTTTTTATGGGGCCGTCGTGCTGCGTTTGACCTCAAGCGTGTCGAAGCCATTGCTTTACCAACTCAGACCATCGCTTTACACATGCCCGAGCGTCTAGATGCCATCATCGACCGCCGTTACCATGATTTAATCGCGTATCAAAACAAAGCATACGCCGACACCTACTTGGCCCTAGTCAAGCAAGTACAGACCGCCGAGGCTCAGCTGAATTTAGGACAACAACTGAGCAAAGCCGTTGCACTCAATGCCTTTAAATTAATGGCATACAAAGACGAATATGAAGTTGCTCGCCTATACACCCAGCCCGAATTTATGGCGCAACTCAAACAACAATTTGATGGCGATGTCTCGTTAAAATTCCATCTCGCCCCACCACTGTTCGCCAAGAAAGACCTCAATGGGCATTTAGTCAAAAAGGCTTACGGGCCGTGGATGATGCGCGTGTTTGGTTGGTTGGCAACATTGAAAAACCTACGCGGTACTCGACTTGACGTGTTTGGCTATACCGCAGAACGTCGCATGGAACGTGAGCTGGC
The DNA here is from genome assembly GCF_004363775.1 of Hydromonas duriensis. GTDB lineage: Bacteria > Pseudomonadota > Gammaproteobacteria > Burkholderiales > Burkholderiaceae > Hydromonas > Hydromonas duriensis. Next base: position 9,839 of record NZ_SNZE01000035.1, read on the forward strand.
GCGAAACTACGTCGACACCATGCGCACGCTGGCGGCTAAATTGAATAAAGATAATCACGCCACCATGGTGAAATGGGCGAATTTACCCGAACAGGTACGCGGATTCGGACATGTGAAAGAAAAAAACATTGATGAATATCTGAAGCAATCCGCTCTGCTTAAGGATTTATTGATGTCGCTTACAACAAACAAGACTTAAGGGTGTTAAGAGGTTTGGTTTTTATTGTTTGCATATTTGATTTTGAAATTAGCGATATATTGAGCGTGAGCTTTATGAAAGCTCATGTTTTTTAAGGTTATTTTGGAAAATTATATTTACAAGGTGAGGTAATTAAAATAAAATTTTTACATTGCTAAATAGTTTTATTTGGCTAGTTAAATACATAATATATTTATTGAGACAAAAGTAGTTGCGCTCGGGATGGTGTTAAAGCTTACGACAAGGTTAACGATTGTCTAGCTAGTTTGACCACTGAGTATGAATGGCGTCACACAGATAGTTTATTCTGATGGCATGGATGTTTTAAAAACGCATCTTAATCTGTAGGTAGCTCACGCGTGGACTTGACTGCCAAGTTTAATATTTTTTGCCCTAACCGAAATGTTGAAACTCATCATCGGCAAGGCTTACATGAGTAGTTCTATGAGATAGCGGGCACTTGATTTTGACTATGAGCTTTTTTAGCCGCCTAATCTCATCTAATCATGGAATGATTGCTGCAAAATTCATGCGCGGCATAGTGAAATTAAGTCTTTATTTAGAATGTTAAGTGGTTTTGCAGGAAGATTTTGGGCTTGATAAGCTGGACGTTCTCTTCGTCTGTTTCGTTCACTGCACACTTGCTGCCGATTAGCTAATTAGCGTTAATGCCCTCGACGCTCGAGTTATTTGGCTCCAAACTGCTTGATTGGCTATGTAATCATGAACAAAAATATTTTTAAAATTAAGTTTTCTAAAAAGCACAGCGATTATGTGGTTGTTTCTGAGCTGTCTACCAACAATCATTCAGGAGTCACTGATAAGGGATTGTTGCCTGCAAAATTATCATTTAAGTCGAAATCGCCAATAGCTGTGTGTATTGGTATGTTGCTGTCTTTCGCTGCTTGGGGTGAACCAAGTCTAACAGCCTTGCCTGTGGATGGAAAAGTAGTGTACGGACAGGCCAATATAAGTCAGGCTGGCTCAACAATGACTATTCAGCAGCTGAGCAATAAAGCCAGTACAAATTGGCAAAGTTTTGATATAGGTGCGAGTGCTCATGTCAATATTGAGCAACCAAGTAATAATTCCGTGCTTCTTAACAGGGTTTTAGGAAACAGTCCGAGCGAAGTTTTTGGTAGTTTGAATGCCAATGGGCATGTGATTTTAATAAATCCAAACGGTGTGCTTTTTGGCAAGGATGGAAGTGTTAACGCAAGGAGTTTTACCGCCTCTACTTTCTCACTGAGTGATGAAGATTTTATCTACGGAAGATACCGTTTTCAACGCAATGGTTCAAACGGCTACATTATAAATAACGGAAAAATCAATGCTGCAGATGGTGGTTATGTGGCCTTGATTGGTGTTGTTTTGAATAATAATGGACAAATTGTAGCCCCACATGGCACGGTTGGTATGGTGACTGGAGATACGGTCAGTATTCCAATGTCTTCGAGTGGAAAAATCACATTCGATTTGTCACCTGCCAGTATTAATACAAGTGTTGTTAATTCCTCTGGATCTCTAATAAAGGCTGATGATGGGCAAGTGTACATTAAAGCCTCTTCATTAAATTCGGCTTTAACAAACGTCATGCAGTCAGGTGAAATAGATGTTAGCGGAGACTCAGGAGGTCAAGTTCAGCTGCTTTCTGACGCTGGAAACATAAAGGTAAATGGAGTAGTTAATGCAGATGGACGTGTTGGGAATCATGGTTCGATTGTTTTAGGTCGAGATGTCTCGAGCGGGGCGCTTGCAGCTAACACTGATGTGAGTGGGGCGACCTTGAGTTCTAAGGGCGGTTTTATAGAAACTTCTGGAGATTGGCTTAAAACTGACGGGGTTAATGTTAAGGCAGTGCAATGGCTATTAGACCCCGCGGATATTACGATTGGAAGCGGTACTGATAATAATTATGGAGTGACCAATGGCAATTTTTCTCCAAATGGTGGGGTTGCTTCTTCAACGATAAATGTTGCAACGATAAATTCGGCTTTAAACAATGATACAAATGTTTCGATTACTACTACTAACAATGGTTCAGTGGGTAGTGCGAACGGTAATATTTATGTTAATTCTGCAATTCAAAAGACGGCTGGCTCAGAAGCCACTTTAAGGCTAAATGCAGACAATACTCTTCAAATAAATGCCGCTATTGAATCGACCAGTGGGAAATTAAATGTTATTGGGATTGGCAACGGTGCCGTTTCAGGTAGCCAAGGTGTTGTGGTTAGTTCGGGTAATGCCATAAAGGCGAATGGTGGGGATGTAACTTTGTCAGGTAGCTCCGTAAATAATTATGGAGTGTCTGTTGCTCAAACAAGTTCTTTGTCTGGAGGGAATGTTGAAATTAATGGGACAGCTGGTGGTTCAGGAGTAGGTATTCTGATTGAACGTGGTGTTTCTGTTAGTGCGGACAAATCAATTTTATTAAATGGAACAAGTACTGGGAGCTCGGGTAATGCGGTTTTGCTGGGAAGTAATCCTAACACTGATGCTATTAATTTGACCTCAGGTACGACTACAACTATTTCGGGAACTTCGACTAATTCTGCAAACTCATCTGATGTTTTGTCTTTGTCAGATTTTAAGAGCAGTGCAGGCAGTAATATTAATATTACTGCGACCACGCCAAACTCGTCATCAACAGCTATTCGTATTTATAAAAACTTGTCAGGTGGTAATAGCATAGCTTCAGTAAGCGGCGATGTTGTTGTAAGTAGTAACCAAGGAGGCGTTTCTATTGATGGCCCGTCTGGAAGCAACATAATTTCGGGTCAAAATGTTTATATTTATAATACTGGCGGTACTGTTTCATCAGGGGCAATTATCGCCGGTTCTGGAAGCAGCTCTGCAACCAGTAAGGCAGGGGTTTATTTAAATGGTGGCGTAAAAGCTGTTACTGGCAACATTTCAATTTTGGGTGAAGGTGCAGGAGGTGGGGTTAATATTGGTGGAATCTTAACTGCCAATGCAAGTCCAACACAAACTGTAAAGGTAACAGGGCGAACATCGGTAGACACAGTGAGTAATTACGGTGTCCAGTTCTCTGGAAGTTCGGGGATTGATGCAGGTAATTATCTAATTAACGGAAGTTCTACAGCTACAGGCCATCAGAATGGATCTGCTGGGGTATATTTATCTGGTAGTTTTTCAGCTCAACAAAATAGTAGTGTCTCTGGGAGCACTAGCAATGCCGCTGGAATGAGTGTGGGGGTTGCGCTGGCGCAAACTCTTGCAGGCACCTCCACATTAAACTTAAATCAGACTGCTGGAACCACATTGTCTATAACAGGAGTTAATAGTTCTAATAATGTAAAGACTATCAGTGGTACTTATACTGCTATAGATAGCTCTGGAGTGAGCAACTATGGTGCTATGAATATAGGCAGTGGAGCGGTCAATGTTGCAGGCACAGGAGGAAGTGGTAGCGCATCAGGTACTACTGTTGCAAATCGTAGTGTCAACGCTGTAACTGGTGCGGTAACGGTAGACCAGGGCTATATTCGTTCATCAGGTTTTATTAATGTTGGAAATATTAATATAAGTAATTCAGGGACCGCATTTAGTATTGCTGGAACTGTTAGTGGAACTGTACCTACTCTATCGAACAATACTTATAATTGGACCAACCCAGTAACTTTATCTACCGCAAGTGTTACTGATAAGGCTTACGTTGCTAAATCTGGTGTTACATTCGCTAGTGGAAGTATTAGTTATGGTGCAGGGACGTTGGCCACTATAACAGGTACAAGTTCTGTTTCAAATGCTCCTTCAGGTAATGGCGCTGGTGTCAGTAACTATAATGACGGCTCTTCTGTGACAGGTAGTTTAAATTTTACAGGTGTGAACGGTGCTCAAATATCAGGTACATCAACTAATGGAACGGGCGTTTATTTCTTGCAAACAGGTTCTCTTAACATTAATGGAGGCTCTGTTTCAGTTGTTGCGAATAGCACAAATTCAACGGGCATGTATGGAGCTGGTGTTTCAGTTAGTAACTCAGGTATTTTATCTATTAATGCTACAGGCAAAACGACTGGGTTTAGTAATGGGGGCGGTGCTGGAATTTCATCAACAGGCAATAGTTCAATAAACTTAACAGGCACAGCAACAACTGGTAAAGGCGTAGACATACAAGGTTTTGTAAGGGCGGCACTCGGAAGCAAAATTAACATTATAGGTAATAATACGGGCAGTGGTGATGGCATTTCTTTGCTTAATGGCAGTATTTGGTGTGGTGTAACAGATTGTGGTTTTGGAGCAATTGGAGGTACAACGGCAGGTGATATTTCACTTTCTGGTTCGTCTGCTTCTAATGGGCGCGGCGTTATCCTAGGAGGGCTAATTCAAAGCCAAAGTAAAATTACAATTTCAGGTACTACATCTTCTCCTACATGGTACGCAGCGTATTTGGCTCCTGTTGCTATAAATGTTTTGTCTGGCGGCGCATCGAATGCAGGGGATGCAATTAGTATTTCGGGCAACAATACGGTTGCAAGTGATAAAGGAGCAGGTAAAGATATATATTTGGCAACTGGGGTTACTGGTAAACCTATTATCTCAAACAATAGTAACGGAGGTGCGCTGTCGATTCGCGGAAACAATAGTGGAATAACTATTGCGCCTGTTAGTATTACCAATGCTTCGAGTGCAGGTGCGGTTAATATCATTACAGGGGATGGAACGCCCTCTTCTCTCGGCGTCATTACTGCTCAGGCTTCGGCATTAATTACCCAAAATAGCGCCTCAGGAGTCAACATTAGCTCAGATGGTAATGGAAATATAACTGTGCCAGGAGTTATAAATAATGGAGCGGGTGATGTGGTTGTATCCGCTGGCAAACTGCATCTTGCGGGAGACGCCACAGGCGGTCAAGTCCTAACAGCGGCTGGGAATGCAGTCGCTAATCTTGGGAACGGTAAAACAAAAATATACTCGGGAAGTGCGGCCTTAACTGGCAAACTCTCTAATCTGACCAGTGCATTTAATACTCTCTATTATAATGGAACGAGTAAAGCATTAAACGCTAGGTTTAACGCTAATTTTGGAGATGTCATTAGCGGAGCAAGTAGTGTCGCACAAGTAATGTTCAGAGAAAACGCTACGGCATCTCCATCGTTTTCAATTGCTTTACCTAATTTGACTAAAACTTATGGAGATAGCGATCCCAATAACTTGAATAATTCGTTTCAATCTGCTTATACAGCAGCAGGTGGGGCAACAACATTAAGCAAAATCGTAGGAAACAATACTTTTGGCCTTACAGCAAGTGATGTAATTTCCACATTAGCAGGGACGCGTTTATCAGGAGAAAATGTTGGAACCTACGCCTATAATCTTGTAGTTGGCGAAGGTCTTAATACGACTCTTAGTCCTCAGCCAAACATGCTGATAGGAAAACGAGATATTACCATCAATACTTTAATCGCCAGCAACAAGGTGTACGACGGAACCTCTATAGCAAAGGTAATTGGTGCTAAGTTTGACAATATGGTCAATGGCGAATCACTGGCTTTAACTGGTAATGCTGATTTTAGTGATAAAAATGTTGGGGATAACTGATCTGCCCTCATTTCAACGGACATTTTAAGCAGCTATTTTAGATGCTGCGGATTCAAATTTTACAGGGCTTTGGTATCCCAATTTTGAATGTT
>NZ_SNZE01000036.1 GCF_004363775.1 Hydromonas duriensis
CTGTATTTCTTGGCTTTCATCGTAGTATTCCTTTTCTTGTGAGTTTAAGGACTTTTTTCTACTTTGATTCGCTTTTATTTTTTGGGATGATTACCAATGTACCGTAGTTTATACCCAAATCTCGAGCCACTTCCGCGTAACTCAGCTCTCCTGATAATGCTAAACTCACTGCCTCAGCTTTGAATGAGTCATCGTAACGATTGCGTTGCATTTGACACCTCTCTTTTTACGTTAAAAGGTGTCCGTCAATTCGAGGGCAGATCACTTCTTGCTTGAAAAAATTGACGATGAGTATAAGAAATAGTGCAAAAAAGAAAATTATATGTGCTTTATTTTTAAATATAAGTGAGAACCTTCGAACAAACATAGCAATAGAAGTAGCATTATTAACAGGCTTTTGAGTTTGAAGCGAAGTTGACGAAGGGGAACTTATAATCTTTACAGGTATTGGTGGTAACGCTTTCGTTTCTAGTTGGATACCTACTCGGGCTAAGATATCTCCACTATGAATATCGGGCGGCATGCTTCGCAACCCGACTGAAGCGGAGGTATCTATCACATTTCGGTTAATCAGTTCGAAGAAACAATTTTTACAGGCAACAGCATCTGCCAATGCACGATGTTCATTGCTAAAATAATTGTTAAAGAGTATTAAATGAAGTTCATAAAGCCTAGGGAACTTATACCCTTTACCTCTCTTTTTTGGCAGCTTACAATAATTAGTTGATTCTTTCATTGTACAAAAGCCTTCAACAAAACTTATTGGATTTTTCTCACCAAGAAGCCTGTATTCCTTTGCCATAACTTTGTTGTCAAACTCAAGATTATGTGCAACAACCGCATCCACGGTTTTCAAATCTTGAGAAAACTCATTAAGAACCTGGACAATATCAACACCCTCTGCAATTAGCATTGATTGCGTAATGCCATTATATTTACTTGTCTCAAGAGGCATAATAAAACCGTTGGGTTTTATTAAATAATTACGCTGATGTATTATTGCCCCACTTCCGTCACAAACCAGCCAAGCAATTTCAACCAAACGCATCGTCGCGAAGTCTATTCCCGTTGTTTCAGTATCAAATATCAAGTACATAGTAAGACATCCATTTTTAACATCAGATAAAATATTTACAAAAGCATTATTAAAGAAACAAGACAGACCACTAATTTATAAAACATATTTGGTCATATGTTCATTAAACATAAATTATTAATTAAAAAAGCCCTGTAATGTTGATTTTACAGGGCTTTCCGACTTCATCGAACACTGCCGATTTTGATTTTGGTGGAGGTGGCGGGAACCATATAAAAAACACAACCAATTGAAAAATAATAAGTATTTTTTATACTGAAAAAAAGTTACCCTATTTTTTACCCACTTTAAGAAATTCGCCTTGCTTATTGGATGGTATTATTTTAACTGAATAACACTATCGCAAATAATTTTTGCCAAGTAGCAAATAAAAGACATAATGCAATGAAACCAAGGTTGATAAAATCTTATGATTTAAACAATCATTGAATCACGTCAATACCAAGTTCTGTGGCTCAAGACAATCGCGTCATTTTATGAGTTTACTGGGTTCATCTTCTGAATGTATGCTTGTCCATTTTTTGTTAGATGCACCACATCATTTGGAATTTAAAAACATGGTTGAGTTTTGTTATGAATTACATTACACCTTAACATGTGAACAACACGCGCCACATCAAAGCATTACGCGCTCGAATATATAGAGTTTATTCCTGCTTATAGGCTGTTTTTACAAAGACCAATTGTCTTTACAAATCAAACACTTATAAAAAAGCCACTCCACCCATTTAAAACAACAGTTGTGTGTCAGTATTGTCTAACGTTTTATGGGGTTTTGAGGCTGGTTAAAGGTTGAATGAATGCGTTCGCGCTCAAGTGCCTTTGTGTAATAAGCAATATGGTCATTAACGTTATAGTTTGGCAATTTATGCCGCTCATTCAAGCACCGCTGTCGCACGGTGTGACTTAAACCCTTGGTGTCACACACAGCATGAATCAAAGCCTCTAACTGGCGTAATTGTTCTTTTGTGTTCACTTCGTTTGGTTCATGGGTGTTGAGTGTTGTTGTGACATTGGCATCATGTGCTGATGTATGTGTTTTTTTAGGGGGAATTTGGGGAATGGGGGAAACACACCATTTAAACCCAGTCAATACAAGGCTTGACGGCTTTTTGAGAATAGGGGAATAGCCGTTATTTGTCCCCCCAATTCCCCCTGTTTTCTGTAAAACAGGGGTGGCAACTTGCATTTGGGCTAACGTTAAAATCTCGGCCATATCCAACGTGCTCATGTTCAGCCCTCCAATAATCGACCATTCACCACATACAGGTGCAGTTTGAATTGACCAATGGTTTGCTTGGTTGCCCGCCGTAGCCGTCCCCCCTCTATGCTGGTGCGTAAAAAACCCTCTTCATGTAACGTCTTGAGCACCGCGTTGACTGATAGACCTGCACACACTTGTTTTTTGAACACATCGGGAATAAACAAATACTCCCAACGGGCTTGCCCGTTTGCATCATGACTGCGCCGTCTCCAGCCCGCTCGTTCGAGTGGGTTATTGTCATGGTGTGCCTCAACCTCGCTAAACTTACTATCGCCGTAACGCAAGATATAAGAACGCACCGATTCGAGCATGGCCTGTTTTTCTTGGTTGGCATAACCGCTCGGGCGTGATTCAACCCAGTCTTGATAACAGCGAATTGCAGCAGCGGTCGCCTCACCCTTGGGCCAGCCTGTGATGCCCCATTCACTGGCATATTCACCCGCAACGGCTATCAAACCAAAGCGTTGAGCCACACGGTGCGCTTGCCCCTCAGCATCGGGTGGCAATACTGTAGCAATGAACTGTTCAATATAACCGCCAATCTCCGCCATAATGCGTGATTTGTGTTGGGTACACCGTTCAATGAACGCCACCCCCGCCGTGCCGTAATACTCGGATGTTGCGGCATTGAGTGTTTGAGCGAACATCGCACCATTGGCATGACCGTGTAACTGTTCAAACACACCAAATCCATTCGGCACTTCTGCCTGTATCTCGGCAAATCGTATTTCTTGTCCCGCATGAATCACCTTACCTGCTTCCCCCATGTGTTGCTTAAGGTCAATCTCACCATTGGATAAATACAGCAGTTGCCATGTACGCACCGCTCGACCAGTGCCACTGCGATTGGCTCGGGCTTTACCTGCCCCCGCCGACAACATGTAAATGGTATCACCCACCGTTTTAGGGGAAGCAAGGCGCAACTCATCGAGAATGAGCAAGCTGTTATTGCGCAGCGCAGCCATGCCCTCAACCGCATTATCGGTGGTTTTCCAAGAACACAAAAATCGGTTCATGTCCTCTTGTGCCGAAGCACCAAACACCGAGGCCGCCGCTTTAATGACCGTGCTTTTACCTTTAGACGAACTGCCGATAAAATGCACACCGCCGCCCTCAATGCCTGCCAAGGGCAACAATACCCCCGCAAATGCCATCGACACAGACAGCACGCATCGACTGTTGCCAACACACAAAGAGGCCACATGCTCGCGCCATAACGCCAATGTGCCTTTAGTACTGTAAGGGTTCGCTTCATCGTCAGACGTTTGATAAATGGCCATTTCATGGCTCTTGCCAATGGTGCGATGCGGCAACACATAAACATCGTTGTACCAACCTGTTTTGTTGACACAACGCGCACGCGCAGTCGGTTCACACGATGCAACGTACTTCGCCAATAGATTCAATTGTTTGGCTCGGCTATCAACCCGCAACCCCTGAGCCATCAATACCTTTTGTAATTCATAACCTTGCCCGATGGTGCTGTTGACAGGTGTTGCCCATTGATGCTCGGCTCTGTCTGCATCGTGCCAACGCAGTAAACGCCCCCAATCATTGCCGTTTCGGTCACGGGTCATGGCGACCACATCCAACCGACTGCACAGCCAAAGGCTATCGCCTGCTTCATCAACGCAATACACCCCCTTGCGATTGACCACATAGCCCTTGGGTACGCCGTCTATTTGTTCGAATGAGTGTAGGGTGGCTTTCTTGACGGTTGACTTATCCATTGAATCCCAATCTGTTGGCGCATCATGCGTAGGCTCAATCGGTACGGCTTGCAATGCCGTGCGCACCGCCTCTATGCCCGCCAACGCATACAAATCGTTAAAATCAGTGGGTTCGTGGCTCACATCCAACCCCTCAAAGCTTGGCATGACAAATGCAGCTTCAATCGCCTGTGCCGCTTGTGTGCCATAAACTAAACCGCTGTTATGGGGTTTAAATTGGTCGTTGTCGCTGGCAATGATGATGCGTTGGGTGGTGGGCAGTGTCTGTTTGAAGTGTTGCGCGACACTGAGCAGTTGCCCATCAGAAAACGCACACACCACATGACAGCCCAAGGCTTGGGCGATGGTTGCCCCTGTGGCATAACCCGTGGTAATGACTGTGGTGTCGTGTTGGTCTGGGCTGTTGATGGTATAAACCCCGTCTTTGCTGCTGCCTTTGAATCGTTTTTGTGCTCGGTATGTTTCATCGGCATAATCGAGTGGATAGATGCGTTGTACCGCTTGAATGGTTGATTCGGTTGGCTTGTACAAGGGAATCAGTAGGATGTTGTCAGAGGTGACGCGCAGTCCCGCGTGAGCAACGATGCGTTTGCGGGTCAGGTACTCATGTTCAGTGCATGGGGTGGCGTTGTTATACAGTGCTTGAGCCGATGCGACTTTGTGCGCGGCTTCTGAGGCTAGGCGGGCTTGGTGCTTTTGAGCTTGTGCGGCAAGATAGGCACGGTCTTGTCGGGTGTAGCGACTTTTGTGTTGACTGGACCAACTCACGCCAAGGCCATTATCAGGGTGTTCATGAAAACATCCATAAGCCCCATTGGGTAGATGTCCATCCACATGTAGAAAGTATCGTCCTGATTGGGCATGGCCTTTGTCGTGTGGGCAGGGGACTCGGTGGATGTGACCGTCTGTGAGTGGTGTGCTGGGGAGTTTTAAGCCATAGGCCTGTAGCTCTTGTGCGAACTGTTGTTCGGGGGATTCGTGGTGTGACGTGTCTGTTGTCATCTAATATCTCATGTCAATAGGCAATACACCGCCACGGGCTGCTTAATGTAGCCCTGTGGCAGTCCTGCGGTTTGCTTAGTTTGTTGGGGGAGAGTTTAAGCGGCGGCTTGGGTGCGTTCGTTTTCTAAACGCTGCACCAGTGCCTTGATTTGTTCGTTCGTTTGACCTGCGACACGGGCGGCTTGAATCGCCAAGACTTCGGATGTGAGCCAGCCGCTCATCTTTTCGCCTAATTTGATGGGCTTGGGGTAAAGCCCAATAGAGACGTGGTAGTGAATGGTAGAAAAGCCCACCCCGATGAGTTCTTTGACTGCTTTGATGCGTAAGATTGGATTGTTGACTGAAATTAAGGTGCTCATACTGCGTCTTTCTAAAATAAGAGACCGAGCCGCCTGTTGAATATGTCCTGCGAGTGCTGTGTTCGTGTGTGTGACATGCAACGTTTTTAGTTTTTAGCTAAACGATTTTGCTTGCCAGTAGACGGGGGTTGTTTTACACTTGACACCTATTGATTATCATTGATTAAATGGTATTCAATTGAGTGTGGGGTGTTTGAGTGTAAAAGCAAAGCAGACCATACGATAACAGGCGGATGCCTCCGTTTGTAAAGCAAGGCGTGGTTATCGCAAAATAACTTTGCCCTGCGACCCAAGCCATTTAATCTGCGCCCTGAGAAAGTTTGGATTAAGTGGCTTTTTTATTTGCTGTTCGCTGACGGTACAGTGCCTTTTATACGGCTCTGCGTCTGCGCTACAGCAATGGCTCAATTGTACCGAAAAAGCCTTTATGTGCAAGATGACGCGAAAAATATATTTATAAATACCGCGATTTCGTTCCGCAAAATCACTAACAAAAAGCATGGTTTTATGCCGTTTTAAGCAGAATTGCGGAACTTTTTTAATGTCAATTTGTCGAATGTCGTTTAATGGTGTTGATGTGTGTTGATGGTTTTTAACCTGTCACAGCGGACTGTTTTTAGGGTTAAAGTCCGTGGTTGAATACATGAAATGTGTTGTTGAAATCACACAGTATTATGCACTCGACATAGCTAACATCAATATTTGACTCTCAAATTCCACCGACGCCTTTAAACTTTTCAACAAAAGCAACAATCTTTTGAAACACAGTTTGTTTTTTCGTCATGTACTTCGGATTGAGTGGACTCATTTTCGGTAAAGCCTCGTTCAAACCAGTACCGTTCTCACTGACATATTCCCGCTTTAGCGATGTACTGATGAATCGCTTAGCCGCTTCTATGTTGAGACCCTCGCTATCAATCAATTCTTGAATTTCCCTTGTTTGCTCTGCTTTAGCAAATTGAAAAAACGCATCAATGATACTGGCTTTATCGGCAATGGCATCTAAGTTCGTTTGATTAATAAAATCAACCACCAAACTTTCTTTGGCACGGTTGCCTAAACTGGCGCGAATCAGACGGCGTACTTCTTCAATCAGGGCAGTTTTGTCTTTAACCTTCTTGTTATGCTCAAAAATCAAGCCCAAGATGTAATCAAGATTAATTTCTTGCGACTTGAGTAAGTCAACCTCAAACTCGACATCCGCCCAATCAATATCTGATTCTCTGTGTTGATTGGCAGATTGTTCACGACGTATCCAGTCACGAATGTCGTTGTAGCTTGAGCGGTAGTCTTGAACGAGACGCTCCGCAGGCACTTCAATGGCCTGCATCTTTATAAAATCTTCATCGCTGATATGGTGCTCCACCTTAAACTGCGCCACAGCCTCTGGATCAGAAGTGTCCAAATCCTGTAGCACTTTTAAGCTGGTAAACTGGTCATAGTTTTGCAGCACATGCTCAACACGCAAATACTCGCCAAAAAGTTTAGCAAAATCCCTTTTATCCTTTTCCGTCACAATCTCGTCAGGGTTAGGAAAACGTGCCTTCAATTCGGCAACCACTTCCAAATAGCCGCGACGCGCCTCACCTGTTACTTTATCGGCAAAGCCCTCCATATAGTCCGTATAACTCTTCTCTAACACCACGTTTTTGGTATTGGCATCACCAAACAACGTAATGGCATCAATGGTCGCCTGCTCCAAATCACGGAAGGTAATGATATTGCCAAAGGTTTTGGTGGCATCATAAATGCGGTTGGTTCTTGAATAAGCTTGTATTAAACCGTGATAACGCAAATTTTTATCGACAAACAAGGTGTTGAGCGTGGGCGCATCAAAGCCCGTTAAAAACATCCCCACCACAATCAGTAAATCAACCTCTTGATTTTTGACACGTTTAGCCAAATCTCGGTAATAGTTCTGAAACTCGTTGCTATCTACACCGTAATTGGTTTTGAAATAGCTGTTGTAATCTTTAATCGCCGAGTTTAAAAACTCCTTGGCGCTCGCATCCATCGCGCTCGGCTCAAAATTCTCATCGGCAATTTCACCCGCCGCACCTTGTTCTTCATTTGCGGCAAACGAGAAAATCGTCGCCACTTTTAATGGGTGTTCGCTATCGCTTTGCAGTTGTTTAATCGTCTCGTAATACAACTTCGCCGCCTCAACACTACTCACTGCAAACATGGCATTAAAACCTTTACCCGCTGCGTTTAAGCGATGGGTCTTTTGTTTGAAGTGCTTTAAAACATAGTGTGATATTTCGCGAATGCGCTCAGGGTGCAACAACGCTTGTTTATTTTCAGCCGCACTGAGTTTTTTCTCATCCTGTTCTTGCTCAATGGCTTTAAATTGCGGGCGCACATCATTGTAATCGACCTTAAATTTCAAGACCTTTTCATCACGAATGGCATCGGTAATGACATACGAGTGCAGCTCATGCCCAAACACGCTGGCCGTGGTTTCTGCACCCAAAGCGTTTTGCGGAAAAATCGGCGTGCCTGTAAAGCCAAACTGATAAAACTTCTTAAATTTCTTTTTCAGGTTTTTTTGAGCTTCACCAAACTGACTGCGGTGGCATTCATCAAAAATAAACACCACTTGCTGCTGATAAATCGGCAAGTCCTCATCGCCTTTCATCAAGTTATTCAGTTTTTGAATGGTGGTGACAATGATTTTATTATCGTCTTTTTCAAGATTACGTCTCAACTCAGCCGTACTATTCGAGCCGTTTACACTATCTTTTGAAAAGCGTTGATACTCTTTCATGGTCTGATAATCCAAGTCTTTGCGATCCACCACAAAAAAGACCTTATCAACAAACGCCAACTCTGTCGCCAATCGAGCCGCCTTAAAGCTCGTGAGCGTCTTACCTGAACCCGTGGTGTGCCAAACAAAACCGCCGCCCTCGCTCGTACCCCATTTCTTCGACTGATACGCACTTTGAATCTTCCACAAAATGCGTTCGGTCGCCGCAATTTGATACGGGCGCATTACTAAAAGCGTATTGCTCACATCAAACACCGAATAATGAACCAACACATTAAGCAAAGTGTGTTTCTGAAAAAACGTAGCGGTAAAATCTTTTAAATCATTAATCACCTGATTGTCCGACTTCGCCCAATTCATCGTGAAGTCAAAGCTGTTTTTATCTCGCTTCGTGGTGTTGGCAAAATAGCGCGTCTTTGTACCATTCGAAATCACAAACAACTGTACATACTTGAACAACGACTGCTCTGAATTAAAACTCTCTTTGCTGTAACGGTGAATTTGATTAAACGCCTCACGAATGGCAACGCCGCGTTTTTTAAGCTCAATATGCACCAGCGGTAAACCATTCACCAAAACCGTCACATCGTACTTATTGGCATGGCTGCCTTTCTGTTCAAACTGATTAATCACTTGCAATGCGTTCCGAGAGATATTCTTTTTATCCAGCAGATAAATGTTTTGAATATGCCCATCATCAAATACAAAATCATGAATGTAATTGTCGTGAATCTTGCGGGTCTTGTCGATGCTGTTGTCACTCGGCTTATCCAAGAACTCAATCACAAAACGTTGCCACTCGTCATCCGTAAACTGCACATGATTCAAAGCCTGCAACTTATCACGCACATTCGCCAACAGCTTATCTTGGCTATTCAAGTCGGTGCGGTACTCATAGCCCTGAGCTTGCAAGTCGCTCACAAACTCGTGCTCCATATCCGCCTCAGTTTGATAACCGCCGCCCGTTTGGTCGATTTTGGTGTATTTGTCGAGGATGATAAAATTATTCGATTCTGCGATGGGAGTGGTCTCGTTCATTTTGCAACCCTTGCTGTATTCAAAAAATCAGATACAAAACCATTACGCTCCAAAACCTTCATCACGCCTCGCAAAAGATAATTATTAATGAATTTAAGCGTATATATTCTGCCGTTCGGCGTTGTTGACATGATGATATTTTTATCCTTCAGTTTACCCATGACTTTTGACTTTTCTTTAGAACCCTCAATGCCCAAAAGGCTCAACTCTTCTGCTTTCATACTTAAATCTTGTTTATTGATGAGATAGTGCAAAATATTAAACTCCTGCTGAGTAATATGCTGCTGATCCAGAGCATATTTCAAAACAGGCAACAAAATCTCTGACTTGACATATTTCACATCAAGTAAAGAATCAATTTTTTCAATTTCATTTTTAAGCCCCAACAAAAAATATTCACACCAACCTAAAACATCCCCATCCTTAAGGCTGTCCGCTTTAGACAACATCTCATAGTACCTGTCTCTATCCGTATAAAACACCGAAGAAGGGTTAATAATACGACCTTGCTTAACCTTAAACCCCAATTTGATTAAAAACGCATAATTAAGCAACCTGCCCATTCTGCCGTTGCCATTATCAAAAGGATGAATATACTCAAATCGATGATGCGCCACAGCCACCATGAGCAATTGATATTGCTCCCTGTGTTCAGAGTTAATAAACTGCACAAAACTATCAAAATAATCTTGTAATTCAGGGTAAGTCGGCGGCGTATGTCCCGAGCTCTTGATGCGAACAGAGTGCCGTCGTAGCTCCCCAGGATATAGCGAACCCTCTCCAGAAGGGGGCGGAGTTAAATCCTTGGTTAAAATCTGATGCAACTGCGAGATAAACGCCCGATCAAAATGCGTTGATTCATCGGTATAATCTTCTATAAACTCAATGGCTTTCTCAAGATTTATAATTTCATCGTTTGCTTCATCGGGTTGGCTGGATTTCTCAATAATTTGCTCAACATACTCCGCTAGTGTTGTGTTGTTTCCTTCAATTCGGGCACTACCAAGCGTTTCTAAAATATGGAAAATATTTTTGAGCTGAAAAAATATATATGGCGGCACATCACCACCCAATCGCTTGGTTCTTAATTTTTCCAAGTCCAAAATAACGTTCGCCAAATTACTGCCCCAAAGTGGGTCTGGTATGCTTATGCTGGTCATATTACTTCCACCCTCCATTATCCTTACTTCCAAAAAGAAACCTTTAATGCCTGATTTTAAAAGATTTATTAAACAAAAACTAAAAAATCACTTCCGTTTTTGCATTTTATTACTTCTACTTTTGGGGCTTTGGAAAGCTCAGCAACAACTCTCGATAATATTCGTACTGCTTTTGGCGCAATTCGATTTCGCGGGGCAAGCCTTCGGTGAGGGAGTTGGTTAGGGCGTCGAATTTGTCGAGGATGGCGACGATGCGGGCTTGTTCTTCAGGTGAAGGCACAGGGATGACCATTTTGGCTAAATCATCAGCATTCACACGGCGCACTTTTGTGCCAGTTATGTGTTGTTTTTTTTGCTTTTGAAACTGTTCCGTTTGAAAAAAATAAGCAACATATTTGGGATTTAGTTTGTGCTTGAAAATGCAGGCATCGCTACTTACAGCAATTTCGTCTTCTCCTAACCAAGCCACAGCTTTGCAAACATCTTCATCGTTCTCACTCGTTGTTGCTATCACTAAATCACCTGATTTAGCTTTGCGTGCTTTTTTAAAAAAATCTTCTGAAACATATGTTTTAGTTTTATCTGCGTATGTACCGTAGTGAGTATAAATTTGTCCGTAATGAATGCAACCAACACCCGTTTCCGTAAAATCTTTTTTCTGCAATCCTCCACCACGAATAAATTCCCCCACTTGTTCATGTCCCATAGGTAAATGCGCAACTTTCCCCTCTTCAAAACTCAACAACTGGTCACGATAGTAGTTGTATTGTTTTTTGCGGGCGGTCAGTTCTGCGGTCAGTTCTGCGGTCAGTTCTGTAAAAGTGTCTAAAATCCGTACAATCTCCGCCTGTATCGCCAATGATTTTTCTGGGTTGTTTGGGCAGGGGATGGGGATTTGGAGTTTTTTCACAACCCCTGCATTAATATTGGTCTGAGATCCTGCACCCAGCGATTTAATGTATTCATATTGACTCAGCAAGAAATGGAATACATATCGATAGTTAGCGATGCTTTCATCAAGTTGAATATTTGCACATGCCTGATTTGTAGCCATAGGAATCTTGTTAATCCCTATTTTTCCTACCGTAGCCCCATACATTGCAACGATTACACAGTTTTCGGGTATCCAATTTGCGCTTGAGCTTTTTAGTCCAGTTTCCGTAATCTTGACGCTTGTATCCCAAATTTCGCCGAAATCAACCTCTTGGGTTCGCAACCAAGGAATGTCGCCACCGTAATAATCAGCAACACCAGTTTTAGGAGTGCCCCCAGATGATATTTTTATAGCAACATCTTCTAAAGCCTTCCACTCGACCTCAACCCCATCCAGCAGCTTGTCCAAAAAGCTCACGTTACTCATGCCTCGTCTCCCTGTAATTCGCGCTCAATTTGTTCAATACTGGGCAGGCTGCTCCCAAGGTTTTCGGGCAGGGCGCGGGTGAGCTTGATGTCACTGAGCAGTTCGGCGTAGCCCAAGGGCAATGTTTGTGACACCCCGCTCACGCTTTACCTCCTTCAATTTCAAACACGATGGCGTCAATCTCTTTGCGTAATTGGTCGATTTTTGCGACTGTGGTTTTGATTTCAGCATTGAGTTGAACAATATCAACCACCTCACGGGTGTCTTTCGCTTCAACGTAGCTGCTCACCGAGAGGTTATAGTCGTTGGCGACGATTTCTTCATACGGTACGGATTTTGCGAAGTGGTCGGCGTTGTCTTTGCTATCGAACACTTTCATAATCTCTTGAATATGCGCATCAGTCAGAATGTTGTTATTGGTTTCTTTCTTGAACAGACCGCTGGCATCAATAAACTGGGTGTTCATATTGGTTTTGTTTTTCGCCAGTACCAAAATTGTGACGGCAATGGGGGTGCCATAAAATAGGTTGGGGGCAAGCGAGATGACGGTTTCGACAAAGTTGTTGTCGACCAAGTATTTGCGAATTTGCTGTTCTGCGCCGCCACGGTAAAAGATGCCAGGGAAGCAGACAATCGCCGCGCGTCCTGAACTGGACAGATAGCTGAGTGTGTGCAACACAAAAGCAAAGTCGGCTCTTGATTTGGGTGCGAGTACACCCGCTGGGGCAAAGCGGTCGTCGTTAATCAGTGTGGGGTCGTCAGCACCTATCCACTTGACTGAGTAAGGCGGGTTGGAGACGATGGCGTCAAAGGGTTTGTCGTCACCAAAATGCGGGTTAAGTAGTGTGTCGCCCAGTTTGATGTTGAATTTGTCGTAGTTGATGTTGTGTAAAAACATGTTCATCCGCGCCAAGTTGTAGGTGGTGTGGTTGATTTCTTGACCGAAAAAGCCTTCTTCGACAATATGGGCGTCAAAGTGCTTTTTGGCTTGCAACAACAGTGAACCTGAACCACAGGCGGGGTCGTATATCTTGTTGACGCGGGTTTTGTTGTGCATGGCAAGCCGCGCGATGAGTTTGGAGACGTGTTGGGGCGTGAAGAATTCACCGCCTGATTTGCCTGCATTGGCGGCGTAATTGGAGATGAGGAATTCGTAAGCGTCGCCAAACCAGTCAATCGTGCTGCCCTGAAAGTCGTCTAACTGTATGCCTGCAACCCCTTTAATGACGGCAGCCAAGCGGGTGTTTTTGTCTTTCACTGTGTTGCCAAGTCGGTTGCTGGTGGTGTCAAAATCTGCAAACAAACCTTTGATGTCTTTTTCTGATGGATAGCCGTTGGCGGAGGCTTCAATTTCAGAGAAGATTTTTGCCAAGTCGGTATTGAGTGCCTCGTTGGCGTGTGCGTCCTTGGCGATGTTGATAAATAATTGGCTGGGGTAGATGAAATAGCCTTTGGTCTTGATGGCGTCATCTTTAATCTCTGCGGTCATCACATCATCGGATAGATCGGCATATTTGATGTCTTCGTCGTCTGCTTCGATATAGCTGGCAAAGTTTTCACTGATAAAGCGGTAAAACAGTGTACCCAACACATATTGCTTAAAATCCCAACCATCTACCGCGCCGCGCACGTCGTTGGCGATTTTCCAGATTTGGGCTTGAAGTGCTGCGCGTTGTTGTGTGCTGGTCATAACGATACTTTTCTTAGTTAGATTCTGATATTTCAATGGCCATGACGTCAAATTGAGAATCTTACAAAACATAGGTCAAACTATGATTGATGAGTACAAGAGTATTGCTATCAACTTAGAGTCTATTTTTATGCGCCATCGGTATTTTTGCGCTTATTTTAACCCAGCACAGGCTTACTACCCAACATCAGCAACTTTTATTTTTGTGTTGCTCTTTATCTTTGCATTCTCAATAGAAACTTAGCGGTATATCCGTTGCATGTATAAATTTTGTTGGCAATCTAATTTGCGCTTTAATTCGGATTGTTTAGTGTTGACTCATTTTTACGTCTATTTATCAAAAAAACTCTGTAAGCCTTGTCATTCCTGATTATTTCAAATTCAGGAACGACTTTTTTTTAGGGTGTTTTGCGCTCCTATAATCAATTTATTCAAGACATTCACAGCGAAATAAATTGAAAGGACCGCCAATGAATACAAACACTGCAAAACACAACTTGCCCGCGATTCTCACCACAAAAGAAGCAGCCCTTGCTTTGAACCGTAAACCTCAAACCTTGCGCAAGTAGGCGTGCTCAAAAAGTGGCCCTGTAAAACCGATATACATTAATGGACGACTGGCATGGCGTGCCAGTGACATCTTGGCTTTGCTCAATCCTACACACATCACACAGTCTTAAACCATGATGTAGATTCACTTTGTGGCATCGGGTGGATTTGCACAATGTGCGTCATCGTTAGCCCGCTAATTTGATGCCCATTTACCCAATGATTGTAGTGTGTCGATTGGCGAATTTACAGGACTTTTTTTGTCACCGTCACACGCGCGTGAATACTGGGGAATGGCATTTGTTAGCGGTCTCATTTCAGGTGTATTTAAGTGGTTTTTTATCCGAACTATTATGCTGGCAAACCTCAATAAATGTCGATAAAACTTTATTTTTTCTACAACATTCGCTAGTACATTCGTAAATCTAGACTAACTGATTATAGATAGGAGTCATGAATGTTTAAAAAGCAAAATATTTTGAAAAAGGTCATCGAATTTTTTCAAAACTTATGGATTAATTACAAAATATCATGCAAAAAATACCTAGAGAGATTGCAAAAACTGCCACTATATGTGCTCGTTTTAATGGCAATAGGGGTATGGGGATTGAGTATGTATTACAATTCACTGTTTAATGACATTTGGCCTGAGTATTGGCGTGTGATTTCACATAAGTCATTTAATAATTTTGGCTCGCTTGATTTTACAATTGGCTTTTTCTTACTCGCAATCAAGGTAGCAGCTACTTACTACCCTATGGAAAAATCATTATTTTTTGCTGCTTCACGAATTAGAATGTTAAGTCGTTTTAACTCTAAAGGGCTTAGATAAAACGATGCCAATTGAGGTCGTGATTAAAAAGGCATTTAAGACGCTACGGTCTAAGTGGCCGAGGCAATTCATGTCCAAACAATGCATGATATTAGCCAAAAATATGCAAGCTATCCTCTCGAAACTATGTACGCGATGCTTACTAATTATTGACGTGCATTAATATTGTATTTACTTTAGTCATTTAGCTAAAAAGTCGCGGTAACATGGGGCTACACCAGTGAAGCACAATTTTAAAATAAATATTTTTACATCATATGCCGTGTTTTTTAATAAAAACTCTAGCAATTCGGATATACTAGCCAAATATTTTGTG
>NZ_SNZE01000037.1 GCF_004363775.1 Hydromonas duriensis
TTTAATGAGTTTTATATTCAAAGCACTCAAAAAAATCAAATGGCTGTGGTGAACTTACTGGATGCCATGTTGAGTAACGATGTCGCTGCCGTGAATGAGTCTATTCAGACGCTTCAGAATATAGAGCTTGAGTTGCAGATGCAGAAAAAATTAATTCAGAAGGAGGTGGGTAAAAACTAAGCCTTTTTTAATTTAATAATAATTTTATTTAGATAACTAATATTTTAAGGAGTCACACATGAAAAAACACTTTTACGCATTCACAACTTCAGTCGTTGCGCTAGCCGCTTTGTTGGTCTCAAACGCAAATGCCAAACCTCTTAGCCAAGAGCAAGCGCACGCGGCGATTGCCCCTTTGTATAAAAACTTCAGCGTGCCACAAGGCAATGTTGCTGATAATGTTCATACGGGTACAACTTCAGATTGGTTATCATGCGCTGGAGAAAAAGAATGCCGTGGTCAAGATGAATCCATTAAAGTGTTTTCTGGTTTTGCCAAAATGATTCCCGATATGAAATGGGCCATGAAAGACTTGGTTGTGTCTGGTGATAAAGTAGTGGTACGTGGCGAGTTGACAGGAACACCTGCGGGTGAGTTTTTTGGCGTACCTTATTCGGGTAAACGTTTCACCATCATGACCATGGATATGCACACCATCAAAAATGGCAAATTGCAAAAAACGTATCATTTAGAAGATTGGGCTGGCGCTTTGCGTCAATTAAGTGCTAAATAAGAACAGCTTTTTTATGATGTAGTATTCAAATTTGTCTTGAGGTTGGTGGCGTTCTTCAAAAAAATAGAATGAATCTGTTGGTAGGTTATTGATGTCCGTCACCAATATTTTTTAATCGAATTCGCATTGAGTGTGCCGTGTGAATAGAAAATAGGAACGGCTTTATTATGGCAAGCAAATTATATTTAAGAGGCATTTGTGCTTTAGTTGCGGTGGGTGTATCTTTGTCGGCTTGGTCGGCAGAAATTTGCCCCACCGAAATTAAAACCACTCAAAACGCAGTTGATGTTCCAACAGGTTACGGGGTTGGGGAGGATGTGTATGGTCCGCATCGTTTGCAGTCTATCGCTGTGTATGATGGCCTTGTCAAAGACATGGCTAGTCTTGTTCCCGACGTTCAAAAAAAGAGCTTGGCGCGTTGGAATTTTAGTAAGTCATCCAGCTCACAAACACGAGAAATCGCGTGTCACTATTCAAGAACCCGAATCGTGTTGACAAAGGCTTTACCAGTAGGCGTACAATCCTGTACGGCAACATTTGACCCGACTATTCTGATTGAGGGAAGTAGCGAAATCAAATCATTTAAATGCAAATAAGCAATGACACATAATTGATTTTTCGCCACATCGAGATTGAATTAATAAAGGACGGCACACAGAGATGTTCACTTTTTGTCATAGAAATAAAGCGATATTGATGCCACTGGTTGTCAGTCTGTTGGCAGCATGTGGCCACTATCAACCCCCAGTCATTGCCGACGGAGTGCCTAGGGCAAAAGTGACGCTGGAATCCACCGACAAAAATATCAACTTATATGTGAATCATCAAGGCTGCCGTCCGCCAGTGCTGTTTTTGGCTTCGCAGTTACTGGACTTAAAAAAGCCCGTGCATGGGATAAATGCAGACGCAGCTAAAAAACAAGTCGCCACCCGTTTTGCAGCGGATGTGCCTGCCAATCAAATGTTGGTGGTCATCCCCACCAAACGATATTTTGGTCGGACGACTTATTCTTGGGTGAAGACAGGGGCGGCTCCTGCGCTAGTGCCTAATACGGAAGTGTTGTATTGCCCACTGCCTGCTTTTAATTGGACGGCGCAGCCACATCATGTGTATCAAGTTTTCATCGAGAGCACGGGTAAAAACGATTGTGATGTTCGAGCCAAATTGCTTGACATCACGGTTGCTGATAAACCTGTGGACATCAACACCAGTGAAATAGCGACCACCTGCCCGCAGTCTTAATTCGCTAAGCAACGAGCCGATTTAAGTGTTTGACGAAATAAGCGGTTGTTATGGTGTTTTTTTATCGCTTGTTGTTTGAACTTCTATGCCGCTAAATGCCACTTGTAACATGTGTTCGACAATTTGAGCTTTATCCATTTTGCTGAATGTTTGCAAATACTCAACGGCAGGGTCGCACGTGCGTGAATAGTAACTGAATAAAATCACATCGCTGGGCAAATCTGGATTGAGCGTGCCTTGTTTCTGGGCTGCCAACACCAATTTTTCGATTTTTCCGTTGAGTTTAAGCACCCGAGTGACGTATTTTAAGTTGCGCATCAGCATCTCGCGCACGTTGGCGTTGGTGGATGGTAAAAAGGGCATGCCGCCATCTAAACGCACTTCCAAAGCCCATTTTAATAACACTTTGAGCTTGTCTATGGGCTTGGTCTTTGCATCCAATTGACCCAAAAAATCCAATGCACCATCTATCAGCCGAATCAAGGCCTCGCCCACAAGCTCTTCTTTTGATTTAAAGTGCTTGTACAGGCTGGGTTTTGAAATGCCGATGGCGTTTGCTACATCATCCATTGTCATTAAATCATAGCCTTTTGTAGCTAAAATGGTCGTGGTTGCGTCCAAAATGGCAACTTCGCGCAATTTAAAGGCTTGGTCTTTAAAGCTGAATTTTTCAAAAATACTCACGGGTTTCTTTCTGTTACTAATTAGTAGCTATTATTTGCAATTGGTAGTAATATTAACACCATTGTAAAAATCAATAAAGCTTTTCGTTTTGCTTGAATGAACGAACGAACGGACAGGCTTATAAAATCGCTTCAATATAATTAAGGATAACTCAAAAATGAAGGCTACTAAACAGCGCATTGCGGTCATCGGCTCAGGTATTTCTGGTTTGGCGAGTGCGTATTTTTTAAATCGACAGCATGACGTTGTTTTGTTTGAGGCGGGCGATTATTTGGGAGGACATACCAATACAGTGGATGTGTGTGTTGAGGGCATGACGCAGCCAGTGGACACGGGTTTTTTGGTATTTAATCAGGCGACGTATCCGAATTTGATTGCGCTGTTTGCAGAGCTGGGTGTGAGCACTTATGCCACCGACATGTCGTTTAGTGTGTCTTTAAATCAGGGCGCATTTGAATGGGCAGGCACTAATTTAAATACGGTTTTTGCGCAGCGTCGGCATCTTCTGTCTCCTTCTTTTTTGGGCATGCTGCGCGATATTCTGCGTTTTAATGCCGCTGCGCAAGACAATTTAACTTCAAGTTTGCACAACAAAGACACGCTGGGGCAGTTGTTGAGTAAAGGTGCTTATGGTGCGCGATTTCGTGATGCCTATTTATTGCCGATGGCGGCGGCCATTTGGTCAAGTTCACCTAAAGATATTTTGAATTTCCCCGCCTCTACTTTTTTGCGCTTTTGTTTGAATCATGGGCTATTGCAAGTCAACAACAGACCAAAGTGGCAAACCGTCGCGGGCGGCGGACGCGAGTATGTTCAGCGCATTGCAGCCACTTTAGCGGATGTGCGTTTGTCTACGCCCGTGCTGCGAGTTGAACGCCAAGTGGATGGCGTGATGGTGCACACCAATGAGGGCGGCTCAATGTTCGATGCTGTTGTTTTTGCTAATCATGCACCTGATACTTTGGCTTTGTTGGCCGATGCAAGTGTTGATGAAACTGAACTGCTGTCAGCGGTACGTTATCAAGCCAATACCGCTATTTTGCACACTGATGTGCGCCAATTGCCGCAACGTCAAAAGGTGTGGTCGGCTTGGAATTATTTGGGTGGTGCTCAGGATGATGGACAACGGGCGGTGTGCGTCAGTTATTGGCTCAATCAATTACAGCGTTTACCGTTTAAGACGCCGTTGGTTTTGACTTTAAATCCGTTTACGCCGCCTGCGCCTGAACACATTTTGGCTCAATTCGAGTATCAACATCCCATTTTTGACGCGGCCGCGGTTGCAGCACAAGCGCAATTGTCGCGCATACAAGGTCAAAATCGAACTTGGTTTGCAGGTGCGTGGACGGGCTATGGCTTTCACGAAGATGGTTTGAAATCAGCTTTACGCGTGGTTTCAGATTTTGGGCTTGCACCCAACTGGGCGAGTTTGCCATGAAAACCGCTGCCCAATTGATACGCGGCCAAGTGTTTCACGAGCGTCTGCGCCCGACACAACACCGATTTTTGTATCCGATTTTTTGTCTGCGTTTGAATGTCGAGCGCTTGCATGAGATACGTGTTTTTGGATTTGGTGTGAATTGTTGGCGTCCGATTTCGCTACGCACTCGTGATTACGGACCGAAAAATGGTGACGATTTAGCACTTTGGATGCGAGGCATTTTGGCGGAGCATCGCATCGAAGCCGATGGCGATATTTATTTGCAAACCTTTCCACGCATATTTGGGTTTGTGTTTAATCCCGTGAGCTTTTGGTATTGTCACGACACGCAAGGCGGCTTGCGCGCTGTGTTGGCCGAGGTTAACAACACGTTTGGTGAAACGCATCGCTATTTAATCGCCACAGAAACAGGGGCGTGCATAGACAATCAGACGCGAATTGAATGCCTAAAAATGATGCACGTTTCGCCATTTTGTTTGGTGCAGGGGCATTATGAGTTTGGTTTTAATGAAACGCCGAATCAAATGGCGAATAAAACTTGGGTGAGCATCAATTATTTTGATGAGCAAGGGCTGTTGATAAAGACGGGTGTCGGAGGCAAGTTAGAGCCCTTGAGTTCGCGAAATTTATGGCGCGCGTTCCTATCTCAGCCGCTGTTGACTGTCGGCGTGTTTGTCCGCATACACACCGAAGCATTTAAGTTATGGCGTAAACGTGTGCCTTTTTTTACTCAACCCGCCTCACCCAGCGTTGCTTTGACGGTGGCAAAAGGTTTGGAGGGTGCGTCAGCACAAAACGTGTCGTCATCGCCCATATCTGCCCAATCATCTCAATCAACTGTTTCATCTATTAAAAAATAGGACGTTTTAGCATGAATACCACTTCAGTCATCCAAGATACGACACGTGGCGTACCCAGCATGGCAAAAATCTTTATTTCGTTGCTTGGCCGATTGCAGCACGGGCATTTGGAGCTGATTATGCCTGATAACACGCACTTGACGTTCGGCGATGCAGCATCGCCGCTGCGTGCGGTTTTGCAGTTAAGAGACTGGCGCGCGTGCGCACGCATCTTGCGTGCGGGCGACATCGGTTTTGCCGAAAGTTACGAAGCGCACTGGTTAGATAGCCCTGACCTAACCGCTTTGTTGACGTTGGCGATTCAAAATAACGCTGCGCTCGACAGCCTAGTGTCTGGCGGGAGGTTAAGTACATTGTGGTATCGCTTGCGCCATTTTTTGCGCCCGAATACGCGCAAAGGCAGTCGCCGTAATATTCACGCCCATTACGACATCGGCAATGCTTTTTATGGCCGTTGGCTCGATGCCAGTTGGACGTATTCCAGTGCTGTTTTTTATGGCAATTATGATTTGCCTTTAGAGCAGGCTCAGGCCAACAAATACCAGCGCATTATTGATGAGCTGGGTTTAAAAGCGGGCGATAAAGTGCTGGAAGTGGGCTGTGGTTGGGGCGGTTTTGCCGTGCATGCCGCCAAGTTGGGCATAGCGGTGCATGGCATCACCATTTCGCCCGCCCAGTTGCAATTGGCGCAAGAGCGGGTCGCGCAAGAGAATTTAGGCTCATTGGTGCAGTTGGCGTTGTGTGATTATCGGGACGTACAAGGCGAATACGACGCGGTGGTCTCTATCGAAATGGTGGAGGCGGTGGGCGAAAGGTTTTGGCCTGAATACTTCAAAACATTGGCTGCGCGTTTAAAGCAGGGAGGGCAAGCCATGGTGCAAAGCATCACCATTCAAGAGTCAGTTTTTGAGCGTTATCGCAGCACACCTGATTTTATTCAACAATACATTTTCCCAGGTGGCATGTTGCCCAGCCCAGAACGTTTTAATCAACATGCTCAAGCCGCTGGTTTAAAAAACATCAATCAATATCATTTTGGTCGCGACTATGCAGAAACCTTGCGCCGTTGGCGTTTCGCTTGGGAAAAAGAAAAGGCTGCCTTTAGTCAATTGGGCTTAGATGAACGATTTATGCGGATTTGGCGTTTGTATTTTTCATACTGTGAGGTCGGTTTTGATGAGGGTAGAACAGACGTTATTCAATTTTTATTACAAAAGGAGTGAGGTTCGTTCGGTGGTTGAGCTTGGTTAAGTAGAGGTTGATTTTAAAAATAGATGGCTGTGTTCACTGTGATTGGAGTTGTGATGAAAAAAATATTATTGGCCGTTATGGCGGGTTTGTTGTTTGGGTGCGCCGCTCCAGAGGTGAGTCAATATCAGCAAGCTGAACCCAAATTGGACTTGGTGCAATATTTTGTCGGTAAAACCGATGCGTGGGGCATGTTTCAAAAACGCAATGGCGAAGTGGTTAAGCGTTTCCATGTCGAAATTACAGGGACGTACCAAAATGAACAACTGGTGTTAGATGAGCGTTTTGACTACGCGGACGGTACAAAGCAACAACGGGTTTGGACTTTAAAGCAAGCGGCCGATGGCTCGTGGCGCGGAACAGCAGCTGATGTCAAAGGTGAGGCGATTGGTCAAATCGCAGGTAATGCGTTGAACTGGAATTACACCATGCTGTTGCCTGTTGACGGCAGTACTTACGAAGTGCAGTTTGACGATTGGATGTTTTTAATGGACGCACACACGTTATTGAACCGAGCCAAAATGACGAAATTTGGTTTTGAGCTGGGTCAAGTGACGCTGTTTTTCAAGAAAAGAGAATAATCATGTGGCCTCCTCTCAATCCGCCCATCAAAGATTGGACCGACAAGCGCATTTGGTTGATTGGTGCGTCGAGCGGCATCGGCGCAGCTTTAGCACGACACGCTTTAAGTGCAGGCGCAAAGGTTATTTTGACCGCCAGACGCCAACCTCAATTAGAAGCGGTGGCGGCAGGGCATAAGCAGACCTTGGTGCTGCCTTTTGACGTGCTCGATACCGCTGCGTGGTCGAAGGCATACGCCAGCATTGTGTCGCGCTGGGGCGGTGTTGATTTAATCGTATTTTGCGCAGCCGACTATCGCCCCGAACGAAGCTGGGCTGTTGAACCTGCCGTTGCGGCTCAAACCCTACAAATTAATTTGGGCAGCGTATACAGCGGTTTAGCCACTGTATTGCCCGATTTGATGGCGCAAGGGCATGGTGGCGTTGCTTTAGTCGCTAGCGTGGCGGGCTTTGTGGGCCTGCCCAATGCCAGCGTATACGGCCCCAGCAAAGCGGCTTTGATTAATTTGGCTGAAATTTTATACACTGATTTACACCCCCAAGGTTTAGCGGTGTATTTGATAAACCCAGGTTTTGTCAAAACCCAACTCACGGCGCAAAATAGATTTGCCATGCCCGCCTTGCAAACGCCAGAGCAAGCAGCACTGGCGATTTGGCGAGGTTTGAGCAGAGGACAATTTGAAATACACTTCCCGCGACGCTTTACCCAACTGCTTAAAATATTGCAGTTGTTGCCGTATCGCTTACGCTTTTTTTTACTCGCTCAACTGGTGCAACCGAAATGAAAACAACAGACGATTTGATGCAACAACGATTGCATGCTTTACTGGCATGGTACAGCGGCTTGCAAGCCCATACTGTGTGCCAAGCTGGGGATTTTTATGCGGTCAATGCACGCTTTAAAGACCCTTTTAATGACGTCATCGGCGTGGCAAATATTGTTTCTATCTTTGACCACATGTTTACCACCACAAACAATCCCCGCTTTTTAATCGACCAGCGCATCATCCAGCACCAGCAAGCATTTGTGACATGGACGTTTGAATTTGAGTTGAGAGGGCGGCTGTATCAGATTGTGGGTGGTTCGCATTTTGTGTTTAATGACGATGGCTTGGTGGTTTTGCATCGTGATTATTGGGATGCGGCTGAAGAATTATTGCAAAAATTACCCGTGGTGGGCGCGCCCATACGTTGGCTGAGAAAACGATTCGCGCTGCCACAGGCGAGTGTTTTAAACTGAGTCACTACGCAACTCTAAGATGCTCGCTGGTTGTACTTTGAGTCTCTCGGGCGCTGTACACTCAAACGATGAACGGGCATGCCAAGCGCTCAACCAAGTCAGCGCATGTTGACCGACATGCGCGTCGAATACATCGTTCAATCTGAATCGCACATATTCCACCGCCACCGCCAGACACATATTAGGGAGATTCACACTCGCGTGCTGTATGCTCGGTTGTTTTTCCAGAAGCGCATCGAGACCACTCAAGGCGCGTACCAAGGCGGCATGAGCGCGTTCCAATAAAATATTACCCGATGCGTCAGAGGCGAATCTTTCCATGATGACCTTACGAAAAGAAAGCTCCATCAGACTCTTGCCCAGTGCAAGTTGTTGCAGTGCAGCTGGATTGCCGTATTCGGTGTGTGTCAACGCCGAACGTGTGGGTTCGGCAGTCGCAATCAAATGTTCGCAGATTATTAAACTTTCGTACAGAGCTGTATCGTCGTTTAGTCTAAGCGTAGGGATGGTGGAAAATGGATTCAGTGCCAGCAGCCTTTCGGGGGACGCCCAAGGGTCAATCCAAATCAAATCCATATCCTTTACTCCAACCTCTAAAGCGGTGACCAATACAAGGCGGGCAAAAGGCGATGTGTCGTTCAAATATAAGCGCATAAAATCTCCAATCTAGGGGCAAATCTAGGTGACAGCGTATTGTGAAGTGCGACCTACGCATTCATCGGTTTGTAATACAAGCGTATTAAATCCTGTTGTTATAGTTTCTTTCATTTTTAGCCTCCCTGTTGTCGATTTTATTTGTTCTTTATGTCTTCGATAGTCAACGGCATATTCATTTCTAAAAAGTGCTTGACTGACGGGTAACGTAAACGCACAGCCAACTCATTTTTTATTTTTTCATTCGACAGCCGTCGAGATTCGCGCACAAAACTCCACTGCATTGGCGGTAACGCAGCTTCTAAAGCTGTTCGCTCCATGCGAGGTGGGGCAGGTAGCCCAGCCGCTTTTGCCAATAAGCAAAACCAATCCCCCATTTTTAGTGGTAAGTCATCGCTTGCATTGTAAACCTTGATTCCACTCGGTTGAGCTAAAGCGGCAACGCACATCATCGCCAAATCATCGGCGTGAATATGATTGCTAAAACCATCTTCATCCTCATTCAGTACGGGCAACCCTCGACGCAAGCGTTCAAGCGGCAGCCGTTCCAATGAATAAATGCCTGGCGCACGCAAAATGGTCAACGTCATGCCATGCCTTTTGGCAAAATCCATCAATTGACGTTCAGCATCCGCCCGCCGCACGGCTCGCTCACTTTCGGGATTCAAAGGGCATGTTTCATCAACCCATGCGCCTGCACAATCGCCATATACGCCTGAAGTACTGATGTAAACCAAATGTCGCGGTGCGCCGCCATGAGCCAGCCAATGCGAGAGCAACGCCGCCAAGCGCGTATCACAACGCCCGACATGGGGCGGAGGGGCCGTGTACAGCACCGCCTGCGCACTCTTTGGCAACATATCAAAATTTGCATCATCCAAATCGCATACAATCGATGTCACCTTTTTTAAAGGTACAATTTGGCGTTGAGTCGCCCATACACGCCAATCTCTCTCAAGAGCGGGCAGCGCACGCCGCGCCACATCGCCTAAACCAATGATAAGTAATTTGTTTAAATGTATTTGATGAGTATTCATGCGTGTATTTTAGAACGAATCGGCTCAAAGCCAACCGCTTATTCATCAAGAGTCGCCGTTATTCATTAAGCTGTGTTAAAATGCCAGCTGTCTGGGGGTGACCTGGTTTCGACGTGGGTTACAAAGCGGACGAGGGCATACCGAGGATCAGCTACCTCGTAAATACAACTGAAAAAAACTAAACGCAAACGATAAAACGTTCGCATTAGCAGCTTAATTGCCGCTAGCCGCTGTACCGAGTTGTCTTTGGCTTGGATTTCAGCGTCATTTACAAAGAACCGACTGCATTTGGGTGACTTAAATGTGGTTTAAATTCAAGGTCAATCGCGGGTTAAGCGTTAGCTTAATTGATGCAAGCCCCGCTAAAGTTTAAAAAATTAAGCTAAGTATGTAGAACTCTTCGTAGAGGATTTGCGGACGCGGGTTCGATTCCCGCCACCTCCACCATATTGAATTATAATGCCATCCGATGTAAACAGAATCCCCGTAAATTTAAAGGTTTACGGGGTTTTTGTTTGTCAGTGAGCTTCAATGGATACATTGACAGCCATAATAAAAGCGGGTAATTTTGAGGGTAAGAAATAAATCAGTACAAACTCTTACCCACTATAAAGCTCAAACCTGCATGAAACAACTCTTAAACGACACTGCCATCAAAAATGCTAAACCCTCGGATAAAACGGTTAAATTAACGGATGGGGGTGGTTTATCCCTATTTATTGAACCCAACGGCTCAAAACGCTGGCGTTATCGTTACAAATATAACGGTAAAGAACAGATGCTGTCATTGGGTATTTATCCTGCGGTTTCTCTTAAAGAGGCCCGCATTGCTCGTGACAAAGCGCGTGAGTTGCTAGACCAAGGTACAAACCCCAGTACAGAACGCCGCCAACAAAAACAAAACGCCATCATTGCTCAAACCAATACTTTTAAAGCCGTTGCATTACTGTGGTTTGAACGTTGGCAAAAAGGCCGTGACTCGACTTATGCTGATAGGGCGATGCGTCAATTAGAAAAAGATATTTTTCCATCCATCGGTCATAAGCCTATTAATGATGTAACTACTCTTAACATTGTTCACCTTGTTGAGGGTGTTGCTAAACGCGGTGCACTTAACATGGCTGAAAAAGCCTACGTGAAATGCGGTCAAGTATTTGACTATGCGCTCACTTTTGGTTACGCCACACAAAACCCTGCACGTATGGTTAAGCTCTCTGACATCATCACAGTGCCTCCTGCCATTAACCAAGCACGCATAAAAATTGGTGAAATGCCCAAACTGTTACAGGATATTGATACCTATAACGGTAATGCACTCACTCGTCTTGCTTTGCGCTTAATGTCCTTAACTTTTGTCCGAACAAAAGAGCTGATTGAAACACCTTGGAGCGAAATACCACCCTACATACTCGATACCCCACTGTCTGAAATTGATTACAACAATGCGGTATGGGAAATCCCCAAAGAGCGTATGAAGCTGCCACGCCCTCATATTGTGCCGCTGTCACGCCAAACCGTTCAACTTCTAAAAGAGTTACATAAGCTCAGTGGACACAATGAGTATTTATTCCCTAGCCAAAACTTAAGAGGTAAAACCATGAGCAACAATACCATTCTTTATGCACTGTACCGCATGGGTTATCACAGTCGCATGACGGGACATGGTTTTAGAGGTGTCGCCTCCACGTTTCTAAAGTCGGATTATGTGCTCACCCATGTTATCAATAGCATGGGTGAAAAAGAAACCCTTGAAGTCTTGCGCTTTAACCCCGATGCGGTTGAGTTACAACTGGCTCACGTCCCACGTAGTCAAGTAGAGGGCGCATACGACCATTCCGAGCATTTACCAATTCGTATCAAGATGATGCAGTATTGGGCGGACTATCTTGGCAAGCTACAAAAACAAGGTGAAACCATCACTGCTAAGGTCTAACGCAAAATATTCGATTTACCTGCCGACCCCCATGCTTTTTTCCATGTTTCATAAGCCCCTAAAAACGCAGAAAAATATATTCGTCACAACTGCAATGTTAGTTATCAGTCTCACTATGCTGATTTGCGGGGGGAATTGAGGGAATTGAGGGAATTGAGGGAATTGAGGGAATTGGGGGAATTGGGGAAAATGGTCTTGTAAACCTTGATAACATTGAGTTTATGCGTATACAAGAGCGGGGAATAGCTGTTGATTCGTCCCCCTAATTCCCCTTAATGAGCTGATTTTTTGGAGGAAGTCAGACGCAAATAATCATTTACCAGTAAATTAAATCGCCAATTTTTAAAATGGAATTTTAAAAATTTAATAAGGTTTTTATCATCGTTTGATAATCAGGCGTAGGCAGTAGATGAATGCTGCCGTTGCTAACGGCCTGCATCATCGGTACAAACGAGTTCGGCTCATAAATGTAATGCGTGGTGCGGCTGTTATCAAACGCCTGTTCAAGTTGCCCCGTATGCGCATTGACCTGTTGGCGTTGGCCATAGGTGGATTCCCACCCAGCGCTATCACTATCAATTTTTTTGGAAAAGTTTTAAGAATCTAGTAAAGGAGGATAACCTATCTCACTTATTTCATTTGAAAGTAAAGAGAAATCAATGTCTTTATTAATAGCTTTCACTTCAGTTTCTGTTAATGGGGCGTGATCGAAGATTTTTTTACATATCTCTAAGTCCAAACTGATTTCGTAATAATCGTCAGCCCATTCTTTGTATGTATAAGCAGAGTTGATGAACCATTGGAGTAATTTTATGGAACCATCTTCTCCTTGTTTTTCAACCAAAGCCTTAATCCAAAAATGCTTAGTAAAATCATACCAATAGATAAATGATGCGTCTTGCATTGAAAATGCCAACTCATTAACAAATAGAACGATTAGCTCGTCAGGCATTTGCACATTTATAGATGGTTCGAACTTTGCAACATATTCGTTACTAGAGTCAGAGTACTTAGCTTTAATTGCACAATAAGATGGCCCCCACAGAATAAAATAATCGCTACCTTCCCCGTCACGCATAGAAGCCATTTTCTCGCTAGATGACCATTTGCTGTTAAAACTAAAGTATCTATACTCCCATTCTGGACAAATTATCGCATCTAGCAAAGCGAGAGACTGAGACAGCTTGAGTAATTCGTTTGGATTCGGAATTGAAATTTCTTCCATAGAATCTCCTTCTTTTATATAAGTTGGTTACGGTTTTGGAAGCCTCCCCTTTTCTGTTTTCCAGTTTGAAATTTGGCTTACTTTATTTGAAAATCCACAACTAAGCATTCTAAAAAGAAACGCATCCCTAGCCTCATTTTGGTTCACATGATGTTACTTGCTTTCAAAAATTTTAGTCAAAAAACTGCTTAGTATCTCTGGGGAATCCTCAGGCAAGTGAATAATTAAGTCTTTGTAGGGGTGAGAGATAGCTGTGCGAACCTCAAAAGCAACCGTGCTATTGCTAAAATTTTTGAGTCTAACTAAATCATAGCCAGTGATACCAAAACTTGACTCAATATAGACCCCAAAATTATCGTCATCCTCTTCGAACTCTGTTTTTGAAAGAATAATATAAGTATCTGGGTCTACTGCTTTCCCTACAGCAAACGACACAACACGAACATCATCCTCAACATAACACGATATTTGCTCTGCTAAAAAATTCATTATGTCCTCATTATTTCTTTGGCCAAGATTTAGTTTTTATCACACCATTTTCTGGCCAATTATAGTTTATCGTTGCTCCACTTCCCTCCGCAGTCTTTCGCATTTTTCCCTGACACGAAGGACAAGGCGGGTATTGCCCATCAATTGTCATATTATCGCCAGGCTTCAAAGGTATTTGTTTAACTGCACGAGCTTCAGTATGTGTAGCGAGTGTGCTTTGAGGAAAACCAAGGGTAATCATCCCAAAAAATAAAAGCGAATCAAAGTAGAAAAAAGTCCTTAAACTCACAAGAAAAGGAATACTACGATGAAAGCCAAGAAATACAG
>NZ_SNZE01000038.1 GCF_004363775.1 Hydromonas duriensis
TTGACCAGTCGTTGGACATAATTGAACTGCTCACGCCAGCGATGGCCCCGATGACATTCCCATTCAGGCGGATTGTTCTCTGCTGCGCTGTAGTGTTGACTTAAACAGCGTCCGCCTCGCTTTTGCGCGAACTCTTGCAGGTCAACGAGGCTGTATAAGCGTCGTTTCATACGCGCACAGGTGAGACACCATGATCCGGAGAATAGGTTTTGTGAGGTGGCTCGAAACTGGTGGCCTTTGTCGCAACGAACGAGGAGCTTACCACCGTAGCCTGTGTAGTTCTCGGGGCCGTCGAGTAGGAGGCCGCCTTTGTCGGCGCAGATGCGCTGCACCCTTTCGATGATGAGTTGAACTTGTTTGTCTCGGTAGTTTTGAGCGACGGGGATGCCGAGCTTTTGGCGCATGTAGGCAATGTTGTCGATGGAGATACCAATTTGTTTGGACAGGGCAACATCGGACATGGTGCCGAGGGCGGCGAGTTGTGCGGGGGTCCAGTTGACTTTGTTGCGTTGGTGTAAGGGTGGGATGCCCAGTAGACTGCGTTTGTGTTGTACTTGTGCTTTGGACAGCCCCAATAGGGAGGCCACTTCGGTGTCAGTCTTTTGTCCGAGCAAGGCGATTTGCTCGGGTGTCCATTGGTGAATGGGGGTGAACTTCTTGGGTTTACGTGCCGCTGGTTTGGCAGGTTGTTTGGGTGAGCTCATGTTTGCAGTGCAATGTGTATGGGTTGGATTTGGGCTTAATTATAGTGGATGTGTTGTTTGAGCTACTGCAAATTGGTGTGTTGAGTATGCGTGGTTGAGGCTTTTGGGTTTACAAAATCACTTGATTTGCCCCAACAGTGGTGTTAAGCCGCTTGCGGTATTCAAGCGTCCAGCTTGAACATCCCGAGGCCTCGCCGAGGGACTGGGGGGAGCCAAAGACGATGGACAAGTAGCATTGCTTGCAATGCGTCACGCAGGACAAGATACGCCCTAGCGTATCGGTCGGCTTTGGGGGGCTTGCCCCGTCGCCTAGGACGCAAAGCGGACGGCTTCCCTCGTTGCGTGGTCGGTCGTTCAGACCGATTTTTGCGTTAGCAAAAACAAGTTGGGGGCATGGTACGTAGTAGCAGGCACCGAACGTAGCCCGAAACGGGGGAAGCCGTCCGCGTAGTGGCATCGCCACGAAGCAGTAAAAGGCGACCTCCGAGCGTACATTTATGTACGCGCTGGAAGTGCGCTAGCGCACTGTAAGGCAACGACTCAAGCACAAATTTCGTGCAGAAATTTGAGTAAATACGGCCGCCCTAGCGGTGCGAAGCAAGTATTTACGGTGCGCCGAGGGAGGCGCAAGCATTCGCCTTAAGGCGGAGGCTGTAGCAACACTCAATCAACCCTTCATTTTTGCATCTGTAGCAACCCCAAAAACGCGGTATTTTACTTTTTTTCCAGTAGCTGGTATTGTAGCAGGGGTCTATTCGTAAAGCGTTCTTTTATGGGGCATTAAAACCAATTTTGGTTATAATTGTTTCCGCATGAACCAATTTTGGTGCTCGTTATTTTGGAGGGGTTATGTTGTTGGATTTCAGCCGTAAGGGTAAAACCGATGGCAAGGTTGAGCAGGAGCGAAACCGCATTCGGTTGTTGTTGGCGATTTATAACCATAAGTGGCTAACGGTTCGGCAGTTGGGTGTTCTCGGCTGGCCGCGACAGAGTGTCGAGGCTCAACGGGTGAGTGCGTTTAGGTTCATCAAGACGGCGATTAAAGACGGGTTATTGCTTGAGCGCAAGATTGAGCGGCTCGGTGGCACGATTGCGGCTCTGTCGAAGCGTGGGGCGCGTTGGATGGGGCAACATGGTTATTCGTGCATCGGTGCGGAGCAGTGGGGCGAGGTTGAGAATGGGACGTGGTTTCCAGCGTCCAACTACTTTCATGACTTCATGATTAATGAGTTTCTGATTGTCTCCCATGCGCAGAAGATGCAGGACTTTTACGATTCAATAGCGTATTTTGATAGCGGCCATCGTCAGCCTCATGAGTTTAGGTACATCAATGAACGTGAGCTGAAGAAGTCGAACAAGATGGCGCAAGTACCCGATGGCGTGGTATGGGATGAATCTATCCGCGACCATTTCCTCGCGAATGAGTTGCCTGTGCGCTTCATTGAGTGCGAATCGTACCGCAAGACGGGTAGGAAGATGAACAAGATGCTCACATCGGCCATTCAGCGTTATAAATCCTCAAATACGAGTATTTCGATGTGGTTGCATCCCTTGCAAGTGGAACAAGGCATCAAGGAACGCCTGACGTTCGGTCAAGCCAAAACCGTGTTTATTTATGACGTTCAACAGCGGGATGAACGCGGTTATCGTATCGACCACAAAAAGCGGATTGTGCAAGGGGTTCATCGGTTGATTAGCAATAAGAACGGGTGGTGGCGACTGATGGGGGATGAAACGCGAGATTTTGAAATGGACTTTGCGCCGTTCGATTCCGTTACCATGCAGTTTTTACCTGAAGAAACCATAAAAGTAAGGAGGCCTGGAATCCCGACCGTTGAGGAGGAGGACGAGGACGAATTCGACTACCATCGGCAGGATTATTGGTAGGGACTTTGCTTGTCAAGGGCCTTGACAGCGGTTTGAGTTGTCAAGCCCCTTGACAGTCGATTGACTATCATTAGGGGGCACGACAGAAAACGGATTATAAAGTACGTTAAGGGTTTTAAAACAGCTCGCTGTGTGAACCGAGTCGCGCCAAACGTAACGTATTTTCATCAGACTGCTTGTAAATCAACAGCAAATCAGGCTTGACATGGCATTCACGATAGCCAAGCCAATCACCCGTCAAAGAGTGGTCACGATATTTCTCAGGCAAAACTTCATCGTTGAGAAGTTTGTAGAGCACTTCAATCAATGCAGCCTCAATTTCGCCATGCTTCTTAAAATCTCGCTTAAACACAGTTGAGCGGTCAATTGTGCGCATGAAGGTCATCCATCAAGTCATTTACTGAGTTCAAACGCTTGCCTTTCCCTGATTCGAGTTCAGTAATGGCTTTACGAGTTGTTGCGTTGGGTACTTTAACGTTAAATGGCAAACGATGCTCCTCAGCAATACGAATCATCAACAAGCGTATCGCATCAGACACGGACAAACCCATTGCTTCAAGTGCATCTGTAGCCAGTTCTTTGGTACGCGTGTCGATTCGTGCACGGACATAAGTGTCTGCAATTCCCATGACTTTCTCCTGTGTTAAGTGATGAATAGTAGATGATATTGTAGTCCCAATGTAGTCACAAATCAAGGATTTATGTTTTGCATCGACCGCAAAGATCTAAACTTTCCTGAGCCAACCTAGGCAATTTTGCCCATCCCCCAAAAATGTAAAACTTTGGTCGATCTTGTCAAGGGCCTTGACAGTCGATTGACTATCATTAGAGCCTTTGATGTGCTGATAAATGGGCTATCAAAAAGCAAAATTAACGTGTGTGATAGGCAAATTGCGTCAATTCCGAGGCTATCAATAGCCCTAGCCCCAGTGGTAGCAATGCGCTATTTTTTCACGTGAAAAGAGGCGCACTTTTATAGCGCGCCTCTTTATCCTAATTAACGATTAGGATATGGTCTGCAATGCTCACACACACATTCTACTCTGCCGAAGCGGATACGAACATACGAACGAACTTTTACAGGCTTAAATGACGGACAATTACATGTTGTCATATTAACCCCCTAACAAAAGGTGTCATGCCCACTATTACCAAAAAAACTTGGCTGGCCTATGTTTGGGATGTATAATAAAAACGTTTTACTCTCTTATGAATCCCTCAGTCAATGCAATAGTAGGTAACAGCATTGACACACAGAACCAACTGCAATTGGTTCTGTGCACCGAACAGCACGCGATTTTTTGCGTGCTGTTTTTTATCCTGAAAACATTTTACCAAAAAAACCAAGTAACGTTCGTTACGGTACAATCAAACGGCCGTCAGAATGTAAACAATTATAGACGATTATGAACAGCTTGTCAACTTTTTTATATATGTATATTGAAGTAGTAAAGCATTGCTAATGTGATAGCTACTAGAACTTAAAGCTTCAGCTACTCTGATAACTTCAATTAATGAAAACCATATAACTTAGATTGTGCAAACAAAATTGCGAACTAATTAGAATAGGTATAAATCATCAGCTAACAAATAAAGGTCAAAGCGCTTTAGTACAGTATTGTTAATGCGATAGCTACTAGAACTTAAAACTTCAGCTACTCTGATAACTTCAATTATATGAAAATCATATAACTTAGATTGCGCAAACAAAATTGCGAACTAATTAGAATAGGTATAAATCATCAGCTAACAAATAAAGGTCAAAGCGCTTTAGTACAGCATTGCTAATGTGATAGCTACTAGAACTTAAAACTTCAGCTACTCTGATAACTTCAATTATATGAAAATCATATAACTTAGATTGTGCAAACAAAATTGCGAACTAATTAGAATAGGTATAAATCATCAGCTAACAAATAAAGGTCAAAATGCTTTAGAATTAACCTACGGTACAGGCTGAGGAGCCGATGACCGTACAACCTCGGAAACGAGATAAAAGCCCTTTTTAGCCCATTCACAACGCTATAAAGGGTTTTTTCTATGCCTGCTCGGATTTTCACCCAGGTAATCCGATGTTGTTTTAAATACCTGCGGGGTGAATGGCCGCATAAGCGGCCAGAGGGGCTGGCGAAGCCCCTACACAAACCATCAATTGCGTTTACGACCGCCTATGCGGTCGTGCAACTCTTATTAAACCGTTACGGGGTTATTTATTGCGTTTTGCGGTCGTTCACGACCGTAGCAACTTTTAGCATGGCTAACTAACCGTGCTATGGATATGTCGCCAAAATACGGCGACAACGTGTGCACAACCCATTGACAAGCTATGGACAACCATAAATCGGGTTGCCCACAACTTGCCAACAGGTTGCACACACTTACCCACAGCGATTCTGGAGCTCAAAATTAAGCCCTAAAGGGCTTTAAATAAGTTTAAGAATTTGAATCTTTAAAACCACTATAAGTTGTTTAAATCATATGAATTTTTGGCCATTTAAAGATATAAGAAGCAAAATGCCTCAAACCCGCATGAAATAAGGAAACACAGTCTCAGGTTCTGAGACTTTAAGTCTCAGGTTTGGAGACTTAAAGTCTCAATTGCAGACACAAAAACGAGACCATAGAAAGTGTGTATAAAAAAATTTCATCCTCGTGATTTTGTACATTAAAAAATTTATCTCATTTTGAGCCATAAAATTAAGACTTTTTGTCTCAGGGCGTGATACTATAAGTATCAATAACATATCTCTATTTGATACCAAGACAGGAGTTAAAGTGGCAAAACCTATACAGAGCCGCCGTGGAGCGGCGAAATATGAAAAGAATCCTTTTCTCCCAGATGCTTTATCCAACAGCAAAACTGGTACAAAGCGTTTGAGCAATAAAAAGGGCGATAAGTTCATGGTGGTTTCTGAATCAGGTGAAACCGTAGCTCCAGCAGGTTTTCATGAAATCATCGAGGTTGATAAAACGAAATTCGTAAAACTATACATCAATGGCGTTAAGGCGTTTCAAGGATTAACGTCTGCAGGTGCTAAAGTTTTTGAAGTCATTTATCATGCAGTACAGGAATCACCAGGCAGCGACCGATTGTATCTCCATTTTATGAGTGTTGAACAAAACATAACACCAATCAGTCGAGCTACGTTTTTTCGTGGGATGGCTGAACTTATAGACAAAGGCTTTATTGCTGAATCTGTTGAGCCAGGAATGTACTTTTTAAACATAGATTACCTATTTAATGGTAATCGTTTAGCTTTCATCAAAGAGTACAGAATTACCAGCATGAAAGAAACAATTGAAAATAGTGTGGCAAAGCGCGACGCTGCTGACTCCGCCAAACGGGACAGCAAGACTCTTGATATTTTTGAATCAAGCGCAGAGTAGATTTTTCATTTTGTAATTTTATAAAAATATGATTTTATAAAATTATAATTTTCTAATTTTATAAGGTGGGCATAATGAAAGTCATTGCAGTATTAAATCAAAAGGGCGGTTCAGGTAAAACCACCATCGCTACTCATTTGGCTAAGTCACTTGAGCTAAAAGGTTACAGCGTTACATTAGTCGATTCAGACCCTCAAGGAAGCGCACGCGATTGGGCAGCCGTTCGTGATGAACAATCTCTTAAAGTAATTGGAATAGACAGACCAACCATTGAGAGAGATATTAAAGGCTTGGCTGCTCAAGACTTCATTGTGATTGACGGTGCACCACAAGCTGCCGATTTGGCAGTTTCAGCAATCAAAGCTGCTGATTTTGTTTTAATACCAGTACAA
Source organism: Hydromonas duriensis (assembly GCF_004363775.1). Classification (GTDB taxonomy): domain Bacteria; phylum Pseudomonadota; class Gammaproteobacteria; order Burkholderiales; family Burkholderiaceae; genus Hydromonas; species Hydromonas duriensis. Next base: position 6,371 of record NZ_SNZE01000038.1, read on the forward strand.
CCATCACCTTATGACATTTGGGCTGCGGCTGACTTGGTAGACCTAGTTAAACAAAGAATTGAAGTCACAGATGGACGTTTAAAAGCTGCATTTGTCGTTTCTCGTGTAATACGCGGTACTCGAATTGGGAATGAAGTAGAAGATGCACTAAACGGCTACGGCTTACCTGTATTAGACCATAGGATTTATCAGCGTGTATCTTACCCCAGCAGCGCAGCAAGCGGTGAAACAGTTATGGACTTAGAACCTGATGGCGAAGCAGCGCACGAAGTGAGCTTGCTAACAAATGAAATCACCAATATTATAAATTTATAATATTTAAACTTGATAAAATTATAATTTTTTAATATTGTAAAAGTCTAAAATTAGGATTTTATAAAATGAGTAAAAAACTAGGCCTATCCGCTGGACGTCCATCAAGCTCAAAAGCAGCCGCTTTAAAAGCTATCTCTGAGACAGATGAAAAACTTGAACGTGTAACGGTCGAGTTGTCACCCGAACTACATCTTCGTCTTAGAACATTTTGTTTTAAAAATAAAAGAACAATGAGTTCCGTTTTGCGAGAGCTAGTGGACAAAAATATAAAGACTGAATAATAAAGGGGCACCACAAAATTCGAAAAACTCAACAACGGAACAGGCTACTTATTCAACGTCAGTATCAGCATTGTTTCATAAGCAAATCATGATTCAATTTGGAAAATTTATAGGGCAATTAAAATCCTTAGATACCAGTCTTGAGCGTTTTCCTATACCGATTTTAATTTAATGAAAGATGAAGAATTATGCTAAAAAATAGCAATAATACAGAGATTGAATTTCCTGAAGTTTACCCACACCACTTATATCATAAGTTAAAATCATCAGAAAAATTTATTATATCTTATGCCTATTTTGCTAACTGGCGCCGATTAGTAAAAAACAAGAAACTTAAAAAAAACGAAAGAAAATATTTTGAGTATTATTTCAAAGAAATTCACGCTCATTATTATTTAAAAGTTCTACGCGGTAGTAATTATGTAGCAGTTTATCGGCAAATATTTAATTTTTTACTTTCAAAAGCAAATGAAAATATTAGAACGATTCTCGCAAGCCTAACTCCATATAATGCTACGTCTTTTGTAAACGCTATGCGCTCTCAAATAGAAACGAACGCATTACTTCATAAGTTTAATTCAGATACAGAATATCATAAAACGTTCCTTGGGCTAAATGAAGATCGTTCAAAAAAGACAGACGACACAGTGACAAATATTAATACTTTAGTAACCAAATTAGATAAAGACTGCTCATACATTCCTTACGGTTCAACTTATCACGATTTGAGTCTACTTCTTCATCCAAATCCAAGTGGAATTAAGTTCTATGCTCAAGCCACAAGAGATGAACAAACCAAATTACACTCTACAAAAATAAGTTTCTTTTTTGATAAAACAATTGAATCAACCAAAGATTATGACGAGTGGTTTAATGGCCATATTTGGTTGTTTTTTTGCATTATTGAACATTTTTTAATTTTAATAGGTTCATTAAATAACGAATTCTTTTTTAACGATCAAGAGATGGAGGAAGCCTACTCTTTTGCCATGGCTGAATTAGTCAAAACAAACAAAAAGGAATTGATAGACACATTCAATGATGCTGTTAAAAACAATAGCGATGTTGAAAAGATGGTGAATGATAAAATTTCCTCTATACTTAAAAATAATAATACGTAAATCGATTACTCTCAAATTTTTATCATTTCATAAGATGTCAAGGCTATTTACCGATTTCTCAAATTAGTGAGCTATCAATAGCCCCTGCTTCAGTGATAGCTCCGATTTTAATGAAAAACACTCCCACATAAGTCATGTTTTAATTATGATAGTAGTGCTATCATAGTATCTTTAATCCTATTGAGTGTCTTTTATGATTATTGGCTATGCTCGAACATCGACCATCGAACAGCAAGCTGGATTCGATGCCCAAATCAAAGAGCTGCAATCAGTCGGTTGCACTAAGATATTTCAAGAGCAAGTTTCATCTCAATCTAAGCGCATTCAACTTGAAGCAGCTTTAGAATACGCGCGTGATGGTGATGTGTTTGTTGTCACTAAGCTAGACCGTTTGGCTCGCTCGATGCGTGACTTGATGACAATCATTGACGGCCTATCTAGTAAGAACGTGACTGTCCGAATCTTGAATTTGGGTTTGGATACCCAAACGCCGACAGCAAAATTGATTTTAAATGTCCTGGGAAGTATTGCACAGTTTGAACGTGAAATGATGCTTGAACGTCAACGCGAGGGCATTGCCAAAGCTAAGGCCGATGGTAAATACCGTGGTAGAAAGCCTATTTCTGATGAGCAACGCTTGTCTATCTTGCGCTTGAGTCATGATGGCTTTACTAAAGCAGTGATTGCCAAACAACTCAATGTCGGTGAAGCTACGGTTTACAGAATCCTGGCCGAAGAAAGAAAACTTAAGGCGATTTAGCCATGTCGCTAACAACTTGAACGACAGACCAAATTTGCTCAAGCTCAGTATGAGCGATTAGCCAATCTTAAACGTCTCGCAACCAGTTGTAATGGTCGCGCCACATGCTGTTTTAGAACCCACATGCGCAAGAGCCTGCCCCATGGTTTGAGATTGAGGCACGAGGCTGCTCACGATTGGATTTTGACCATGCTCAGTGCAGTCTAAAATATCGCCAATTCGAGCGACAGGTACATCGCCCACATTGAATGTCGGCGAGGCCGTGATGATTTTACCGCCGTGGTCTGAAGTGTCGCCTAGGCGAGCTACTGGATATGACATTTTTTCTTTTCCGTTTAAAACTAACACAATTTCAGAACTAAATTGGCAACCTCAAGCCAAGTTAACTTCATATGTTGCCTTTAATTTAATGCAAAGTATAACGCCTTAGCTGTGATTGTTTTTGAGTATCAATCACAATTTTCTGATCTGACCCACAATTCACAATTGCTCGAAGCCAATTTAATTTTTTTAAGTCGTCTATCGTTGTTAAATCAATATGGTGTCCGACGTCTTCATTTTTTTGTGATTCTTTAACTTGAGTCTTAATGTCATCGGCCGCACCCTTCATAAAGGGGGCTACGTCTTTTTTCTACAGTGACCTGAAGCGTTGGTTCATTGGAGCGTTTTTTGGCTAAGCATGTTTCTCACCCCCTACTTTCATTCGCCAAATGTTGATAGTATTGCACCATATCCAAAAAAAAGGGAACCAACTAAAAATACAGACGAAAAAGTAATGAAAACGAGCACTTTAATGCATTCCATGCATGTGAATAAATGCCTGAAAACCTTTATATAGAAGTAAACCATACCAATTATGACCGCCACTGGAAATGCAAATGTCATAGCCAAGCCGTAGAATAGTGAATTATTCTGGATAAAAGAAGTGCTTATTATATAGATATACAATGGGAATGCCCATAACAATGACATACAATAAAGAAAAGAAAATATAATTTTTTTCATCTATGTGCCCCTAAAAAATGAAGACGGTACAGGTGTTTCCCAACCAGGGATTTGATACCCTGGCGTTACTATTTTTGGAACATAGCCCATAACACTGTTTAATAATCCAGCGATATAAGAACTGCTATTATATTCTCCAGGATCCATTACAGACCCGCCAAGATTATCTGGCACAGAGTAATCTAAGCTATAGCTTTGGAATTTATAGGCGTTAGCCACTAGGCGTTTTTTAAATTCATCTCTTGTCATACCAGCAGGAGGTTTTATATCAATCCTCAAAACTATGAATTTTGGATAATCTGTATAGAAATTGGAGATAAGCTTCCCTCCCACCTTCGAAGAAGGCTGACCATCAGTCCCCCATATTCCGAAATATAGGTCTTCGATCATTAGAGTAAAATGTAAACTTGGCTTAGACGGGCTGACCATGCCACCGATACTACCAACTTGGGTTTCTCCAACACCAAAAGAGCCAGCCTTCCTAGCATACAGGCTAAATTTTATTCTTGGTACTCGTGTTTCTTTAGTGTTAGGTTTGTCACTTTGTGCACTTGATACACCATCAGTATATTTTTTTATATTCGGAACATTCCATTTGTTGCTACCTTCTTGAAACATCTCCTTTACTTGTCCTCGCCATAATACTGTTTTGCCTTCATCTGCATAAACAATCCAAACTGCAGATATTTCATCTTTAGCTCCATCTTCCCAACTCGGAAATCTAGACTCAAGAGGGTATCTCGCCAAACTTTCTCCTTCTGCTGAAAAAAATTGTTGCGTGGCAGATGTGATTTTAGTTTCTTGAGTCTGATAATCACTATACAGAAAGACATCATATGTAATCTTACGATCCTTTAGTTGCGCAAGATGGGCTTTGCTTAATTGATTTTTGTTTATTTTTAGTCTTGTAAAAAAAGTAGTCATTTCATCTCTTTCGGTAGCAATTTTGCCGTGAACTCTTCTGGTACTTGCGAATAAACAACTTCTGTTTTTCCCTCTGAATCAGTTTTACTTTTAATGATTAAATCACCGTTCTCATTCCAAATAGCATAGTCATGATTAGTGTACAGATTGTCTTCATCATCTATAAATACAAATTGAATGTCATAATTTTTCAAATTAGAGAACTCTGGCAAAGCGAGATTGACTTGTTTTTCCCCTGGCAAATTATGGCTACCCGCATGAGCCTTCCAGCTACCAAGGGTTCCTTCTTCAATCCCACCTGCATTTATGCGGATATAGCTGCCCCCTGCAGTAATCAAAACTTCCTTCTTCGCCGCAATCTCAATCGACTCCTTAGCACTAATCAACTTCATCACTTTATCCGCAATGATTTCGATGTTATCACTCTGCGCTTGAATCTCCACTTTCCCCTTGGCCGCAAACAGTTTCATCCCCAGTGTTTGGGTAAAGAAGCTAATGCCCTTAGATACAGAAGCCGCCAAACGTTTACCGACCGACAAGCTCAAGTCTTGTCCTGTGGTAATTGCTGTGTGTGCATTACTCGCAATGTGAACAGTTTTAGGTGTTGCCAACTCAATCCCCGCAGGGCTACCCAAGACCAAATGCGGTTGTTTCAATTCAGGGAACTTGTCTTTATCGGTTTCAGTTGCTGATTGAGCGTCTTTAGATTCGTCACCCTCGCCTTTAACCTTCCAAGTCGCACCCGTTTTAGGGTCAGGTGCCGTCATGGCTTGTGCTTTGGCAATCGCAGCGTTGGCTTTGTCTTTTGGATGCGCTTCGCCACTGATGTCATGGTTTTGATTCAACAGCTCCGCTTGTGCCGTGTCATCGATGCTCCGTTCATCAGCTTTATGGTCAATCGCCAGTTCAGCAAAGCTGTGGTGTTGATTGTGTGCTGTTTTTAACACTCCGACGATTTCAGACATGTCTTTGACGTGACTTGTGCCTGTGGCTCGGGTGTAGGTGGATAACATCATACCCTTGGCACTGCGAATCGCGCCCCAACCGTCCGAGCGTAACTCAAACCCTTGGCCGCGATAGTCGGCTCGACCTTTAACATCAGGTATGCGGGTGATGTAGCCTAGATTCAGCTGGCTCAGTTGATGGTCGCTGGTGAGCTGTACTTGGACTTCTTTGGGTGTGTCGTCCATTATCAAGTGGTTGTTCTGTGCGCCGTCAATCTCTTTAGATTTGAAACCGCTTAAGGCAAGCTGACTGGGCAGTTCCCAGTTGGGCATGGTGTCGGGATTGCTTAAACGGCCACTGACAAAGGGCATGTCGGGATCGGCCGACAAGAAGTCGATGATGACTTCTTGGCCGATGCGCGGGTGTTGGATGCCGCCGAAGTTGGTGCCTTGCCAGGGTGACGATACACGCACCCAGCAGGAGCTGTTTTCATCGGATGCGCCGTAACGGTCCCAGTGGAATTGCACTTTGACACGCCCATATTGGTCGACCCATACTTCTTTGTCTTTGGGACCGACCACGATGGCGGTTTGTGTCCGTGCTTCGGGTTTCTTTAATCGACGGTCGGGGCGCACTTGTTCGTTGTCAGGGTGCAGGGTGAACTCGACGTGGATGCTGTATTTTGAGTCGCTGTGCGTTTCTTGTGAGGTCTCTGTGGCGTGTAGCGTGGTGCCGAGTACTATCCAACCACGATTAGCGTCTTCGTGGGTGCTGTTGCGGATGAATAGGCTGTGGCCTGATTGGATGCCGCGTAGGTTGCCTGCTGCGATGGCGCGGTGTCCGTGTTGACGGATGGCTTCCATGTAGACTTGGGCTTTGTC
>NZ_SNZE01000039.1 GCF_004363775.1 Hydromonas duriensis
CGTCCTGACCAATCATTGCGTACTTTACGGTTTCAGGCTCGCAAAGTACGCGCTTGCCTTTTTTAGGAATTCAATCTCCCGCTTGCGCAAATCAAGCTCTTTATGAGCGGCTTTGAGTTGACGCTCTAATGTTTGATAGTCTTGGCGACTTGGGCTTTGGCCTTTGGTTGAGGCAGCTTTAGGATTCTTCATGGTTTCATAAATCCAGTTCGTTAATGTTCCGTAGTTTATACCCAAATCTCGAGCCACTTCCGCGTAACTCAGCTCTCCTGATAATGCTAAACTCACTGCCTCAGCTTTGAATGAGTCATCGTAACGATTGCGTTGCATTTGACACCTCTCTTTTTACGTTAAAAGGTGTCCGTCAATTCGAGGGCAGATCAGGGTGGTCAAATATGGTTGTATGTTGACACAGACAAGTCTGGTAATCAAACCGAGTTGGATAGGTTTAAGAAAAATATTGAAATTCTTAAAAAGTCTGGATTAATATTCAAAGTCAACCTCCAAGTCGATTGTCTTGAGGATGAGTTAAGTAAAGCATGTAATAGATGTATTTATACGGAATTCAATATTTTAGTTGGCAGTAGTGAATTGAAAAGTAAAATCCTGAAGTGTACAAACTTGATAACTAAATTGGATAACGCTTCGTTTGAAAAAAGTAAAATGTGGACAACAAGTCATGCAATATGTGATCAAATTTGTCAAAATGTCTAACACAATTTTGCTAAATCATTTTTTTTTGAAAGCCCTAACTAAGGTTAGTTTATAGCAAATTATTATGAAAAGTTCTTATCATCTAAAATCTCTATCATAATTGACAAAATTGAATCGGTTATTTCAATCAACAGTTCCCATGTTACAAAATCAATGCGCACTTCATTAGAAAAAGTGTAAGTCTCGTCTTTAAACTTGAAATTTCTGCTTTTGTTTTTTGAAGAATAGTAAGTCCCATCGTTATGGATTGTATTTCTAATTTCTGAAAAAAACTCAAGTACTTGAATTCCACCTTTAATTGGCGTTGTCAACTCCTCTGAGAGAAGTGTGTTAATGCAACTTCTGAAATTTTTATTATTTATGTCATGATTTTTCTCTCGTAATAAAGTTCTTATAAATGATTCAACCGAAGAGAACAGGGAAATTACATAACTGAGTTTATTCGAAGCTAAATAGCCTTCAATAAGACGTACTTTATCTTCGTCTGATAGCGCATTATTGATGGTTAATATCCACCACTTTTGAAATAGCAAATGCCTATAAACGAAAGTCAATGACAAATGTAAAGAGCTCATGCACACATTTAGGCCCCTAAGACCAGAAAGTTTGGTTTTAGAGTCGATGCTGCCATTTTTTAAATATTTCTGCTCAAGCCTTATACGATTGTCGATGCATTTTTTTCTTATAATCGAAAGTTTTTCTGTCAGCTCGTGGTAATAAATGTACGACTGTCTATCAAAATAACTTTGATTCACCATTAACTGAAAATAATGCGATTTTAATTGGTACATAAGTGTTTTAATTAGGATAAAGTAAAGGTCGCTTCTAAAAAAGCCATCCGTTTTGTAAATTATTTAACTCTGAAGTCCCAGGGCGCAATCGGATTGTTGTCTTGCCATAGCCCTTTGCGTTGCTCGCGGGCTATTTTCTGAGCACCATAGTATTGGATGTGCCCTGAGACATATCTGTCGTACACCCAAGCAAACCCGTTGTACACCATCCATTCGCCCGCGTTCTTGCCCGCGCAAAACACGTCTGCCACTGTTCGGCTGTATCGATCGGTATTGATTGGATTGACCGTGGCCATTTTCCCAAAACAAATCGACGACATGGCCTTTTTAGCCGCTTCACCGAATGCTTGCGACTTTTCAGGGGCATCGATGGCCGCTAAACGAATCGTGGTGCTCGATGTGCCATCAAATACAACAATGGTGTCACCGTCTTTAATGCCAACAACTTTGGCATCAAACGCACTCGCTTTATAGGTCAATAGCATCGAGCAAACAAACAGAGCTGAACCCAACCATTTGCGTGTCATTTCACCGCCCATTTTTTATAGCCGCCCAACATTTCAGTGGCTGTTTCCATGACTTTATAGTCACCAAACGGCCGATGAATCACGCCACCGATGACTTCAGAACAGGACTTTAGGCTTTCACCATTCGCACACGCATAGCCGCCTTTTGAGTCAACTTCGGTGTAGACAATCAGTGGCGCTTTTCTGTAAGTACGGTGTCTAAATGTCTCTGAAGGAATAGGGTTGATTTGCACCAAAGCACCCGCATCGACCAATGGCTTGGCAAAGGCAATGGTCTTTTCTACTGAATCATCAACTAAGCCACGCATCATCAGCACAGCACCGATGGTTTTAGCGGCCGTGGCCATCGACATTAGATACTCGTTATCCATATTGGACGTGATTAAGAACAGCAGCTCTGATGCTTTGCCATCATTCATATGTCGGTAGGGTCTATTGTCACCAACGGGTACTAATCCATTGGCCGTGACGTACACGGGACCCTCATTCAGCATTTTAACCATGTCCTCACTGCCTTGAACCTTTTGTTCCTGTAAGGTTTCTGACAGCAGCTTTTCATCGTATGAGTGGGTCGGCCCCATCATCACGATACCGTTGTTGACTGCGGAATTGGTGGCTTGCACCGCTACAGTTGTCAATAACCAATAACCTAAATCCATATCCACACCTCCATCATAATTCTAAATTTGAACTTGAAACTAAGCACCATTATCCCCATATTTAAGAATGTAGACCGTTCAAATTCAGCTAATAAAAGTCCTATCATGCCTCAACAATACTCATTATCCCGAATGACTCCAGCAGAGTTCGCAGCAAGCATCCAAGAACTCGCCATTAATTGTGGAATGGCCTATCTATGGGTCATTGAAGGCAAATTGCAAGCATTTGGATTTGACATCAGAAATCGCAAGGACGTTCTGCTAACACGCCACATCAGCAAGAATCGGGCATTGGAAGTAGGGCGTTACACGGTAGATGTGCCTGGCACCTACATTCTCAATGACGTGCTTTATGAGCTGGAGCAGCTCAAGCGCTAATCAATTAATATCACTCGCAGTAATCCAACGAGTAGGGCCATTGACAGGCTGGAAGTTAATCAAGCCACCGCTTTTAGTTTCTACGACGAGGCCTGTGCCGTATTTGGTTTTAATGGTGTCGCCAGGGCTTAAGTGCGTGATGTGGTTGTACCTGGCTTGAGCTGACTTGCCGTCTTTGTGCATGAACGCAATTTTGTCATGCGGCTCGGTCTGAAAGTACCATGTCATATAGGCTCGCACAGTGTCATTGTTCAAGCAGTAGGCTTCGTCTTTCATACGCACGACTTGTCCCGTGTAATGCTCACAATATGCCGTGAACGTGGTCATCGCTCGATCGGCCGCATCACGTCCTGGATACTCAAATGTGCGCTTGATTTGGTCGTCGTAGTTTAAATTGAGTGCGTTCATGCCAATCATGGCACCCAAAATACCAAAGCCTTTTTCAACGACGGACTCTTTCATCCAGTCCTTTGCAAACTCGATATACGGTTTATCAAAACTTTCTTTTGCTTGCTCGAGCTTTAATATGTCGGCGTGAGCGACGTTGCTGGCCATTGAACCCAAAAGCAGGGAAGCGATTAAAAATGGTTTGCTGAACTTCATGAAATGTATCCTCCGATCGTCTATGAATATGCGATTTGCATGGGTGTATTTTATCTACAATTTTGACACAATTGCGTTATTTAAACTCAAAATATTGATTTAAAGTATGAGTATGAAGAACCAATTTGATTTGTTTGGCCAGATGGTCATTTCAAAGTTTGAGCTGTACCTTTTAAAACGTAAATTCCCAACTATTTCCTATGATGTTTTAATAATAAGAACGATTAAGTATCGCCTAGGCGGTCAAAGACACTCAAGTCGAGAGTATGTTTCAAGAACCGCCAAATGGGAGCCATTGAAAGAAATGACTGTTCACGACATCAAAAAGTATTTGTCGTTGTGCCAGTCAAATACTGAGTATAGAAAGTTTATTGAGTCCATTCGACATGATATTAAAATTGAACGCGCAAGGGCCGAAGCACAAAAACTAAAAAGTAATCAATTCAATGAAGCTCAACTGATTCTTTTGCAATTGACCCACAGTAATCGGTTTGAGGAAAAACAGTTGAAAAAAAAGAACCCAAGTTACGAACCCGAACAAAAAATATTATCGGTTCATCAACTCGAACTCATTCTCGAAGCAGGCATTGATACTCGGCTCATTCCTTGGGAATGCGCGAGCGACAAATGTGTTGAATTGGGACAGAAGTTAGGGATTTATCGCGACCCAAGCATTCCGCCTTGGTGTCGTTAATCTAAACGGCCTCAAACATACCGTCACACTCACAACAACGCACCTGAATATTGGGCTTTGCCCAAATATTGATGTCGCAATCGCATGTGTACTTGACGCGGGTTTGCTTGTTCTCCGCTGAAGGCACACTGGATGCCTCAATCGGTTGAGGTTTTGTTTCTACCATCGAGTTGCTGTTGTCCGAAATAATCATCGTCGCAGCGTTGGGTAAACCCACCAGTTGATTCGCAAAACTGCTTTGCCCCGACATCACCGCGAGCGTCGGCGGGAAACGGTCATACCAGGACAACTTAAAGTGCTCGTCAAGCAGGCCCGCGCAGACTTTAAGGAACAAGCCGCCCTCGATGGCGTAGTCCGCCATACTGTCCCCCGTCTTTGCACCACCAGGCTGGCCAGTGGAGGAGGGCATCAAACCGATTCGCTCCATTTGGTCGGCCCATTCTTTATTGTGATACCGTCCACGTCCAGGCTTCCCAAAATGAAACTGCCACAAATGCACCATCTCGTGCACCAGCGTTTGCATGATTTCAATCAAGGGTGACACTGCAAAGTAGGATGGATTAATCGCAATCTCATCGGTCACAACCCCTGACTGATTGGCAAATCGTTTGGCCGAGAAATAGCCGCAGGTGTTTTTCTCGCGCTGAAGGGTGATGAGACAGTAGGGCAGTTGGCCACCAAACAACTTTTGGTTAAAGGTGTCATAAGCCCACTGAAGTTCATCATAGGCTTGCTTGGTCGGTGTTGTGTTGGTTGCGGTCATGTTCGTTATGGGTGCTGTTGTTAAACATATTTTGTATTGTACAATACAATTTAATAGCCTTAATCACAATAAAAGACATCATTGTTGAAATATGTTTATACTTATGAAAAATGAAACATATTTCAAAGGTGATTAAAATGTCCGAGAATAAACATGGCGGCGCACGCCAAGGGGCAGGGCGCAAAAAGGGCGAGGACACAATTGTAAAACGTGTACCCATCAAACTGGTCGACCATATCGACAAAGTGATAGCGACGTATAAAGGCAACTTGCCCGCCGATGTCATGCACGTCATGGCTAAAACACACATGCAAATACCCCTGGCCACCGAGGGCGTGCAAGCTGGCTTCCCGTCCCCAGCCGCGCCTTACCTTGACGATTATATCGACTTGAATGAGTATCTCATCAGCAATGCGGCCGCAACCATACTTGTCCGCGTCAAAGGTCAATCTATGATTAAAGTGGGCATCGATGAGGGCGATATTCTCATTGTTGACCGCTCAGTTGAGGCTTTACATACCGATATTGTGGTCGCTGAACTGGATGGGGAGTTCACTGTTAAGCGTTTGGTGCGCACGGCCACAGGCGTTGAGCTTCACCCTGAAAACGACGACTTTCCGATTCTACGCCCTGGCTATGGCAGCATCATTACCGTAGTGGGTGTGGTGATGAGCGTCATTAAAAAGTTTAAATAAAGCACAAATTTATGTTTGCTCTCATCGATGGCAATTGTTTTTATGCGTCTTGCGAGCGTGTGTATCAGCCGAATTTGCGCAACCTGCCCGTCATTGTGTTGTCGAACAATGATGGCTGCGTTGTCACACGCAGCGCAGAAGCCAAGGCGGTGGGTATTAAAATGGGCGAGCCATACTTTAAAATCCAAGACATCGTGCGTCACAACAATGTTCAGGTGTTCTCAAGCAATTATGAGCTGTACGGCGACATGTCTCGACGCATGATGAACAGCATTGCCACTTTAGTGCCGACCACCGAAGTGTATTCAATCGACGAGTGCTTCGCGGATGTGGGCGGCATGCAACGATTGGTTGATTTGAATGAGCTTGGCCATCAAATCCGCAATCGCGTGCTGCAATGGGTGGGTATTCCGACTTGCGTCGGCATCGCACCTACTAAAACCTTGGCTAAGTTTTGTAATCACTTGGCCAAACGCCATCGCTATTTCAAAGGCGTGGCCAATTGGAGTGCTTGGGATGCGGACATGCAAGCACGCGCACTGAACAGCGAGCCTGTGACCGAGGTGTGGGGCATTGGTAGGCGCATCGGCCAGTCTTTAAACGAGGTGGGCATCGAGACGGTCGGGGATTTCACACGCGCCTCGACCGCGATGCTTCGCCAAAAGTTTGGTGTCGTTGTTGAGCGAACACAACGAGAACTGCAAGGCGTGTCTTGTCTTGAAATGGAAGCGGTTAAACCCAAGCGTCAGCAAATCATTCGCAGTCGAAGCTTTGGGCAGCCAGTCTGTGATTTAACAGGACTACGATCCGCCATATCGCACCACGTTGCGGACGCGGGTCGTGAGTTGCGCGAGGAGGGCGGTGTTGCCCATACCTTGCAGGTGTTCATCCAAACCAACCGTTTTAAGCTCGAGTTGCCACAACATTACGGTTCGGAGTGTGTGCAATTGACTTCGGGGACGTGTGATACGCTTAAAATCAATCAAATGGCTCAAAAGGCATTGGAGCGCATTTATAAAGCAGGGTTTGAATACAAGAAGTGCGGTGTGATTCTGAGCGGCATTGAGTCGGCCAACCAACAGCAGCAGTTGGATTGGCTCAATCCAGGGGATTCTGAGCAACGTTTGAGGTTGATGAGTTGTGTTGACGGTTTGAATGCACGCTTTGGGCGTGATGTGTTGCAATTGGGCACGGAGCGAATGAATACAGATTGGCGTATGCGCCGCGATAAACTCAGCCCAAGGGTGACGACCCGTATCAATGAATTGATACAAGTTTAAATTTAAAAAACTTTTATTAAAAATCGATGTGACAGTGATTGCAGTTGTTGTTCAAATGCAACTTTATTTGTGGCGCATTCAAGCCAATTGGTTTGCACGGAATGCAAAAAAAATGCCTCTAAGTTAGAATGACAAAAAAGGAGAGTAAAGTGAAATATAGAATCGGCTTCATGGGCTGGAAGTTTGCAGCCTTATTGGGCGTGCCTCTTAAGTTGGTGGTACAAGTCATTCATGATGATGAGGCTGGCGTGTTTGTTGCACGTTGCCCTGATGTTAAGGGCTTAATTGCTGAAGCTGCCACATTGGACGAGTTGGCAGACGAAGTGTCAAGTAGTTTGATGGACTTATTGGAACACCAACACCAAACGCCTGTACCCCCAAGTACCGAGTACCGTTTGATTAATCAGCATGTATTTGCATGAATGGTTACTATCAGCAACTCATCAAACTGCTAAAATCCAATGGTTACATATACCTACGACAAGGCAAAGGCTCTCATGAAATGTGGGGGCGTAATAAAACCATACTCACTGTTCCTTTTAACTGTAAATCTCGTCACACCGCGAATGCAATTTTGAAGGATGCGGGCATTAAAGAGCGCGTATAAACAAAATTAACGATTACATCTCGATATTTTTGTGGAAGTCAAAAAAATATTAAGAAACACGCTTGACAAAGAATGCAAATGGTGTATTATTGTCAGTACATTTTACATGTACACGTTTTTGGCGTGTTGGCTAGTGCCTTACTCGACTAGTCCATTGTTTTAGAACAATGCTAAGGCTTATAACATACTCACCCATGCGGGATATTTCTATCCCGTTTGGGATTTGATATATCTCGCTTTTTGTTTTTAACTTAAAGGAGATTTATCATGACACAAACGACTACTACCCCATCTTACTTCGATATGACAACTCGCGTTGTTGGTTATTTTAACCGCTTGCGTGTTGTTCAAGGTAAAGGGAAGAAACAGCCTGATTACTTGGCTTTGGATTTTAGCGCGTTGAATGGCAGTTCGGATGAACCCGAATATCGCCGTTTTAATTTGACCGTTAAAGGTGCTAAAGCTAAAGAACTGGTGGAACAATTGATTAAAGAATTTGGTGACTCGAAAGACACTAAAATCTTTGGTTCAGTTGAAATTGGTGATTTTTATGCCGATTATTGGATTGCCAATAAAGGTACACCAGAAGAAGAAATCAAATCTGTATTGAAAGGTCGTTTACTTAAGGTGCACACCATTAAAGTAGACGGTCAACAATACTATGATGCTAAAACAGCAGACTCACAAGACAAAACGCCAGCAGCCTCCACTGAAGACGTTAAGCCAAGTGAAACTGATGAAACTGATTCAGCATCCCAAACAGAAGCAGCATAATACGAAACCCCATAATGTGGACATCCCTTGGATGCTCTTATATTATGGGGGTTTTGTTTAATCGCTTTCACTGTTTTGATTCGTTCAGCAAAAACGATCACCCTCCCTAGTGCGTCACTAGACTAGGGCAATGAATATTTTATATTCATTGTTGACGCTTACTACTTGACCTCGTTCATTGATGAAAAGATGAACACGCGCCATAAATGCGCTATATTGGTTTTGATGGTTGTAGATATCAAAGCACGAGACCTACTATTGGAAGCAAGCCTAGCTCGCTCACCCAGTGTGTAGGTCTCACCCCCACTTCCTGCAATCACATGAGCTTATTGTCCATCGCACAGTAATTTGATGCGAGGGCAGGGTGTAGGGTGTCTTCTTTGAACACGAGGCTTTGCCTCAAATTTTTTGCTTTTTTGGAGTATTTCAGAATACTTTCTTTGGGTACTCATTGAGTATCCAAGCCAAAGTAGTTTGTAATGAGAAACACTGTTCGATTGTCCAGTCTGACAATCATGATTTGGTGCCTCACTCGACCAAATCCAATGGGTTTTACCCATTGATGAGGCTTATAAACAGTCATTTTATGGCTGTTTTTTTACATCTGCACAACGAAAGTTGTGCTCACCCAATGGGACATTTCAACCCATTGGGGATGACATGTCCCTTTTTTTTTAATTTAGGAGCATGTCATGTCACTAGTATTACTTAACAACGCACTACGAGCTAAAAATATTCCAGTTTGGGGAATTGAATCAGGCGCAACCGATTGGGTTGTTCATGTTCAACCCCCAAAGGACGAAGAACCTTTAAAGCTCTTTGTAAACAATCGTCTCAACTTCAATTTCTACCGTACAGAAATTGAGGATGCTTTAAGGGACGGTACATTCACGTTTCGTGTAGATGCCGAATCTCGGACCTACACGATTGTGTGAGTGTGATGTAACCTGGTGAGCTAGGACATAAAGAAAGCAGGGCTTTTATTTTATGTCATAGCTCAACTTGAACCCTTAGTGCTCACCACGACTAAGGGCGTTCAGTCAATTATCTGAATGAGTGAGCTTTTTTAATTTTAAAAACCCCTGCGGGATATACCCATCCCGCAAGGGCATGGTGTGTCTCGCTTTTTTATTGGAGATTCATCATGACAAACAAACATAAAACTTCTGCTAAAGCAAATGCTGTCAAGAAAGACATTCGACAAGAAGTCACGGATCAGATTGTGGGGATGTTTGAATCAAAGCTGTCTGAAATCATGGAAATGCTTGATAGTCCAAATATTCAACCTTTTGAAAAGCCATGGGTCTGTATTGAGAACTTGATACACAAGAATGGCGCATCAAACCATTCATACCGAGGTATTAACAACTTGATTCTTGCCGCAAAATCGATGTCAATGGGTTATGTATCTAACCAGTGGATGACGTACAAGTGTTGCTGCTCGTTCAAAACTGACCATTTAAAGGCATAAATTTGCGTTCAAAATTGACCAGGTAATCCAAGTATTCTGCTTATTTTATAAGCAGG
>NZ_SNZE01000040.1 GCF_004363775.1 Hydromonas duriensis
AACCTGCCACCATGGCAACTGCCAGACAACCATGCCCTCTCAGGCTACCGCAGTCGAGAACTCAGCCCAGGCAACCAAAGCGCGGGCAAGAGTAACCACCTCATTTTAGACGACACTCAGGGCCAGATACAGACACAGCTTAAATCCGACCATCAATCCTCGAGTTTAAGCCTAGGCTACATCACCCGTGTTGAAAACAACAAAGGCCGACAAGAGGCGCGTGGTCAGGGCGCCGAGCTGCGCTCGGATGGTCACATCGCTGTTCGTGCCCAACAAGGTCTATATATCGGTACCGATGCGCGTCCCGACGCTGCACAGCACATCACCGACTTAAAAGAAGTCACCGAACAACTACAAAAGGCACAAGAACAACACGAATCCATGAGCGACGTCGCCATTGAACACGGCGCCCATGACAAATCGACCGACCAAAAAGTCGTCAACGACACGCTCAAAGCACAAAACAAAGCGATTAAAGGTTCAGGACAAGCCGACCCCAAAACTGGCACATTCCCCGAACTACAAGAACCACACGTCATCGTCAGCTCACCAGCAGGCATTGAAACCAGCACCCCTCAATCCACCCACCTGTGGAGTGGAGAACACATCGCCATGACCAGTGGTGAACACGTCAGTTTAAGTGTTGGCAAAAGCTTTTTAGCCAGCGCGGTCGAGACCATCCGTTTCTTTGTGTACAAAGCGGGGATGCGTTTGGTCGCGGCTGGAGGCGACATCGACATCAAAGCATTAAAAGACTCGATCAACGTACTGGCCAAGCTCAACATCACCCACACCGCCAACAAAATCACCATCACAGGCAAAGAAGAGGTCATGATTGTCGGTGGGGGCAGTTACAGTAAATGGAGTGGTGGTGGGATTGAACACGGCACTGCGGGTGGATGGGTTGAACATGCCGCCGCTCACTTAATGCCAGGTCCCAAGTCTAAAGGCTCAAGCTTGCCGATTAAGCAAATGGGCAAGGGTCAACTCGAATTAAACAAACTCTATAAAGATGTGGGCGATAAAACCCTTGATAAGTTCTCAGGTGCAGCTTATCAAGTGATTGACGCTCTGGGTGTCATTAAGAAAGGCACGCTCGACAAACAAGGTCATGCCAAAGTCGGCGGACTAGCCGCAGGCCCAGCCAAAGTCTTTATCGAAAAAGACCCGCGCAAAGCGTGGGAGAAACCACAGAACTTTGGTCAATACAAATGGCCAAAACAAGAGAGCAGTGCCGACGAACAAGCACAAACATCGACATTGACCAACAACATCAGCAGCATCACCAGTTTAGCGGGACAAGCAGGTCAACTGGTTGGCGCAGCCGCAGGCTTAACGGGTTCAACCGCTTTAATGAGCATTGCTCAAGGTTTAGGTGGTGCGACCAGCTTGGCCACAGGTTTGGCTCAAGGTGGCGCAACAGGCTTATTTGATTCTGCACTCAATGTGGCCTCGAGCTACGTGCCTGGCATGTCGGGCGTTGCTCAAACCATGCAAGCGGTGCGGGGTCTTGGTAGTTTATCCAGTCCGCAAGCCGATGGACGCCTAGACAACTACCCACTCCATACAGGTGGGTTTGCTGGACCACTCGGTGCTTAAAGGCATCAAAGGTCGCATAAATGAATATCCAGTTACCGTTAATCAAGGCCTGTCATGGCACTACGTAAACTCATTGTAGAGGGCGATCCCCTCAAAACAGGCGGGATTGTCTTACCCAGCGGCGCCACCCAGCAATTGGATGGTCACCCGTTCGCTTATATCGGCGGCATGGCCACATGCTTTGTGTGTGGTGTCACAGGCCCCATCATAAAAGCAGGTGGCGGCCGTCGCATGGAAGTGGCAGGCGGTGAAGTCGAAATCTTGTTCGGTCTCGGTTCGTACACCAAAGATGAAGAGGTGGCGATGGAAGATGACGAGGTCGTCTGTTCTTGCCCAAAACATCCACAACTGCAAGCCGTGCTCGCTCCCACCGCCCAATACGATGATGAGATGAGTGCGTTGGCGTATACGGGACGTGTATTGTATACCGCAGGTGCTGATTTAGTTGGGGGTGCATGGTCGTTGGCCAAAGGAACTGTTAGTTTGGCTGCGGATCAAGCGGCACTGGTTGTGTATGGACCATTGGGTGCTATGGGGTCAACCACTGCACAGAAGTATTATGAACAAGCGGCCAATCGGAATGTTGAACGGGTAGACACCGCGATGAAAGTTCCAGGTGCGCTTAAAGATAAAGCGGTTGATGTTTGGAATAATCCGTCACAGATAACTCAAGCCGAGAATATAGGGCATATTGTGGGAGCGGCTGTGCCTGCTGGGGCTGCGACTAAGGCTGGGAATGCGTCTAAGGCTGGTGCTGTGGCTGAGTCTGCGGAAGCGGCGGCTGCGCGTGCGGCAAGAATTAGAAAGAATAACTTTTATGCCGATGGTGCGCGATATGACTCGAACATGGTAAATGGCCATCCTATTGCCAATTTACGCCTCGAGTATGAAGATGCTGTTCGTGCAGGCAGGTCTGAGGCTGATCGTCAATTGGCAACTGGTGTTCCACCAGAAAAAGTTCAATATTATGCAGTGGATAAGCGAAATCAGATTAAAACTGAGTATCGGAGTCTTACGCCTCCAGAAATAGTTAAAGCTGCTGAAAACCGAAATCAAATTGAGTATGGTAATCCACTGGGACCAAGTGTGGAGCAGCTGACTGCAAAAGGCAAAACACCGACACAAATCATTGACGGCTCGTTTAGACCTGGAGGTGGTGACATGGTGGAGAAATTTGCTCCAGCTGGATTTTACAACTAAGGACATATAGATGAATCTCAAGTTAATTTTAACGAAATCAGCTCAAGGTATAGTTCACTCAGTAACAATTGAGGAGCTTGATGCGTATTCAAAAATTGGGCCTTTTGCCGAATTTAAAGATTTTTTGGAGCATTTTTGTGACTCCATCAATGAAAAATTGATTAAGTGGTATTTGGGCGTGGTTGAGGGAATTGGAGAAATGACTTTTGAAGATGGTGTCATCGTTGTTTATTGGGATGACTTTCCACGCGGCTTAAATTTTGACTGTCCCAATAAAGAAGTTGCATTGAAATTTTTACCTAAGCTTCAATGGTATTTAAAAGCAGGCGGTTGGGATCTGCCATTTGAAGATATGTCTTAATCAAGCATGTAGCCATAACGTTTAGTTAATCATCCACTTTGGATTATGAAATTTGGCAATGGAATATAGATATGCAACAAGCCCGACAGGGATGCTATATATTGAGCTTCAGGGTAATCTCACTTGGCGGAATTTCCCCCGGTTTGCGGATACGTTTTTTGAAATACTGAAACCACAAACTGGAAAGTACCTGTCAGTTAATGTTGTTGATATGCACTGGTACGAGTTCACATGGAAAGACAACAAATATCGTCTAATTTTTGAGGATTTTCCTTATGAGGTTTCTATTGAGAAAGATGACGAGGATAGCGATTTGTCATTGATTTATGAGTTTTTAGTGTCTTTGAGTGAGCGTTCAAACTCACCCATGAATACCATTAAATTTTCGGCAATACCACTCGAACAGAGATAAACGCTGAATGTTTTTTAATGCACGAACAAGTCAAGCGAGACGGATTTTTAATATTCTTAAAATTGGAAAGTTATATGACAGCAAAAAATAAATCATCACACGTCATTGTCCCATTAAATAGTATCGCAGTTGCTGATGTGGTAACCCAAATAAAAAAAATAGAAGCTTGGTTACTCAGTGTAAATCCAAATGCCCAACTGAAGAATTTAAAAGGAAAACCAACACCTGTTGTTAGTAATATTTTTGCTGCAACAGGGGCGCTTATTGACATCATTGCTATAGCTGATGGCACTTTACCTGTCATAAAAGGCAGTATCAATCCCAAAACAGCGCAGTACGCCTATTTAACGATGAACCTTATTGGTTTAACTGTGATTCAGCCAGATGAAGCCCATGCTCGTATGGCATTACGACCGATACTTGCATTAGCATATGAATACCTAGGAAGCAAAGAAGCTAAAATACCTGACTCGGGCATTATGCAAATAACGCGGCATCTGAACGATAAAATTGCGGGCGATCTTGAGACATTTTTAACCGATGCTAAAGCCAAGTTGCCAGCCTTAACCAGTGCAGCCAGCTCGTTATTAGTTTCACTGGCAAGCGACTTGTCTGCTCGTCTTAACTCAGCTATATCTCTTCCTGGTTCAAATATATTGGCTCAAGCCACTGCAGCAGCTTCAGAGCTAATAGGAGCGGGTTCATTAAAACGAGATCCAGCTTCAACCTATACAGATTGGATAGCACCTCTTGCAAGTGCAATCAAAGAACCGACAGAAGTGCCAACCGATGCGGCAGGTGCAACCCTACGAGCAACCTTCCCTGGGTTTGTCAAGGGACTGGCTCAGCTAACGAGTGTAGGTGCCACTGAAATAACACAACAAGCAGGTAGTGCAAAAGGTCAACTTGGTTGGGTGATTGATGAGCTTTTAAAAGCAGTACAAAACTATCGTAAGAAAGGTGAAAGTACCGCTGTACCTGTATCGACAGTGGGAATTCACAACGCACAAGTCGTAGGTGATACTTTAGAATTCATGAGTTTCCAAGCGAGTGCAGTAAGTGACCCAAGTTGCAAAAATGGAGCTACTAGCGACTCAGGTAAAAGGATTGGATTTGCAACAGGTAGAGAAACAATCAATCATTTAGATTTTTCAATTAAGGGTATGTTTGAGGTTACATGGCTACGAACATATTCTTCAAACCTTGTTTCATATGATAACGATGTATTTGGTGCCCGTTGGATTACGCCCTATACAACACGTATCGTTCAATCATCTAATCAATTGGTTTATTTTGCTGCTGATGGACGACTACATCCATACCCATCACTTGTTAATGGTGGTATGAGCCATAATTCAATTGAAAAAATAACACTAACTCGCATTTCTGAGACCATGCTTACACTCACTCGTGGGGCTGATTGGGTGGAGACATATGAAGCGGATCCAGATTACCCAAGGGCATATCGTTTAACAATGTTGAATGATGTCAAAAATTCGAAGACGGTCGGAATAAGGTACGATTATAAGAGAAATGGTCGCACAATTATTTCTGATATTGTGACCAAAGTTAACGGGCAAATAGAAAGTCACATTGCCACAAAACCAAATGAACATGGTCAAATCACCGAACTTTGGCACATTGTGAATGGTCAGCCCGAAAGGCAGCTTGCTCATTACCAATATGATAACGAAAATAATTTGATATTAGCACAAGATGAGAATGCTCAATATCGCACTTACGAATATCAAAATCATCTGGTTACTCGATATACAGATCGCACAGGGCGAGGGATGAATCTGATGTGGCAGGGTAGCGATTATCAGGCACGAGCTGTAAGAGAATGGGCTGATGACGGTACATTTGACACTCAACTTTCATGGGATGACAGCATACGCAAAGTAACTGTAACCAACGCTCTAGGTCATGAAACTCAATATTTTTATGATGTACTTGGTTACACTTATCGGATCATTTACTCGAATGGTCTAGAGGAGTGGTACAGTCGTGACAGCCGAAAAAACATTACGTCTCGTACCAGCCGTAGAGGCGCGACTAGTTATTCGACTTACGACATTAAAGATAATCTCACCTCTAGCATTAGACCTGATGGTGGCAAAGTTTATTATAAATATAATGAACAAGACAAGCTTATCGCGGTCGCGGATCCTTTAGGTAATGTTTGGGAACAAGATTACAATAATAAAGGTAATATGTCCGAAACAATTGACCCGCTTGGTTACAAAACTGAATATGAATATAACAATCAAGGCTTATTAATTGGCGTTACTGATGCCAAAAATGGTAAGAAACAAATTACTTACACACCTGATGGAAATGTTTCAAGTTTAACGGATTGTTCGGGTAAAACCAGTGCGTGGGCCTATGATAAAAAGGGACGTTTAATTAAACAAAGTAATGCTATAGGCCAAACAGTAGAATATAAATACAGTGATGAGGGCATTAACCGTGGCCAACTTAAAACGATTATTCATGCTGACAAATCGGAAGAGCATTTCGAGCGAGATGCTGAAGGGCGTTTACTCACCTACATTGATCCTAAAGGGCAACGTACCACCTACACATACACACGTGCGGGTCTGATCAAGCAACGCATTGACGCTGATGGTCATGTTTTCCAATACACATGGGATAAAGCAGGCAATATTTTGTCATTGACTAATGCAAACGGTACTCAATACTCATTTGAGTACAATCAATTTGGACAACTCATCAAAGAAACCAATTTTAATGGCAAATCAACCGAATACGAATACAACCCAAAAACAGGCGAACTGTTAAAGGTATTTGAAAACGGCATCGTCAGCGCACTGGCCTTCGACAGCATGGGTCGGATAGTTGGCCGCGCCGTCAAAGACATCAACAGCAACCTCATACAAACCGAACAATTCAGCTTTGATTTAAACGGCCAACTGATACACGCAACAAACAACCACAGTACATTGGACTGGTACTACGATGACGCAGGCCAACTGATTCGCGAACACCAGCAATACCACATACAACCTGAACACGGCGACGCCTACCACCACACCGCCATATGGCGACATGAATATGACGAGCTCGGCAACCGCATAAAAACCATACGCCCCGACGGGCACAGCATCACCCACTTAACCTATGGCAGCGGCCACGTCCACGGACTCATGCTCGACCACATCGAAGCCTTCGCATTCGAGCGCGACGATTTGCACCGCGAAATCAGCCGCACCCAAGCCAACCACCTGCAACAAACCTTGTCATACGACCCAGCGGGACGTTTAAAACAACAACTCATCCGCATCGCAGAAACCAACCAAGGCGCAACCGCACAGCCCATCAACATCAACCGCTCATACACCTACGACACACTCGGACAACTCACCAGCATCAACGACACACGTCGAGGTCTGTTGAACTACAAATACGACCCCGTTGGGCGACTGTTGCAAGCCCACAGCACGCAATTCAAAGAAACCTTCGCGTTTGACCCCGCAGGTAACATCCTAGAAGCCACGCCCAACACCTACGGCGCCCCCACCAAAGACGATGGTTTATACAGTGCCGACGAACGCCAACAGAATCAAAACGCCCGCCTTAAAAACATGCTCAAGGCCTACGTCGGCACGCACTACACCTACGACCAACGCGGCAACCTCATCGAACGATTAGAGCATGGCAAACGCACCGTATTCAAATGGGACAACTTCAACCGCATGTCACAAGCCAACACCGATGACATGAAAGTCAACTTCTACTACGACGTCCTCGGGCGGCGCATAGCCAAACACAGCGGCAGTGTGTTTCAAGGCACCTCAATGGACGGCTCAGGCTATGCCGCCAGCATCCGCAAACAACACAACGACGCAGCGGGCTATGGTTACACCATCTATGGTTGGGATGGCGACACCCTCGCATGGGAATCCACCATCGCACCGACCAAACTGTTTGATGACCAACCCAGCCATGCCAGAACCACCCACTACATCTACGCACCGAATAGCTTTGAGCCACTCATGCAAGCCACAGTCAACGAATCCATTGAACTCTTGCCCACGCCCAACTATAAAGAGATGGCACAAAGCACACAAGGCTACGACATCGACCGCGACCCCGTTTGGCATTACAAAGCCGAACAATTCGTTCGGGCGTTTGATTCCGTGTTGTACTATCAATGCGACCATTTGGGTACACCACAAGAATTAACCGATGAACAAGGGGAAGTGGCATGGGCTGCGCATTACATGGCTTGGGGAAGAGCGTTTGAAACCATGAGCGATTCAGCTAAACGTGCGGGGATTAAAAACCCCTTGCGATTCCAAGGGCAGTATTACGATAACGAAACAGGCTTGCATTACAACCGCCATCGCTACTATGACCCTCATGCGGGGCGGTATGTGAGTAAGGATCCGATTGGATTAAAAGGCGGTTGGAATCTTCACTCATATGTTCACAACCCAATTCAATGGATTGATCCATTAGGGCTTGAGAGTGTAGGTAAAGCTAATCCTCTAACATGGGGACCTTTGAGTTATGTCAAGGTTGGCGGGGATGCTCTGAATGGTTTTGAATACGCTAAAAGTGTTGAAGCAACAAGACGGAGTGACCCAAATATTAGAGCAGATCAATCTAGACCAAGAACCGACGGAGGTAAATGGGAAGATGGCTGTGGAGACAAAGACACTGATCAATGGGTTCCAGACGTTATTAGTTTGGTTTATGAACCAATCATCGGTAAAAATAAAACTTATACTTTTAGTATTTTAGAACCTTGTAAAAAACATGATGCATGTTATGGGGCTGCCAGTAAGTCAGGAGCAAGCAAGAGTGCATGTGATAGAGAGCTTTGGAATGGTGTAATCAAAGCCTGCGTTAACGAAGGGGCACCCGTTGGAGATTGTTCGGCTTTAGGTGAGGCTTATTACATGGGCGTATCAGCAGGCGGTGGTAAAGCATGGAAAAATGCGGGAGGAAAGTAATGAGTAAAATTGGCACTCATCTCGGTTTAGCAAAAAATAGCTTATTAAAGTTCATGTTTTGTTCAATGGCTTGGTTGCCACTGGCGTCATGTGGGAATCAAACTACGGACGAACCCGTGACGCCACCTAAACCATTATCTAGTTTCATTATTCAAGATACGCATTTATCTGAGAAAAGAATAATGAATGAACCGATTTGGACTGTGAATTCGTTACAGAATAATTCTTTAGCAAAAGAGGTCGTTTATGTAATGTCCGGTAAAAACTCGCTCCATGTTACATCATTAGATTCGACAAAAAATTATGAAGTAATAACTACAAATGAATTTGATTATCAGGACAAAGGCCGTGTGCATATGTTTGAACAGTTTGCCTATGATAATGAGCGAGGACCTGTCTTAATCAATACGGATGGTATGAGCGATCTCACAGGTAAATTAATTTGGCGCAATAACGAATCTGGGTTCTCAAGAGTAGTTCCTATATTCTTTCAGTCGGGTAAACTTGGACTTCTGTCTCGTGGTGGACGCCTTGCAGAATATCGCGACAATAATGGTTTTCTTTTAAAGTCGTTTGGACAAGTGGGTTTAAAGTTAGGAGATGATGATTCTTTATCGTACTTGGGCGATGTGCAGTCCTTTACAACTAAAGAACACAAGACATGGGCGATGTTAAGTGTGAATCGAACATATAAGGAATCGGAACTGCAATTTTATGATTCGCAATTTAATTTGCAACACACGTTGAGAGATGCTGGTGAGGCAGTCTCGATCGAGTGGCCGACCCCTGGTCATTTACTTTTAGGTCAAGTAAAAGTGATTGATATTAATGGTGTAGAAAAACTCAATCATCAAATACAAAACCTATCTTTTTACCCTTCTCATCTAGTTGGTTATGCTGCACTTGAGTTAAAAGATGGCAAACGTTATTTAGCTGTAACATACTCCGCTTCTGCAAAATCTGGTGATAATCGTTCCGTCGTGATTATATTTGACCCAAAAGGTAAAGTTGTTTGGCAAAAGGAATACCAACGTGTGTTTTCATTAACAGCAAACCAAACAAATCATTCTTTCTTATTTGGTGGTTCCGATGGGCTATTTGAGATTAGCTTGGGTTTAGTAGAATAAATATGTTTATGAGTTACCAATGAAGCACAATTTTAAAATAAATATTTTTACATCATATGCCGTGTTTTTTAATAAAAACTCTAGCAATTCGGATATACTAGCCAAATATTTTGTG
>NZ_SNZE01000041.1 GCF_004363775.1 Hydromonas duriensis
ACTGTTCGCAAGTCTATCAGCGATTGATTAAAGCTTATGATTTGAAATGCAGTATGAGCGGCAAAGGCAACTGCTACGACAATGCCGCCTGTGAGAGCTTCTTCCACACGCTCAAGGTCGAACATGTCTATCGCATTGCCTTTGAGTCAATGGAGCACGCCAGACGCGAAATCTTCTGGTTTATTGAAGCCTATTACAACTTCAAACGCAAACATTCAAAATTGGGATACCAAAGCCCTGTAAAATTTGAATCCGCAGCATCTAAAATAGCTGCTTAAACTGTCCGTTGAAATGAGGGCAGATCATTTTAAATACAGTTTCCAAAATTGAATTTATTGGTAAATGAATATTTGAACTTACCATTCTCCAAAAAAACACACCAACAAGGGGAATTAGGGGGACGAATCAACAGCTATTCCCCGCTCTTGTATACGCATAAACTCAATGTTATCAAGGCTTACAAGACCATTTTCCCCAATTCCCTCAATTCCCCCCGCAAATCAGCATAGTGAGACTGATAACTAACATTGTAGTTGTGACGAATATATTTTTCTGCGTTTTTAGGGGCTTATGAAACATAGAAAAGGGCATGGGGGTTGATATGAAATTGGCACATTGATTTAGAAAACCAAAGGAATGGTTTTTCAGTATGTCTTAAAACGAATCTTGAAGTAAGCTATACAATTTGAGGGGTACTGTGTCGTTTTTATGTTACGATTAGAAAAATATTTTTTACGATGTTTTCAGGTATGTACAGCTTACTCCAAAAATGAGAGACATTTTTTAAAATGGGTAATTTAACGGGTAACTTTTAAAAACACTTTAAAATTATTAAATGATTTCAATGTGTTGCTTTTTTAATGTGGATTTTCTTCTGGGCACCAAAAAAATAAAACCCCCAGTCATTTGACTGGGGGTTTTATTTTTAGAACATTTCAAATACGAAGTTAAAGTAACGATATTTTAGAATGAATGGGTAAAAAGATAATGACGATACAATCCAAAATGAGAAATCCCTTAAGCAAAATTTCAATCGCATGTGCACTGATATTTAGTATGGTGGCTCAAGCAGCGCCACAAACAGCAGCTGATATTAAACCCCAAGTTGACCCAATTCCAACGTTATCTACAGAAGTCGCCCCAGCAGAGCAAAAGGACACGCCAGAACCCAGCAAGAAATATTCGCCATTGGATATTCAAACGAATTTTAATATTAAGGATAAAGATCACACCACTTTACGCATTGTGTCCCAAGGCAGTACAGTCGGTGTTGTTGCTACAAAAGTTGGGTTGTTTGCATTATCAATCTTTAGTGCGCTAAATGGCGTGCCTTTACCAGTAGGCGGTACGAGCGGGTTCACAAAAGAGCAATTGGTGGGTAGTGTTATTGGTGATGCCCAAGACAAAGAGCGCATCAAAAATCCTGCTGAAGCGGTTAAAAATAAACTCAAAGAAGAGTTTCAAGCATACGCTATCCAAAAACCAGAGTTAATTCAAGCGACTTTAACTACGCCGATTACAATAGCCGCTTCTGAGCCTGGTTGGAGGCTGATGTATGACAAGCTAGCAGGCAGTGAAGAGCAAACCAGCCAATATCACTTGTCATTGGGTTTGCTGATGACAGGGACATCGGCTGGAGCGTGCGTTTACAAGTCCTCGTCTAAGTCGTTGAGTGAATGGAAGGCAAATGATTATCAGGCGGTCGTCGATGAGCAGCCCCAAATCGTCAAGGAATGTGTTGAGACATTTAAGTCTGCATACGCAAAAGCTTTGGGTGTAAACCTGTCTCCGTAATGCCAATAAATGTCGCCCCATCATTTTTGATTAAAATGATGGGGTCAAAAAATCAATTTGACCACCTGCATTTGACTCGCGTAGTCGGATGCCAACACCAAGTAGTCGGATAGGTTCATGATGTCGCTCGCAAGCAGCTTTTAGTAAGCTATGAATTGTTTCACGGTTTAGGTTCAATGCATTTTGTTCAACACTTCGTACTCGAAAATTGGCTAAACGTAGTTTAACAAATACTTTTTGTACAAACGAAGTGGCCTGTGCATTTTGGACGCGCTCAATCAATTGGTCGTACAGCACGTCGATGTAGGGCAAACACTGCTCAAATCCGTTCAAATCATGCAAATAGGTGGTTTCAACGCTGATAGATTTTCGTTTGCGGTTGCTATGAACACTTCGTTGATCAACCCCTCGACATAATTGATAAAGCTGCGTGCCCATTTTGCCGAACTGTTCACGCAAAAAGGGCAGTTCTTTTTGACGCAAATCCATACACGTCTTAAGTCCAAGTTGGTACATTTTTTCAGCGGTACGCGGTCCGACGCCAAACAATTTATCAACGGGAAGCGTTGCAATAAAATCCTCGACAGCCTCGGGGCGAATGACAAACAAGCCATCGGGTTTATCCCAATCGCTCGCTATTTTGGCCAAGAATTTATTAGGCGCTACTCCTGCAGATACCACAAGGTTCAACTCCTCTTTAACCCGTGTCTTAATCGCAGCAGCAATGCGGGTCGCACTGCCTTGATGATGAGGGCTGTCCGTGACGTCAAGATAAGCCTCATCAAGCGATAAGGGCTCAATGCAGTCAGTGTATTCGCGATAAATAGTAAACATCGCTTGGGAGGCCGCTTTATACCGCGAAAAATCTGGCGGTACAATAATCAAGTGTGGACACAGGCGCAAAGCGTAACGGGTCGCCATCGCTGACCGCACCCCAAAAGCACGCGCTTCGTAGTTGCATGTGGCAATGACACCACGGCGATCCGCTTGCCCGCCAACCGCCAAAGGCTGACCCGCATATGCGGGCTCATCACGCATTTCAACGGCCGCATAGAAACAATCGGCATCGATGTGAATAATTTTACGTTGAGGGGTTGAATGGGGCACAATTGCTGTCATTTCATGACCCCGTTTAATGGGGCTTTTTTAACTAGTGGAGTGGACTATAAATAATATAGCACATTGGGCCCTATGCTTTATTGGTCAACTTTAATTTGGGTTGACCTCACCAGCCTGTTCCTTAAAACGATTAAAATGCAAGATTATTATATTTGGCTCATATTTCACGGGTAAAATTGACTGTATAACATTATTTACCATTGGTGAATAAAAATAAACGTTAAAACAACAAACTTTAAATCTTATATTGAGGACACTATATGATAAAAACAGATGAGCATTTGATGCAAACAACTTTATCCTCTCCCACCTCTAGTCTTTTAACATCTATTTCGGTCAATCTTCCCATCACTTTTTCACAAAAAGTCCCTGACATTGTCACTCGTTTTGACATAAGCAAGGTGAGCGGCCCACAAATTGTTACCTTCGGGCAAGAGCCTGTCAGCGCGTTTAGCAGACACCTTGATGAGATGCTTGAGCAACTCACCAAGGCTGATTCTCCCGTCTTGTTTGAGTTGTTTCGTAAAATAAGTAAGGGCATTAAAGATATGGATTTGCCCTCGTTGGAGATTCAGATTCGTGAGAAATTAAAAGGAGGGTGGTTGTCACGAGTATTTCGCGGCTTAGGCTTTAATAACTCAGCGAGTTTTTTGGAAAATGCGACTGATGAGGTTCGTGGTCTCCTGAAATCAAAAGCAAGTTCTTTGCTTGATTTAATCAGACCGATGGAAGCGCAGGTTGCAGACGAAAGCAGTAAACTTATTAATGAAATTAATAGGTTAGGTGAGCAGGCCGCTGCTTATCGAAATAGTATTTTGGACTTAGGGGTTTATGTTGTTGCGGGGCGAGATATTTTGCAGCAAGTGAAAACGGTCTTAAGCCAAGTTGAAGCCAGTGCTTCTGCTTCGCAAGATCCAGTACAAATTCGTGATGCAAAAGACATGCGTACTAAAGTGGAATTATTTGAAAATCGGGTGTTAACTTTAGAAAATGCTTACGCTAAAGCGCCAGTTGATTTGGAGTCAATCGGAATCGCACAAAATGCAGGATTAATGACGTTGGCGGACACAGTTAGTTCTTCACAAGTTGAGTTTAATGATATTAAGTCAGCTTTACTGCGCTTAAATGCGACATTTCAAATTCGTTCACTACAACAGTTGAACAATATGCGACGTGAGTTGAGGGCTGATTTGCAAAAATACTCATTACAACAATTGGAGGGTGTGGCTGTCGATGCGACGCGCTCGGCCGCTGATGCTCAACTTGAAAATGCTCAATTATTACTGGGCGTGGCTCAAACCTTAGGGCATATCTCTGAAAAGGTTGATGCAGAACGACAACAGAATGTTGTGAAAATCGCCAACACCAGAGCACTGCTTAAGCAGGTTCAAGAAGAAATCAGCACACTTAATTCATAATTTAAGACAGGAGAAGATAATGACAGTCAAGACAGAAGCAGGTGTGTTTGTACTCGAAAAGGGTGATATTTTTGAAGTTGATAAACAGCTCAAATCGTTACATATTGGTACTTTTTGGGAGCCAGCGGACGGTGGTCCAGCCCATGATATTGATTCGCATGCGGTGTTGCTTGTTCATCGTGGAGGTAATTCTGATGCGCCTTTGATGTATGGCGAAGGCTCGCATTTTTTAACATATGCGAATAAAACCCTCAAGCCGACGACTGATGAAGATGGTGATGTGACGGGTTTTGAAACAAGTGATAAGTCCATGTGGCATTCAGCGGATAATCGCCGTGGTGGGGCTGGCAGTAGCGAACACAATGAGCATGGGGATGCTCACGAGGAAGAGCTCAGTGAAGAAATGATGATTCATTTGTCAGATCTTCCTGCTAAGGGTGTTGAAATCGCGATTTGGTTAACGATTCACAAAGCCCAAGAGCGTCAACTTGACTTTAGCAAAATTGAAGGTTTGTTTGTTGAGGTTTGTGATGCAGATGGTAACGAGTTGTGTCGTTATCATCCCACGGGTGAGTTTGCAGGGTTTTATGCACTACAGGTTGGCTCGTTGATGAAAAAGGAAGAGGGTTCATGGGCTTTTACCGCGGTTGGCGCAGGTTCAAAAGCGGGGTTGGCCGATATCATATCTGCGTATCAAGGTTGATAAATGACACAGCCCAAAATCATTTTTGGTGCAACACCACAGTCTGATAGTGAGGCTGTGGTGGCAATAGCTAAGACAGATGAGAACTCATCATGCGTGTCACACGTTGAGAATAAAAACTTAGCGTCCGATTTGTCAAAGAGGCCAAAAATACCTTTTGGCGAGCCGAGTATCATACCAGCGAAGAGCAAAGCTCCAAAAATATTAGCTGGTGGCATTCAACGACAGCGTATTTCTTGTGACATTAGCGACCTAAAAAAAATTGACCCCACAGCTCATATTGCAAAATTATTAAATGCCTTGCAGCTGATTAATAGCATCAACTTAGATGACCCGTATTTTGAGGACATTGTCTATTTTGGTGCGGCCTTGCAGAAAGAGCATGGTGTTATCACGGAAACTGAGTTGGCTGTTGCCAATCAATCCACTCTATCAAAAACACAAGATATCTTAACTTCAATTCTTAAAACCTTAACTCAGCTCAATCCCGAACAAGTATTCTTAGATAAAAAAGAGTCGATTGTTAAAAACTTAAGCAAATTAATTTTTTTAAAGCCCAGTGCACGTCAAGTATTTGATAAATACTATCCCATTCTTTTAGAGCAACTAGAGTGTTTAAAAACCAGCATGGCTCTATTGAGGCAAGACAGCTTGCGGTTGAAGGAACTTAAGTCACGTTATCAATCGTTACCAGAAGAGATTGCCGTTCACCTCATTGCTGCCAACTTTATCATTCAGTATTTGACTCAATTGAATCAGGGTAACCTGAAAGAGCATTACATTGCCCAGTTGAACACCTTAGACACGCGGACAAGTAGCCTTTTATCGACTCAAGCAAGTGTTGAGATGGCGCTTTTAACGAACGAAGTGCTGTCAAATAACTTAAACTGTGTACTTGCGACAGCGCAAGCCTTGATTGATGAGGATTTGCCCGCTTTTTATAGTGCTTATACTGCTGCCCTGACCATTACCCAACAGAAAACAAGTACGACGCAAGCCACACTTGAACCACTGCACCGTATTTACCTCAACTTAATCCAAAAATTACAAGGAGAAAACAATGAATAATATTTTTGAAATAGAGAAGGAAGTTGAAAAAGTTCGATTTGTATTAGAAAAAAATGGCATTGATCATGTTGTTCGTGCCCGTGTTGGCGTCAATTTAGATGTGTCTGGCTCAATGATTGAGCTTTATAAACAAGGTGTCGTACAAAAAGTAGTTGAGCGTATCTTACCGCTTGGCTTGGCCTGTGATAACAATGGCGAGATTGATGTTTGGGGGTTCTCAAATCGTGCTGCCTTGGCCTGCGTCGCTACCCGTGAAAATTATAAAAACATTGTTGAGCAAGAAATGATGGATGGTGATTTAGACCATGTGTTATGGGAAGGGACGCAATATGCTCCTGTCATTCAAGCCAATTTAGATTATTATTCAGGTTCAGAATCACCCGTCCGCAATTTTTTTCGCAAACTCTTCAACAAAGAGTTTGCGGAAGATTCCAAGCTACCTGTGATTAATTATTTTTTAACGGATGGTGAAAACACAGACTCAAAAGCCACTCAAGAGTTATTTGAATACATTAAAGAGACTGAATCTCAAATTTACTATTTGCTTATTGGTGTAGGTAGCGCAAAATACAAATTTTTAAGAAAAATGGCTGAAAAGTTTCCCAATGTTGGTTTTGTTGCGGTTGATAGCCTAAAAACCTTTGTGACCGACGAAAATATTTACGAGCAATTATTGCCAAATGAACTGTGTACATGGCTTAAGCATGAGCACGATGAAGAGGAAGACCATCATTAAAACCTATGAGCACACATAAAAAGTGTGTTCATTAAAACTTATGAAAGAGGAGATGGGAAGAAATGTGCCTGTCGCCATGATTTCAACAACTCATATCCTTTAGATTATGAAACGAAAACGCATTGTCAGTCGATTGATTAACCCGCTGGTTGGTTTGCAGCCACTAAGTCAAGCAGATCAAACGAAACTATCGCTCCATCAACATTTAGCGTTATCAGCCATTCGTAAAGGCAATGGCTCAGAACAAGACCTATTTAACCTGATAAAAGCGTTAGAATTGTTATATATAGCCGTATCAGAGCGGCCTGATTATTTTGTAGCCCCTGCAAGTGGGCTTACAAATATACATCAAATGGCCATGGAAGTTTATCAAGCCATAGAGCAAGGGCGAACTAAGGAGAAACAAGAGAATAGGTGGAGCTTGACGGCGGAGACTCAAGCCGATATTGCAGAGGCTTTGACGGCTTTAGATGACTTGCTGCGACACACCACGACTTTTACTGTGGACGCGTGGCTTACTGCACGACGGCATTCCGTAATCTCAGGTTTTTTCAAATGCTTGAATAATCGTAGCAAATAACTTGTAGTATTAGCATTATTTTATGATGTTGCCCGGTAATCATCCCAAACATAACAGCATTTCAAAGTGGAATTAAAAACCCCAGTTTTAGTAAAGCAATCAAATCTGTCAAGGGCGGCGTATCCGGCG
>NZ_SNZE01000042.1 GCF_004363775.1 Hydromonas duriensis
CGGATGCCAAAGCTCTTCTTTTTAAGCCTGATTTCATCTAACAGCCTCACCTTTAAAATAGCTTGATGGTATAGGCATTTCCCATCTTCCAACAATCAAAATGGAGCACCTAACACAAAAACCCCAAGAAAGAACAAAGTCAAAATCGAAAAGGCAAAACTTAAAATACACAAAAATGAAAACAAGAATAATTTCTTGAAGAATCCTTTAAGGGTTCGATCAAAAAAGTATTTTCGATAAATACAAACACCACAAAAAACTATAAATAATAAAAGCAATATGAACGGATAGTTAATTTTTGACTGTTCCATCTTAAGAAAATCGAGGTAATGCTTTTCTTCAAGAAAAGCATACAGCGGGAACAGCAAAGACAATAAAAGAAATTGTGAGATAATCTTTATATGGACACTCATCTTACATGCTTCCTAAAGCAATGGAATGGAATGGGATTCTCCCATCCAGGCATCTGATAACCAGGCATTGTAAAACTCGGGACATAACCCATAACACTGCCCAACAATCCAGCGACATAAGAGCTACTGTTATATTCACCCTCTCCCATTTTTTCGCCAAAAACATTGTCAGGAAAAGAATAGTTTAAAACACCATCTTCGAATGATTTTGCTCCTACAATCAGCCTATCTGCAAAAGTTTGAGCACTCATATTTGATGGCGGATGAATGGTTTTGATAGAAACAATCCCACCAGGTAAATCACTTTTTGCTCTATAAAAGTTGGTGCGTATTTTTTTATCTGCTGTGGGCTGACCATCAACACCTATAAATCCAGAATAACTATCCCATATTACAATCAAAAAATGCAAACTGGGAGACTTCGGACTGAACATCCCCATTAATTCGCTAACTGCTACACGGGCGTACAATTCAACAACGGGTGCCGCATGTTTTACAGCAATTACAGACCCAAGATTTGTGTTTGTAACAACTTTTCCACTTGGTTTTGATTTTGCTTTGCCTGTTGTCATCAAATACCCCCCTCTTGTTCTAGTGCTAAGATACCAAACCAAACCGTTAAAGTTTCTGCGCCTTCAGTATCAATACGCGGGCATAAGCCGAACTCATCGGTATACCCCTTGTAAACCTTGCCTGTGCTTGATTTAATGTAGTATGCAACACCATCGAGCACTTGCCCCGTTTTTTCGTCTACGGCTCTAATTTGCTCATCATAAAATGGAGCTAATGCGGGATTCCCGTAGGCATCATCATCGTATGATGACGTGTGGTGCAAAACAGAAAGCATGGGCGGCGGTGGATGGCAAGCACATATACATAAATCGCCCTCTAAAGCCATTTGATTACCGTTGCCCGCCCCGAATCTTCTCGGTCCTCCAGCTTTAGCAATAACGCCTATTTTCCCGCAGGCTTCACATTTGACTTTGCCACCGATTAAGGCGACCTGATGCCCGTGTAGCGTGTTTTCTGGTCCATCGTAGGGCAAAACGGCTCCGCCTGTCGATGGTGGGTCACCGACAACAATTTGCTTTCTCATTACCATTTTAAACCCCTGCCAGCGGTGCTTTTAAATTGTCTGAACCTGTAGTGATAATTGCACCACATCCAGCGACCGCACCGATATGCGCCCAGGGGACATCATTCGTTGACATATCTGAACGCGCACTAATAGGCGTATCGCCGTGGATTGGGCATCGATGGATGTCGCCTGCTTTGGCTATTGCTACTCCGTCAATTTTCGCATTGGCCGTCGCCGTAATTATCTCGCCGCCGTGGTCGCTTTTATCGCCTAAACGCGAAACTGATACATTTGTTTCCATGCCGCTTTCTCCCAGTGGTTAATAATCCAAATATGATATACCAGCGACAATTAAATGTTTGCTCAATAACGAGCCTTTTAAGCTAAAATTAAACCACGGTACAGGCTGAGGAGTCGATGACCGTGCAACATCGGAAACGATGGGAAGCCCGCCCTTGGTTGATTCAACCGTTCGGCGGGCTTTTTCTTGTCCAGATGCCGCCCTTATCCGAAGTTGCTACAAATACCTGCGGGGTGAGAAACGCGAAAGCGTTTCGAGGGGCTGGCGAAGCCCCTTTACTATGGTTTTATTTATTGCGGTTTTGACCGCTTAAGCGGTCGAGCAACTCTTGTGTTTCTATCCTACACATAAGCAAGCGGTGCATGTTAAATATAAAGATTTGTTAAAACCGCGCGCGCGCGTTACGGTTTTTGAAAGCCTTTACCAGCCTGTCTTTAACAATCAATCGGGTTACCAAAACCACGAAAAAGCGGTTACTGAAAACACGTCCCTATCCACAGGTTTTGGTTACTGAAAACACGTCCCTATCCACAGGAGATAAAAGTTATCCACAGGTTTTTGTAACTCGTGGTTCTTGTAACTTGACTATCGTTGTTTTAGTAACTACACTATCGTTGTTCTAGTAACCAAATTGGTAACGATATGGCATCTCATCTCACAACTGACCGCTACAGGCAAAAGGATTTTTTTATTGCCGACATCTTCGATGTCTCGCCAAAAGACGACTTGGCAAGCATGGAGCATCCATTATTTGCTTTAAAAGCAGGTGATAAAAATCCACGTCATTACGAACATAACGGGATAACAGTGGATGTTTATCCTGGGAGCTGGGGATTAGCCACTATCCACGATAAGGATATTTGGATTTATTGCATCAGCCAGTTGGTCGAAGCCATGAACCGCGACCGCGAGGATGTGCAAAGGACGGTTCGATTTACCGCCTACGATTTCCTTAAAACGACCAATCGCCGCACTGACGGCGATAGCTATAACCGCATGGCGGACGCTTTAAACCGCTTACAAAGCACTACAATTAACACAAGCATCGAAACCGAAAACTATCGCGAACGTGCGGGCTTTAGCCTTGTTGATTCATGGCGGGTCATCGAGCGGTCGCCCAACGATAATCGTATGGTTGCGGTCGAAGTTACACTACCAAATTGGCTTTTTCGTTCGGTTCGCTCAATGAAAGTCCTTACATTAAGCCCCGATTATTTCTTACTGCGCAAAGCCCTTGATAGGCGCGTGTACGAGTTGGCGCGTAAACATTGCGGTAACCAGCCAAAATGGGCTGTTTCTGTCGCGGTTTTGCATAAAAAAACAGGTAGCACTTCTCCGCTGAAGAAATTCCGCTTCGACCTCAAGTCACTCGCTCAATCGAACGAACTACCCGATTATCGAGTTGCTTATGATGAAACGACCGATATACTCACCTTTTATGCGCGTGGGGGTAAAGGCGCACGCGCACAAATTGGGGATATGCTCACTAAAACCAACCGCTCAACCAAATAACCTAAACCCATTCAAGCGTTGTTTATACAACGCTTTTCGCTCTTTCGTCTTAGCAAGCCTAACGCCCCAGGTAATGCGTTGTAACGTCCTCGCGGCTATGCCCCAATTCTTCAGCTACAACCAGCCGAGCCGCATAATCGCTCGCTCTGTTGATTCTTTCTATTGCGGCTCGTTCTACAACTGGGGCGGATTGCCCTGTTTCTTGCTTGTAACGTTGCTGTGCGTATCCGTGTCGTAATCCGTGCGATGTTATACCATGCGCTCTGGTAATCTTTGCCGCTCTGCAAACGCTGTTGTAATGGTTCTTAACCTGCGCCAAACTAAGTCGCGGGTCGGATGTACTGGCATGTTTATGCGCCGCGAATGTCTTTGCCCGTTCTATCAGCTCGCGCTTTTGCGGCGTGTCGATGGGTACAACACGGTCGCGCCCGCCTTTCGTTCCAAGCGTTACTGCCAAATACGCCCCACGGTCGGCAACATACGGACGCAGTTGCATGGCTTCTCGTACACGTAAACCAAAGCTGTGTTGCAACTCCATTTGCAATGCCACTCGCGCATCAATGCGCCGCACCTCGTCTATTTTCGCGGCAATATCAATCCCTTTTGCCTGCCAGCTTTTATCTTCATGTGCGATGGATGTACGGCTTGCCGCTCCCGTAACACTCACATAATGCGCCGATGGCAATACCAAGCCATCTTTGCCTATCCACTGCGCAAACGTGCGCAATATGCTTATATTATTTTGCAAGGTCGATGCGGATAAGCCGCGCTCCTCCCAATGGTTTACAAGCGCCTGCATGTGCCTACCCTTAAACTGCTCAACTCGTTCTAACTTATAACCAAGCTCTCTCAACTCGTTAAAACTGCGGTAAAGCACGTCTGCTCGCTTATCCTGCGTTGCTGCACTCGCTACGGTTTTGTAACCCGTCTCGCCTTTGGTTGCGTTGTGTTCTTTCAATACGGCTGCAAGGCTACCTTTCCAGCCGCTTTTTATGCTGTTTTTGCTCATTATTAATCTGCCTATCCTAATCTATGGGTTTGCCTGTTTAATGCTGTTTAAGCCCGTTTAAAACTCAATTTTGGGGCTATGGATTTACTTAAGCGTTTACTTACTGCTTTACGCAATGTTTCCACTGTCGTAAAACACCCAAAATTTCGGGCGTTTTCGGCTTTTGTCATAACCGAAATCGGTAATTGTTCAATCAACCGCTGCATTGCCCTGCTTCCAACACGGGGCGGCGGCTCGCAAACCACACTTACGTTAAGCACGACAAAATCAACGCATGCGGGTGCGTCGCTTTTACCGTTGGTTCTCAACTGGTAATCTGCAAAATCAGCAATATATTGCTATGTTTTTTAAAATGCGCGGCTCGTCGGGACGACCGTTCGACATTTTCAGGACTATGTGTATCGGCGCGTACATCATTGCTTTTTTCACTAAAAGCAAAACGCCCTCTACGTTGATGTGCATGACTTATTGGGTGCAAACCAATGTTGTCAGCTAGGATATGCCTTAATGGCGTATGAAGCGCACAACGTTACTCGTGCTTTGCATGCACGCGTTATCGCTCCTGTAGTAATCTTCTTTTGCTGTTCGCAATTGAAGTAAAACATCCACACCGTGTACTACTCATACGATGCCGACAGTCCGTTGCTTGGATGTTACTGTCACTTATTGTGCATTTTAAAATGATGCACCAAACATTTTGGTATTAATAATTTATCATAATCGCCAAAAACTTTCTTTTCACCTTGCAATTATCTGTTGCAATGTTGGTGCAATGCTACAAATGGCGGGTTGTGGCACGGGTTCATGTGCCACTCTCTTTTGCAAAACCCACAAAAGAGAGTGGCGTTTTGATGCAAATTTCTCATGCTCGGCGATAACTGTTGCGGCCGCATTTTCGCGGGCGCGAAAATGAAGATGCGCACATGCCTAACAATGGGGATTCGCTTTTGCACGCTAAAAAACGCGTGCGCCTCATTGATTAAACACCAAATCAACGAGGGATTTTTGTGTGTTCAATCGTGTTCAAAACTTAAAAATCACACGACATGGAAGTACACGCAATTTAAATTAAGTCGTGTCTGCTATGTGTGTGATAATAAAGTCAACAATACACGATTGAACAAAGGGAATTTGACGATGAAACCTCTCGACATTAAAGCCGCTTCTTCTCTCTTTAAAGTCTCTCGCTCTACTATTTACGCGAAAATCGAAAAAGGCGAGCTGTCTCGCCGTGCTGATAAGAAGCTCGACTTTGTGGAACTGGTGCGTGTCTTTGGCGAACCGTCAAACAGGCTAACAAAACACGAACGTACACAAGAAAAACTGGACACAATTCGAACACTTAAGGACACAAAACAAGAAAACACGAATCCTGGGGAGCAGGAGGCGGCTCTTTTGGCTCGAATCCGCAAGCTCGAGGATGACTTGCAACATGCCCGCGACCGCGAAAAATGGCTTCAAGGGCAATTCGACAAGCTGACCGACACGGTTAAACTGCTCAACGCACCCAAACCCGATACGGACGAAAAAACGCCCAAAAAACAGGGGTTCTTTGGGCGGGTGTTCGGCAAATAATCAGTTTATTCGTATTGCTTCTCTCGATGGCTCAAACATTTCAGGCATTCCTCTTTCTACCCATTTGTTATATTCAACCATTATGTTTTGACTGTCAGAAAACACGAACAGAACTACACAAAACAAGTTAATAAAACCTACAAACAAAAATGCCTTTTGTTTTGTTGTGTAAAAAACCGCCCAAGAAACAGCACTAAAGACCAATAAAACCATTGAGCACATCACGAAATCAAGCCCAGAATGGTTACTATCCCCTAATATCGTCACTACAAACAAACCAAGTAAAGCAAGCGGAATCGCCAACATTCCTAAGAAAAGAGAAATCAAAAACATTTTTTTTCGAAACCCATACGCCACTTTCATAAATCAAATCATCACGTAAAAGCCAAAGATAGCCAAAAAAATAATCGCAACTAAATACCAGCGAATCCGCCACTGAAAGTGAAACGCGCTGTAAATAAACGCAAAGTATAAACTGACTGGGAACGCAAACAGTACGGCGCCCATTTGTGCCCATTCATTACAATATCTTGCTGTTTCACAAGGCGGAGGGAAATATAAAGATAAACCTAAACCGAACATGAGCATACTCATCCCTAATGATAAGTATTTTGCGACAGATTCGATCAGAGGTTTGTGTTTTTGTTCGGTTTCCACTTAATTTCCAAACAC
The DNA here is from genome assembly GCF_004363775.1 of Hydromonas duriensis. Classification (GTDB taxonomy): domain Bacteria; phylum Pseudomonadota; class Gammaproteobacteria; order Burkholderiales; family Burkholderiaceae; genus Hydromonas; species Hydromonas duriensis. The sequence goes on from NZ_SNZE01000042.1 coordinate 6,561, forward strand.
TGGAAGCCCAATAGCATATTGGCAAAGACACCATACTAGAAACATACAGAAAAAAGTTACGAGTAAGGGCAAGCAAATACGCCACTTTATTGGTCGAATATCAACTTTAAAATACCAAGCTAGTACAATAACCCAAGCTAAAAAAGAGGAAAGATGCACTAACGTAATGATTGGATATAACACGGTCCAGATGTTAAGTGAACCGCAAAAATGACCTGCATACCCAAAGGTCGATGGCTTTGAAAAAGACACATAATCACTCGTTAGGCCATATATCATGGTCAACGGGAATATCCAAAATCCATAAAGAAGCCTTTGCATCTATTGAAGCCCCATGTTTTTTATTTCGGATGCCAAAGCTCTTCTTTTTAAGCCTGATTTCATCTAACAGCCTCACCTTTAAAATAGCTTGATGGTATAGGCATTTCCCATCTTCCAACAA
>NZ_SNZE01000043.1 GCF_004363775.1 Hydromonas duriensis
CTGTATTTCTTGGCTTTCATCGTAGTATTCCTTTTCTTGTGAGTTTAAGGACTTTTTTCTACTTTGATTCGCTTTTATTTTTTGGGATGATTACCCTATTACTTTCATTTTGCTTCCCTAGTTAACGTACTGCGTTGATTTTTAGTTACATTAGATGCAGATTTATGGCAAGTGATTTAAATATTTTAAATCTAAGTATGTAGTATAAATAAAAAACGGACTGCATAGCGGTGCATTTTTTATTGCTCCCAATGTTGTGTTAAATAGTCTTGCAATAAATCATGCTCAAATCTTTCTTTGCAATAGCCTACCCGAACCATACGTACTCACTTCCACCGCCGCATCGAGGCGACAATTCACGGCACTTCAATAATTTCCCCGTTTTTACGTTAAATCAACCTACCCAAAATAACTAGAGCCTCCTCCTCTTTTTAATCACATTTTCCCCTCGGATGACCAATGGTTGTCGCTGCTGTATTGGCTTAGTCTAACGGGTGTAGGAAAAGGTTTAAAAAAGGAGTAATCATGACTTTATCCAAAAAACGGGCTTATTCAGTCCTTGCCTCTAGCACGTTTGCATTCACCATTTGCTTTATGGTGTGGATGATGTATGCGGTGTTGGGGATTCCCATCAAAAAAGAACTTAATTTAAATGAAACGCAGTTTGGTTTGTTGACCGCGATGCCTGTTTTGTCGGGGTCGTTGGTGCGCGTGCCTTTGGGTATTTGGACGGATAAATACGGTGGGCGGATTGTGTTTTTTACGTTGATGATGGCAAGTGTGATTCCTATTTATTTGACGCAATTTTCTACTGAGTATTGGCAGTTTTTGGTGATTGGTTTGTTTGTCGGTTTGGCGGGTGGTTCGTTCTCGGTGGGGACGCCATACGTGGCGCGTTGGTTTCATCGTGACCAGCAGGGTTTTGCGATGGGTATTTTTGGGGCGGGTAATGCGGGTGCTTCGTTGACGAAGTTGATTGCGCCTTCGATTATTGCGCTGTATGGCTGGACGATGTTGCCGACGGTGTATGCCGCCATGATGTTGGGGACGGCGATTTTATTTTGGTTGTTTAGTTATAGCGATTCAAGTCATTTGGTGACGACTAAAACCAGTGTCGGTGAGCAGTTGGCTTTGATGAAGGATCCTGCGGTGCTGCTCTATTGTCAATATTACTCGGTTGTTTTTGGTGGTTATGTTGCGCTGGCGTTGTGGATGGTGCATTACTACGTGGATGAGTATGGTTTTGGTCTTAAGCAGGCGGCTTTTTTAGCGGCGTGTTTTTCTTTGCCAGGTGGTGTGTTGCGTGCCTTGGGCGGGTATTTGTCTGATAAGTTTGGCGCATATAAGGTGACGTGGGCGGTGATGTGGGTGTGTTGGGTGATTTTCTTTATTCTTTCGTATCCGCAGACTGACTTTACGGTGAAAACGGTCAGTGGCGAACAGACGTTTCATCTGGGCTTAAATGCGACGTTGTTTACTTTGTTGTTGTTCGGCGTGGGCGTGGCGATGGCTGTTGGTAAGGCTTCTGTGTTTAAGTTTATTGCGGATGAGTTCCCTAGCAATATCGGGGCTGTGTCGGGTGTGGTCGGGCTGGCGGGTGGCTTGGGTGGTTTTGTATTGCCGATTATGTTTGGTGCTTTGGTTGATTTAACGGGTGTGCGTTCCAGTTCGTTTATGTTGTTGTATGGCACGGTGTGTGTCAGTTTGATTTGGATGCATTTTTCTTTTAAAGGCGTTCAGTCGCGTGCGCTGAAGTCGTCTTAAGTATGTGTGTCATCTGTATGTGATTGATATCTCATTTGTCAGTCGTTTTTATCGGGTGTGGCTGGGCTATTTTTAGGCGGCACACCGTCTCACTGTCTTTATCTTGGAAAGTATCATGGCTAAACTCATCACTCATTGGAACTCGGAAGATGCTGAATTTTGGCGGCGCGAAGGCCGAGCCATTGCACGACGAAATTTATGGATTTCGGTGCCTGCATTATTTTTGGCATTTGCGGTTTGGCAAATTTTTAGCGTGACCGCGACTTTTTTGCCTGAAATTGGATTTAAATATACCAAAGAGGAGTTGTTTACCTTAGCGGGCTTGCCTGCGTTATCAGGCGCAACTTTACGCATTTTTTATTCGTTCGTCGTCCCTGTTTTTGGTGGTCGTCGTTGGACGGCTTTTTCAACCGCCAGTTTGTTAATTCCCTTGGTGGGGTTGGGCATGGCGGTTCAAAATCCAGATACGCCGTATTGGGTGATGCAAGTGTTGGCGTTGTTGTGTGGTTTTGGCAGTGCTAATTTTAGTTCATCGATGAGCAATATCAGTTTCTTTTTTCCAAAGGCTGAAAAAGGCGCAGCCTTGGGCATCAATGCAGGCTTTGGTAATTTGGGCGTGTCTGCGGTGCAGTTTGTCGTGCCTGTGATTGTCACGATGGGTGTTTTGTCGCTTGGCTCAGAGCCGCAAGTGTGGACGAAAGCAGGGCAAGTGAAAACCATTTGGTTGCAAAACGCCGCTTTCTTTTGGGTGCCTTTAGTGGCCTTGGCTGCCGTGGCGGCTTGGTTTGGCATGAATGATTTGAGCAGTGCGAAGGCTTCGTTTTTAGAACAATCAGTCATTTTTAAGCGCAAGCACAATTGGCTGATGTGTTGGTTGTATTTGGGTACTTTTGGCTCATTTATTGGCTTTGCGGCAGGTTTTGGCTTGTTGATGAAAGGGCAGTTTCCACACATCAACGCCACTCAATATACATTTTTAGGCGCGTTAATTGGCGCATTGTCTCGAGTGGTCGGGGGCAAAATCGCCGATAAAGTGGGGGCGGCACGCGTCACAACCTTTGTGTTTGCGGGCATGATTGCAGCGGTGTGCGGCGTTCTTTTCTTCTTACCCGATAATGGGCAAGGCGGTAGTTTTACAGGGTTTTTTGCTTGTTTCATCATTTTGTTCGCGCTCACAGGCGTGGGCAATGCCTCAACTTTTGCGCAAGTGCCTAAAATTTTCAGCACGTTACATGAGCGCATGGCGGCTAAAAATGCCAGTGCCGAGACCATTGCTGCGCTGGCGAATAAAGAAGCGGCGGCAGTGTTGGGCTTTAGCGCGGCAATGGGTGCGTATGGTGGTTTCTTCATCCCCAAAAGTTATGGCTTATCCATTAGCATGACGGGCGGCGTTCAAACAGCTTTACTCGCATTTATTGCATTTTATGTGTCTTGTTTGTTGGTCAACTGGTGGTTTTATTCACGCAAAAATGCTGAAGTGCCTTGCTAAATAACTTTTTAAAAAACCTAAAAAGTCCGTAAACATAAAGCTTTTGCGGACTTTTTTTGTGACATATCGCTTTTATATTCCTATATAATTAAGGCTCCAATCACTGAGCCCATGAGGACTTTATGCAAATTAAACAAAATTCAGTTGTTCATATTCATTACACGCTTACCAATGACGCGGGTGAAGTCGTCGATAGCTCAGTGGGCAAAGAGCCTTTGATGTACATGCAAGGTCATCAAAATATCATCCCAGGCTTAGAAAACGCTTTGTTAGGCAAATCAGTCGGCGAGCAACTCAAAGTCAGCATTGAACCTGAAGATGCTTACGGCGTGCGCAATGATGACGCGATTCAACAAGTGCCACGTGAAGCATTTGCCAATGTACCTGATTTGGCGGTCGGCATGCAGTTGCATGGCAATTCGCCTCAAGGTCCAATTTCAGTCGTTGTGATGGCGATTGCTGAAGACGTTGTGACGGTGGATGCCAACCATCCTTTAGCGGGTCAACGCCTGCATTTTGATGTTACAGTTGACGCTGTACGTGATGCCACCGAAAGCGAATTGTCGCACGGCCATGCTCACGCAGGCGACGGCCATCATCATTAATAGCATTAGTTGTACGGTGTGTTATGAAAAATGGGTCTTTAGATAATAAAGACCTGTTTTTTTTATGATTTGTACCTCTGTTCAAAACAGTGTTCTAAAGCAAGAGTTGGGCACGAATCTTCATTGATGCTCGCTAATGTCAATGATAGAATCAGAAAGTTGTCTAAGGTGGTGTTGAATATTTAAAAAGAATAGGTGCCCTCTACTAATGCCAGAGATTTGATAAGTATAATGAGTGCGTATTACGTAAAATAGACTTTTGTTTTGAAGCGCCTTTACTGATGAGATGATTGCTGTTTTAATTTTTTATCATCAATTTTAGGTGGCGAGGCTAATGAAAAAGCCTTGATACGTGAATTAAGATTGAATTTGAGTGTTTTTTGGGGGATAAATGAAAAAAGCGATTATTACAGGAATTACAGGGCAGGACGGGGCCTACTTGGCAGAGCTGTTGTTGAGTAAGGGGTATGAAGTTTTTGGTACATATCGTCGCACAAGTTCGGTAAATTTTTGGCGCTTGGAAGAGTTAGGGGTGATGAACAACCCTAATTTACACTTAATTGAATACGATGTGACTGATCAGGCGGCCACTATTCGAATTGTCGCTAAAGTTCAACCCGATGAGATTTATAATTTAGCAGCACAAAGTTTTGTTGGTGTTTCTTTTGAACAACCTCTGGCGACAGCCCATATCACAGGTCTTGGGGCGGTTCATTTGCTTGAGGCCATCCGTATTTTGAATCCTAAAATTCGCTTTTACCAAGCTTCGACCTCAGAGATGTTTGGTCTTGCACAAGAGGTGCCTCAAAGCGAAAAAACCTCACTTTACCCGCGTAGTCCATATGGTATCGCGAAGCTCTATGCGCACTGGATGACAATCAACTACCGTGAGTCGTACGATATTTTTGCTTCAAGTGGGATTTTGTTTAATCATGAGTCTCCTTTGCGAGGTCGTGAGTTTGTAACTCGAAAAATCACAGATTCTGTCGCTAAAATTAAATTGGGTAAGCTCGATTGTTTAGAGCTGGGTAATCTAGATGCGAAACGTGACTGGGGTTTTGCTAAAGAGTATGTCGAGGGTATGTGGCGTATATTACAAGCAGATAAAGCCGATACTTTTGTTTTGGCGACGAATAGAACAGAAACAGTAAGAGACTTCGTGATTATGGCATTTAAGGGCGCGGGTATTACTGTTGAGTTTAAAGGTAATGGTTTGGATGAAGTAGCGGTAGATGTTGCAACAGGTAAAATAGTTGTGCGTATTAATCCAAAATTTCATCGCCCTGCCGAAGTTGATTTGTTAATCGGCAATCCCGCTTACGCTAAGCAAATACTCGGTTGGGAGTCTAAAACAACTTTAGAGCAGTTGTGCCAAATGATGGTGGAAGCAGATTTGCGTCGTAATCAAGTTGGGTTTTCTTTTTAAATGAACAAGATCGTTTTACTTACGGGAGCTCATGGTTTCACGGGGCGTTACGTCCGCAGGGCACTAGAGCTTGACGGCTTTAAAGTTTTTGGTTTGGTTCAAAAAGACGCTTTAGCTGAAGATGAGATTGAGGCCGATTTATTAGATTTAGCTTCATTGTGCTTGGCCGTTGCACGAGTGAAACCTAATTTTGTTATTCATTTGGCCGCGCTTGCTTTTGTTGATCATGGAAGCGCGAAGTTGTTCTACGATGTTAACTTGTTTGGCACAATGAATTTGCTAGAGGCGTTGCATGCTGAGGCGCCTCAAGTTGAAAAAATACTGTTATCAAGTAGCGCAAATGTATATGGCAATCCAACTGTTTCAATAGTGAACGAAGACACACCGCCTTCACCCATTAATCATTATGCAACCAGCAAATTGGCTATGGAGTTTATGGCGAGGACATGGTCTGACCGTTTGCCCATTGTATTTACTCGACCATTTAATTACACAGGAGCGGGTCAAGAGTTACAGTTTTTAATTCCAAAAATTGTTGACCATTTTCGACGAAGGGCTGATGTCATTGAGTTAGGGAATTTAAAAGTGACTCGTGAGTTCAATGATGTGCGGATGATTGCAAAGGCATATAGTGACTTGATGCAACGTGCAGAGCCGAATTCCTTGTTCAATCTTTGTTCTGGGCGAGGGTATCAGCTCACTGAGGTCATTCAGTTGTGTGAGCAACTAACGGGTCATACAATGGACATAAGAGTAAATCCTGCGTTTGTTCGTGCAAATGAGCTTAAATTATTGGTAGGCGATGCTTCTAGGCTTAATCAAAAACTACCGCAATTACCTAAATATGATTTAAAAGATACTTTAACGTGGATGCTAAAATAGCTGTTTTAGGCTTGTTGAAGACGTAAACTTCGTTTTAGCCAAAAATAGAGTCTTAACTTTAAAAAATGGCCGTGATATTAAATAATATGAATATTTCACCCAATAGCATCCCAATGTATTTTGCTCTTTCCGCCTTATTCCTTTTTTTGGCGGCTGTTATCCAACGCCTTAATCAGTTTTATAGCTTGCCGCAGCACAAAACTTTTAAGCATGTTGCGATTGATGGACTTCGGGGTTTTTTGGCTTTAGGGGTTTTTTTTCATCACTCACTTATCAATTATAACTATATAGCCACAGGGGTTTGGACGACACCGAATTCAAGGTTTTATACGATGCTTGGTCAGTTGAGCGTTGGTTTGTTTTTTGCAATAACGGCCTTCTTATTTTGGAGTAAGGTGCTTGACTCTAGAGATGGCATTAATTGGAAAACATTATATGTGTCTAGGGTTAGACGAATCATGCCAATGTACTTGGTTAGTGTTGTAATTGTTATTGTATTCACATTAGTCCTTGCTTATTCTGAAAATGTTGCGTTGTTTTCAACTGTTGAATCTTTTGTGGGAATGTGCCAAGGTAATCATCCCAAAAAATAAAAGCGAATCAAAGTAGAAAAAAGTCCTTAAACTCACAAGAAAAGGAATACTACGATGAAAGCCAAGAAATACAG
>NZ_SNZE01000044.1 GCF_004363775.1 Hydromonas duriensis
ATCCTAGGGAGGTTCTAAGTCATGGCACGGCAGAATTTAAAACAAAAAATGAGTAAGTGGTTCAACGGAAGAGAATTGATGAAAACCGAGATGATGTTTAAACGAATATTTGCAATGTGGCGTGTGCTGATGATGGTGGTTTTATTCAGCGCTACAACAGCACATGCAGCGATTAGCGGCGTTAGCTTAACAGTGTTAAGTGACGGTGTTGCACCATTCGATGCAGCCGATGGTGCTGGGCTTGATAGCTCGGCAAACAATGGTATTGTTAGGACTTTGGATAGAATCGCTTATCGGATTACTTACTCATCCAACTCAACCACCAGCTCAAAATTTGTCTTTACTTTGCCAGCGGGTGCATCTTGGGATTCCACTTCAAGCGCATCATCGGTATGTACAGGTACGGGCGGAGGCAGCATTTCAGGCACGACACTGACGTGTAACAGAATTCCTGCGGTTGGCACGGAGTCGTTTACGCTTTATGCGTACGCCAATACGTTGGCAAACGGCACGATTTTGACTCCGACGGTTGCTGTTGACAATGGCACTGCTATTGCAGCTTCGCCGCTTACCATATCGGCTGCTCCGAAAGCAACGACTCGTACCTTTAACAATGGTCTTATTCCCGCCACTGAAGGTGGTGTGGCTGGCTATCGTGCTAATATCAACTTTGGTATTGGTATTAGTGGCACGACATCGGCCGTCAGGGGTTCTGAGTCTATCGCATCTGGTTATACGTTTCAAATATCTACGATGCCTGGTTCATATTTGACATCTACGTGCAGTGGCGCAACGGTATGTACACAGGCTGGAGGCCCTGGTACACCGATTACTGTAACAGTGAATCAACAGCTCAATTTTAATAGTACGAGCGGTAGTTATGCCTTTTTCTCGCCTTTTCTTAATGTGGCTTATTACAACACGTTTACATTATTTACGCCAATTGATCCGAATAATACGCCTACGAATACAGCGGATGATAATTTCCCTTTGGGTTCGAAAAGCTATTTCCACAATCAAGTGTCTGGTTTTGATCCAAATAGTATTTCAGGTCAATCGAATTTTGGGACAAGTTATGCCGATGAGATGGATCCGAGCTATGTCTGTGGCTCAACCTCTAATATTACTACTGCCTATGCCTGTACGAGTTTGTTAGTAGATCGAACTCAAACGAAAGCGATTATCACGCCTACATATTCAGTCATTTCCGAACAGGACTCAATCAGTAACACGATTTATGGTGATAGCAATGCCATGAACAATAGGGACTATATTTACTCTGAAAGTATCTTGCCTGGACAAACTTTTATGGCATACGCAGGTTTGTACAGCGAAAACAATGGCTACGGTACTGCTAGTAATGTGGGGCAATGTTTTTTATTTGACAACAGTTTAATTAAGTTGGATGCCACACCGACAGTTAAGTATGGTGCAGCCGTTCAAAGTGCACAAGCAGCGACAACTTTATTGACAGGCAGTGATTTAGTGCTTGAGTATACAAGTCAGGCGTTTGCGTCTGATGCGGATCGTAAAGCTACAAATTGCGGCATCGCAGGAGATGGTGCATCTGGTTGGTCAACTGATCCAACAGCTGTGGGTGGTCTTTCTGCCGTGACCGCAGTACGTTATAAATACACTCAGCTACTAAATGTTTCTGCTGGTTTGGTACTTGCTATGCCGTTAGAAAGAACCACCAATGCGACCTCATTGGCTTTGGCGGACGGGACAGTGATTCCATGGTTCTGGCACAACAACTATACGACTGATGCTGATGGTGTAGTGCATTATGATAAGTCCTCTTATGCAGGGGCTTCAGGTCCAGTTCTGCGCGGTGGCCGTATCACCACACAACCGATTAAAGTACGAGAAACGACTGTTGTTGGTTCCTCATCTATTGCGCCAAGTACACAAACGGCTATTACGATTACCCCACGAGTGATTGGTGCGTCAGTTGCTGGTGTAGATGCTGTTGCTAAAGATGTGGTGGTTACAGCTAAGTTTCAAGATAATTGCATAATTCCAGTTGAATCAAGCTTACCAAGTAACGCGACGTATACGGCAGGTAACTACGGTGCCGACGGTATTCCATGTACATCAGATGATGGCGCGACAGGCTCAGTTAGTTTTGCCGTGGGTGATGTGACAGTGGCTGGTGGAACTGCGGTTGCGCCGTATGGTGGTTTAACTGCAACTCTGACACCGATTACGTTTAATGCGTTGGCGGTAGCGACTGCATCGACGTCTACAAAAACATTGACGACGACAATTTCTTCGACCAATGATTTAACACCACTTGTGGATGGTTCGGGTACGACCGAGGATCGCACTGAAACTGCGAATATTGTGATTAATGGTGCGGCGTCATTCTCTGCATCGAAAACCACGACAGGCGTGACAGGTGGTAAGGTCGGACCGAATGAGATTTTTGGCTATACCATTAACTTTGGTAATGGTGGCTCGAGCAACTCAGGTATTGGTTATTTCGTTGACGTCTTGCCGTTTGATGGCGATGATAATGGTACAACGGGCTTGGGAGCTGGGAAGTTCGAAATCACCAGTTTGGCCGCTTCGATGTCAACCTCAGCTATGGGTACAGTGACGATTCAGTATTCGACTGATGCATCCGCTACCGTACAGGCTGCGGTTAAAGTGGCTGGTCAAGAAAATGGTAGTACGGGCATTAACTGGACCACTTACGCCACAGGTGCGACCATTCCGACGGGCATTACAGCGATTCGATTTGTGACTTCCAATCCGATGTTGATTGGCTACTCAGGCTCAGGCACGATTAACCTTAAAGCCCCGACGATTAACTCAACCTCTAAATTTACCAACACCGTTTGGGCACGTACAGACTTGTATCAAGGTGACCCATCCTCAGCCCAAGTGATTCGTTCAGGATCTGCAGTGACGATTCAGGGTCTTGATCCGTCGACGTTGCGCGGCCGTGTATTCTTGGATACCAATGCGAATGGTACTTATGATGCAGGCGAATCAGGGTTAACGTCTACCTTGGTCAAAGTTGAATGTACCGCAGGTGCTTGTTTGACTGCGCCTCAAGGTACTGTATTTAGCATGCTGGTTGATTCATCAGGTGGCTATGCTTTTGCACCTAGTGGTTCTGGTATATTCGCTTCAGCTGATGGAAGCGGCACTGCACTAAGTGCTTTCCAAGGCGTATTGTCTGGTACTTGGACGGTGACTGAAACGCCACCGTCAAGCCCGTCAACGGCGATATCAACCACCAGTGTGGGTACGATTAATGGTACGACATCGGGTACAGCTTCTGGTCGTTCTATTACGAATGTCGCGATGGTGAGCAGCGGCATTGGTATCAACTATAACTTTGCGGAACGTTTCTTAGACGGCACAATAGAAGTGACAAAGGCATTGACGTTGCCAACGGGCATCACAGGGCCACTGAGCTTCACGTTCACCGCCACGTGTGACTTACCCGTTGCGAATACTAAAAAATCAGCGACATTGACCGACTACCCAACCAATACTAAAGTGAGCATCACAGGTATTGCCGCAGGTGCGACGTGTACGGTCGAGGAAACCCTGCCTGCTTCGCCTGATAGCAAATACTATTGGGAAATACCTGTATTTACGGCTTTAAACCCGACTACGATGCCAAACGGCGGCACGCAAGCGGTCACAGCGACCAACAAGCTTTCGCCGACGGTTACCATCGCCAAGACGGTCACATCGGCACCAAGTGCGGTATCAGGTAAACCGACACAGTTCGATACGACCTATCGCTTGACGGTCAGCAACGCCAGCAGTGCAGCTCAAACTTACGATTTAGCGGACACATTTGGTTTTGACAGCGACGTTACAGTAGTTGGCACTCCTACCATTGTAAAAAGCAGCAATGTCAGTGGAACAGTTAACAGCGCGTTTACAGGTTCAAGCACCAACACTTCAATCATCACAGGCGAATCAATCGCCGCAGGATCAACTGCGACGCCTACGACAGAAACTTACGATGTCACGGTTCGAGTCAATGTCCCAGCAGGCTCAAGCACAAGCAACGACACCTGCTCAGGCACTACCTCAGGCCAAGGTCTGTTCAATACAGCTGTGCTCAGCATGTCAGGCGCATCCGACCAAACGGCCACCGCGTGTTCAAGCACACCGACAGTATCAGGGGTCAACTTGGTATTGCAAAAGACTTGGGTCAATGCTACAACAGGTGAAAGCGTCAATATTCCAGCGACTACGGGCTTCAGTGTCAACAGCACTGCGTTTGACGCTGCTTCAACAGGTTCAAACAGTGTTTCATCAGGCTCCGTTGTGGTCGCAGCGAATGAAGTCGGCACGTTACCGACCGAAATTTTCGCAACACCAGCTAACGCCATTAACTACAGCTCGGGCTCATGGTCATGTTCTGATGGCACTAACTCAGCGATTAGCGTTGTGCAAGGCGGTAACTTAACGATTCCAAGCGCAAGCGTTGGTAAAACGCTAACCTGTACTTTAACCAATACGAGTGTGGTTGAGGGCGTCAATGTTACTAAAGCTGTTACCGCAGGTCCAACAGCAGTGACAGGCACGGGAGACCAGTTCGACATCACCTATCGAGTTAGTGTCAGCAACACCAATCCGATAGCAACCGCTTACAGCTTGAGCGACAGCTTTGGGTTTGATTCAGACGTCAGCGTTGTGGGTACACCGACAGTCGTTAAGGGTTCAAACGTCAGCGGCACGGTGAACAGCGGGTTCACAGGCTCAGGAGGTAACACATCGATTGTCAGCAGCGAAAGTATTGCTGCGGGTTCAGTTGCGACACCCACACTAGAAACGTATGACATTACTGTACGTGTTAAAGTCTCTAACACAGGCAGTAACAACAACAATACTTGTACGAGTGCATCAGGAAATGGTTTGTTCAACAATGCCCAAATGACGATTGCAGGTACGGTTAAAAATGCCGATGCATGTACAATAACGCCAACGGCTAAAACCTCGCAATTGACATTTCAAGTGGATTGGGTCAATGCGACATTAGGAGAGAAAGTATCAGTACCTGCTTCAACAGGTTTAAACAGCAATACTTCAGCATTTGACGCGGTCAGCACAGGCAGCAACACGGTTAAATCAACCACTGTCCTTCCAGTGATTGGCGAAATGGCAACTTTACCTGCGCCAACATTTACCACAACAGGTAATGAGATTTACTACGGCTCACCGAACTCTTGGGTGTGTTCCGATGGTGTTAACCCAGATGTGACAGTTGCATTTGGTAGTACGCTCAACTTTAGTAGCATCTACGAAGGAAACAGTGTCACGTGTAAGGTTGTTTACACCAGCGTGGTTTCAGGTGTGAATGTCGCCAAAGCAGTGACAACTGGTCCAACAGCAGTGACAGGCACGGGAGACCAGTTCGACATCACCTATCGTGTCACGGTGAGCAACACTAATATTTCAGCAACGGCGTACAGCTTGAGCGATAGCTTTGGGTTTGATTCAGATGTCAGCGTTGTAGGTACACCGACAATTGTTAAGAGTTCAAACGTCAGCGGCACGGTGAATAGCGCGTTCACAGGCTCAGGCGCAAGCACATCGATTGTCAGCAATGAAAGCATCGCTGCAGGTTCAGTTGCTACACCGACTGAAGAAACATACGATATTGCTGTGCGTGTTAAAGTTGCTGCGTCAGGCAGTAGCAGCAACGATACATGTACAAGTACGTCTGGCAATGGTTTGTTCAACAACGCCCAAATGAGTATTGCAGGTACGGCTAAAGAATCCAATGCGTGCGCAGCGACACCAACGGTTCAAACAGCGCGTTTTACGTTGCAAGTAGACTGGATCAATGGCGTTGTGGGTGAAACCGTCAGCGTCCCAGGTACGAGTGGATTATCCAATAACACAACGGCATTTAAAGCTGTTAGTGCGGGTACCAACAGCGTGACTTCTATTGATGTGATTGCTGTTGTCGGCGATGTGGCTAAGATGCCAACACCTGCGTTCTTGAATGCAGCTAACGTGTTGAACTATGTCTCGTCGTTAAATTGGGCATGTTCGGATGGTGTGAATCCAGATGATACGGTTTCGTTTGGTGATGTCTTCACTTTAGGTAATCAGTACGCAGGTTCGAATATTGTGTGTAAAGTCGCTTACAGTGCGGTACAAGTGGATACGGTTAAAACCGCATCGCCCGCCGCAGGCACATCAGTAGCGGTTGGTGACACGATTCAATACACCTTAAAAACCACAGTATCAGGCAATGCAACACAACGTGATGTGGTCTTGAGCGATACCTTGGGTACAGGTTTAACCGTCGGTACGTTGCCAGCAGGTTGTACCGCAACGGGTCAACAAATCAGCTGCACGTTGGCCACAGGTGCAGCGATTGGCGACCACACCTTCACCTACAGTGCCACGGTGAATGCCTCAGCCGTGACCAAAGTCAACAACCAAGTGGTCGCAGACGTGGGTACATGTTCATCATGTAGCGTCAGCCATCCATTGTGGTCAGTGGTGACGAACAAGACATCAGACGCCGCGGCGAAGAAGAACGT
>NZ_SNZE01000045.1 GCF_004363775.1 Hydromonas duriensis
CGTCCTGACCAATCATTGCGTACTTTACGGTTTCAGGCTCGCAAAGTACGCGCTTGCCTTTTTTAGGAATTCAATCTCCCGCTTGCGCAAATCAAGCTCTTTATGAGCGGCTTTGAGTTGACGCTCTAATGTTTGATAGTCTTGGCGACTTGGGCTTTGGCCTTTGGTTGAGGCAGCTTTAGGATTCTTCATGGTTTCATAAATCCAGTTCGTTAATGTACCGTAGTTTATACCCAAATCTCGAGCCAATTCCGCGTAACTCAGCTCTCCTGATAATGCTAAACTCACTGCCTCAGCTTTGAATGAGTCATCGTAACGATTGCGTTGCATTTGACACCTCTCTTTTTACGTTAAAAGGTGTCCGTCAATTCGAGGGCAGATCAACTTGATGCAGGCGATGTTAAATTCTATTTAGCCGCTACACCATGGATTCTTATAAATTATATTATGTTAAATTGCGTGTTATTTGGGGGTATTAGACTATTGTGAGACAGATATTTTTTGGAGTCCCAAAATGTATTTCGTCCTCTCAATATTATCATCAAAAGGCGGTGTTGGCAAAACAACTAACACTGCAAACATTGGAGCAGTACTAGCCGACCTAGGTTTTCGTGTCTTATTGATAGACGCAGATATTCAATCAAGCTTATCAAAATATTATGAATTGACCTACGTCGCTCAAGGCGGCTTGGTCGAAATGATTCATGATGGTGTTTTACGACCTGAGCACATTTCACAAACGACAATACCAAATCTGTCGATAGTCTTATCAAATGATGACGCGGGTAAAAACGTTCAATTTGTTTTAAACGACCGCGTCGATGCGCCATTGCGCATCAAGAACGCCATAAACAATCCGTTCATCCAAGAAAACTTTGACTTCATCCTGATTGATACCCAAGGAGCTTTGGGTCGTCTACAAGACGCGGCCGCATTTGCGTCCGACATTTTGTTATCGCCCGTTTCGCCCGACGTGCTCAGTGCCAAAGAGTTTTTGGCGGGCACAAAAGTCTTACTCGAACGATTTGACCAAGGCAAAGTCATGGGTTGGGCCGCGCCCACGATGAAAGCATTCATTTGCAAATTAGACTCGACCAAAAACGCGCGTGAGATTGCAAAGGATGTGAATGCTTCATTCACTGAATTGGGCGGCCGCGTTTCGATGATGAAAACGGCCATTCGCAGTGCCAAGGCCTATCCTGAAGCCGCAACTGCCCGTAGTCCAGTCCACTGCCATGAGCTTGTGCATCCAGGCAAACAAGAATCTGCATACGCAACAATGCACCGTTTCGTATGGGAGCTTTTCCCGAATTTGCTACACCAATACGGGACTTGCTTCGGTAATTTAACTGATGAACAACTCCAAGCAATTGCTGACTCTAATGGTTTGCAACTTGAAGAAGCCCTACCCTCCACTGCTCAAAATGCGGAGGTGGTGTAATGGGAGGAGTCAAGATTCCAAAGCGCATCATAATGACCAACACAGGCACAGGCGAAAAACCTGCCAATAACTTGACCAGTCCAAGTTTCCCGATGTCAAGTGCGCCTAAAAAATACGAAAACAATGCAATTATGCAGATGTCCATTTATGACATCGATGCGTATGATAATAACCCACGTAAGCATCGAAACCCACAAGAATGGGGCGAACTTAAGGATTCGATACGTGCAATTTTGGTGCAACAGCCCATCAAAATCACCAAACGGCCAGGAACAGATCGTTATATTGTGGCCGCAGGCGGTAATTCGCGCCTACAAATCCTCAAAGAACTGCATGAAGAAACTGGGGATGATAAGTACAAGTTCATTCCTTCAATATTCGTAGAATACGCGGATGAGTCAGACTTATTAGTTAAGCACATTCTCGAAAACGAACAACATTACGACGTGCCGTTCTGGGACAAAGCATGTGGATATGTTGACTTAGTGAAGTCATTGTCATTGACAGGTGAAACTCACAGAGCAATATCTGACGTTTTTATCACAAGAGGTTTAGCAGTATCACATGCAAAAATCGGCGAGTTTTTGTTCGCCGTAAATAAATTAAGTTTCTTGGAGCACTTGTGTCAATACCTATCGACCTACAAGACCATTGACTTACGCAAGTTGTTCAACGACCTTCAAAAATCAGAATTGTTGGAGCAACCAACCCCTGATGAATTTGAGGTTTTTTGGAGCAATAGCTTAAAAGATTTCGCCGAAGAACAACAGGATGCAACAGATTTAGACATTAAAAAGCTGATTGCGCACATCGAGCACGGGTTCTACAAACGCTGGCCCGCCAAGCCACGCACATCTAAAGTGCCTGAGCAAGCTCAGATCCATAAAAAGGGCCAACCAACAACACAACTGTCGCAACACACATCAAACGACGACGATGATGATTCTTTGGGGCAATCTCATGGGGGTTTGAATGCTGCCAAAGCATTCACGCCTGCAACGCAGGCGACGGGGTTCAATCAACAAGGTTTTGTGCGACAAGGGGTTGAGGGTGAGGCGGCTTCTCACGCCTCGCCCTCGCCTGCGGAATCGGCGGCGAAGCCGACGATGGAGCAGGCTGTTGTCCCCAATTCTCGCGACGAGGGTCGTTTCCAAATTCTCCAATATGCAGCTCTAATGCTTGATCACGTCAATCTCGGGGCTTGCTTACAAGTTGAAGCCAACATGCCATACATGTTTTGGCTGGAAGTCCCTCAAATTACATTAGACCCCATGGGTCCAGCCGTGCCGTTTCTAATCGACCAGTGCCATGAAAACGCACGCAATGTGTATTGGTTCTTGTTGGAAATGACTGGCCAGCATGACTTTCAAAACAATTACATGCACCTCATCCCTGATGACTCTGAGTACAAAAATGCGCAGTTATACAGAACAAACGGCGAATGGCGGCACATCGTTGAGCACGTTATTGGAACGGGCGACCCCAATATCGTGCAGTCCTGGTTGATGTACAGCAAAGACGATGAGTTTATCCGTTTGCTCAGAGGCTTTTTAGAAGCATATAGGACATTAGAAGGCGGTCATGAGCTCTAATAAAATCGACGAAATCCTAGTCTTATTGACGGCTTTTAGCCTAGTCAATGACGACTTGAAGATGGACGATATACCAAGCCAGCAAACCATATCACGCTTAAGACAACTCCCCACGCCTTCACTGATGAAAGTCGTGGGCGAGTCAATGAGTTTGGACTTGCACATTGATGTGCAGAAAGCGAATGTAGTCATGAATCGAGTCGAATTGCAGGAGCAGGAACGACAAAACTTCGTGTGGGCAATAGAAAACGGTGCGAGCAACAAAATGCTGACTAACCTATTTCCAGCCTTATTTGAATCGACTTTAGTCGCATCAATACGCGGTTCTAAATTTGGCTTTAACCGAAAGCCAACAATAAAGAACGAAGCTGCAAACGCCAAAATATTCAATGAATGGCGGGTTGCAATGACAAAACACGAAGGCCTGTTCGAACGGCTTAAATATGTGCATGGTGCACTTAACGGTGAATACGACTTGCAAGGCATCTATCACGCGGTCACTGAGTTTGAGGAGATTTAAAAATGAAACAATTACCAACAAACTTCTTCGGGCCGATGCACTACAACGCACTTATTTGTAGGGCTTTAGGTTCAACTAAAAGCGCCCTGCTTTTACAGCACTTAATCGACAAAGAAGCTCAGGGATTCATCTCTTTCAAACGTGCAGACCTTGAAAACGAAGTGCTGATGACCACACATGAAGTGAATAGCTCAATCATGCAATTGATGCGAATGAAAGCATTTGTTGACGGAAGCTATACCAATGGTATTTTAAAGTTTGCCGAAATTGATTTAAGTCACATTTTAGATTCAATAGACGATTCTAAATTTGCGAAATCGGGACATTTACTCATGAATATCATGACCCCGATAGAAATCAATCGCACACTTGCCATGATGTTTCGTGCACATGGGTTCAACATCAATCACGCTATTTTGATGACGCTATTCCTGCGCGAACAGCATCCTGCTGTTATGAAAGGCCATGAGTATACCGACTGGTTTAAAGCGGATTATACGCTTTGGCAAGATTTGGCAGGCTTAACAGAGAACCAAATCCGCCTTGTAAAAAAGAACCTCTCGACGCTTAATTTACTCGAAAGCGGTATGTTTGGGATGCCTGCCGAAAGGTGTCATCGCGTTAATCTCGTGTTGCTTAACGAGATGACCGATCATTATTTGGACTTGGTGACTTTAGAAGAACCTGTCGTCGTCAACCGTAATTCAGCCAAACAAGACGTTCTGTACCCATTGGCTCAAGGGTTTGGTGCATGAATACCAAGCAATTTGAGCAGCTCAAAGGGTTAAGCAAGCAGCTTAACCTTGAGCATTCTATTGCCATTTACAGACCACTGGTGACAGTTCTTGGCAGTGTTAAATCAGCCTTATTGCTCTCACAGCTCATTCACTGGACTGGTTGCGGTGTTGATGTGGTGCGTCATGACGGCTGGTTCTTTAAAACGTCGGTCGAACTCAAGGAAGAAACAGGACTGACTCAATACGAACAAGAAACTGCACGCAAGCAGTTAAAAGACTTGCGCGTGATTGAAGTGTCTATGCGGGGCAAGCCCGCTAAACCGTGGATCAAGGTTAATTTGGAGGGTTTGAGTTCAATTATTGCTCAGACTCTCAACATTAGCCCTGCTCGTGTATTGACGCTGGATGACATTCGGATGAAGTCAGGGGCATTTAAACAGCTTTTAGCGAATCCCCTACCCTATAGACCTAGTTTGGCTCGTATTGCAGGTAGCGTGAATGCAGGGTTAATGTTGACCTGCATGGTTCGTTGTCTTGAGACCAACCGTAGCCAAAACATTTCGGGATTTGTGACCAAGCATATCAGTGATTGGACTCGTGAAACGGGCTTAAGTTATGCCGAACAATTCAAAGCGCGTGAGTTATTGATTAAGGCTCAACTGATTGAAGAAAGACATTTGGTGTTGTCGCGCGAGATTTACAACTTCATTCGAATTGATATTTGCATTCGAAAAGTGCGTGAATTACAGGAAAACCAAAAAACCACGCTTCAAGGACTAAAAAACCACGCTTCAGGAAATATGGGCGATTCAAGCTATGGCGAAAGTCTAAATACTGCTATGGCTAAAGTCGAAATACAGCTACGGCAGAAGTCGAAATACAGCTATGGCGATAGTCGAAATACAGCTATGGCAGAAGTCGAAATTGTAAAGAATATAGATAACATAAATCTAAATAACAATAAGACTAAACAACCACAACCACAAAACAGTTCGGCGGAGTTCACCAAAACAGAATCCCCTGCCCTCGAAAAAAATGTTGTGGTGGTTGATGAGGGAATAAATCGATTGGTTTGGCCAGACAAATGGGATGGGGATATTCGAGCGTTGGTGTTCAAAGTGCTCAAGCCGATTCAAGTGGATGAGCAGCAGATGGTGCTTGACGAAGTGGCTGGCAAGCCTAAGCACATCAGCAACCCAGTGGGCTACGTTCGAATGCTTGTGAACTTGATGAAGGAAAACGCTTTTATCCCTGAATGTGCGCACCGAGTTAGAAAGAATCGTGAACTTGAAGCGGTGAGAAAGCAAGCAGAGCAACAAAAGCGCGAAGAACCGAATGTGAAAGCAAGTATCGAAGTTCAGCAAGCGGCGATGGCAAGGCTTAAAGGTTTGAGGTTCAAGGCTAGGGTTTGAGGTGCTGATGTTTGGAAAGCCCCTTTCCAAGAATTTGAGGAGCAATGTTTGGAAAGCCCCTTTCCAAGAATTTGAGGAGCAATGTTTGGAAAGCCCCTTTCCAAGAATTTGAGGGCAATGTTTGGAAAGCCCCTTTCCAAGAATTTGAGGAGCAATGTTTGGAAAGCCCCTTTCCAAGAATTTGAGGAGCAATGTTTGGAAAGCCCCTT
>NZ_SNZE01000046.1 GCF_004363775.1 Hydromonas duriensis
ATATTGCCGCGCTCATCGTAGTCGTAATGCGTGCCGACGTATTCGCGCATCAAGTTATCAAGGATGCTGTTTGGCTTTTGCCATGTGGGTTGTGCGGACTGGGCTTGCAGTGGTTGATTTGGGTGCTCATTGGCCGTACTTGGGGCCACGGGTTGAACGTTGCCTGCGGGGTCGAAGGCGAATAGCTCTCGGCCTAAACTACCATTGGCCTCAAGCAAACGACCTACGGGGTCATAACGGTAGCTTAAGCCACCGCGACGTTGGTCGTTAATCCCTGTTAATTGACCGACTTGATCGTACTGATAAACACGGTGATTGAACGGGCTGGTTTTACCCAGCGCTTCGTCGTAGGCGATGAGTTGTTCTTTGAGGCGGCCTGCGGGGTCGTAGCTTTGCTGTTGGTTGAGGCGGTTCGCTTGCGTGCGCATAATTTCGCGGTGCAAGTCGTCGCGCTCAAAGCCAAGGGTTTCGCGTCCATCGAGCAGTATGCCGTGAACGTGACCGCTGCCGTAGGTCATCAGTTCAACTGTATGTCCATCAGGGCGAATGGTTTTAACTCGATTGCCGAGCGGGTCGTATTCGTGTCGCCAAATGGCGGTGTAGGCGGCATCTTTGAGTTTGTATTCTTGATGCTCTCGTTCAAGGTTGCCTGCGTCGTCGTAGAACCATTGCAGCTTACTGGCGGGATTGGTCGCCATGATGAGTCTGCCGTTGCCGTCGTAGTCAAATGTTTCGGTTTGTTTGTTGGTGATTGAGTTGTGTTCGCCTAGGGTTGCCATGGTGCGGCTGTTTAAACGCCCCATGGGGTCAAACTCAAACGCGGTGATGGTGTTGCCGTCGTTCATGCGTTCTAATACACCGTTGCTCTGTCCGTAATGATATTGTGTGGCTTTGCCATCAAAGCCAATCTCTTCTAGCAATCGACCTACGGGGTCATATTTGAAGTGGTAGGCTTTGTTGTTTTCGTTATCGAGACGAATCAGGCGACCGAGTTTGTCATAGGTGTAGGTCAGCTCGTTGCCCGCCGCGTCAATGCGCTCGGCGACTAACCCTGCAACGCTGTAGCGGTAGTTGGTTGGACGGTCTTTCGCGTCTGTGTGTGTGAGTAGTCGACCTTCGGCATCGTGCATGAAACGTTCTACAGTTTCATCTGGATGCGTAATCGATTCTAAATGCCCTGCGTTCTTGCCGATGTGGGTGTAGGTGTAGCTGGTGACCTCGCCTGCGGCGTTGGTTTGTTTAATTAAACGACCTCGGTTGTCGTATGACCATGTGGTGGTTTTACCAGAGCAGTCAGTAAACGCGGCCAGTTGACCTTTATCCGTGTAGGCGAGTTTTTTTACACCACCCTTGGCGTCGGTGATGAGGGTCGGTAGGTTAAGTTTGTTGTACTGGTAAGTGGTTTTATGACCCAAGGGGTCTGTTTCTTCTGTCAAGTTGCCACGTTGGTCATAGTCACGCCGCCAGATGTTGCCCTCGCCATCAGCGATGCCTGTGAGTTGATCTTTATCGTCGTATTCGAAATGGACTGTGGAGCCATCGCGGCGGGTATGTTTGGTTAAGTTGCTGCGTTTGTCATAAACGTAATGATCGGCGGTGCCATCGGGGTGTATGTGCTTCGTGATGTCTTTGGCGCGGTTGCGGAAGAACCATTCTTCGGTTTGGTCGGGGTAGATGATGCGGTAGGTGTAGCCCAAATCATCATACCAGTGCCATGTGGTGTCACCCAATGCGTTAACTACTAACGTCAGGCGGCTCTCAGGAATGTATTGCAATTGAGTATCAAAGCTGCCGTCGTCTGCCCATTCCCGTATGGCTTTGGCATACGCCGATGTGCCGTCATACTGAATGTTCATGCCACGACCTGTGCGGTCGGTGTAACGGGTTAACAGATGTTGGTTGTATTGGTATTGCCAATGATGGGCGTTTTCATCTTGGGCGAGGGTGAGGTCGCCTTCGAAATTGTATTGATAGCTTGATAATTGGCGATGTTGTTCACCGTCTATCAACTGCCACAGGGCAATGATCCGCTCTTGCCCATCCACTTGTGTCCGAATGTGCGCATCAATCTCATCGCCAACCTTACTGATGATGTCAGATAAAACGGTACGACCATTGATCGTGTGGTCATAGCGTAAACCAACAGTGCCCACATTTTTGATTTGTATGGATGTGAGTCTGTATGTGTCTTTTAAGTGCGGTACCGATTCGAATGTTTCCAATCGATTTTGCCCATGTTGTAAGGCAATCAGACCATCTGACACGCGAGTGATGGTGAAATCTTCGATGGGGTTGCGGTGGGCTTGCCCGAACTTTAAAATCGGGGCAGTGTGTTGGCGGCCATCCTCAGAAAAATAAACAAGCTCATTTTGTATCACTGCGATACGGGTCATGTAAGCATTCGTCCAACGAGCCCCCATCACGCTTTGATCGTATTGGGCATAGGCTGAACTGTAGGTGCGCACCCATTCGATGGGCAACACGTGACCAATACTAAAGTCCTCATGAAACACCCGTTCGACACCCATCGCAAAATTAATGTCACAGGTACTGCCTGTCGGTGCGCCATTTTTGCATCCTGCCATGCCTTGGGCTGGCGTTACACTGTTGCGCTTCTCTAAGGGACTTGGGTTAACATGACCATTGGCTTTGCCTGTAGTGTTCTTGGGCACAGTGCCTTTTCTGCCCAGTTTTTTCTGGGCAGCTCTGATTAAAATACGAATAAAATCTTTGATGTGTTTGGCAGCAACTTCGGTAATCTTATTGGCAGCCATCGCTCCTAAGCTGGTCAGAATCGCAATTTGAGCATCTAGCTTTGTTCTAAACTCTTTAGGCATTAACCCCACAACGGACTTGGCGGCAAGATTGGCTACGCGTTTGGCCTTATCAGTCACCACGTCATAAATATATGTCCAGCCGTTGCTCTCAACCTGTGTGGGGCGATAAGCCCGATCACGCGCACGAGCGCCTCGAATGCTCCCCACACTGGCTGCCTTGTAGTAGTTTTGACCGACATCAAATACTTCCCCCTTAATCAGCAATCGAGTCAAGGCCGTGCTGATGTTGGTCATGATTTTGGTTACTTTTGCAGCAACCGCTTTTAAGAACTCATCAATTTTTTCCTCTGCTTTTTCGACCAAGTCCGCAAATTCAGCGGTTAAGTGGCTGGCCAGACTGTCAGCTAAAACGGTGACAAGCGCCTCGCTGACATCTTTGCCGCCTTGACGGACAACATTCCGAACAGTAGCCATTGCTGGGCGCAAACTGGCTCTTGCAGCGGCTGTGCCAGGTGGAATAGGCACAACACCTAAGACGTCAATGCTCAAGTCAACCCAGTTAAAAACGTCTTCACGTGCCGATTCTGACTTAATGAGCAAGATAATGTCTGACAATGCATCAGCCAGGGACAATACATTGCCTAAAACGGGCAAACTTCTTGCTACGGTCATGAACCGTTCGTAATTGATGTAGCCACCTGAAATATCAATCAGCCACTCGTCGAACTCATTTTGAGCCAATCTCACATCAACGGTTTTAAAGACATGAATCGGAGCGATGACTGGGGGCTTGTAATTTATCTTTTGTATGTCGGCACCAACACGACCTAGCATATTATAGGCTTGAATCTTGTCGGGCATATTGTTGTTTTTGGAAACCCCTGAACCAATTCGATCCAACATGCTGCTGGTGTCATATGGATTGTCTTGTTGGAATTTTCGGGTGGGGTTATATAAGGGATTGTAGGGCATGACAAATCCTGTTTTATGCTTTAAAGGAGCGACCAACGGGCGTGGTGCTTGGATCGACTGCTTGAGAAGGCTGTGGTGCAGGTAGGCTTGAGACACGACCACCTAAGCTAGCAAGCAAGGGGCTGCCTGATGAGACCAAGGCTCCAGTTAGCGCACTCACACCGCCTTGCTTATAGGTTTGCGCCAAACCAATGCCTTGTTTTAACGCATTGATCGCATTATCCAATCCATTTCCCTGTCCCACTAGGCCGCTAATCATGCTGGCCGCTGAAGTTGCGGAATCGGCAATGGATGTCATTGCGACATTATCTCCTGCGGCATCAGTAGCGGCATCATCCTCTGGCCATTTATAATCTTTACGATAAGCATTGGCATCGTCATAAGGATTGCGCACTTCTTTACCAAATTTGACCTTAGCAGGTCCGACAGCCAAGCCTGCTACGCTTGCAAAACCTTTGGCATCCAATTTGCCTTTTTTCTTCTGCCCCAAGGCGTCGGTGACTTCATATTCTGCGTTCTTGAAATATTCAATGGCCTTGCTTGACTCATCAAGGTAAGTGTGAAATAACTCCAAATTACCCTTGCCCATTTGCTTAATCGGCAAGCTTGAGCCTTTAGACTTGGGACCAGGCATTAAGTGAGCGGCGGCATGTTCAACCCATCCACCCGCAGTGCCGTGTTCAATCCCACCACCACTCCATTTACTGTAACTGCCCCCACCGACAATCATGACTTCTTCTTTGCCAGTGATGGTGATTTTGTTGGCGGTGTGGGTGATGTTGAGTTTGGCCAGTACGTTGATCGAGTCTTTTAACGCTTTGATGTCGATGTCGCCCCCAGCCGCTACCAAACGCATCCCCGCTTTGTACACAAAGAAACGGATGGTCTCGACCGCGCTGGCTAAAAAGCTTTTGCCAACACTTAAACTGACGTGCTCACCACTGGTCATGGCGATGTGTTCACCACTCCACAGGTGGGTGGATTGAGGGGTGCTGGTTTCAATGCCTGCAGGCGAGCTGACGATGACGTGTGGTTCTTGTAGTTCGGGGAATGTGCCTGTTTTGGGGTCGGCTTGTCCTGAACCTTTAATCGCTTTGTTTTGTGCTTTGAGCGTGTCGTTGACGACTTTTTGGTCGGTCGATTTGTCATGGGCGCCGTGTTCAATGGCGACGTCACTCATGGATTCGTGTTGTTCTTGTGCCTTTTGTAGTTGTTCGGTGACTTCTTTTAAGTCGGTGATGTGCTGTGCAGCGTCGGGTCGCGCATCGGTACCGATATATAAACCTTGTTGGGCACGAACAGCGATGTGACCATCAGAGCGCAGCTCTGCACCCTGACCACGCGCCTCTTGTCGGCCTTTGTTGTTTTCAACGCGGGTGATGTAGCCTAGGCTTAAACTCGAGGATTGATGGTCGGATTTAAGCTGTGTCTGTATCTGGCCCTGAGTGTCGTCTAAAATGAGGTGATTACTCTTGCCCGCGCTTTGGTTGCCTGGGCTGAGTTCTCGACTGCGATAGCCTGATAAGGCATGGTTGTCTGGCAGTTGCCATGGTGGCAGGTT
>NZ_SNZE01000047.1 GCF_004363775.1 Hydromonas duriensis
GACAAAGCCCAAGTCTACATGGAAGCCATCCGTCAACACGGACACCGTGCCATCGCAGCAGGTAACTTACGCGGCATCCAATCAGGCCACAGCCTGTTCATCCGCAACAGCACCCACGAAGACGCCAACCGTGGTTGGATAGTACTCGGCACCACGCTACACGCCACAGAAACCTCACAAGAAACGCACAGCGATTCAAAATACAGCATCCACGTCGAGTTCACCCTACACCCTGACAACGAACAAGTGCGCCCCGACCGTCGATTAAAGAAACCCGAAGCACGGACACAAACCGCCATCGTCGTTGGTCCCAAAGACAAAGAAGTATGGGTCGACCAATATGGGCGTGTCAAAGTGCAATTCCACTGGGACCGTTACGGTGCATCCGATGAAAACAGCTCCTGCTGGGTGCGTGTATCGTCCCCATGGCAAGGCACCAACTTCGGCGGCATCCAACACCCGCGCATTGGCCAAGAAGTCATCATCGACTTCTTGTCGGCCGATCCCGACATGCCCTTCGTCAGTGGCCGTTTAAGCAACCCCGACACCATGCCCAACTGGGAACTGCCCAGTCAGCTTGCCTTAAGTGGTTTCAAATCTAAAGAGATTGACGGCGCACAGAACAACCACTTGATAATGGACGACACACCCAAAGAAGTCCAAGTCCAGCTCACCAGCGACCATCAACTCAGCCAGCTGAATTTAGGCTACATCACCCGCATCCCTGATGTTAAAGGTCGAGCCGACTATCGCGGCCAAGGGTTTGAGTTACGCTCGGACGGTTGGGGCGCGATTCGCAGTGCCAAGGGCATGATGTTATCCACCTACACCCGAGCCACAGGTACAAGTCACGTCAAAGACATGAGCGAAGCAGTTGGCATCTTGCGCAACGCTCATAATCAACACAAATCATTCGCAGAGCTGGCCATCGACCACAAAGCTGATGAACGCACACTAAATGACACTGCGCATGTCCAAATTCAATCCCAAAACGAACAAGTGGCAGGACATGAGGGCGGACATGACAAATTCCCTGAGCTGACTGAGCCGCATTTGGTCTTAGCGAGTCCCGCAGGTATAGAACTGGCAACACCTAAGTCGGTGCACGTAGCCACCAATGAACACACAGCGATAACTACAGGGCAAGACCTGAGCTTATCTGTTGGTAAACGTTTGGGCGCGAGTGTAGCTAGGGGTATCGGCCTGTTTACTCAAGCGCTCGGAATTAAGCTGTTTGCGGCCAAGGGTAAGGTCGAGATTCAAGCGCAGTCTGACAGCATCGACATCATTGCGGACAAAGTGATGAAGCTCATCAGTGCGAAAGGGGGAATAGAAATTTCTGCAAAGAAATCTATTCTATTGACTGCTGGAGGCAGTTATATTCGCATTGATGGCACTGGTATCGAAGAGGGTACTCCAGCTGTTTGGAAAGCTCATGCAGCGGCACATGGTTTACCTGGTCCAAAAGATGTGCCAGCCCCTCCACACACCTTTAATGTAAAGCCAACGGATATGATGATTAGTCGCTTTTATTCAGATGGTGAGGGCGCAAGTCAAGCTCCTTATAAAGTCAAATTTTCAGATGGTTCTGTGCGTACAGGTCAATTGAGCGCAAATGGTCGAGCAATTTTAACAGATGTACCTCCTGGACCCGCAGAAGTTGAAATAGGAGAGGATCAACGAACACTGGTGATTAAAGAGGAGATGGTTGAAAATCCTGTTTACGGTAAAACACTTACAGATGAACAGGCTATTGAGCTGTATAAGATAGTTTTTGGTGACAATCAACAATAGGAAAATTTATGGCAGACAGTTACAGTTTTTTTACTCCTGCTCTTACGCCTGAACGAAAGAGCCAACTTGAAGCAGAATATAATGCAGCTCATGCTGAATTATCTATTACTGGATCGATGAAATGGTTCTGGGGGGTTTTGCAAGGCGATTTCAATGAAAACCCAACTATGGGGCAAATAATTGTTGGTACCATAATTACGCTTGTTCCTGGCTTAGACACGGCTGGAGACGTACGTGATGTGATTGCCAATTTGGCACAGATCAGCGACTCACCTGAGGACACCATGAAATGGCTTGCCCTTGCAATTACAGTGATTGGTTTTATTCCTGAATTTGGTAGCATGTTAAAAGGGGCATTCAAAGGATTTATTAAAAATGCCCGTAAAGGAGGCGATGCGGCTATTGAAGCGATTAAGACATTGGTTGCAAAAATTAGGGCAGCAAATAAAAAACTGGGCGTGGGTTATGGAGATCCGATTAAATATTTAAAGAACATTGATTGGGATGCTTTAACCAAGGAAGTGCTCAATAAATTCAAAGAAATACTGCATACAATGCAACTTAAAATCAAGGACATATCAAATAGTGCGCTGTCAAGAGTATTAGGTAAAAATAAAATGGCTCAACTCAAGCTCGTAAGCAAACAATTAGCTCAGCTTGAAGCTAAAGGCTTTGACCAAATACCAAAGGCCATGAAATACCTGAGGAATAAAATTAATGAGCTTTTGCCGAAAATCGATCCTGAAGTAGCTAAAGGTGCTGCAGGCAAAGAAACTGTTATAAAGAATACAAAAGCTGATTTACCTCTCACTCGGGCACAGTACGAAATCAAGAGTAAGCAAATTGGAGAAGATGTTGCATCCATGCGCAAGGCGGGGAAGTCAGAGCGTGAAATTGCCGAATATGCGGAAGCCAAGCGCCGAGCGATTCAAAAAGAGGCGAGGCAAAACACCGACCCTGAAATTATGGAATTGATTAGTGCACGAAATAAAGATCGATATAATCATCCAGATGGTCCAGATTTCAAGCGAACAACAGATGGACGTTGGAGTTATGAGAAGAAACGAAAAGGCAGTAAGAAATACGATACATATTATAAGACAGACAAAGAGATAGCTGATGCAGCGGGTAATAGCGGTGGTGGTGATTTTGCGTGGGATTTAGTGCTTGAATTTACACGAGCAAAGCGGGCGAATGACTTAGCACGTGCTAAAGTACTGAAAGAGGAAATTCGCAAGAAATTAGGTCTTTAAAAACAAAAGGATTAAATATGTTATTAGAAGGGTTTGTCGTGGTACGTCCAGTCATTCATCTAAACCATGAGACAGGTGAGTGGCGTAATGCCACAGAAGAAGAGGCGCCCACGCATTTGGCCATGATTGATATGAAGGACAAGCTAAGAGGTGACTATTTAAAGGCAGACGATCGTTACCATTTTTGCTATAGGACTGACGATGGCAAAATGTTCTTTCGTGCAGACGATGGTACATGCATTGAAATAGATGGGTATCGCTATGCAGAGGTGGTTAAAATGACGGACAGTGCTGGCAACAAGCAGCCTGACTTTAGTATGTTTACCATCTATGAGGCCAATGGTGAGCAGCTTTACCGCACCGTGTATCGTTCTGATTTGTATTACCGCTTGTTCTTGGCAGAAAAATCAGGTGTGGCTTTGTTTCCTGAAGATGTGGAGCTGGGTGATTGGGATTTCTTTGTATCATGTGTTGATTCTTTTGAATATATGAAAGAAAAACGTCTAGAAAATCAACCGACGCCACATGCTGAAATGGTAGCCGCACAAGAAGAACCGATAAAGACTTCTCGCTATTCAGGCGAGTGGGTCGCTGTCGGCGAAATATGCCAAGTGACGGGCTTGTACGAAGCACCTTACCTGCGTAATAAAACCGTTATGCTCTATCAAGGGCAAAAGGTTGCAGGCGACACGCATAATGAGCTCGGGCAAATCGTGTGGTATCGCTTGACCGAGCAGGCTGCCAATGAATACAAGCAGAGCAATAACATGTAGTCTTTTAGCTGCTTTAACTTTCACTCAAATCAATACACTTTAAACTCGCCGAGATATTCATGATCCCCAACTTCAATGCCCGCACCATCTCTGTTCAAAGTCCAGTTTTTAAGTCCTCCGACTGGGGCACGCCCTACATACTGTTTCACAGTCTCAAAGGCTCAGAAAACATCAACGAGCTATTTGAATACGTGGTGCAAGTGCGAGCGCAGGATGAAGAAGGGCAAGGCATTGTCGAGCGTTACATCAGCAAAGCCGAATCCCTCGCAGGCGGAGCACCTGGAAGCAACCTTGATTTAAAAAGCACCATCGGCTCCAACTTAACGATTAGCATCGAGCTCGACGGTAAACGCCTAGGGGTTTGGGGTGAATCCATCGAAAGACAGGCAGGCGGTATTTTAGACTCCGCACGCGGAGCAGGTGTACGCCACATCAACGGCATCATCACCAAAGCCGCACACCTAGGCAGCCTAGGTCGCTACCCACTGTACGAATTCACCATCCGCAACTGGATGTGGCTCCTCACCCAATCCTCAGACTACAAAGTATGGCAAAAGGTCAGCATCCCCGACATCATTCGCGCCGTACTCAGCACCTTACCCTATAAAGTCGACTACCGTCTAACCAAAACCTACCCGTCAATGGACTACATCGTCCAGTACTCAGAATCGCATTACCATTTTATAAAACGCTTAATGGAAAGCGTCGGCATCAGCTTCTTTGTCGACCATCAAAAAGACGGTCACACCGTCGTCATCACCGACGCATTGAGTGGCTTCAAACCCATGGATTCTGTGGCATACCAAGAATGTCATGTGCATCCAGCGGGTCTCAAGCTCGCCGAAGAATACATAAGCCGCCTCGAACCCTTACAACAACACGTCACAGGCCAAATCCGCCTCAACGACCATCAGTTTAAACAACCCAAGGCCGACCAAACCAGCACCAGCTCTCAGCCTTGGGAGACCGCACACAACGCGCTCGAACACTACGAATGGCAACAAGGCGGCTACCTCAGTGCAGACGAAGGCGGCAAAGACAAAGCCCAAGTCTACATGGAAGCCATCCGTCAACACGGACACCGCGCCATCGCAGCAGGCAACCTACGCGGCATCCAATCAGGCCACAGCCTATTCATCCGCAACAGCACCCACGAAGACGCTAATCGTGGTTGGATAGTACTCGGCACCACGCTACACGCCACAGAGACCTCACAAGAAACGCACAGCGATTCAAAATACAGCATCCACGTCGAGTTCACCCTGCACCCTGACAACGAACAAGTGCGCCCCGACCGTCGATT
>NZ_SNZE01000048.1 GCF_004363775.1 Hydromonas duriensis
TTTAATGAGTTTTATATTCAAAGCACTCAAAAAAATCAAATGGCTGTGGTGAACTTACTGGATGCCATGTTGAGTAACGATGTCGCTGCCGTGAAAGAGTCTATTCAGACGCTTCAGAATATAGAGCTTGAGTTGCAGATGAAAAAAAACTTAATTCAAAAAGAGGCGAGCGCATCTAATTTTTTATTTTTTAATCGTCAGAAGTAAAACGTTATGAGTTTTAGTTGAGTTGATTTTTGGAAGATTGTTTATGGCTTGTTGTGTAAGGAGTGTTTATGACTGTGGATGAACGTAAAACGCTAATGGATGCGCACGTATATGAGTATTTGATTAGAAAGCGGGATAAACGGTTAACGACACCTGTCCTTAAAGAGTCTCCAGAACAAAGTTGGTCAAAATCTCAGGCGATGGAGTGGGTGCGAAAAGTTAATTTGGAATTTAAAACCACTATAGAGGGAAATGAGTAAGCAAAAAATATTTTGTAAAGTTGTTTGTTGGTTATTTTTTAAGGGTCACTTTAACCAGTTTCAAATCAAAATGTTTTTTATTTTATATCTGAAGCGTTGATTCTTGAAATTTGAAATACAGAAAGGTTGTGGATGATGAGCTGTGTGTTTGACAAGCGAGAGTCAAAGCTCAACTTACATTGCTCGAGAAGGCAAACTAAATCCGCTCTCCTGCTTGGTCTTTTTTCGTAGGCTTGGGTTTTGTAAAACTTGAATGCAATGATTGGGGCTGTTTAAATTTTTTCAAAATAATTAAATAGCTCACCACGTTTCTTCAAATTTTAATTTTTATCTTAACGTTAAAACGAAAATTACATAATAAATGGGAATATATATGAAAAAGACGCTGCGGTTTTTTATAGCAGTTATATTTGCTGTTTGTACAATTCTTCCGTTTAGGGCATTTCCAGCGGCAACAAATGTGCAGTTCTCGGTTGACTCTGATGGTGAGTCTCCTTTTGATGCTAACGATTTTGCAGGAAATGACAGTTCTGCTGCAAATGGTTTGGTTCGGTCTAATGATACGCTGACTTATCGCGTTAATTATTTAGCAACGAATACAGATGTGTTGAAGTTTGTATTTACCTTGCCAGTTGGGACCAGTTGGGACAGTTCAAGTGTAGCGTCAACAGTGTGTAATGGCTCTGGAGG
This sequence comes from Hydromonas duriensis, assembly GCF_004363775.1. Taxonomy (GTDB): domain Bacteria; phylum Pseudomonadota; class Gammaproteobacteria; order Burkholderiales; family Burkholderiaceae; genus Hydromonas; species Hydromonas duriensis. Next base: position 1,158 of record NZ_SNZE01000048.1, read on the forward strand.
CGGGGTGATTTCAGGTCAAGTGCTGACGTGTTATCGTTTGCCAAGCGTTGGGGCCGAGTCTTTTGTCATTAAGGCCGCTTCGCAAACGCTTCCAAACGGCACTGTTATCACACCAACGTTCAAGGTTGATAACGGCTCGGTTGTGAACGGGCCTTCGACTACCGTTTCTGCTTTACCTAAGGCAACGACTAGGATTTATGCGAATGGCTCTGCTCCGTTGACTTTAAATGGAGTTGCAGGTTATTCAGCGAATATGAATGTTGGTATTGGACTTGATGGCTCGACAAAAGTTTTAGCATTAAAAGGTGCTGAACCAATTGCGGCTGGCACTACGTTTAAAATTTCAGTCCAGCCAGGTGCTATTTTAACCAGTACCTGTGCTTCTCCGTGGCAGTGTAGTCAGCCTAATGGGGCTGGGACACCCATACAGGTGACCGTTACTCAGCAAATTAATTTTTCTGCTGTTACGGATGCGGTTACTTCATTTAGTCCTTCACCTCATTGGACCGCTCTTCAGCAAAATTTTTCAGTTTTTACCCCTATAGACCCAAATAATACGCCATCAAATACTGCTGATGATAATTTTCCATTAGGTAGTAATTCGTATTTTTCTAACCAAATTCTTGAGTTTGATCCCAGTGGTGTATCTGGTTTATCAAATTTTGGTTCGGGCTATGCGCCTCAAACTGAACCAGGTTTTAGTTGCAATTCCTCGGTTAATAATCAATATGCTTGTTCTGTGAAGCCAGTGGATAGAACCAATACGATTATTACAGTTTCACCAAATTATTCAGTTGTTAGTCAACAAAACTCAATTTTCAATCCAATTTATGCCGATGGTAATTTGTATACAAATGCCCCTTATCCGTACTCTGAGGCTGTTTTGCCTGGTGAACGATTTATGGCAACCTCTGGTTTTTTTAATGAAGCAAAAAGTCCTTCTTCAGTATCAGAAGCGGGTATGTGTTTTGCTTTTGACAATACTAAGCTTGTTTTGGATGGCACACCAAGCGTTGGTTGGGGAGCTAATAGCGTCAATGTGTGGTGGTCAAACACACCAGTGACGGGTTCGGACTTGATATTAGAGTATTCTAGCCAACCTTATGGAAGTGATGCAGATCGAAAAGCTATTGATTGTGGCGTTGCTGGAGACAACGCTTCGGGCTGGGTGACTGACCCCTCTCAGTTGTCTGGCGGTGTGGGTTCGGTTAATACAATTCGGTTCAAATATGCCAATGGGAAAGTTTTGGATCCAGCGAATGGTTTGGCTATATCTGTTCCGTTGCAGCGATTATTTGATGCAAATTCGCTGACGGTAACTGATGGGACATTAGTTCCATGGTTTACCAGCTACAATTATCGAGATCCTAACACCAGCAAAGTTGTAAAAAGACTATCAACTTATAATGCAGCAAATGGTGAGTTGGGGCTACTTGGTGGTCGTATCAATACACAACAAGTCTTTGTTCGCCACAATACAAGTTTAGGGGCTTCCTCTGTTGCACCAGGTTCGTCGGTGCCTATAACGATGACGCCTCTTTTGGTTGGACCTAATGCAGCTGGTCTTGACGCTTTGGCAAAAAATGTCTCGCTTAAAGTGAGCTTCCCTGATAATTGCTTAAGCCCAGTTTCAACAAGCCTTCCTGTCGGTTCAACCTATACTCCAGGTAATTTTGGAGCGGACGGCATTGCGTGTACGGCTGATGATGGTGCTGCGGGTTCAGTGACGATTCCTATCGGTGACCAAACCGCTTTGGGTGGTAGTGCCAATGCCCCATATCCTGGTCATTTGACATCGTTGTCACCCATAACCTTTAGCGTGCTCGCAGCTTCTAATGCTTCCGTTGCGGTTAGGACGCTTACGACGGTTATTTCTGCAGATAACGATTTTAGTACAGCCTATGACAATACCGATAGAGATAGAACAAACAGTGTTGCTTTGAATGTCAACGGTGTTGCTGCGTTTTCTGCATCTAAGAGTACAACAGGTGTTACGGGCGGAAAAGTCGGTCCAAATGAAGTGTTTGGTTACACTATTAATTTTGGCAATGGTGGTGCCTCCGATTCTGGCGTTGCAACTTTTGTCGACGTTTTACCGTTTGATGGTGATGATAATGGCACCTCTAACTTAGGTTCTGGAAAACTTGAGGTGGTGGGCCTGTCTGCTGCCATGACGACTTCAGCAATGGGGACTGTGGCGATTGAATATTCGACAGACAATCCAATGACCATCCAAAATGCTGTAAAAGTGTCAGGTCAAGAAGATGGCAATGTTGGTATCACGTGGATGCCTTACACCGCAGGTTCTGCTGTTCCAAATGGAATTACAGCGGTGCGATTTATCACTTCAACCCCAATGCTTATTGGTCACTCAGGTTACGGAGCCATTTCAGTTAAAGCCCCAACAATTAACTCGACGACCAGTGTAACTAACTCAATATGGGCAAGAACCACTTTATATAATGGCAACCCAGCATCGGTACAAGTCATTCGCTCTGGTTCACCCGTTACGATTCAGGGTTTGGATGCAGCGACTTTGCGAGGACGAGTGTTTATAGATACCAATGCCAACGGCACATATGAAGTCAATGAATCGGGTTTGGCTGGTACTTTAGTCAAGATTGAGTGTACAGGAGGCGCATGTTTGTCTGCTCCACAGGGTACAGTCTTTAGTATGCTGGTTGATTCGGCAGGTGGTTATTCATTTGCACCGAATGCAACGGGCATCTTCCCCTCAGCAGATGGTACAGGCACAGAAGTCACAGGCTTTCAAGGCGCAGTTGCGGGTACTTGGACGATTACCGAAATCCCAACAGGTACACCACAAACCGCCATCTCAACCACCAGTGTGGGTACAGTTGCAGGCGTGACCTCAGGAACAGCCGCAGGACGCTCTATCACGGGCGTGAATATGGTCGGTGGTCAAACAGGCATCAACTACAACTTCGCCGAACGTTTCCTAGACGGCACAATCGAAGTCACCAAAGCATTGACCTTGCCAACGGGCATCACAGGGCCACTGAGCTTCACGTTCACCGCCACATGTGACCTGCCTGTTGCCAACACCCAAAAAAGCGCCACATTAAGCGATTTCCCAACCAATACTAAAGTTAGCATCACAGGTATTGCTGCGGGTGCGACATGTACGGTTGCAGAAACATTGCCCGCGTCCCCTGATACTAAATTCTTCTGGGAAACGCCCGTGTTCAGCGCATTAAGCCCGAGCACCATGCCAAACGGCGGCACGCAAACGGTCACTGCGACCAACAAACTGTCACCGA
>NZ_SNZE01000049.1 GCF_004363775.1 Hydromonas duriensis
TCGGTGACAGTTTGTTGGTCGCAGTGACCGTTTGCGTGCCGCCGTTTGGCATGGTGCTCGGGCTTAATGCGCTGAATACGGGCGTTTCCCAGAAGTATTTGGTATCTGGGGATGAGGGCAATGTTTCTGAAACCGTACATGTCGCACCCGCTGCAATACCTGTGATGCTGACTTTGGTATTGGTGGGGTAGTCGCTTAATGTGGCGGTCTTTTGGGTGTTGGCAACGGGTAAATCACATGTGGCTTTGAACGTGAAACTCAGTGGCCCTGTGATGCCCGTTGGCAAGGTCAATTCTTTGGTGACTTCAATTGTGCCGTCTAGGAAACGTTCGGCGAAGTTGTAGTTGATGCCAATGCCGTTACTGACCATCGCGACGCTCGTAATCGAACGGCCTGAAGCGATTCCCGATGTGGTGCCGTTAATCGTGCCCACGCTGGTCGTTGAAATCGCAGTGGTTGGGCTGGCGGGTGGCGTTTCTGTAATCGTCCACGTCCCAGACAATACGCCTTGGAATGCGCTCAAGGCCGTGCCGCTGCCGTCTGCTGAGGCGAAGATGCCCGTTGCATTCGGCGCAAAAGCATAACCACCTGCAGAGTCAACCACCATGCTAAAGACCGTGCCTTGTGGTGCAGTCAAACACGCGCCCGCTGTACATTGTATTTTTACAATGGTTGAGGTTAAACCTGATTCACCTGCGTCATACGTGCCGTTGGCATTGGTATCCAAGAAGACACGTCCGCGTAAGGTCGATGGGTCTAGACCTTGAATCGTGACCGCTGAACCTGAACGAATGACTTGAGTTGAAGATGGGTCGCCTTGGTATAAATCCGTACGCGCCCACACGGTGTTGGTGAACTTTGAAGTGGAGTTGATCGTCGGGGCTTTAAGATTAATCGTACCTGTGCCTGAGTAACCAATCAACATCGGATTGGAAGTCACGAATCGAATCGCTGTAATGCCCGTCGGAATGGTCGCACCTGTGGTGTAAGTGGTCCAGTTGATGCCTGTATTACCATCTTCTTGACCCGCCACTTTAATCGCAGCCTGCACAGTGGCGGACGCATCCGTTGAATACTGAATCGTCAATGTACCCATGGCACTGGTCGACATCGATGCGGCCAAACTGGTGACTTCAAATTTACCTGTGCCTAAGCCTGTTGTGCCATTGTCGTCACCATCAAACGGCAATACGTCAACAAAATAGCCAATACCCGAGTTGGTAGAGCCACCGTTACCAAAGTTAATCGTATACCCAAAAATTTCATTCGGTCCGACCTTACCGCCCGTTACCCCTGTCGTGGTTTTACTTGCGGTAAATGCGGCCGCACCATTAATCACCACGTTGGCCGTTTCTGTACGATCTTCTGTCGTACCTGAACCATCTAACAATGGGGTTAAATCATTGGTCGAAGAAATCGTTGTCGTCAACACCTTCGTAGACGTTGAAGCAGTCGCTACCGCTAAAGCATTAAAGGTAATCGGCGTTAATGTTGCGGTCGAACCACCATACGGTGCAACAGCCGTGCCCCCTGCGACAGTGACATCACCCACAGCAAAACTCACAGAACCCGCGGTCCCATCATCTGATGTACATGGAATACCATCCGTACCGTAATTACCCGCCGTATAAGTGGCGTTGGCAGGCAAACTTGATTCAACTGGAATCACGCAGTTGTCTTGGAATTTAGCTGTGACCACTACATTTTTAGCCACACCATCCACACCCGCAACCGAAGCACCAATCACGCGCGGTGTAATCGTAATCGACGTTTGTGTACTCGGTGCAATCGAAGATGAACCGACAACCGTTGTTTCACGCACTTTAATCGGTTGCGTCGTAATGCGTCCGCCTCGTTGAGCAGGGCCAGAAGCCGATGTATAGCTGGACTTATCATAGTGAACCTGAGCATCAGAATCGGTTGTGTAGTTGTTTTGCCAGAACCATGGAATCACCGTACCATCGGACAGCGCCAACGATGTCGCATTGGTGGTTCTTTCTAATGGCATCGCAAGAGCCAAACCCGCGCCTACATTTAATAACTGAGTATATTTGTAACGCACTGCGGTGACCGCAGACAAGCCGCCCACCGCCGTTGGGTCGGTTGACCAACCCGATGCGCCATCGCCAGCAACACCGCAATTGGCAGCCTTGCGATCCGCATCCGTAGCAAAAGTTTGACTGGTATATTCCAACACCAAATCACTGCCCGTCAATAAAGTGGTCGCACTCTGCGCACTCACCACACTCGGTCCATATTTAACAGTGGGCGTGCCATCTAGCTTAATTAAATTATTATCGAATAAAAAACATTGACCGACATTACTCGCGGTGCCATAACCATTGTTTTGGCTATACAAACCCGCATACGCCATAAAGGTTTGACCGGGCAACACGCTTTCAGAATAAGCGTAGTTACCATTATTCATCGTATTGTCATCACCATATAGTGCGTTACTAATCGAATCTTGTTCGGAGACCACAGAAAAAATAGGTTGAATAATTGGTTTGGTTTGCGTCCGATCTACCGTTAAGCTGCTACAAGCATAAGCATTTATAATTGACGACGTGCTACCACACACATAACTTGGATCCATTTCATTGGCGTAACCCGTACCGAAGTTCGATTGTCCTGAAATACTATTGGGGTCAAAACCCGACACTTGATTATGGAAATAAGTAATCGAACCCAATGGGAAGTTGTCATCCGCTGTATTGGCAGGTGTGTTGTTTGGATCAATTGGCGTGAACAATGTAAAAGCATTGTAATATGCCACATTAAGCGAAGGCGAGAAAAATGCGTAACCACTGCTCGTACTATTAAAGTTAAGCTGTTGGTTGACGGTAACGGTAATCGGCGTCCCTGGACCACCTGGCTGCGAACACGAGGTTGCACCACTGCAGGTGGAAGTCAAATAAGAACCCGGCATGGTTGATATCTTAAAGGTAAACCCAGTCGCTAATGATTCAGCACCTCTAATATCAGAAGTAGTACCACTAATACCAATACCAAAGTTAATCGTTCCCGTATAACCCGCCACACCACCCACGGTAGCGGGTGCGAGGCCGTTGTTGTAGGTTCGCGTGGTGGCTTTAGGTGCGGCGGACACAGTGACTGAAGAGCCTGAAACAGCCGTCCCATTGTCTACAGCAACCGTTGGGGTCAAAACCGTGCCATTCGCCAAAGTATTGGCATAAGCAGACACCGTAAACGATTCCGTACCGACCACAGGAATGCGGTTACAGGTCAGCGTTGTACCAGAAATAGTACCCCCGCCTGTACCAGTACACACAGAAGATGCGCTTGAGGTTGAATCCCAAGACGCACCCGCGGGTAGGGTAAATACAAACTTTGAGCTGGCGGTTGAACTAGATGAATAATTAATCCGATAAGTGATTTTATCTAAAGTTCTAACAATACCATTGTTGGCCGAGGTATCAAGCCCAGCACCACTGCTTGCATCAAATGGTGTTGTGCCATCACTCAATATCGTTAAGCTAACGCCGCTAATCGCTGCTTGTGCCGTGGCAGCTGCGAACATCAGTACCATCATAAACACACGTATAATTGATAACATATTTGCGATTCCTTTCATGTTGATACTGCTTCCTCCCTTAATCTTTGCAAATATATTTTTAAATATTATTGTTTTCATAAAATCACTTCCCTGCTTCTATTCAGACCTTATCTACGCGCTATCTTAAAATATTAAGATAATCAACAATCATTTAAAGCATCAAAGGGAACCTCCACTAGACACAGAGATTCCCCTCACAGGTTACGGAGCAATCAAGCTCCTCCCTGTTATGTGGTACTTAAGGCAACGACACCTCAAACCGACGATTCGGAGCCAAGCACGCGATGGTTGCCGCTGACTTATCGCCTGGGCAATTCACCAACGGTTTAGCCGCCCCCAAGCCCTCAATCGTAATCAAGTTCTCTGCAATGCCTTGGCTCACTAAAAACGCTTTAATCGTTTCAGCACGTTTAAACGAGAGCTTCTGGTTATACGCATCCGAACCCAAACGGTCGGTATACGCCGAGACTTTCAAACCTTTCTGAGTGTTAGAGTCCTCTTGCAACTGTTTAGCCAAAGCCGCCAACTTAGTGCGTCCCGCCTC
>NZ_SNZE01000050.1 GCF_004363775.1 Hydromonas duriensis
TGATGCCGTCGCTGCCTTCGAGCTCACGGAATAGAATGAGGTGCGTGCCCATCGCAGTGACCGGGAGCTTCGGGCCTGTGAGGGTGATGGTGCGGTGGTTTCGGGACATTTTTTTATGCTTCCTTGTGTTTTGATGCCATTAAATGCTTCGCTTTGAATATTTTTTATTCAAGCCCTTTGATCCAATCAGTTAGCATAATAGGAATATTTTGTGACTTTTGATTAAAGCCAAAACGAAAAATTTGCCCGCTAAGAGATGCTGCAGCGTAAATACGTTTTGACTGAGATTCAATCAGAAAAATAATAGAATCACCCGAATTACCATGCCCAGGTGCACCTGAAGCTTCGCCGACCATCCATTTATCAACCAGCTTAACTCCATCGTGGTCAGAAACACGACTAGCAGCAACAAACTCGTCATATTTAGCACCTAATACACGCTTAAATGAATTCTTCCAATGCTTGGAACGGAGTACGTCATATGGGGCTTGTTTCACAGGGTTTTGCATATGTGATTCGTTCAAGGGGCGAGCGCCGCATTGGTTAATTACCGCAATCTCTGCACCTGCAATACCCTCATCTTTTGCCGACGCTTCTGCTTTGAGCATGCATCTCTCCCAAGCAGTCGCCGTTAACTGCGCTGGCTTTGCCGGGACTACGATTGTGATACTTAACAGACAAATTAATGTGATTAAGTTTTTCATTAAAAGCCTCATTCATTAACAAGGAACAAAGGATGTTACATCGTAAATATAGCCATTTTTAAAAGTAAGCATGTACCCATCCCCATCTATCCCTGTTGGAATTAATAAACCATTTCCTCTTATATTGCCATCCCGATTCAAAGCGGGAAATGTGCTATATAACATATTTTTAGACGTTTTTTTAGTTAGCGATATGCCATTAATAGCTATACTATTATTTGTACCTGCAATCTGTATACTTCTTAGTGCTGCCAATCTCTTATTAATTTCAAAAACCGCCGTGGAATAGAGTGCCAAATTGACCGTAAAGTTGACATCGTAATCTTCTGGTTTGTCCATTGGCAATGCAATACCACACTCTTTTGTATCAATAACAATTGTTTTAGGCTGACCAAGTTTTGAAAATAAAGCACTTTTTTCTAAGAGAGGTGCTACCTTCGTTCCATTAACGTTCACGTAAGTTAGTTTAAAAGTTTCATTAGATGGGGATTTGGCAACAGCCAATGTTTGTACAACGATGCAAAAAAACGCAATAACTATTTTTTTCATGACGACATCCTTAAAATCACGGTCTAAATCCATCAGGATACTTGCAGTTAATAAAATCTTTAGGATTAATACGAAAATTCAACCCCCCTGCGAAAATACCAGGTTCGTATCTTACTTCAAAATGAAGATGAGCTCCCCTTTCAATTGTTGACATTCCCACGGCAGTTGTCCCAGTACAACCTGTTGTACCGATAACTGTTCCTGGCTCAACAAAAGAGACTTCATTCTTTTCAACTTCGAACGTTGATAAATGCGCAAAGAAAAAATGCGCTACCGTTTTACCCGCAGGAGCTTGGCTGATAAAAGCCTGCTTTTGCTTTTCAGGTAAATCATTAATATTAACACTAAGAATGATAGTATTCCCATAGGTTCCAGTTGTAGCTCTATTATCTACTACAGTAATGTGTCCATGCGCAACAGCCCTAACTTTTGTTCCAGGCTTGGCCTCTAAATCAATACCCTGATGTGGTTTAGCTCCACCATCTCTCACCATTCCAAAAGTAGCTGAAAGAGGAGAAGCTAACCCCCCTTTAGTTCTTAACTTCATTTCATCCAAAGGCTCAGACCAGCCTGCGGATGAAATTTTGCTTGCATCATTATTTGGTGTAGGCGGTGGTGTTACTTTTATTGCCGCTGCTTTTGGTACTGGTGCAGGCACGGGGGCACCATTCAAGATGGCGATGATTTGATCCATTGTTTTAATCTTGGGCTTAACTTTATCTACATCTTTAATCATGAAGTTGGACACATCAATCATTTTATCCACATACCCAGTCAACCATAGTCGGTAACCTTTAAAATTATCACCACCTGCACGTGCAATAATTTCGTCAGCTTTTCCCTTGTTTTTACTACCTAATTGAGTAATCAACACTTTTTTGTAATTTCGTTTTGGATTTGGTGTTCCCTTTATAATTGCGGATGCGCCTGTAAAGCCTTCATGATGGGATAAATAAGCTACCTTTGCCAAATCTTCTGGACCTAAAGAATCAATATTGATTCCTGCCTTTTTTAGGCTATCAAGATTGTTACGAGCGTACAGTGCTGCTGCATCAATTGAAATTTCTGGATCAAACCGAGAATCCAATGACTTTTTATTTTTTTTATTTGCCAAAGACTTGGGATTGTTAGTTATCTCTGGCCAGGTTGAAGCTAAAAATTGTGTTAATCCAGCCGCATTACTTTCAGCATTGAAAGACTTGGCGTTCCACATTCCATCTTTCTTTGCAGCCTCGGCATTGATTACTGCAGACAAGGTTTGTGGAGTAAACCCATGTGCTTTAGCAGCCGCAATAATAAATTGACGATATGCGGCATCATTTTTAGAGTTTAACAAGAGATTTTCATCCGTTAATAATGCAGCCATGTATTGCGTTGATACACCATCATCAGTTCGAACTTGTCCCTCTTGAGGTTGGGTATCAATTTTTACAGATGATTGTGGTGCACTTGCAGGTGTATCTGTGTTTGATACAGATGAACCCGAACCCACCTCTGCATTTGGTTTGTCTATTGCCAACGTAGGCGATTCAACTGTTTGTACTGGACTAGTTTCTGTTGCTTTAGAGGTGTTTTTAACTTCGCTTTTGATATCCGTTTCACTTACTTCACCGCTACTTTTTTTCAACACTACGTCACCACGATATTGCTTGGTCCGAGATTGTACAGTGAGCTTTTTCTTCCCAATAGGCAAACTTTTTGTTTCGAATATTTTTTCAGGCTCATTTTCTAAATTAAAAATTTCAATTTTTAAGCCTTTTGCAAAATCATGTATTTCAACTCCAATTAGCCAGCCATCTTTAAAGTCTTTTTCTTCAAAGACAACTTGTTTATCGTCAAATGACAGAGTTGCCTTTTTAGGCGTAAATTCTTTAAAATTCAAACCAATAAACCGAATATCTAAACTGGTGTCTGGATCAGTTTTAAATTCAGGGATTTTAATTTTTTGCCCAATCCTTATATACTGAGCTTCTCTTCCCACCAATTGATTGTAGCTAGCAAGTCTATCTACAGTTAAACCATAAAATTTACTAATTTTCCAAAGACTTTCGCCTTTTTTAACAATGTGAACTGTCATCAGTTTCTCCCATATTAAATAGTTTCATTGGGGCTGTGTTCGCCTGGATGAAAATCCCCCTCTTTGCCCTTACGACTTTCTTCATCGAAATCCTCAAAAAGACCAGACCAGCCATCATATCCCGCTAACGCCTGGTAATCTCCAAGCCCCAAGCCCTCGCCATGATAAACAGGTGTAAAACCTTGTGAATCAAATTTTTGTTCCCAAACTACTTCATGCTTAATTGTGTCGTATACCTTAATCTTACTGTCTTTAAAACCCTTACCCGTTAAATCAAGCATCGCAAACCGACGAGCTAAATCCTTTTTCTCTCTCTCATAAAACAAAGACTTCGGCCCTGGCGTATCATGCTCCCCCGCCCAAGCCTTCCAATTGCCAGGCGTGCCTTCCTCAATCCCCGAGCTATTGATACGAATATAAGACCCACCCGCCGTCATCAAGATCTCATCCTTCGCCACAATCTCAATCTTTGACTTCGTACTAATCAGCTTCATCACCTTCTCAGCGATGATGTGCATCTCATCACTCTGCGCCTGAATCTCAACCGCTCCTTTGGCAGCAAACAATTTAATGCCCCCACCTTGTGTAAAGAAACTAATGCCTTTAGCCACCGAAGCCGCTAAGCGTTTACCCA
>NZ_SNZE01000051.1 GCF_004363775.1 Hydromonas duriensis
TTTAGCCTGAGAGGTATGCCAATAAGATTTTATATATTTTTCCTATTGAATGAGAATACATGATGAAGTCAATAAAAAACCCCCAACTCAAAGAGCTGGGGGTTTTTGATATATAAAGCCTGACGATGACCTACTTTCACACGGGAATCCGCACTATCATTGGCGCTAAGTCGTTTCACTGTCCTGTTCGGGATGGGAAGGAGTGGTACCAACTTGCTATGGTCGTCAGGCAAAGCCTGCATTGGCTGAATTGAGTCGTTGTTACCTCAATCAGACAACATAAAATCTGGCGTCTTTGTTGATGGTTAATCCAAATGAATGGCATCAACAGACTAGAAACAAAGCAAATACAGTGGATATGTTATCGAGTGTAAAAGTGGTTTTAACTTAAATATGAGGTTAAATCACAATCAAACAAACCGTCTTACGACTGGTCAGTACGACACTTAAACTGGAGTAATCACAGTTATAAGGTCAAGCCTTACGGGCAATTAGTATTGGTTAGCTTAATGCATTACTGCACTTCCACACCCAACCTATCAACGTCCTGGTCTCGAACGACCCTTCAAAGGAGTCAAGCTCCTGGGAAATCTTATCTTCAGGCAAGTTTCCCGCTTAGATGCTTTCAGCGGTTATCTCTTCCGTACTTAGCTACCCTGCGATGCTTCTGGCGAAACAACAGGTACACCAGCGGTACGTCCATTCCGGTCCTCTCGTACTAGGAACAGCCCCCGTCAAATTTCCAGCGCCCACGGCAGATAGGGACCAAACTGTCTCACGACGTTTTAAACCCAGCTCACGTACCTCTTTAAATGGCGAACAGCCATACCCTTGGGACCGACTACAGCCCCAGGATGAGATGAGCCGACATCGAGGTGCCAAACACCGCCGTCGATATGAACTCTTGGGCGGTATCAGCCTGTTATCCCCAGAGTACCTTTTATCCGTTGAGCGATGGCCCTTCCATTCAGAACCACCGGATCACTATGTCCTGCTTTCGCACCTGCTCGACTTGTGGGTCTCGCAGTTAAGCACGCTTTTGCCATTGCACTTTACACACGATGTCCGACCGTGTTAAGCGTACCTTCGAACTCCTCCGTTACAATTTGGGAGGAGACCGCCCCAGTCAAACTGCCTACCATGCACTGTCCCCAACCCCGATTCAGGGGCCTAGGTTAGAACGTCAAATAATTCAGGGTGGTATTTCAAGGTTGACTCCACCATGGCTGGCGCCACGGCTTCAAAGTCTCCCACCTATCCTACACAAAACGATTCAACATACAATGCAAAGCTACAGTAAAGGTTCATGGGGTCTTTCCGTCTAGCCGCGGGGAGATTGCATCATCACAAACATTTCAACTTCGCTGAGTCTGCGGAGGAGACAGTGTGGCCATCGTTACGCCATTCGTGCAGGTCGGAACTTACCCGACAAGGAATTTCGCTACCTTAGGACCGTTATAGTTACGGCCGCCGTTTACTGGGACTTCAATCAAGAGCTTGCACCCCATCATTTAATCTTCCAGCACCGGGCAGGCGTCACACCCTATACGTCCACTTTCGTGTTTGCAGAGTGCTGTGTTTTTATTAAACAGTCGCAGCCACCATTTCTCTGAGACCCTGTCACGCTTAGATGTTCTCCTCACGCTACTGGGGCATACCTTCTCCCGAAGTTACGGTATTAATTTGCCGAGTTCCTTCTCCGCAGTTCTCTCAAGCGCCTTAGAATACTCATCTCGCCCACCTGTGTCGGTTTGCGGTACGGTCTTGTATGACTGAAGCTTAGAGGCTTTTCTTGGAATCACTTCCAGTTACTTCGCAACCGAAGTTGCTCGATCGATGACCTTGGCTAATGAGTGCCGGATTTGCCTAACACTCGCCTACATCACCTAAACCAACTCTTCCAACCGTTGGATAACCTTTTACGATCCGTCCCCCCATCGCATCATACAATGGTACAGGAATATTAACCTGTTTCCCATCAGCTACGCATCTCTGCCTCGCCTTAGGGGCCGACTAACCCTACGCCGATGAACGTTGCGTAGGAATCCTTGGGCTTACGGCGAGGGGGCCTTTCACCCCCTTTATCGCTACTCATGTCAGCATTCGCACTTCTGATACCTCCAGCACGCTTTTCAACGCACCTTCACAGGCTTACAGAACGCTCTCCTACCATACGTGCAAGCACGTATCCGCAGCTTCGGTTATAAGCTTAGCCCCGTTACATCTTCCGCGCAGGACGACTCGATCAGTGAGCTATTACGCTTTCTTTAAAGGGTGGCTGCTTCTAAGCCAACCTCCTGACTGTCTTAGCCTTCCCACTTCGTTTCCCACTTAGCTTATATTGGGGACCTTAGCTGGCGGTCTGGGTTGTTTCCCTCTTGACACCGGACGTTAGCACCCGATGTCTGTCTCCCAAGCTCATACTTTACGGTATTCGGAGTTTGCCATGGTTTGGTAAGTCGCAATGACCCCCTAGCCATAACAGTGCTCTACCCCCGTAAGCAATACTTGAGGCACTACCTAAATAGTTTTCGGAGAGAACCAGCTATCTCCAAGTTTGTTTAGCCTTTCACCCCTATCCACAGCTCATCCCCTAATTTTTCAACATTAGTGGGTTCGGTCCTCCAGTTGGTGTTACCCAACCTTCAACCTGGCCATGGATAGATCACTTGGTTTCGGGTCTACGCCGTGCTACTTTCGCCCTTATCAGACTCGCTTTCGCTACGCCTCCCCTATTCGGTTAAGCTCGCAACACAACGTAAGTCGCTGACCCATTATACAAAAGGTACGCAGTCACAGGACAAGCCTGCTCCTACTGTTTGTATGCATGCGGTTTCAGGATCTATTTCACTCCCCTCCCGGGGTTCTTTTCGCCTTTCCCTCACGGTACTGGTTCACTATCGGTCGATATCGAGTATTTAGCCTTGGAGGATGGTCCCCCCATCTTCAGACAGGATTTCTCGTGTCCCGCCCTACTTGTCTGATGCTTAGTACCTAGATTGAGTTTTCGTATACGGGGCTATCACCCTCTATAGCTGGACTTTCCATTCCATTCTACTAACTGAATCTATATCACATCACGGCTGGTCCCATTTCGCTCGCCACTACTTTGGGAATCTCGGTTGATTTCTTTTCCTACGGGTACTTAGATGTTTCAGTTCTCCGCGTTCGCTTCAATTGGCTATGTATTCACCAATCAATGACCCTTACGGGCCGGGTTTCCCCATTCAGACATCTCTGGATCAAAGGTCATTTGCCACCTCCCCAGAGCTTTTCGCAGGCTATCACGTCTTTCGTCGCCTGATATCGCCAAGGCATCCACCACATGCACTTAGTCACTTGACCTTATAACTCTGATTGCTCAGTCTTATAAAATCTCGTACTAGTTTGACACATACATTTACATGAGTGTATGTGTCGGTTTGTTTGCCGTAATTTCAAGTTAAGTCATTCTTTGATTATCATTGCTGATAATCGTCTTTCTTGAGAACTACTATTTTGATGCAATCTAACCCGTGTTAAAACTCATGTTCTCTTACTTCTTGATAACAATTATCTCAATCACTGTTAAATTTGCTTTGGTTTCTAGTTGTTAAAGATCAGCCGCACCTGCGGTGAGCGCATTTTTTACATGAGCCCATCATAGGTGTATAACCCTTCGTAAAAGGTTAAGTATCGACACATTCACATGCAGATACTTAATCGTTCACTTCGGTTACATAGATAAGAACAGAACAGACTAACAACTTAACAGAGGATGGTGGGTCTTGATGGACTCGAACCATCGACCCCTGCGTTATCAACACAGTGCTCTAACCAACTGAGCTAAAGACCCGTCTTCGATCCAACATTTGGTGGAGGATGACG
>NZ_SNZE01000052.1 GCF_004363775.1 Hydromonas duriensis
CGATACTCGTCGCGATTTACAGGGTTTGCTGACTCGCAGACTTTTGAGAGGTTAGTGCGCTTTGTTTTATATACTCCAAGTTTAATTCGATAACCGCAGAATTATAGCCCTTGAACAGTCAACGCAACAGAACCTGTTGAGGCGTTGGCAGGTGCGTTTATCATGATGTGATTGTAATTCATGTGCCACCATGATATCACTTAAAACCCTATTTTTATAAACGCCAACCGTCAGGCAATTGTGTCGTGAGGCGTTGCCAATCCACACCTTGAATCAACCACTGCCATTCTGTTACAGACAACTCAAAAGTCGAGTCACCAACACGCGGCCAAACGAACGAACCTTGATGCAAACGACGCATACAAAGCCAAACACCGTTACCATCCCACACCGCAATCTTAATGCGCGTGTGCCTGCGGTTACTAAAAATGAATGCAGTGCCCGCATCAGGCATCCGACCCAATTGGCTTTGTAACCAAGTCGACAAACCATCAGCTCCGCGACGCATGTCCATCGGCTCAATAACACACAGCAATGATTCACAGTGAATCATGCCAAACTCTTGAGCAATTCAGCCAACCATACCGCTTGTGGTGGATACGAACATTCGAGTATGATGCCGCTATGGAGCACAAGTTTCATTTGCCCAGCGGACGGACTATGATTGGCTTGAACACGTACTGGAATAATAGAGGCAGGTTGAATAGACGATTGTTTGCACCCGCCATTCGATTGTGGGACTTTGTTCTGACGAACCTTATTGACCCATTGCGATAGCTGTTTGCGCGACAAGCCTTGGCGTTTGGCATATTCAACTTGTGACAATCCACTCGCTTGCCATTCTTTGACTCGGTTGACCCATATTGCCCGATAGCTGTCTTTGGGCATCCCGCGTGTCGGGTTCTGATGCACTGGCTTCAATGTACGCTCCTTTGATTTTTAGAGCGCACAATATCTCACGTCATTTGGACTCTTTCAAGATGGCTGCGCCAGACGCTTACAAAACTTTAGGATTGATGAGCTGTTGCCAATTCGAATAGTCAATTGATTTCTGGGTGGCTAGACTTTACGCTTACTATTCAAAGCCGACAAACACAACTCTGTCGTCATGCGTTTGTCAATGGCGTAGCCTACAATTTCACGTGTGAACAAGTCTTTGACACCAGCCGACCAACCTGCCATACACATGTTACTTTTTACTTGCA
Organism: Hydromonas duriensis; assembly: GCF_004363775.1. Lineage (GTDB taxonomy): Bacteria > Pseudomonadota > Gammaproteobacteria > Burkholderiales > Burkholderiaceae > Hydromonas > Hydromonas duriensis. Next base: position 1,206 of record NZ_SNZE01000052.1, read on the forward strand.
AAACTGGAGGCGACCATATAGTCCATATCATTGTTTACTAATCTATTACAGGCATGACACCATTTACCAGAAAAATCTCTTCAATTTCTGGTGTGACTTTAGGTGCCTTTGCTCCTGTTCTTACTTTCACTAATCCCACAGTGTACAGACCATCATTTTCTGAAATACTATCAAAATAGTTAGGGTTCTCAAGTTTTTTTTGATTCAGAAATTCTAAAAACAACTCAAAAGTCTTAAATGTTTTAGATGGCTTACCTGTTGCGGCGCGTTAAAATCTGACCATCAAAGGGTATGAAATAGCGTTCAAAATTGACCAGGTAATCCACTAAAAACAGCTCGTTTTGATAAACTTATCCACAAGCGCAATTTAATTTGCGCTTTTATCCCCCTGGTCAAATTTCAACGCGCACAGATGGTCAATTTTACTCGCGCCACAACACACATAGGTCTGATCGATAATGTATTGAAATATTGTTTCCAGCTCTAATTTAAGAGTGATTCTTAAATTAGAGTTTATTCTTATTGAATGTTATAATTTAGTCCCAAATATAGCGCATTATATTTGGGACGTTTTTATATGTTTTTTAAAAAGAAGCTTAATTGAGACGAAAAGTAGCTATTTATTGCCGTTTATCCTCTATCGAAACATCTTGCGAGCAAGAGGTGCTTGATTTACGCTTGTATGCGGAATGCTGTGGTTATGATGTTGTTGGTGTATGGAAAGAAGCGGTTTCAGAAAAAAGCAATCAGTACATGCAGCGGAATAACATAATGGCATTAGCAAAAGTGGGTTCTATTGATGTCATACTAGTAAAAAAGTTAAGTCGTTGGTGCAATAGCATAATGGATTTAACAGCTTCTGTACAAGTACTGAACAACTGTGGAGTGTCTTTAATGGCGCAAAACGGCTTGCAATTTGACTTGGAATCGTCAGAGGGCAAGTTAATGTCCTCTATGATGTCGGCTTTAGCTGATTTTGAGAGTGATTTGTTAAGTGAGCGGGTACGTTCAGGTATTTTGGAAGCTCAAGCTCGTGGTGTCGTTTTTGGTCGACGCAAGGGGCAGCGTTTTAAATCCGATAGCTTAGCCCCAAAGGTTTTAGAATTAGTTGAGAATGGACACTCTTACCGACAAGTTGGTCTGATGTTAAATATAAGTAAGAACACGGTTTTAGATATTGTAAAACGCAATCGCATTAACAATCTTTAATGCGTTAATTTATGGCAATTTTTTCCGCAATCTATCTTTATAAAAAGGATTTTCATGAGTCACACTGAACTTAAAAAACCTGAAGGTTGGTTTTGGGGCCATATTTTTTCAGTTTTATTCCTTAACTTTTCTTATGAGTCCCGTTTCTTCTGGTGGGGGAAAAGTGATTTGTGGAGTTGCAAGCAAGTTGTACCGTTTAGGTTTTTAAAACTTTACATGGTTGAGTTTTTAGCTATGTCTACCAAAGCTACTTTATTTATGGTTTTCTATACCATACTTGTTGTTTTTGGTTTTTTACCGTTTGAAAACCTTATGCTGGGAATAGTTGCATTGGTTCTTTTTTCGCTAACTTTTTCTCTGTTAGCAGCAATTATAGATTATTTTTCGATTATGAAAAATCGGTGACTTTTTTCAAGGCGATATAAAGATGAACAAGAGGTTTTGTAAAAATAATTTTGAATTTTTCTTGGGTTGGGGATACACGCGAGGTCTAGGTTCTAAATCTAATAATCGATTTGTTTCTTTTATATCTGCATTATCAATATTGGGGATATTTTTAGGTGTTGCTGCGTTAATTATTGTGTTGTCCGTTACCAATGGTTTTCAACGCGAAGTGAGGGAACGAATGTTGTCGGTCGTGCCTCATGTACAAGTCTATCCTGCACCTGATTCGCCCGCTGGCTGGGAGTTGACGCTGTCTCAAAGTATTGAAAAAAATAAAGAGGTGGTTGGTATTGCCCCCTACATGAGTAGCCAGTCTATTTTTTTGCAAGATGGCGAGATGGTTGGGGTGAAGGTCGAAGGAATCGACCCAATGCAGGAGGGTAAAGTCTCTGAAGTGCCGAAAAAAATCATTCAAGGTCGTTTGGATGACTTGAAAGAGGGCGAGTTTAATATTGTTTTGGGTATTGAATTGGCTCGTCGGCTTGGTTTAGAAATTAAAAAAGATACTTTTTCATTAGGTGAACCTGTAACTTTGTTGATGCCTGAAACGAATTTTCATACTAACGAGCAGTCCCCGCGTTTGTTTTCCTTTAATGTGGTTGGTATCTTAAATACAGGACATTTTGAAATAGATAAATCTTTCGCCTATGTTCATGTTAACGATGCCAAAAAATTATTTCATGAAGGCAATATGGGCTTGCGAGTAAAGCTCAAAGACATGGATCAAGCCAAAACGGTCAGTCGTTGGATTGAAGACAACGCCAGCCAACCTGTGCTCACACAAGATTGGACTTCGATTAATCCCGCGTGGTTTTCCGAATTGCAAAGTTTTAAAGTCATGATTTCAATTATCTTGTTCATTATTACTATCGTGGGTGGATTTAGCTTAGTTTCTATGCTCGTTATGACTGTCAATGATAAGCAGGCAGACATTGCCATTTTGCGAACACAAGGTGCATCGCGCCGCAGTATCATGCATATTTTTATGATTCAAGGGGCACTAAT
>NZ_SNZE01000053.1 GCF_004363775.1 Hydromonas duriensis
CGTCCTGACCAATCATTGCGTACTTTACGGTTTCAGGCTCGCAAAGTACGCGCTTGCCTTTTTTAGGAATTCAATCTCCCGCTTGCGCAAATCAAGCTCTTTATGAGCGGCTTTGAGTTGACGCTCTAATGTTTGATAGTCTTGGCGACTTGGGCTTTGGCCTTTGGTTGAGGCAGCTTTAGGATTCTTCATGGTTTCATAAATCCAGTTCGTTAATGTTCCGTAGTTTATACCCAAATCTCGAGCCACTTCCGCGTAACTCAGCTCTCCTGATAATGCTAAACTCACTGCCTCAGCTTTGAATGAGTCATCGTAACGATTGCGTTGCATTTGACACCTCTCTTTTTACGTTAAAAGGTGTCCGTCAATTCGAGGGCAGATCAAGATGACCGATATCATTAACGAGGCAGTTTTCAATTTCATAATTTGCTTTCAACTTATAGACTTTTAAAACTGATGGCTGATGTTTGAGTAGAATTTTTAGGGTACGCAGCCTCCAAAACTTCCTTTCCTTGAAGATTTAAAAATACAGAATCACTACCATCAACAAAAAAAGCCGATTGACAACCATAAGCAATAAATTTGTCTCTCAGTTCATAATAGCTCAATCCTCCACCTGCTGGATTATGTGGTTGAACCATAACAACAATACCGCTCTCAGCAGCAATCCCAAATGCCGCCCTCCCTTTTGCTTTTGCGTCAGGGGAATCATTGATGTCTTTAAATTTTAAGCTACTTCGCTGTACTAAAAATGGTAAATCCTCAGCTTTAGGCTCTCCAGCAACGACTGGATTTGCAAGCGGTTTTGAATAAAGATTCATAGAGCCATATTTAAGCCCTCTAACAACCAAAGGTGCCACGCTGCCAATTGATGCTTTGAAGATTGGAAGCTAGTTTCCTATACCTATAAAACTTAACATTCTCATCCTGTGCAACATAAAACATAAGTGGCGTTCATTGCCATTTGCCCATCGCACATAGTTTTAGAGCATAGGTTTTAATTTGTGAATAGCCATTTAAGCTGAACGTTGCTGATGGCATGCCCGAAATAGTTATAGAAAGTTTTTTCCCTTTATCAAACGCTTTGAGTATAGACGTAATATCCTGCCCGATAGGATCAGCAAGTGATAAGCCTGAAAAGTAAGAGGCGTTGACTCTTTGAATAAAATCAAAGTCCTGTCCATCGACTTCCCATGTAACATGAGACTCACCTTGTTTGATACTAGGTTTGATTTCTGTAAGACAGCTTGGGCATGATGGGTCTTTGGCATTAACGACCTTTATACTTACAAAATCCTCAAGCCTCCCACTAAAATATGGAACCTGACCAAAAGCACATGAATTCGCAACCTCGATACCAAAAGACAACTGAGCATCCTTATTATTTATGGCTCGGGTTGTTAATACAACCTGTTCCAATTGTTTGTTTTGTTCATTTGAAACTTGTATAGTTGAGACCCAGTCTCCGTAATAACTACCTGGATAAAACTGACTAACTGGAGTAGTTTGAGCATCCTGGGCAAATATAGCGCTCACTGGAGCAAAAAACATGCAAACCAAAAAAAATAGCATTTTTTTCATATTAAAACCTTTGTTTCAAATAAAAGCCTATTTCATACAAGATGGAACTTCCAAAGCAGGTGCTTTTAAAACCAAAACTTTATTATTGACCTTGCAAAATTGGACTGCAAGTGAGTACTACTAAGAACCCTTTTTAGTTAAAATAATATTTGCACCATCTATCTTAGTGCCATTTATAGTGATATTTCCAATAGAGCACAAAACAAATTTTTCTCGTGCAGGCGGAATAAATGCATAATTTTTCATATCAGTTAAAACAAATGCTGGTTCATCCTTAACAACAAATTGATAAGTATCACCGATGTAAAATGTTCTATTAATCGTGGCGCCATACCAATTTCTAATTGGATCTAAAGTCTTTTCTTTTGGTACAACTGTAAACTCCTCAACAACATGAGCATTTCGGAGTCGCCTGACTACAACAGGATTAATATCTTTATATTTAAAGCCAACCAAAATAAAATCCATGCTATCAATGGTAGCTCTAGCTTCACAGCGTTTTGATTCAGATAACAAATCTTCATTACTCATTCCCTCAGTACAGCCGACTGTACTTACACCGAGTAGTCCCAATAATAATATGCTAAGTATCCGTTTAATAAATCTCATCACCATTTCCTCACCGTTGAAAGCGTATTAAAGCCCTTTGGCAAATCCTAAAAAATTTGTATTAAACGCACCAAATGAAATTTTAGAGTACGTTTTGCTTTGACCCCATGTAAAAACTGTCATATCAACAGTCCTCTCATTCGCATCATATGTAAGCTCATGAATCCCTATCCAATGCTCTGGAATTGGGGAGTTACTAATTTTATTTGACAACAAATTCATACGGATAAGCATAGCGACACAATAACCCTTATCTAAGTAAGATTTGATTTCGTCCAAACTTTTAATAGTAAAAGAATCTTTTTTAAAACTAGGTGTTTGGATAGGGAGTACAAAAGATACATCGCTTAATCCAATCATATTTTTAAACAAAGTTGTCACATCGCCTGGAAGCGACATTCCCGTACCTCCCTCAACTGCCCCTCCTGCATTATCACTATCTGGATCATAGTCAAACACGCCATTTAAATGATCCCGCAAGCTAGCTAAAAGTATAAAATCAACAGGATGTACCTTTCCAACGATTGAAGAGGCTGGATATTTTTTACTAGACTGTGCGTATTGTTGCAAATGTTTATCCGTGTCTGTAGTTAACTGATAACCCGCAGCCGATGTAGCCTTGCCATATTTATGGAGACTTTTTACGAATTGTTCATAGTCGCTCTGTCTTTTTTGTGCATAAAAATGAGCAGATGCAGCCATACCACAGAGAGAACTCGAACCTTGGTCAATTAAATAGGGATTAGCAATACGTGCATTAATCCCCGCTTCAATCTCCTGATAATTAAAATTATAAAAATCGGGGGGTGTCGTGGTGGTCGTTTGAATCTCCCCATTGTTTATATTTGTAGTTAGGCCGTTTTTTGCTCGCACAATATTTGCCACACTCCAGTCGTTTACAGTTGTTTGTGCATCTGTAAACATCTTGTTCACCCAGCTATGCCAGATTTCTGTTTTGTTTTCATCAAAAATATACCACTGCGCACTTACTTCTGATTTTGCGCCGCCATCCCAACTGGAGTAACGAGAAGGAACCCTGCCCCCAGTGCTACTATATCCATTGCTGTCAAACGTCGCATCACCTTCAATTGTTTCTACTTTCCCATTCACTTTTGTGACGGCTTGGTATCTTGCCTTGAGCTTGCCTAGTTTAAGCTGTTGTAGTAGGGGTTCACTCAGGCTTTTAAGATTGATCCTTAGACGTGTACTGAAATAAAAACTCATTATGGTTTAACCTCCAAAATCAAATGTGCTGTTAACTCTTCAACGGCTGGAGAGTAAAATGTCTGCGTCTTACCTTCGCCATCCGTAACGCCCCTGACAGCCTCACCGCTTTCTTTATAGACAACGTATTTTTTATTCACAAGTGCATTGCCATTTTCATCTTTGAACTCAAATTTTCTTGCGTAATTCTTCGGCAAATGCGCCACCGACAAACTCTTCTCACTCGGCTTCCCATGAGTCGCCGCCCAAGCAAACCAAGTCCCTGGTGTGCCATGTTCAATCCCGCTCTTGTTGATTTTGATGTATGAGCCCCCTGCCGTGGCGAGGATTTCTTCTGCGGCGGCGAGTTCGATGCTGCCTTTGGTGGAGATGATTTTAAA
>NZ_SNZE01000054.1 GCF_004363775.1 Hydromonas duriensis
ACGTTCTTCTTCGCCGCGGCGTCTGATGTCTTGTTCGTCACCACTGACCACAATGGATGGCTGACGCTACATGATGAACATGTACCCACGTCTGCAACCACTTGGTTGTTGACTTTGGTCACGGCTGAGGCATTCACCGTGGCACTGTAGGTGAAGGTGTGGTCGCCTTGAACAGTACCTGTAGGCAAAGTACATGTAATCTCCTGCCCTGTTAGAGTGCATCCATTGGGTACTGAGTTAACTGTTAACCCAGCATCTAAGGTGTCCTTAAGATTAATATTGCCTTGCGTTGGATTCCCTGTCACTTTTGTTTTAAGGGTGTATTCAATTACTTGACCAATTTCTACGGTCGTTCCAGCCGCAGGTGAAGCGGACTTAACAGTATCAACCACGGGGTTAGCTATTTCACCAAAGTCATAGTTCACACCAATCCCATTAACAGGCATAACAATACCTGTAATCGATCGACCTGCTGCTGTACCTGAAGCGCTACCATTAACAGTACCCACATGTGTCGTGAATATCTCGGTTGATAAACTCACCGCTGGTTGCTCAGTGATATTCCATGTGCCTGATAAAACACCTTGGAAATTTGTAATAGGCGTGCCAGTGGCTGTACCGTTACTAAATACCGTGGCTCCAGGAGCAAAAGAATACCCGCCTGTAGAATCCACCGTCATGCTAAACACAGTACCTTGTAAACCTGTCAAACATGCACCTGAAACACATTCGATTTTAACCACTGTTGGCGTCAGCCCCAAATCACCCGCATTATATAAATGATTCATGTCCACATCTAAATACACACGACCTCGAATAGTTCCAGGGTCAAGTCCCTGAACAGTAACAGCTGAACCTGAACGAATCACTTGCGCACTTAATGGGTCACCATTAACCAAGTCTGTACGCGCCCATACTGAGTTAACTAAAGAAGATGATGAGTTAATGGTAGGTGCTTGTAAGAAAATCGTACCCGTACCTGAGTTACCAATCAACATTGGATTTTCTGTAATGAAACGAATAGCTGTAACGCCATCAGGTAAAGTTGCACTTTGAGTATAGGCAATCCAATTAATTCCAACGCTGCCGTTTTCTTGCCCTGGAACTTTGACCGAATTTTGGATGTTTAAAGCATTATCTGTTGAGTACTGAATCGTAACTCCACCCATTGTTGCAGAACTCATTGCCGCAGACAAACTGGTCACTTTAAACTTGCCAGAACCAAGACCTGTCGTACCGTTGTCGTCACCATCAAAAGGCAATACATCGACAAAATAACCTACGCCTGAATCTCGAGAACCTCCATTACCGAAGTTAATCGTATAACCAAAAGTCTCATTCGCTCCGACTTTTCCTCCTGTCGTACCAAATGTACTTTTGCTCGCTGTAAAAGACGCGGCGCCATTCACAACCAAGTTTAAGGTTTCTGTGCGATCCTCCGTCAAAGCTGCATTAATTACGGCAGGCGTACTGTCACTGGAAGAAGATATAACAGAAGTCAAAGTTTTGATTGAGGCTGAGGCGTTACTCGTTGCCAGCACATTAAATACTATTGGGGTCAATTCTGTCATATGACCACCATATGGTGACGTCACTGTTCCACCTGGGGCAACAACATCACCAAGAGCAAAGGTAATCCTTCCAGCTGCGCCATCATCTGCAGTACAAGGAATCCCATCTGAACCATAATCACCAGGAGTAAAAGATGCGCCTGAGGGTAAACTGGCTATGACAGGCATCGCACAATTATCAGGAAAAGATGTTGTGATAGAAACATTTTTAGCAGTTAAATCAACACCCGCGACACCTGCACCAATAAGTTGTGGCGTAATCGTCATGGCAGTCGTAGAGCCAGGTGCAACGGGGCCTGATACAGATATCTTATGATGAACCTTAACCGAGCCCGTCGTAAATCTTCCGCCCCTCAAAATACTGCCAGCGGCGCCATTGTATGTAGAGTTTGCAAATTGATTGGTATTACTCGTGTCATCTGTATAGCTTGTATGCCAGAACCATGGAACAACCGTTTGATCAGCCAAAGCTAAAGAAGCTGCTGTTGATGTCCTTGAAAATGGGACGCTAAGCACCATGCCATTGCCAGGCACCAAGGTTTTACCATTAGCATATCTAAAACGAACGGCCGTAACGGATGACTGACCACCGGGCAAAGCATTCGGATTGGTTGACCATCCACTCGAGCCATCGCCCGCCATACCACAATTAGCAGCCCGTCGATCTGCATCTGAAGCATAGGTTTGAGCAGAATATTCGACCACTAGATCAGAGCCTGCAACATCTACATTAGCGGAAAATCCGTTGGTAAATGTATTAGCAAACTTGGCATAAGGAACGCCATTGAGCGTCATCAACTCATTGTTAAATACGACACAAATCCCAGCATTAGAAATGGTTGAAATGCCACTGTCTTTCATCGTAAAACCAGAGTGAGACACAAAACTTTCCGATGGCAAAATAGTTTCACTGGTTGAAGACTCTCTTCCATTTAAATTTGAATCGTCACCATAGACCAAATCTGCCAGACTTGATGTTTCGGTCAACAAGGAAAAAATAGGGAAAAGAACATTCGGGTTGGGGGTTGATCTATCCACTTGCTGACCATTACAGGCATAAGAAGTAGCGATAATCGTTGTTGTACTACATGAAAAACTCGGATCCATATCATTGGAAAAGCCCGAACCAAAATTTGATTGTCCTGATATGCTATTTGGATCAAATTTCGAAAACTGGTTGTGTGCAATAGACTTTTGCCCAGCAGGAAAATTAGGCTCATTCGGTACAAAAATTCGCAACTCTTTATAAAAAGCCACGTTTGTTGCAGGTGAGAAATTTGTATAGTAAGTGCTACTATCTCTAGTGTTATTAAAGTTAATTTGAGGCGTGATTGTCACCGTCACAGGAGTACCTGGCCCACCAGGTTGACTACAAGAAACAGTTCCAGTGCAAGACGTTGGATCCATCACAGCACCTGGCTGCATTGAGATTTCAAAAGTTGAACCAGCGGCTATCGACTCTGCACCTCTAGCATCAGTGGTTTTAGGGATTCCAACCACAAACTCTGTTCGCAACAACTGTCCCGCAACACCGCTCATCGTCGTTGGCACCAAAACAGAGTTGTTGTTATATACCTGAAAAACAGCTTTAGGCGCAGCAGAAACGGTAACTGAAGAACCAGAAACGGGTGCAGCGCCATCAACAGAAACCGTAGGCGTCACAACTGCACCATTGGCCATGGTGTTAGCAACTAATGAGACATTAAAAGACTCAACGCCGACTACAGGAATTCGGTTACAGGTCAGCGTTGTACCAGAAATACTTCCGCCACCTGGGCCATTACACACAGAAGCAGCTACTGTTGCCAAATCCCAAGAAGCGCCTGTAGGTAGTGTCAAAACGAACTTTGAGCTAGTCGTCGCACTTGATGAGTAAGAAATTCTATATGTAACTTTATCTAAAGCTCGAGCAATTCCGTTACTTGCTGAACTATCAAGCCCAGCACCATCGGTTGCATCGAATGGTGCAACGCCATCGCTTAAAACTGTTAGGGTAACATTGCTAATCGCTGCATGCGCAGTTGATGCGGCGAACAACACCACCATCATCAGTACTCGCCACATTGTAAATATTCGTCTAAATATCATCTCGGTTTTCATCAATTCTCTTCCGTTGAACCACTTACTCATTTTTTGTTTTAAATTCTGCCGTGCCATGACTTAGAACCTCCCTAGGAT
>NZ_SNZE01000055.1 GCF_004363775.1 Hydromonas duriensis
GCGGCAGCCACGGCACAAGCAGCCCCTGCAGCCCCAGCTGTTGTCCGACCGCTCACCAAAGTCCTCAACCTCCCCAACAAAGGCAAAGTCTGGGTCACAGAAGACCCCTCAGTCATCACGCCCAATCTATCCGTCAGCGCCCCCTCAAGTGTAGGCTTCGCCGAAGGCAAGATAGCCGAACCGATCGTATTCAACGTATACACCAACTACGCCCCCTTCGTACAAAAAGCCGAAGTACGGGTATACGCCCCAGAAGACATCGACCGCACCCAGCCTGTTGCCATTATTCCCGTCAAATGGGACAACAAGCTCACCACAGCCAACGTCGAATGGACAGGCGAATGGAAACACCCAATCAAGCTACAAGAAAACCAAGTCCTCACCTACAACCTACGCGTCTATGACAAAGACGGCGTTTGGGACGAAACCAACTACCGCACCACGCGTCTACTCTCACTCGCCAACCGCGAAAAAGAAAAAGACAACCTAAAAAACAACGTCACACTCAGCACCCAACAACTCGCCAGCCAAACGATAGGCGGCAGTTTAGAAAACTACATCGTAGAAACAGAGCAGTACGGCACCAATGCCTTACTCACGCAAAACATCCAAGTCAACGGCTCACGCGTACGCGTGCGCGGCAACAACATTCCAGACGGCTACAGCCTGAGCATCAACGGCAACGCCGTCCCTGTAGACACCAAACGACAATTCGTCGCCGAATACATCCTGCCAGTTGGTCGACACCAACTGCAAGTCCAAACCATGAAACCAGGTGACAAAGACGCCATGGTCAGCATGCTCGACGTCAACGTCACAGGCAAATACTTCTTCCTAGTTGGTTTAGCCGACCTAACCCTCTCAGAGACCAAAGCCTCAGGCAACGTCACCGCCATCTCCCCTGCAGAAAAAGAACGCTTCGACAGCGTCCAGACAGACGGACGACTCGCCTTCTACCTAAAAGGCAAAATCCAAGGCAAATACCTCATCACAGCCCAAGCCGACACACGCGAAAAGCAAGTCGACGAACTCTTCAATGGCTTCTTCAAAGCTGATGCTCAAGACCTCTTCCGTCGAATCGACCCAGACGCCTACTACCCTGTTTACGGAGACGACTCCACCACCGTTCGAGACGTCGACACCCAAGGTCGCCTATACGTCCGCCTTGACTGGGACAAAAACCAAATTCTATGGGGCAACTACACCGCCGACCTAAACGACACCACCCTCGCGCAATTCAACCGAGGCCTATACGGTGCCAAAGTCCAGTTACGCAGCAAACACACCAACGACCTTGGTGAACCCAGCTCACAACTGCAAGCCTTCGCCTCCGAACAACAAACCGCCCCAGGGCACTCAGAATTCCTCGGCACAGGAGGTAGCCTGTACTACCTCAAAAACACCGACATACTGCCTGGTTCAGAACAAATCTCCGTCCTCATTCGAGACAAAGACAGCGGTCGCGTACTCGGCGAAACCAAACTCGTCTCAGGACGCGACTACGAGATGGACCACTTCCAAGGACGCGTCATCCTCAACCGTCCACTGCAACAAATCATACGTGACAACAACATCATATTAGACAACCCCAACAGCGGCGACCAACAAACGCTCGTTGTCAACTACGAATACTTCCCAGAAAACTTCGACACAGGCAACCTAGTGGCTGGCGTCAAAGGCAAACAATGGTTTGGCGACCACTTCGCAGCGGGCGGCACCTACGTAGAAGACCGCCGCGCCGGCAACGACTACAAACTCGAAGGAGTCGACCTCACCTTCCAAAAAGGCAAAGGCACCTACCTCAAGTTTGAAAACGCCAACTCACAATCCTACTCAGCGCCCATATTCTACTCAGACAACGGCGGTTTATCCTTCTTCGAAGTCCCCACCACCACGCAACGACAAGGTGAAGCCAACAGCCTCGAAGGCAGCTTAAACCTCAAAGAACTCGGCGTCACCGCACGCGAAGCCCTCGTCAAAGGCTGGTACATTGAAAAAGACGCAGGCTTCTCCAACTCACGAGTCGACAGCATTGGATACGACGTCAAAGACTGGGGTGTAGAAGGCGGCGCACAAGTCACCGACAACATCAAACTCACCGCCAGCTATCGCGACCTCAAACGCGACGGCCTCACCGACTACGAACGCCTCAAACGCAGCCGAGTCAATGGCCTATGGACCTACGCCCCCAACCAATCGGTCAGCGCAGAATTCCAACGCGTCGAACAAAACGAGACTAGCGACATCGGCAAAGCCTCACTGGTCGGTTTACGCTTCAACAACCGCATCGGCAAAAACCTCGACGTCTACGCGGGCGGACAAGTTGCATTTGACCGCACCAACTACGACAAAAACAACGCCTTCATGGTCGGCAGCCGCTACACCTTCAACAACCTATCCTCAGTAGGCATCGACTACGTCAACGGCGACCGAGGCAACGCGCTCACCGCCTCAGGCGAATACCGTCGCACAGAAAACCACACGATATACTCGTCCTACACCTACTCACCTGACAGCACCATCAGCAACGATTTGTTTGGCAACCGCAGCTACTTCAAAGAAAACGGCTTCACTGTTGGTCAACGCTGGCAAGTCAGTGACAAAGTACGCTGGACCAACGAAAGCCAATGGATCAAAGACAGCAGCCAAAAAGGGCTCGTCCACAACTTTGGTTTAGAATTCGCCCCACGTACAGGCTGGAACATCGGCTTTAACGTCCAACGCGGCACACTCGACAGCATCTCCACTGGTCAAGAAACCAAACGAGAAGCCTACTCAATCAACGCAGGCTTCACCGACAAGACGGTCGACTGGAACAGCAAAGTTGAATACCGCAAAGACAGCGGCAGTGAAAACCGTCACCAATGGGTCACCACCAACCGCGTTGGATACAAACTCAGCGAAGACTGGCGCTTCATGGGTCGTTTAAACTACTCACGCACCACCAACGAAAAGACCGACCAACTCGAAGCCCAACTCATCGAATCGGGCATTGGCTTCGCCTACCGTCCGCTTGGTGGTCGTTGGAACGCCCTCGGAAAATACACCTACTTATACGACCTAGGCAGCCCCTCACAAACAGGCGGCGCCAACTACGACCAACGCTCACAAATACTCTCAGTTGAAGGCACATACGAAGCCAACCCCCGCTGGGAATACGCAGGCAAATTCGCCTACCGTTTAAGTGAAGCGCGATTTGGACGCGGCACAGGCGACTGGTACTCCAACAACGCCGTCTTCACCGCATTACAAGCACGCTACCACATCGGCGACCGAGGCGACAGCAACAACCTGTGGTCAGGTTGGAGCGCGTTAGGCGAATACCGCACGTTAAAAGTACAAAACGACGGCATCAAGAGTGGATTCTTAGTGTCCTTGGACAAAGACGTGAACAAATACATGAAAGTAGGGTTGGGTTACAACTTCACCGACTACAGCAGTGACTTGACCGACTTAGACTACACCCACAAAGGTTGGTTCTTGAACATCCTAGGGAGGTTCTAAGTCATGGCACGGCAGAATTTAAAACAAAAAATGAGTAAGTGGTTCAACGGAAGAGAATTGATGAAAACCGAGATGAT
>NZ_SNZE01000056.1 GCF_004363775.1 Hydromonas duriensis
AATCCCTGCTTCTTCCATCAGACGTTGAATCAGATGCCAATGCGTCTCGCCGTACTGTACTTGGTAATCGAGGGTTTTATATTCTTGGGTGAGTCTATATTCGACTCTATAGGGCAAGGTGCTGAGGACGGCACGGATGATGTCGGGAATGCTCATCTTTTGCCATACTTTGTAGTCTGACGATTGAGTCAATAACCACATCCAGTTGCGGATGGTGAACTCGTACAATGCGTGTCGACCAAGGGTGCCGATGTGCGCGGCTTGGGTGATGATGCCATTGATGTAACGGGTGCCTTGACCGCGTGCAGCATCGAGGATGCCGCCTGCTTGACGTTCAATGGGTTCGCCGATGAGGCTGAGTACACCATCTACTTTCCCATCTAGCTCTATCGCCACGCCGAGTGAAGCACCGATGGTGCTTTTTAAGTCGAGATTGCTGCCAGGTGCGCCGCCTGCCATGGCTTCGGCTTTGCTGATGTATTGTTCAATGATGCCTTTGCCTTGTTCGTCTTGGGTTCTGACTTGGACTGTGTATTCGAACAATTCGTTGACGTTCTCTGTGCCTTTGATGCTGTGGAACAGAAAGAACGGTGTGCCCCATTCTGAGGACTTAAAGGCTGGACTGTGAACCGAGATGGTGCGGGTGTTAAACATGGAGGCCATATTGAACTCTATCGTTTGTAAGGTTTGTTGATTTTAGGTTATAACTTTAGTTTAGGACTGTAGCAGAGCATTGTCTTTGATGCAAGTGCTTTGTTGAGGCGGGCCTATTCAAAATCTCCTGAATAAGCAAAGCAATAAACGTAAATTAACGAGCTGTATGCTGGTATTGATTTGCCGTTCACAGTTTTTCCAAAGTCTCCTGCATTTTTCAATCCAGCCAAATGATCGATCAAAGACCTTACGCTTCGGAATGGCTTTAAAGGTATGACGTTCGCTGCGTTTGGCGATTTCATCATTGGTTTTACCTAGCGTGTTGATGAGCATGCGTTTCTAAGGCAATGACTCTTTGTGGCAACGTTTTATAAACGAGTCATAACTGTCATTTTCCACAATAATCTCAGCATCATTTTTTATACAAAATACATAGCTCTCTGGTACGGGACCTGTAACTGCAAATACAAGATAAACTCTATTTTTAAGTAAAACATTTGCGTCACTCATTATAATTTCTCGCTTGCTACTTCCCATTGAAAAAACTGGAGTTTTGTTTTTTACATTAGAATTTTCAACTTTTAAAGTATTGGTCACTTCATTGGGTAGTTTCCTTGAGGTGATGGCCCCGCCTTCATGACTTGGCTGATAATCTATATCACTAATTTCAAAACCACGCTCCCATGCTTCACCGTAAGTAACAAATTTAATTCTATTGTTTTCAAGTAGTTTGACCTCAACTTTTTTGTTAGCTAAAAGTTGCTGACAACTGAGCAAAACAATAACCACTAAACCGATGGTAAAAATTATTTTTTTTGATATGGTTTTCATAAGAACCTCGCTATATCACTTAAGGAAGGCCAGCTTTTTGCGGTAAACATCAATGTGGTTGGCATTTTTCTTTTCGTTTTCAGGTTGATACGGTGGTAGCCCTTCATATTCCATACAGTAATAGTCAGCAATCATTTCAGCTTGCTGCTCTAATCAAATGTGTATACTTTTTTCAACAGAGGTCACAGCCATGAATGACCTTATTACCGACACTCATAATATGTCGACTATCCATATGAAATTCGCAAAGCCATTTAAGTGCCGCCCTTGTATTAAAATGCACTTGCGCATTTACCAAGAATTTCTTACAGCCCCCTACATGCTCCACAACCAACTGAATTTACGACACAATGAGTAAACCGAAGACTGTCCTATGTACTTCGCTGACATCGGCTTGACGATTCTCATCATTGGTTTTACCTTGCGTGGTGATGAGCATGCGTTTCTAAGGCAATGACTCTTTGTGGCAACGTTTTATAAACGCATCATCGTTCCCACTTCCTGTAATGACTACAGTGTCGCTTTTTATGCAAAATATTACATCCTCTGGTTCATTATTTGTCTTTACAAAGACGAGATAAAGTCTATTTTTTAATAAAATATCTGCGTCGCTCATTATAATTTCACGCTCGCTATTTACGATTGAAAAAATTGGGATTTCGTTTTTTGCATTGAGATTTAAAGTATTGGTCACTTCATTTGTTAGCTTATTTAAGTCAATGGCACCGCCTGCATCTCCAGCTATCGTTAGCCGATCATCTAGATCGCTAATAGTAACTCCACGCACCCCAGCGCCTCGGTGGGTAATAAATTTTATTCTATTATCATCAAGTAATTTGACTTCCATTTCTTTATCAGCTAAAAGTTGCTGACAACTAAGCAAAACTACAACCACCAAGCCGATGGTAAAAATTGATTTTTTTGATATGGTTTTCATAAGAACCTCGCTATATCACTTAAGGAAGGCCAGTTTTTTGCGGTAAGCATCAATGTGCTGAGCATTTTTCTCTACGTTTTTAGTTCGATATGGTGGTAGCCCTTCATATTCCATGCGGTAATAGTCAGCAATCATTTCAGCTTGCTGTTCTAATAAATAATTAGCGAAAGGCTTATTATTTGTAATATCGTAGTAATAAACTGAGTCCTTGAACACTTCAATGACCACATCCATAGCCCCGTTTACGAGACCGCGTACAATCACGTTGGTGTTCTGCTGATATTGCCATACATGGGCAAGTTCATGGATGAAAGTATGCCGAATGTACTCACCATTTCGCTCTGAAAACCTGACTTGCGAGAAATCATCGCGATAATATTCACTAGGCCAATATACTTTACCCACTGGGGTCATGGCACGACCTTCAGGCTGAATGTGGGCAAGCGTGCCATTAAACATCCTGAGCTTGTCAAAATTGAGGCGACCATTAAACACTTTATTCGCCATAAGCTTTTCACCTGGTGTTAACTCTCTACCATATTTTTTAGCTGTTATCTGAACGACAACTTTATTTACTTTTTCTTGATCCCCCTCTTTTGTAAGCAACGAATGAATCTTACTCATAGGTATTTCAGCGCGACTCCATTCTGAGTTCTCATTATCGGCCGCTGTCCAAAAGATGATCTGCCCTCGAATTGACGGACACCTTTTAACGTAAAAAGAGAGGTGTCAAATGCAACGCAATCGTTACGATGACTCATTCAAAGCTGAGGCAGTGAGTTTAGCATTATCAGGAGAGCTGAGTTACGCGGAAGTGGCTCGAGATTTGGGTATAAACTACGGTACATTAACGAACTGGATTTATGAAACCATGAAGAATCCTAAAGCTGCCTCAACCAAAGGCCAAAGCCCAAGTCGCCAAGACTATCAAACATTAGAGCGTCAACTCAAAGCCGCTCATAAAGAGCTTGATTTGCGCAAGCGGGAGATTGAATTCCTAAAAAAGGCAAGCGCGTACTTTGCGAGCCTGAAACCGTAAAGTACGCAATGATTGGTCAGGACG
>NZ_SNZE01000057.1 GCF_004363775.1 Hydromonas duriensis
GTATTTCTTATAGTATTTTGCCGGCTCAGCCGCATTAACGACAAAACTGTCCGATTTTGGCGCTCTGATCGCCTTAAATTATGTTCCACGCAAAAACAATATCGAATCGGTTGTTTCTTAATTATTTGAATTTAAAGCAGAAACAATGAAATGATTGTTTAAAATCAGAAAATGTTTCACGGTAAGCGCATTTTAAAAATGCGCTTTTTTGTTATTTTGCTGCTACACTTTATGATAATGGAAATTATCATAAAGTGTTGCAAAAATACATCGTAAAAATAATATAATATCTAGTACTACATATTGCAGAAAAGGGTAAAATGACAAAAAAGGCGGTTTTTTAGCGATTTTGCACTGTATTGGTGCAATTCAACGATTTGAGGTGGAATATGACAGAAAGCGACATTAAGAGCGAAGTGGCGGCCATAAAGGCCAAGCTCAAAGCCACCAATGAGTTTGATCGAAGAACATTCTCATTGGCTGTTGCCCAGTTTCTATTCAATAATGGTGTGAGACCCACCGCAGGCATGGTGCTCGGCTACACCAAATTAGGCAGTACCCAACACGTCATACAAGATGTGAATGAGTTTTGGGAAGAGCTGCGCAAGCGGGTAGATTCAAGTATTGCTGTTCCAGCCGAATTTAGAAACAACGCCTCCAAGGTCATCGTTCAGTTATGGGAAAACGCCCAAGCTCTAGCAGGCCAAGAATTCGAAAAGCTCAGCCAAGAATATCAAGCACAAAGGGATGAGGCTAAACAAGAGCTAGAAAACGCTCAAGCCCTCATTGCACAAAACGCGATTGAGCGAGATGAGCTTAATCATAAGTTCAATCAAAGCCAGGAGATCGTTCACCAGCTCAACGCCCAAATTGAAGGTCTGTTATCAGAAAACCTCGCCCTCAAGGACAACATCAACAGGCTCAATGGATTGCTAACAAGCGAACAAAATGCCAGGAAGCAAGACTCACAAGCCTTTATGGAAGCGCTCGATAACGCACGTGCCGAGCGGGTCTTATCAGAAAACCGTCTCAAAGAAGAAAAGAACTACGCCATGCTTGAGATTGATACGGCCCGTCAAGAAGTCCATAAAATCACTGCAACTAAAAACAAAGAGATTGCAGACCTCAATGAGCAAATCAATATATACCGACAACAAAGCAATGGCCTCAAGCAGAAGAACGGTGAATTGACGATCCAAATTGCCAGAGTCCAAACACAGATTGAGGGTACAAAATCAGAACTTGCTTACGCCAACAAGCGCAATGAAGAACTGGTGCACATATTGACTGAATTCGCTAAGGCAAAGCAACCTGAGAGTGAAGCGAACGACGTCACTGAAGTGATAGAGGAGCAGGGTGATGAATGAGCCGCGAGATGAGCATCAAGTCCAGCTCTTCAAGTATGCCGACGCACTGCAAGCACGTGGCCAAGGTTCAGTTGGTCAACACATCCAAACATTCGATGAACAAATGGTGCTCGGCTGGCTCAACGCACAACAAATGCGCAAAGCGGTACAAGGCGGCTTATCTGAACACACGCTGCGCGCCTATGAGTTTGAAACCAATAAGTTCATGGGCTTCATCATGAGCCAGCTCGACCCTTTGGCTCACGGAGGGCAGTATCTCAAGCAAGTCACCGTAGATCACGCACAAGCCTACGTCCGCTATCTCTTCAAAGACTTATCACCACGCAGTATCAAACGAGCACTGACCATACTGAACTCACTGTTCACATACATTCACAATGCAGGCGAGCTCACCGTACAGCCCTTTGCCAACATCGGCGTGTCACTGCCCACGGCCGTTGGCTTCAACGTAGACGAAAAGGCACTCACGGAAGCAGAGCTAAAGTCGGTGTTCGACGCCTGTGAGCAATTGCCCAAAGTGAGCAAGCGGGACATGGCGGTGTACCACCGCACCCGTTGGATGTTGCAATTGATGTTCCGCACTTGGCAGCGTCGTTCAGAAGTCGCCCACTTAAAGATGAGTGATTTCCATAAAGCGGCCGATGGCTGGGAAATCAGATTTGTTGGTAAAGGCAGCAAGTATGGATTGGTGATGGCATCGCCCAAATTAATGGAAGAGTTGGCTGTTTACCGCCAATCGATTGGGCTGCCACCCGAGCCATCGTACAAGGAAATCGACATTCCTGTGCTGGGTGATGTGTATAATCCGCATAAGCCCATTTCATCGAATGCAGTGTACTTGGCCACCAAGCGTGTGTTTACCTTGGCGATTGAGTCCGTCACGGGTAACGATGCGGATGCAGAGCGATTGCGAATCAAGCTGTCCAAGTGTGCGGCGCACACTTTCAGGCACACTGGCATTTCCACATACATGAACAATGGGGGAGATTTGCGACTGGCTCAATCACAAGCCCGACATTCAAGTGCATCAAGTACCTCAATCTATGACCAGAGGGACAAGAAGAAATGGCGTGATGATATTGAGCTTAAACAGAGTCAGTTTTAAGTTTAAGGGCAGGTGTTTCAGCCTGCGAGATATGGACTGTATGATGGGTGTACTTGAGAATAGACAATTCACCATTGGTAAATCACATGGCAGGAATTACGACACATGAAAAATATCGATATAGACAAATTATCGCTGGATGAATTGATGAAGTTAAATGCAGCTATTGTAAGGCGGATTAAGCATTTACAAGCTCATTTCAACATTGAGAGAATGAGCAAGTTTAATAAGGGTGACAAGGTGTCGTTTCAACCGCCAGATCGAGACGTGTTGTTTGGTATGATTACCAGGGTCAATCAAAAATCAGTCACAGTTTTTACCGAAAGCGGAGAAACATGGAGTCTTGGGCCAGAAGTACTGACTATTGTTAAAGATGTCAATCGGCCATTGAAGTTTGATCTGTAAATCGTTCGGTTCTGTTGCATTAGCAGGATAAATGGATGATGGGATTTATTGATGATTTTATTGAAGTATATACCGGTATTGATCGCGGCATCCATGTTTGGATGCGCATCACAAAACGATGACTCAAGACGTTTGGGTTATTCTATTCAGGCATTCTTAGATGGCTGGGCTGATTTTGCCACAAAGTGCAATTCAATGAGTCAAGTTTGGCTGCACATCATTGGCATATTTGCCTTGGTGTTTTTTGGGGTTTTGGTTTTGATACTGATTTGGCAAACCAATGGTGCTAAGCAATGGCGCTTGCTTAATGCGGCCCAGCAGCATTATGACAATTCCGAAGCCCTTCGAGCAATGACACACAAAATGAACGAAGAAGCGAGATTGCAATTGCAAGAGGCCAATCAAACACTGATGGACTTGTACGCAAGCATCAAGAATGCTGAAGAAGAACTTCTGTTGTTGCTCGAGTAAAACTGACCATGAGTGCGCGTTGAAATTTGACCAGGCAGTTAAAGGCGCAAATTGGGTTGCACCTGTGGATAAGTTTAT
>NZ_SNZE01000058.1 GCF_004363775.1 Hydromonas duriensis
GTATTTCTTATAGTATTTTGCCGGCTCAGCCGCATTAACGACAAAACTGTCCGATTTTGGCGCTCTGATCGCCTTAAATTATGTTCCACGCAAAATCAATTTCGATTTGTTGGTTTCTTAGTTCATTGATTCTAAAAGGGAAACAATGAATTGATTAGTTAAAATTAGAAAATGTTTCACGGTAAGCGCATTTTAAAAATGCGCTTTTTTGTTATTTTGGTGCAACACTTTATGATAATGAAAATTATCAGTAAGGGCTCAGCCGTACCATTTCAAGACAGCATCAAAGTGTGCTAGATTGTTTCAGCGTCAACAACTCATTTATCTGTGGAAAAGCTGGGTCAAAGTTGGCGCGGGCAAATTTAGACCTTTGCGAGCGATGTCAAATATTGCCTCTTGATTTGTGACTACGATAGGACTACAATATTAGTCATTGCTCACCATTTAACACAGGAGAAAGTCATGGGAATTGCAGATACTTACGTCCGCGCTCGAATTGACACGCGCACAAAAGAACTGGCTTCAGAGGCACTTGAAGCAATGGGGCTGTCTGTTTCTGATGCGATACGTTTATTGATGATTCGTATCGCCGAAGAACATCGTTTGCCATTTAACGTCAAAGTACCCAACGCCACAACCCGTAAAGCCATTTCTGAACTCGAATCAGGAAAAGGCAAGCGATTGAAATCGATGAGTGACTTGATGGATGACCTTCATGCGGATAATTGATCGTTCAACAGCATTTAAACGAGATTTTAAAAAGCATGGAGAAATTGAGACTGCATTGATTGAAGTGCTCTACAAACTTCTCAATGATGAGGCGTTGCCTGATAAATATCGTGACCATTCTTTGACGGGTGACTGGCTTGGCTCACACAGCGAGCTGTTTTAAAGTCTTAACGCCCTTTATACAATGATATGGACTCCCCACACCTACAAAACGGCATCGTAATGTGCCAAACTGTTGGGAGCATCAACCCCTTCAACAGCAAACGTAGACAGGAGAGTCCAAATGAATTGTAAACGAATTGGTATTGAACTTGCAAAAAATGTATTCCAAATTCACGGCGTTAATGCACGTGACGAAGTAGTGGTCAAGAAACAGCTCAAGTTAAATCAAATGATTGAGTATTTCAGTGCTTTACCGCCTTGCAATATTGCAATGGAAGCCTGTGGTACAGCACATTACTGGTCACGCACACTGGCAAGTTTGGGACATCACGTCAAATTAATTGCCCCGCAACACGTCAAACCTTATGTGCAACGTGGTAAGAATGATGCCAACGATGCAGCCGCTATTTGTGAAGCCGCATCACGTCCCCACATGAAATTCGTTGCCACCAAAAACGAGGCAGCACAAGCCATGCAACTGGTGCATCGAGCGCGAAGCGTCACTATTAAAGCCCGTGTTGCGCTACTTAATGAAATTCGCAGCACTTTGGCGGAGTTTGGCATTGTCTGTAAAGCACTGGGCGCAACTTGTACGCGAACCACTTTGATTGATACTATGCGTAACGAAAGCAGGGTATTTCCAGCGCCTTTGTCTGAATTGTTGCATTTATTGGCTGACCGTTTAACTAATTTGGATGCTGAAATGGAACGATTTGATCTCATGCTCAACACTCATGTCAAGACCAGTGCAGTTGTGAAACGTCTTATAGCCGTTGAAGGCATAGGCCCCATCACTGCCAGTGCAATGGAATGTGCCGCAGTGGATGCGAACATGTTCAAAACGGGGCGTGATTTTGCGGCGTGGTTGGGTTTAACGCCACGACAGAACTCAAGTGGCGGTAAGACCAAACTGAGCGGCATTACCAAGCATGGCGACAGTTATTTACTAACCTTGTTGATACAAGGCGCTCAAAACGTCGTGCGATATTGCGTCAATAAGACGGATGAGCGCAGTTTATGGATTCAAAGTCTTCTTTTAAGACGACATAATAATGTGGTGGCAGTTGCTCTTGCCAATAAAACGGCACGAATTGTTTGGTCCTTGTTGACCAAAGGCGAGGATTATCGACCGCCACGTTTGATTACACTGGAAGCGTAGCTTCGTGCTGCGCACTACGCGCCTTACTGATTGAAAATCAAATCAGTAAGGTCTTTAAAAACCGAAAATTTAGTAATGAATGTACCGTCCACACGATTGCCAGTAAAAGGCTGATGAACAACAGGTAAGACCGATGTGCAAACACTCTGACAGAAAACGTGGCTCATTATGAAGCCGATATTCCGATAAGAATTGCACATGCGAACAATCATTATGGCTCGGAGCCCTTCAAATGCTCTATTGAAGCCGAATATACGGTTGCAGTCGTACTTTTGTTGAAATCTGATGCGCTTTCACTTGCAAACAGTGGGGAGTCCATATATGTTTTCATTTCGCCGCATATCCTGTGTGAAAATTAAAATTTTTCATATAAAACTAAAAATTAGATAAAAACAAGCATCAGCCCTCAATTCTTGACAAGCCCTTGTCAAACTTCATTATTTATAGTTAGTTTGTTTTAACTGCAAAATTCAAGCCTAATCCGCGCATAACTTTAAGTACAGTCGAAAACTCAGGGTTCCCCTCTCCCGACAGCGCTCTGTAAAGGCTTTCCCTTGCAAGTCCTGTGTCTTTGGCAAGTTGAGTCATCCCTTTTGCTCGAGCAATAACACCTAATGCGTGAGCGATGTACGCCGCATCGTCAGGCGCTTCTTCAATACATGCTTGCAAATACGCTTGCATGTCTTCTGTGGTTTTGAGATGCTCTGCGCTATCCCATGTGTGTAATTTTGTCACGATGTACTCCTAATGTCATTGGCCAGTGTGATTGCGGTATCAATGTCGTTAGATTGTGTCGACTTATCACCACCGACCAACAATATGATGATTTCTAACCCTTGCTCAATAAAATATACGCGATACCCTGCTCCAAAATGGAGCCTCATTTCAGAGACGCCCTGACCTACAGGTGCACAATCTCCAAAATTCCCCAATGCTGCTCGATCAATTCGTGCTTGAATACGCGTTCGAATCGTTCTGTCACGTAAACCTCGGAACCAATCAATGAATTGTTCTGTTGTGATGATGGTTTTCATATTCACATCGTAACTCATAAGTTACATTAAAGCAACATGCACATCATATCCACTTCAAAGGATGTGTCATTCACTGACGATTAAGTGACATTGTTTTGTATTGTACAATACAAAAGCATGAATACAGTCGAAACCCAAACGCCTACCCCTACAAGCTGTTGCTGCTCGTTCAAAACTGACCATTTAAAGGCATAAATTTGCGTTCAAAATTGACCAGGTAATCCAAGTATTCTGCTTATTTTATAAGCAGG
>NZ_SNZE01000059.1 GCF_004363775.1 Hydromonas duriensis
ATCCTAGGGAGGTTCTAAGTCATGGCACGGCAGAATTTAAAACAAAAAATGAGTAAGTGGTTCAACGGAAGAGAATTGATGAAAACCGAGATGATGTTTAAACGAATATTTACAATGTGGCGAGTACTGATGATGGTGATGTTGTTCGCCGCATCAACTGCGCATGCAGCGATTACTTCTTTCAATGCTACTGTTAATAGAGATGGTAGTGAATCATATGATGCGACTGATGTGGCAGGGAAAGACAGCTCGCCAACAAATGGTATTGTTCGTGTGAATGACACTACTGAGTATCAGTTTGGCTATGTTTCAGATTCTACAAAACTAACGACTTTTGTATTCACTTTGCCTGCTGGTTCATCTTGGTCTAGCATTAGTACAAGTATCTGTAACGGGGGTGTAACAAATACAGGTACGGTTATGACATGTAGACGAACGGTAACAACTGGTGCGGAGTCTTTTACAGTTACGTTTGGTGCGGGTCCGCTTCTTCAGAATGGTGCAACAATTACACCCACAGTATCGATTGATGGTGCTGCTCCAGTTAACTTACCTGCGGTGACAATTAGTGCTGCACCTAAAGCCACGACGCGTACATTCAACAATAACTTATTGAAGACTACCGTTAATTCTGTTGGTGGTTATAGTTATGTGATGAATTTTGGTCTTGGTGTTGATGGCACTTCTATTGTTAATTCTAATAACAGGGGTGCAGAGGCATTACGAGCGGGTACCAGTTTCAAACTTAGTATGATGCCAGGGGCTTATTTAACGAGTTGCCCTGGAGGATTTACTTGTGTCCAGTCAGCACCAGGTGATCCTGTAACTATCACCTACAATAGTACTGTTACTTTCTCGACGTCGAATCAGTATGGATTTTTCTCGCCCAGTCAAGTATCGACAATTTTTACTTCATTCCCCATATTTGTTCCTACAGATCCGAATAATACGCCGTCTAACCCTGCTGATGATAATTTTCCGCTTGGTGCTACATCTTACGCGGTTAATCAAATTACTGAATTTGACCCAGTCAGTATTTCAAATCAGTCGAACTTTGGTGCTGATTACGCTCCAGATAGTCAACCAGGTTATACCTGCCCAACAGGTGTCGGCATTTCTCAATCTAGGGTATGTGTTTCCCTAGGGATTAATAGAACAGAAATATCGCCCATAGTTACTGCTTTTTTTTCCAATACATCAGAGCCTGGCGATATTACTAACGTTATGTTTGCTGATGACAATAATCTGAATAATGCAAATGGCGCATATTCAGAAGTCGTTTTGCCAGGTATGGCTTTTGATGCTTGGAGTGGCTTTTATAGTGATCAAACTGGTAATGGTGATACGACCGATTCCTCAGGTTGTACGACTTTTAATAACACCTACCTTAATCTAAAGTCTTTGGCTAAAGTCAGATATGGTGCGACAACGTCACAATCTACTGGAGCACCGAACCAAGTGTTATCATCACCCGATGTGGTTATTGAGTACTCATCGGTTGCATATGCTGATGATGCAGCTCGGCGAGCTGCAAGCTGTGGTTTGGCTGGAGATGGGGCATCGGGTTGGGTGACTGACCCTTCTTCACTATCAGGTGGTTATGACGCAGTTACCTCTGTTCGTTATCGTTATACCAAGCCTTTATCTCCTGGATATGGTTTGAGCTTACAAATTCCATTCGTTCGCCCAACGACTACTGCATCATTAAGTTTGGCAAATGGCACTGTCTTGCCGTGGTTTTATCAATATTCTTATGTAGATTCAACTACGGCTACGACAAAGGAATTTAAGTCAGATTATACTGGCGTTACTGGCTTAACCACCAAAGGAGGTCGAGTTACAACACAATCCGTCATGGTGCAGAATATAGCAGCAGTTCAGCACCCTGCTAATAGTGGGACAAGTGTCTCTCCTGGAGCTACCGAGACAGTGACCATTACTCCGCAGGTGATTGGTTCGCCAATTGCTGGTCTGGATGGTGTTGCAACAAATTACCAGATCAGAGTTACAAATGAGACAAATTGTTTGTTGCCAAACCTCGCTTCTTTACCTGCAAACGCAGTTGTGATTAATGGTAACTATGGTGCTGATGGTATACCTTGTACCAGTGATGATGTTTCAGTAGGCAACATTACATTTAACTTGGGTGATGTTTCTGTTCCTGGAGGTGCAGCGACTACTGGATATCCAGGCAAGTTAACAAGCTTATCGCCAATTGTGTTTCAGTATAATGTCCTTTCTAAGACTGTACCTGGTAATAAGACCATTGATATTGACTCAATATCAACATCTGATTTGCGAACCCGTCTTGAACGCTTTGGTGGAGAAGATAGAAGAAGCACGGTGTTTACTAATGTCGCGGGTGTCGCTTCATTTACTGCCAGTAAAACGACTACAGGTGTAACCAACGGTAAGGTTGGTCCTAACGAGACTTTTGGTTATACGATTAATTTCGGTAATGGTGGTGGTTCAGATTCTGGTGTGGGTACTTTTGTTGATGTTTTGCCGTTTGATGGTGATGACAATGGTACTCAAAACTTAGGGGCAGGTAAGCTCAAAGTCGTTGGACTTTCGTCAGGGATGACAACGAGTGCAATGGGTACTGTGAAAATTGAATACACAACACAGGCATCCGCTGATGTATTGGCTAAAGTTAGTGTTTCTGGTCAGGAAGATGGTTCTGTTGGTATTGCTTGGACTGAATATACCAGTGGTACTTTACCAGATGGTATAACAGCGGTTCGCTTTACAACATCAAACCCGCTTTTGATTGGCTACGCTGGCTATGGTGCAATCTCTGTGCAAGCACCAACTATCAATAGTACATCAACCATCATCAATTCAATTTATGGTCGTACCACATTGTTAGCTAACAACCCTACGTCTGTACAAGTTGTTCGCTCTGGTTCACCCGTTACGATTCAGGGTTTGGATGCAGCGACTTTGCGAGGACGAGTGTTTATAGATACCAATGCCAACGGCACATATGAA
>NZ_SNZE01000060.1 GCF_004363775.1 Hydromonas duriensis
CAAACACTGGGGATGAAACTGTTTGCGGCCAAGGGGAAAGTGGAGATTCAAGCGCAGAGTGATAACATCGAAATCATTGCGGATAAAGTGATGAAGTTGATTAGTGCTAAGGAGTCGATTGAGATTGCGGCGAAGAAGGAAGTGTTGATTACTTCAGGGGGCAGCTATATCCGCATAAATGCAGGTGGGATTGAGCATGGGACGCTGGGGTTTTGGAAAGCGCATGCGGGTAGCCATAATTTGCCTGGAGAGAAAGGGCTGGATTATGCTTCTCCCAAAATGCCAAAACCTGCATTTAGTAATCGGCTTGATTTATATGACATTCTTGCAGGACGTGATTTTTCACAAATTAAATACACAGCAATTTTAGATGATAAAACTGTTTCTTCAGGTACATTTGATGAGCATGGCAGAACAGCAAGAATTTTTTCTAACAAACAACAAAACGCTAAACTTTTGGTTAGTACGGGAGATAATTGGGCGTATAGCGTTAAAACAGAAGCTACATTGACAAATAGTATCCAATTTGAATTAAAAGACTTTATGGGTGACCCAATAAAAGATTTAAGGTATGAGTTTCGCACTAACGGCTCAGTGGTCAAAGCAGGTCAATTTAATGGCGATAAAGTAAATGTGACAACATCAGGGACTGGTGTATTAGAACTGTGGGTTGAGAAATTCCCAACCCAAACGTTAGGGTTAGCGTTGAATATGACAGATATAGCTGGAATATCTGAAGTATCTTTAATAAGTCCAAAAAAAGTTTATAAATTTGAGCTATTACCTGACGGTGAAAAAGGCGACTATTGGAGAGGAACCTACGAAGTACAAGATGGAGAAACATTTGCTTCTATTGCAGAAAAATACGGAACAACACCAATCAGTTTATTAGCTATGAATTCAGATATTGATGATTATAGTAAACCTGTGTATCCAGCACTTACGAAAGGACAAGTTATTCAAGTCCCTCCTCAATCAAATAGGAAATCATAAAATGAAATTAAATATCTTGTGTCGTGTGCGAGAGAAAGTTACTCGCTCAGCATTAATATCTGCGCTATTATTTTGCTCTGGTTGCACGGCAAAATCTTCTGAAATACCAGCGATACCGACATACCCAGCTGAAGTTGATTATTTGCATCCTGAACTCAAAGGCAGTGAAGCCTCATTGACTTTTGTTAAAGACTCGGATTTAAAATATCCTTTTTATGCAGGAGTGGCTTGGGTAGTAGAGCCAACAGGAAATGAAGACCCTGTGACATATGACCAGGAAAACCTCACTCCTGAGGAAAAAGAGGTTCGCCGTCAAATTGACCAGTTAAGCAATCTCGATATTAGCCCCTTTTTAATTCGTCTAACAAGAATAGAAGCTATGAACAAAGATGGGCTACTACAAAAGGAAACTTTAATTTTTGAACGCCCTGCCGATTTAATGAAATCAAATGGCAAAGGGAATTATGGCGCTACGGGGCAGCGGGGGCCTGCGATACAAGGCAAGCGTCCTGGGTTAATACTGCATGCTACATCACATGAGCGCTTTTTGATCCGAATCCCACCGCAACCGAAAGGGTTGTATCGTTTAACTGTAAAAACGATGAGTGATATGCCCTTTTTTAAAGATAAGCATATTATTTTTACGGCCTCTTCAACTGGCGAATATTAAGAAATCATTGTACCTTTAAGTAAAGGAACAGTGCCATATATAGGAAATCATCATGAAAATGTCTATCCGAATCGCAAGTCAATTGTCACCATTAAACGTTGGCCAAGGTGACGAACCAGAGGATAAGAGCACGCAGTCTGTTACGGGACATATGTTTTATACTTTAACCGAGCCAAATGGCAGTGTTTATAGCTTTGGATTTGCACCTATTAAAGGAGGGCAGGCTTTTGGCCCAGGTAAAGTCTTTACAAGAGATGAATGGCATTATGCAGACCGTAGATACATACGTGATATACAAGTATCAGCTGCTGAGTATAAGACCTTGCTTGATTTCGGAATGTACCCAGAAAGTTACGGCTTCAATATGAATTACAATGGTGCGAGCAATATGTGTATTACTTTCACATGGCGTGCTTTGGAGGTGGCAGGACTTAACCCTCTTGGGTTTGTTGGAGACCATGTTCCTATTAATAATCGAGATGATGCTAATCTAGTTGGAAACCCATTATTTGATATTCCAGGTTATGACCGTTTTAACCCTTGGCTTGGGCGTGATGCAAAAATTAAAGGATTGCAAGGTATTGTCCGAAATCGAATGTACTCTTTGAATCGTATGCGAATGGTGGCAAGGCCTAAAAATACAGAACGATACAAAGAGTTATATGTAGGCATAAATATTGCAACGAATGAGCCTAAGATTCAACAAAAAACAATGTATGGCAGTGAAAGCGGCGCACCAAATACCGTAGTTACTGCGGCCTAGTGCGAAAATTTATGAATGATTTATTTGGAGGAAAATCAAATGTCATATCCAGTAGCCCGCCTAGGCGACACTTCAGACCACGGCGGTAAAATCATTACCGCTTCACCAACATTTCATGTGGAGGACGTACCTGTGATCTGCCCTCGAATTGACGGACACCTTTTAACGTAAAAAGAGAGGTGTCAAATGCAACGCAATCGTTACGATGACTCATTCAAAGCTGAGGCAGTGAGTTTAGCATTATCAGGAGAGCTGAGTTACGCGGAAGTGGCTCGAGATTTGGGTATAAACTACGGTACATTAACGAACTGGATTTATGAAACCATGAAGAATCCTAAAGCTGCCTCAACCAAAGGCCAAAGCCCAAGTCGCCAAGACTATCAAACATTAGAGCGTCAACTCAAAGCCGCTCATAAAGAGCTTGATTTGCGCAAGCGGGAGATTGAATTCCTAAAAAAGGCAAGCGCGTACTTTGCGAGCCTGAAACCGTAAAGTACGCAATGATTGGTCAGGACG
>NZ_SNZE01000061.1 GCF_004363775.1 Hydromonas duriensis
AGCGCCGCCAACCTCACCGACACCGCCGCCGCGGTACAAGGCAAGCTCGCCCTCAAAGGCGCATTCAGCCAAGCGGTCAACGGCGCGATGGGCGGTATCGCCAGCAACAGCGTCAGCGGTTTAGCTGAAACCTCCAACAACAGCACCGCACAAGCCCTCAACGGCCCACTGGGCAGCATGCTCAGTGGCGTTCTGAGCAACAGCCTGAACCAAACCACACAAAGTGCCCTAGGCGAAGCCTTCGGCGCAGGGTTCAAAGACGCCCAGCTCGTAGGCCTCAGTCCAGACGCTGCACAAAGCATCGCCGACAAAGCCGTGGCCCGCCACATGGCCAGCGTGGCCAGCAGTATGAGCCAAGCCAGCGCCAGTGCCGCCCAAGCGGCCTTGGCTGCAGGCTTGAACATGGTCGATGGCAATGCCGCACTCTTGGCGCAACATGCGGACAATCCAGGTTTACTGGCCGCCATGCAACGTGCCTCAGACGAAGCATTCAAAGCCAGTTTACCGCAGAGCAGCCACAGCGCACTCAACACATCGCTCAAAGCCGCCGCCGACCAAAGCCTCAAAGGCGCACTCAAGAAACTCCCCGAAGCCGAAGCCCCACCGCCCGCAGAGCATGGCCTCAACAATCAAGGCAAAGGTCAAACCAAAGAGTTCACCGCCCCACACCTGCTCATGCACGGTGTCGCAGGCGTCCAAGTCACCACACCACAGAGCGTCCACATCGCCAGTGGTCAACACACCGCTCTCACCAGTGGGCAAGACCTCTCCGTCAGCGTCGGCAAACGACTCGCTGCATCGGTTGCCAAAGGCGTCAGTTTCTTTACACAGAGCCTAGGCATTAAACTATTTGCCGCCAAAGGGCCTGTTGAGATTCAGGCGCAGAGTGATAATATTGAAGTGATTGCAGAGAAGATCATTAAAATCATCTCTGCCAAGAAGAGCATCGAGATTGCCGCCAAAGAAGAAGTACTCATCACCGCTGGTGGCTCCTACATCCGCATCAACAAGAGCGGGATTGAAGAGGGTACACCAGGGCAATGGAAGGCTTGGGCGGCAGATCATGATTTGCCAGGGCCGAAGGCGTTGCCGTATAAAATGCCAAAATTTGAAGGCGATTTTAGTCATCAGTTTGAAATAAAAAATGAAAATACAGGTAAGTTGTTATCAAATCTTCCTTATTTTATTGAGTGTGGTAATGGACTCACGTTCTCTGGAATTACAGATGAAAACGGCTTGACAGAGCGAGTTGTTACCTATGGAGAAAAAGATGTGAAAGTTTATTTAGGCACACGAGCGGAGAATAAAATGAATGGTCAGGAGAGCTTATAATGACATATCATGCGGTTGCAACAACCAAAAAAAATGAACCAACCACAACCGTCACGATTAACAGGAAAGCTGTTATTTTCTGGATTGGCGGTGCTGGAGATAAGAAGATGTACGCTTTTTCAGGGCCCAACAAGAACATTGTATATGCTCAACAAAAATTCATTGCGAGAAAAAACAATGAGTTAATCAGCAAAATAAATGCAATAAAGGAGGAGTATCTTGGATATTACGAAATTTATGAAACTGATGATATTAAGAAGAATGTGATCGATAAGATTGCTAAAGATGACCTCGTTTATATCATTGGTCACAGCCTTGGCGGCTGGAATGGCGCGTACATCACAAGAAAGCTAGCTGAGAAAGGCATTACGACAACAATGCTAATTACCTTAGACCCAGTTGGTGTGGGGGCTGGTGTGGCAATTGTATCGAACATTTTTTGGAAAACTCCAAAAGTTCGAGCTAATAAATGGATTAATGTAGGTTGCTCGGGTAAAAGTTATGATTTCTCTGATTTTGTTGCAGATTTGGGTAGTCAATGGCGACCAGTTTCTGGGCCAACAGTGAATGCCAAGGTTGATTTATATCATTTGGATGCTGATCTTATTTTTACTGCACCAATTCAAGATGGTAAATCAGCTTTGGACTTCTTAATTGAGTCTCTGAGAAGTGATTTATGAGGTAGTTGAAATGAAAAGAAAATTTTTAAGACTTATTGTATTGATGTTAAGTGCTTTTTTAATGGAGGCTTGTATGGCAGTTTATCAAAAACCAGTGGCTAAACTGTACTATGTTAGTTTTAAGGCAGATGGTAAAACGAATTTTGCATTGAGTTTTTATTCAGATATTGACTTGCCAAACTTATTTACACGCAGAGAGTCATCAGGAAGATTGTTAGCCTGTCCACTTGAGCAAGGGAAAAAAATATTCCCAGAGGAGGGCTACGTAATGTCCGCTATATTTGACAATATTGAGCCAAACTACAGTTTTGATAACAATAAAAACTTATATTTTTATTCTGAGTCTGTCAGGTTTGTGGATACAGATAACGCCTGGGCTGAAGTTGGCAAAGATAAAGTTCGCGCTTTGTTGAAAAATCAGAAAACAGTTAAATGTAAAGTTATAGCTCCTATCTATCTAGGGGGGCACTATGAATCAGAGGTTATGGAGATTCCTGTTAGTGATATCTTAAATACTCTTGATTCCCCTATGTGAATAAAAAATAAAACCGTACCTTGTACATATATAAACTCGGAGAAGCCATGGCCAATCACCGCACCATCAGTTTAAGCGGACCGAAGATACCTGTCAGCAGCATGGGTACACGCTTAATCATGTTCAGCCAATTAGACGGCACGGATGGTGTGAATGAGCTATTTGACTACCGCGTGATTGTGTACAGCCGCGATGAATACGGCCAAGGCATGCTCGACAGTTATATCTCAGAGGCGGCTGCCCAAGCAGGCGACGCCGTTGGCAGCAACTGGGACGTCGAAGCCCTCATCGGCTCCGCCGTCACCATCGCCATCGAACAAGACGGTCGCATCGA
>NZ_SNZE01000062.1 GCF_004363775.1 Hydromonas duriensis
CCGCACCATCACCCTCACAGGCCCGAAGCTCCCGGTCACTGCGATGGGCACGCACCTCATTCTATTCCGTGAGCTCGAAGGCAGCGACGGCATCAACGAGCAGTTTGACTACACTGTCACCTGCTACGCCCGCGACGAATACGGTCGTGGCATTATAGAGCACTACATCAGCGCCGCCCAAGTCGCCAATGGCGAAAGCCTCGCCGTCGGCAGCCAATGGGACGTCGAAAGCCTCATCGGCAGCCCCGTCACCTTAACGATCGAACAAGACGGTAAAATCCAATTTGCCAACCTATCCAACTTCGGCATCGACATCGAACGACACGCAGGCGGCATCCTCCCCGCCGCCCTCGGCGCAGGCACACGGCACATCAACGCCATCGTCACCGAAGCCCGCTACATAGGCACACACGGCCGCTTCGCCCAATACCAACTGCGCCTACGCCCCTGGCTCACCCTGCTCACCAAAAACCGTCAATATCGGGTCTACCAACAACAAACCGCCCCACAAATCATCGACACCATCCTCAAGCAATACCCGTTCCCTGTAGAAACCCGACTATCCGCCAGCTACCCCACACTCGACATGCAACTACAATTTGGCCAATCGGATGCCGAATATGCTCAAATGGTCATGCAAGAATGGGGCATCAACTACTGGTTCGAACACACAGACGGCAAGCACACCCTCATCCTCAGCGACGGGCTACACGGCATCAAACCCATGGACTCCGTCGCCTACCAAGACCTCTACGTCTACCCACCTGAACTCAAACTACAAGAAGAAAGCATCAGCCACTTCACCGACGGACACGCCCTCATTGCCAGCCGCTACACCAGCCTAGACTACCAATTCAAACACAACCGCGTCACCCAAACCGCACACGCCCAACAACCCCAACGCACCGCCTTCAACCACATCGAAGTCGCCCAATGGAGTCAAGGTCACGCCCTCACCGCACAAAGCACCCAAAAAGACACAGGCGAAGGCGACACCAAAGCCCAACTCTACATGCAAGCCCTGCGCCAACACGGCCGCAGAGCCCAAGGCCAAGGCAACATCCGCGGCCTACAAGTCGGTCACACCTTCAAACTACACAACCACCCCCGCAGCAAAAGCAACATCGGCTGGATCGTCCTACACACCCACTACCACATCAGCGAAACCCTACAAGCCACCAGCGCACAAGCCGAATTCAGCATCAACGTCCGCTTCACCGCCCAACCCGACAGCGAACAAGTGCGCCCCGAGCGCACCATCGCCAAACCCACCGCCCACACCCAAACCGCCACCGTCGTCGGCCCCGCCGACCAAGAAATCTGGGTCGACACCTACGGCCGCATCAAAATCAAATTCCACTGGGACCGCTACGGCACCGCAGACGAAAACGCCTCCTGCTGGATTCGCGTCAGCTCACCCTGGGCCGGGATGAACTACGGCGGCATCCACCACCCACGCATCGGCCAAGAAGTCACCATCGACTTCATCAGCTTCGACGCCGACATGCCCTACGTCTCAGGACGTGTCACCAACCCCGACCACATGCCCCCCTGGGACGCCCCCACACAAAGCGCCCTCAGCGGATTCAAATCCAAAGAGATAGGCGCCACGCGCAACAACTTCCTCATCATGGACGACACCAAAGATGAAATCCAAACCCAGTTCGGCTCCGAACACATGTGGAGCCAACTCAACCTAGGCTACATCACCCACATCCCCGACCCATCGGGTCGCAAACAATACCGAGGTCAAGGCTTCGAACTCAAAACCGACGCCTGGGGCGCCCTCAGAGCCGCCAAAGGCATGATGCTCAACACCCACACCCGCGCCAACGGCACAGGGCACATCAAAGACCTCAGCGACATCATCGGCCAACTCAAAAGCGCCCACGCCCAACACAAAACCCACGCCGAACTCGCCATCGACCACAAAGCCGACGAGCGCAGCATCGACCAAACCGCGCACACCGCACTCCAAACCCAGAACGAACACATCAAAGGCAAAGCCTCCGACGACGACAAACACCCCGAACTCACCGCAGCCCACCTCATCATCGGCAGCCCCGCGGGCGTACAACTCACCACACCGCACAGCAGCCACATCGCCACGGGACACCACATCGCCATCACCAGCAAAGCCGACACCAGCATCAGTGCCAAACGCATCACAGGCAGCGTCGGCAAAGGCATCAGCCTATTCACGCAAAGCATCGGACACAAATGGTTCGCCGCCAAAGGCAAAGTCGAGATTCAAGCGCACACCGACCGACTCGACATGATTGCCGAACAAGTGTTTAAAATCATCTCCACCAAAGGCAGCATCGAACTCGCCGCCGCAGAAGAAATCCTCGCCACGGCAGGGGGCTCATACATCAAAATCAACAAGAG
>NZ_SNZE01000063.1 GCF_004363775.1 Hydromonas duriensis
GTGCGCCTAGGCGAAGTGATTGTCATCGCAGCGGTTAGTTTTGGATTGAGTTTGTTGGCAACTGTTTACCCAAGTCGAAAAGCGGCTGCGGTTGAGCCTGCAAAAGCCTTGCGTTACGAATAATGCAATCACGCATTGAATGAATTGAAAAAATGTTGAAAGAATGCTCATGTTAGAACATATTGTTTTACACGCAGAAGGTGTTGCTAAAACTTTTCAAGACAACACCTTGGATGTTGAGGTGTTAAAAAACGTTGCTATCGATGTGCGACGGGGTGAATGTGTTGCGATTATTGGTGCTTCTGGCTCAGGTAAGTCGACATTGCTACACGTTTTGGGTGGCTTGGATGTGCCCGACGCGGGAGAGGTGAGTTTACTTGGACAAGCCTATTCAAGTTTGTCGGATGATGCCCGTAACGGTGTGCGTAATCAGCATCTGGGTTTTGTATATCAGTTTCATCATTTGTTACCTGAATTGACCGCTTTGGATAATGTGGCCATGCCATTGTTTATACGTCGCCTGCCTAAAGCACAAGCGCGTGCGCGTGCGCAAGCCATGCTTGAAAAAGTCGGACTGGGTGCCCGCACCAGCCATCTGCCGAGTCAATTGTCAGGCGGCGAGCGTCAACGGGTTGCCATTGCTCGAGCTTTGGTGACCGAACCGAGTTGTGTCCTTGCCGACGAGCCGACAGGCAATCTGGATCGTGAAACGGCCGCTCAAGTGTTTAAACTTGTTCGCCAGTTGGCACGAGACTTGGGCATTGCCTTTATTTTGGTGTCGCATGATTTAGGTTTGGCCGCTGAGTGTGACCGTGTCTTGCGCTTGGGTGATGGATTCTTAAAGAAAGAATCTTTCAATAATTTGGCTTTAGTATAGAATGGAGTATAAAAGTCGCTAAGGCTTCTTTGCTTCAGCTAAAACCCTATAAACAGTGGCTTCGCCCACTTTCAATATTTTGGCAATCGCAGCTTTTGTTAATCGTTCATTGTTCAAGCGTAAAATGGATTGACGTTGCTCATCAGAAATAGGCTTTCTACCACGGTATTTACCGTCGACCTTAGCTTTGGCAATGCCCTCGCGTTGACGCTCAAGCATCATTTCACGTTCAAACTGTGCAATACTTCCCAGGACATTTAAAATCAGTTTTGCTGTCGGCGTTTGGGTATCCAAACCCAAATTCAAGATTCGGATAGTCACGTTCTTACTGGATAGGCCGTCAATGATTTTCATCAAGTCACGCATCGAGCGAGCCAAACGGTCTAGCTTAGTGACAACAAACACATCACCATCACGCGCGTATTCTAAAGCTGCTTCAAGTTGAATGCGCTTAGATTGAGATGAAGCTTGCTCTTGAAATATCTTAGTGCAACCGACTGATTGTAACTCTTTGATTTGGGCATCGAATCCAGCTTGCTGTTCGATGGTCGATGTTCGAGCATAGCCAATAATCATAAAGACACTCAATAGGATTAAAGATACTATGATAGCACTGCTATCATAATTAAAATGTGATTTATGTGGGAGTATTTTTCTTTAAAATCGGAGCTATCACTAAGGCAGGGGCTAGTGATAGCCTTGTCCTATTTTTACAAGTATCTCGGTTGTACCCCGTAATTGTCATAAAAACCCTTTTTAAATATTAAAAACATATTTAATAAATTTGTTTTTGATATTTATTTAATATTTATTTAGGTATTCAGATAGAGCGAGATTGATTAAGGCTGCACGAGTTAAGCCCATTTCTTCTGCTTGTTTATCAGTTCTGTTTAGTAGCTCAGGTGGGAGTGTATGACTAATTTGTAAGCGTTTTCCACGTACCAGTCTTGGTTGTTTGTTTTCTAATGTAGATGCATCAGGAGCCGACCCAATAAACTCACTTACAGCTTTATCTATTGAGGATGTTGTTGAAGTTGGCCGTTTTATTACATTGCTTTTTTTCATATGATTTTAATTTCTTTTTAATATTTAAATGATATTTTTTTCATTTGAAAATGATATTTATTAGGCTTTGAATTTCTTCGCATGCTTTCGCGTCTTTTGGACCATGTTCAAAAACAGACAGTCCTTTTCCTGCAGAAGTAGCGATTGACTTTCTGCGACGAACAGGAGCGTCCAAATACTTGAGTGCAGGGTAATCGCTTATCGCTTCTATAGCTTCGTTGTTGTCTGAACCTGACACGTCTGCGTTATTTAAAACAGCATACACGGGGAATTCGCCTCGTAAGTTTTGTGCGTCTTCAATGAGTTGTGATATATCTGAAAAAGACCATACATCTGTTGCTGCTCGTTCAAAACTGACCATTTAAAGGCATAAATTTGCGTTCAAAATTGACCAGGTAATCCAAGTATTCTGCTTATTTTATAAGCAGG
>NZ_SNZE01000064.1 GCF_004363775.1 Hydromonas duriensis
GCCCAAGCAGGCGACGCCGTTGGCAGCAACTGGGACGTCGAAGCCCTCATCGGCTCCGCCGTCACCATCGCCATCGAACAAGACGGTCGCATCGACGTCCAAGGACTCGACACCTTCGGTTTAGACCTCGAGCGCTCCGCAGGCGGCATCCTCCAAGCCGCCAAAGGACGTGGCACCCGCCACATCAACGCCCTCGTCACCGAAGCCCGCTACATCGGCGTTAAAGGCCGCTACGCCCAATACGAACTGCGCCTGCGCCCCTGGTTACACCTACTCACCCTCAACCAAGAATACCGCATCTTCCAAAAGCAAAGCGCCCCCGACATCATCCAAACCATCCTCAACAAATACGCCTTCCCTGTCGAAACCCGTCTATCCGCCAGCTACCCACAGCTTGATATGCAAACACAATACGGGCTATGTGACTTCGATTATGTATCTTTGCTGATGCAAGAATGGGGCTTGAACTACTGGTTCGAACATACAAACGACAAACACACCCTCATCATCAGCGACGGACTGCACGGCTTCAAGCCCATGAGCAGTGCCGCCTACCAAGATCTATATACCTACCCGCCCAAACTCAAGCTGCAAGAAGAATACCTCGACAGCTTCAAAGATGGACAAACCCACGTTGCCGGTCAATACCAAGGATTAGACTACCAATTCAAACACAACACCGTCACCCAAACCACCACCCAAAACAACCCCCACAATACCGCCTTCAACCAACTTGAAGTCGCTGAGTGGAACCAAGGGCACTTCGCCAAGAGTGACGAAGACGGCGACTTCAAAGCCAAGATCTACATGGAAGCGATACGCCAACACGGTCGTCGCGCCCACGCTGCTGGCAACGTCAGGGGCATCGAAGTGGGGCACACCTTCAAGCTCCACAACGCCGCCAAAGAAACCAGCAACATCGGCTGGATCGTACTCAACAGCCACTACACCATCAGCGAGATCGGCGAAGAAACCAACCCCGACCAAAGCTTTGCCATCCGAGTTGAACTCACCCTCCAACCCGACACCGAACAAGTGCGCCCCGACCGCACCCTACAAAAGCCCACCGCCCACACCCAAACCGCCACCGTCGTCGGCCCCACCGACAAAGAAGTCTGGGTCGACCAATATGCACGGATAAAAGTTAAATTCCACTGGGACCGCTACGGCACCTCAGATGAAAACGCCTCCTGCTGGGTCCGCGTCAACGCCCCCTGGGCTGGCATGAACTACGGCGGCATCCAACACCCACGCGTCGGCCAAGAAGTCATCATCGACTTCATGAACCACGACGCCGACATGCCTTATGTCAGCGGCCGCCTAACCAACCCCACCAACATGCCATTGTGGGACCTGCCCAGCCAAAATGCCCTATCCGGCTTCAAAAGCAAAGAGATCGACGGCAGCCGCAACAACCACCTCATCATGGACGACACCACGGGTGAAATCCAAACCCAACTTACCAGCGACCACGGTCTAAGTCAACTCAACTTAGGCTACGTCACCCGCATTCCTGACCCCTCGGGCCGAGCCGACTACCGTGGTCAAGGTTTCGAACTGCGCACCGACCACTGGGGTGTTGTACGCAGTGGCGCCGGCATGCTCATCACCACCCAAGCTAAAACCAACGGGCAAAGCCATCAAACCGACGTCAGCGAAGCGCACAGCCAACTCAAAGCCAGTCAAGCCCAACACAAAGCTTATAGCGAACTGGCCCAAGACCATAAAGCCTTGGCACTTGATGCGCACACCGCCCTCGCCACGCAGAACCAACAAATCATCGGACAAACCGACAGCGGTGCAGGCAGTGCAGCCAGCGCCGCCAACCTCACCGACACCGCCGCCGCGGTACAAGGCAAGCTCGCCCTCAAAGGCGCATTCAGCCAAGCGGTCAACGGCGCGATGGGCGG
>NZ_SNZE01000065.1 GCF_004363775.1 Hydromonas duriensis
GCTCAGTTAAGACAAGATCTTTAAAAATTAACAGCCGATAAGTGTGGGCGTTTATGGTTCAGTCGAGTGACAAGTCACTAGACGTTAAACCAATAATGCTCATACTTGACGAAACAAAGCAAATTCAGAAATGAATTGAAATGTCAGTCAATACTTGAGTAGCGGTAGCGATA
Organism: Hydromonas duriensis; assembly: GCF_004363775.1. Lineage (GTDB taxonomy): Bacteria > Pseudomonadota > Gammaproteobacteria > Burkholderiales > Burkholderiaceae > Hydromonas > Hydromonas duriensis. The sequence continues at coordinate 174 of NZ_SNZE01000065.1, forward strand.
CCGCAAATGCGAAATGCAATGATATAAACTGAAGAGTTTGATCATGGCTCAGATTGAACGCTGGCGGCATGCTTTACACATGCAAGTCGAACGGTAACATGAAGAAAGCTTGCTTTCTTTGATGACGAGTGGCGAACGGGTGAGTAATACATCGGAACGTACCGTTTAGTGGGGGATAACTACTCGAAAGAGTAGCTAATACCGCATACGAACTACGGTTGAAAGCGGGGGACCTTTGGGCCTCGCGCTAAACGAGCGGCCGATGGAAGATTAGCTAGTTGGTGAGGTAAAGGCTCACCAAGGCGACGATCTTTAGCGGGTCTGAGAGGACGATCCGCCACACTGGAACTGAGACACGGTCCAGACTCCTACGGGAGGCAGCAGTGGGGAATTTTGGACAATGGGGGCAACCCTGATCCAGCAATGCCGCGTGAGTGAAGAAGGCCTTCGGGTTGTAAAGCTCTTTTGTTAGGGAAGAAATCCTTAAGGCTAATACCCTTGGGGGATGACGGTACCTAAAGAATAAGCACCGGCTAACTACGTGCCAGCAGCCGCGGTAATACGTAGGGTGCAAGCGTTAATCGGAATTACTGGGCGTAAAGCGTGCGCAGGCGGTCTGATAAGACAGTCGTGAAATCCCCGAGCTCAACTTGGGAACTGCGATTGTAACTGTCAGACTAGAGTGTGTCAGAGGGAGGTAGAATTCCACGTGTAGCAGTGAAATGCGTAGAGATGTGGAGGAATACCGGTGGCGAAGGCGGCCTCCTGGGATAACACTGACGCTCATGTACGAAAGCGTGGGGAGCAAACAGGATTAGATACCCTGGTAGTCCACGCCCTAAACGATGTCAACTGGTTGTTGGGTCTTCATTGACTTAGTAACGAAGCTAACGCGTGAAGTTGACCGCCTGGGGAGTACGGTCGCAAGATTAAAACTCAAATGAATTGACGGGGACCCGCACAAGCGGTGGATGATGTGGATTAATTCGATGCAACGCGAAAAACCTTACCTACCCTTGACATGCCACTAACGAAGCAGAGATGCATTAGGTGCTCGAAAGAGAAAGTGGACACAGGTGCTGCATGGCTGTCGTCAGCTCGTGTCGTGAGATGTTGGGTTAAGTCCCGCAACGAGCGCAACCCTTGTCATTAGTTGCCATCATTAAGTTGGGCACTCTAATGAGACTGCCGGTGACAAACCGGAGGAAGGTGGGGATGACGTCAAGTCCTCATGGCCCTTATGGGTAGGGCTTCACACGTCATACAATGGTCGGTACAAAGGGTTGCCAAGCCGCGAGGTGGAGCCAATCCCATAAAACCGATCGTAGTCCGGATTGGAGTCTGCAACTCGACTCCATGAAGTCGGAATCGCTAGTAATCGTGGATCAGAATGTCACGGTGAATACGTTCCCGGGTCTTGTACACACCGCCCGTCAAACCATGGGAGTGGGTTTCACCAGAAGTAGGTAGCCTAACCGTAAGGAGGGCGCTTACCACGGTGGGATTCATGACTGGGGTTAAGTCGTAACAAGGTAGCCGTATCGGAAGGTGCGGCTGGATCACCTCCTTTCTAGAGATAGAAAAGCCATGAACGCTCACACTTATCGGAATGTTAAAACAGAAACAGAGAATCCTAATGGGGGATTAGCTCAGCTGGGAGAGCACCTGCTTTGCAAGCAGGGGGTCGTCGGTTCGATCCCGTCATCCTCCACCA
>NZ_SNZE01000066.1 GCF_004363775.1 Hydromonas duriensis
CTCGTTGCCCGCCGCGTCAATGCGCTCGGCGACTAACCCTGCAACGCTGTAGCGGTAGTTGGTTGGACGGTCTTTCGCGTCTGTGTGTGTGAGTAATCGACCTTCGCCATCGTGCATGAAACGTTCGACGGTTTCATCTGGATGCGTAATCGATTCTAAATGCCCTGCGTTCTTGCCGATGTGGGTGTAGGTGTAGCTGGTGACCTCGCCTGCGGCGTTGGTTTTATCCTTTTGTTTAAATGCAGAAAACCCAAGCGGTACAAAGCACGCTTGGGTTAGGTGACGGTAAAGAGATAATAAGGAGGGGGAGCATTGATTTAGACTTGTGGCGGGTTGCTGGGTGAATACGCCTTACGGGTTGAAGCACACCCTAATTTTTGATGGGTCTTTTATATCCAACTGCCATACCCATTTCTTATCCTTATCGCTGAGTTCAATCAAATTTTCTTCCTTAAGCTGACAACTTGTAAATTCTTCAGCATTCCCAAGAAAAAGCATCCATTTTGGTGAGTCATTTTTTACGTAAGCAAAAAAAGCATCTTCCTCAAAATTACCGCCTCCAAATGCAACAAAACCTTCTTCAGAGCCTACTTCTATAAGACCATTTATATGAATATTTGTCACATAATTAGCCCCTTTTTCATTTAAGAATGTGTCAACAGTTATTTGATTAGAAAATTCAATTTTCTCAAAACCGTCGAACTTCACCGATAGCATTCTGCCATCATCATATAATATTCCATTAAAAATTGGGCAAACTTGTTTCTGCCAAAAACTATCTAATGCTTTCATAACATATTCCTATAAAAATTCAGGTAATGAGTTTAAACCTTGTGGAGGAACGGCAGGATTGTTACGTGGATCGTTTCTTCTCAATTCAAATGCCTGCCCCCAAGTCTTCCCTTTAATTGGACCAGGAGAATTAGCATTTACTATTCCAACCGGGACGCACTTCTTACCTGCTAGACGAGCAGCCGCTAAACGTCGGTTATCATAACTAACATATTGTCCACCAACATTCATAACTCTGATTTTTGAACCCTCTTGCCCCCAATCCCATTCATTATTTTGCATTTTTTCTGCATAAGTACTTGCTCCCTTTGCACCAGAACCTGTTACCGTTCTTTGGCTAAAATTAATATTTTTTGGATCCATCTCGCCCGAAGGGCAAGAACACTTCGCACATTGAGAACCAGTCGCAGCCCCGACACCTGTTTTATTTGTCGAGTTAGCAGGCTTCTTCTGTAACCCCAACGGATCGACCCACTCAGTAGGATTCGGTGCATATTGATGCACATTCACCCCGCCAAGTAATCCAATCGGATCCCTAGAAACAAACCGCCCCGAATGCGGATCATAATACCGATGCCGATTGTAATGCAGTCCTGTCTCATGGTCAAAGTATTGACCTTGGAAACGAATCGGATTGGTAAATCCAGCACGTTGAGCCGCCTTTGAAATGACTTCCTTCGCCATGCCCCAAGCTTTATAGTTCGCCGTCCACACCGCTTCACCATCCATATTGGTCAGCTCCTGCGGTGTACCCAAGTGATCGCATTGGTAAAAGGCAATCTGCTTAAACTGCTGGACAAACTGTTCAGCTTGATAGCTCCACACAGGGTCACGGTCGATGTCGTAGCCTTGGGGCGAGTTAATCATCGCTTGATAATCAGGCGTAGGTAATAGATGAATGCTGCCGTTGCTAACGGCCTGCATCATCGGCACAAACGAATTCGGTTCATAAATGTAATGCGTGGTGCGGCTGTTATCAAACGCCTGTTCAAGTTGCCCCGTATGCGCATTGACCTGTTGGCGTTGGCCATAGGTGGATTC
>NZ_SNZE01000067.1 GCF_004363775.1 Hydromonas duriensis
GTGTTGCTGACGGTGACACGGTAGGTGATGTCGAACTGGTCACCCGTGCCGCTCACTGCCGTTGGGCCTGCAGTCACCGCCTTGGTGACGTTGACGCCTGCCACAACGCTGGTGTAGACCACTTTACATGCCATGGTTTGACCTGCGTATTTCGAATCGAACGCCAGTGTGCTACCAAACGCCACTGTGACATCGGGATTGACACCATCCGAACACAACCAAGAGGTCGGTGAACCGTAGAAAATCTCGTTACCTGCTACTGCAAACGAAGGTGTGGGTACAGTGACCGTTTCACCCACCACCGCCAAGGCGGTGTTTGATTTGACGGTGTTGCTGCCTGTGCTGACGGCATCGAATGCAGTGGTGTTGGTGTTCAATCCCGTTGAGGCAGGGACGGATACCTTCTCACCCACGGTTGCACTAGACCAATCGACTTGGAAGGTCAATTGTGTCGTTTGTGCAGTCGGTGTGGTGGCACATGCGTTCGCATCTTTAACTGTACCCGCAATGGTCATTTGGGCATTGTTGAACAAACCATTGCCTGTTGTGGCGGTACAGGTGTTGTTGGTTGTACTACCCGTCGCAGCGACTTTAACACGCACGGTGATGTCGTAGGTTTCTGTCGTTGGTGTGGCGGTTGAACCTGCAGCGATGCTTTCGTTACTGATAATCGATGTGTTGGTGCCTGAACCTGTGAACGCGCTGTTCACGGTACCGCTGACATTGCTGCCTTTGGTGATGGTCGGTGTACCGACAACAGTGACATCAGAGTCAAAGCCAAATGTGTCGCTTAAGCTGTACGCTGTGGCCGATGCATTGGTGTTGCTGACCGTGACACGGTAGGTGATGTCGAACTGGTCACCCGTGCCGCTCACTGCCGTTGGACCTGCGGTCACCGCTTTAGTGACGTTGACGCCTGCCACGACGCTGGTGTAGACGACATTACACACCACGCTGTTGCCCGTATATTTGCTAGCAAAGTTAAATGTACTGCCAAACGCGACGGTGACATCGGGGTTCACACCATCCGAACACAGCCAAGAGGTCGGTGAACCGTAGAAGATGTCGTTGCCTGCGGTGGCAAACGAAGGTGTTGGCAAGGTCACGGTGTCGTTAATCACGGTCACGACATTGCTTGATGACACACTATTAGTACCTGTACTAACAGCATCAAACGCTGCGGTGTTGGTGGTTAAGCCTGTTGTGGCTGGAACAGTGACTTTCTCGCCGACAGTCGCGTTGACCCAGTCGACTTTTAACGTCAATTGTGAGGTTTGAGCGGTCGGTGTCGCAGCACATGCGTTCGCATCTTTAACTGTACCCGCAATGGTCATTTGGGCATTGTTGAACAAACCGTTGCCTGTGGCTGCGGTACAGGTGTTGTTGGTGCTGCTGCCTGTTGCGGCGACTTTAACACGCACGTTGATGTCGTAGGTTTCTGTCGTCGGTGTAGCGGTTGAACCTGCGGCGATGCTTTCGTTGCTGATAATCGACGTGTTGGTGCCTGCACCTGTGAACGCGCTGTTCACGGTACCGCTGACATTGCTGCCTTTGGTGATGGTCGGTGTACCAACAACGCTGACATCAGAGTCAAAGCC
>NZ_SNZE01000068.1 GCF_004363775.1 Hydromonas duriensis
ACTGCAACACCGACCACAGAAACCTACGATGTCACCGTGCGTGTCAACGTTCCAGCGGGTTCAAGCACAAGCAACGACACCTGCTCAGGCACCACCTCAGGTCAAGGTCTGTTCAACGCCGCCGTCTTAAGCATGTCAGGCGCATCTGACCAAACCGCCACGGCGTGTTCTAACACACCTGCGGTCTCAGGCGTCAACCTCGTTCTGCAAAAGACATGGGTTAAAGCCACATCAGGAGAAAGCGTCAACATCCCAGCGACCACAGGTTTCAGTGTCAACACCGCTGCGTTTGACGCCGCCTCAACGGGTTCAAACAGCGTCTCATCAGGCACTGTTGTGGTCGCACCAGATGAAGTCGGCACATTACCGACTGAAACCTTCGCCACCACAGCGAACGCGATTAACTACAGCTCAGGCTCATGGTCATGTTCTGACGGCACCAACGCAGCGATTACCGTTGCACAAGGTGGCAACTTAACCATCCCAAGTGCCAGCGTCGGTAAAACCTTAACCTGTACCTTAACCAACACCAGCGTCATTGACGGTGTCACGGTGGCTAAAGCCGTCACCGCAGGACCCACTGTTGTATCAGGTTCAGGTGACCAGTTCGACATCACTTATCGTGTCACGGTCAGCAACACCAACCCATCGGCCACGGTATACAGCTTAAGCGACACATTCGGCTTTGACTCTGATGTCACTGTTGTTGGTACACCGACCATCACCAAAGGCAGCAATGTCAGCGGTACCGTGAACAGCGCGTTCACAGGTGCAGGCACCAACACGTCGATTATCAGCAACGAAAGCATCGCCGCAGGTTCAACTGCCACACCAACGACAGAAAGCTACGACATCACTGCACGTGTTAAAGTTGCGCTCTCTGGCAGCACCAGCAACAACACCTGTACCAGCGCAACGGGCAATGGTTTGTTCAACAACGCCCAAATGACAGTTGCGGGTACAGTTAAAGATGCGAACGCATGTGCCACCACACCGACTGCACAAACGACACAATTGACCTTCCAAGTCGATTGGTCTAATGCAACCGTGGGTGAGAAGGTATCCGTCCCTGCCTCAACGGGATTGACCACCAACACCACTGCATTCGATGCCGTCAGCACAGGCAGCAACACTGTCAAATCAAACACAGCCTTGGCTGTTGTGGGTGAAACGGTCACCGTACCGACCCCTGCATTCGCCACCGCAGGCAATGATATCTTCTACGGTTCACCGACCTCTTGGTTGTGTTCGGACGGCGTGAACCCCGATGTCACTGTGGCATTTGGCAGCACACTGAAGTTTGATTCGAAATACGCAGGTCAAACCATGGCGTGTAAAGTGGTTTACACCAGCGTCGTGGCAGACGTCAACGTCACTAAAGCGGTGACTGCAGGCCCAACGGCAGTGAGCGGCACGGGTGACCAGTTCGACATCACTTATCGTGTCACAGTCAGCAACGCCAATACATCGGCCACGGCGTACAGCTTAAGCGACACATTCGGCTTTGACTCTGATGTCAGCGTTGTTGGTACACCGACCATCACCAAAGGCAGCAATGTCAGCGGTACCGTGAACAGCGCGTTCACAGGTGCAGG
>NZ_SNZE01000069.1 GCF_004363775.1 Hydromonas duriensis
ACTGCAACACCGACCACAGAAACCTACGATGTCACCGTGCGTGTCAACGTTCCAGCGGGTTCAAGCACAAGCAACGACACCTGCTCAGGCACCACTTCGGGTCAAGGTCTGTTCAACACAGGTGTGTTAAGCATGTCTGGTGCATCCGACCAAAGTGCCAGCGCGTGTTCCAACACCCCTGCGGTCTCAGGCGTCAACCTCGTTCTGCAAAAGACATGGGTTGGGGCTCATGTTGGTGATGTGGCCACCATTCCTGCCACTGTTGGATTTAGCGTAAATACGGACGCGTATAATGCCATCGTAGGCGTTAATAATGGACAATCCAAGGTAGTTGTTGTTGCGCCAGATGAAGTCGGCACATTACCGACCGAAGTCATGAATCCAAATATTGCCAACTATTTTTATGCAGGCTCATGGTCATGTTCTGACGGCACCAATGCAGCAATTACCGTTGCACAAGGTGGCAACTTAACCATCCCAAGTGCCAGCGTCGGTAAAACCTTAACCTGTACCTTAACCAACACCAGCGTGGCGCCAGATGTCAACGTCACCAAGGCGGTGACTGCAGGCCCAACGGCAGTGAGCGGCACGGGTGACCAGTTCGACATCACCTACCGTGTCACCGTCAGCAACACCAATGCATCGGCCACAGCGTACAGCTTAAGCGACACATTTGGCTTTGACTCTGATGTCAGCGTTGTTGGTACACCGACCATCACCAAAGGCAGCAATGTCAGCGGTACCGTGAACAGCGCGTTCACAGGTTCAGGCACCAACACATCGATTGTCAGCAACGAAAGCATCGCCGCAGGTTCAACTGCTACACCAACGACAGAAACCTACGACATTGCCGTACGCGTTAAAGTCGCCGCGACAGGCAGCAGCACCAACAACACCTGTACAGCGACAACGGGCAATGGTTTGTTCAACAATGCGCAAATGACCATTGCGGGTACCGTTAAAGATGCGAACGCATGTGCCACCACACCGACTGCACAAACGACACAATTGTCTTTACAAGTGGATTGGTCTAATGCCGTTGTTGGTGAAACACTCACCGTTCCCGCGACGACAGGGCTGTCAACGAACACCACTGCGTTCAATGCCGTCAGCACGGGTGCCAATAGTGTCAGCTCAAACACAGTGGTTCCTGTCATTGGTGAAACAGCGACATTGCCAACGCCGTCATTTGTGAATACAAATAACGCATTGAATTATGTTGCATCTTCAAGCTGGACTTGTTCAGATGGTGTCAATCCAAGTGTATCGGTGCCGTTTGGTGGCAGCTTGACCTTGTCGAGTGGCTTCTCAGGGGCAACCGTTGTATGTAAAGTCGCTTACTCAGGTGTTCAAGTGGATACGGTTAAAACCGCATCGCCCGCCGCAGGCACCTCAGTAGCGGTTGGTGACACGATTCAATACACCTTAAAAACCACAGTATCAGGCAATGCAACACAACGTGATGTGGTCTTGAGCGATACCTTGGG
>NZ_SNZE01000070.1 GCF_004363775.1 Hydromonas duriensis
ACTGCAACACCGACCACAGAAACCTACGATGTCACCGTGCGTGTCAACGTTCCAGCGGGTTCAAGCACAAGCAACGACACCTGCTCAGGCACCACTTCGGGTCAAGGTCTGTTCAACACAGGTGTGTTAAGCATGTCTGGTGCATCCGACCAAAGTGCCAGCGCTTGTTCCAACACCCCTGCGGTCTCAGGTGTCAACCTCGTTCTTCAAAAGACATGGGTTAAAGCCACATCAGGAGAAACCGTCAACATCCCAGCGACCACAGGCTTCAGTGTCAACACCGCTGCGTTTGATGCCGCCTCAACGGGTTCAAACAGCGTCTCATCAGGCACTGTTGTGGTCGCACCGAATGAAGTCGGCACATTACCGACCGAAACCTTCGCCACCACAGCGAACGCCATTAACTACAGCACAGGCTCATGGTCATGTTCTGACGGCACCAACGCAGCGATTACCGTTGCACAAGGTGGCAACTTAACCATCCCAAGTGCCAGCGTCGGTAAAACCTTAACCTGTACCTTAACCAACACCAGCGTCATTGATGGCGTGACAGTGGCTAAAGCCGTCACCGCAGGCCCCACCGTTGTATCAGGTTCAGGTGACCAGTTCGACATCACTTATCGTGTCACGGTCAGCAACACCAACCCATCGGCCACGGTATACAGCTTAAGCGACACATTTGGCTTTGACTCTGATGTCACTGTTGTTGGTACACCGACCATCACCAAAGGCAGCAATGTCAGCGGTACCGTGAACAGCGCGTTCACAGGTTCAGGCACCAACACATCGATCATCAGCAACGAAAGCATCGCCGCAGGTTCAACTGCCACACCGACGACAGAAACCTACGACATCACTGCACGTGTTAAAGTCGCGCTCTCTGGCAGCACCAGCAACAACACCTGTACCAGCGCAACGGGCAATGGCTTGTTCAACAACGCCCAAATGACAGTTGCGGGTACAGTTAAAGATGCGAACGCATGTGCCACCACTCCGACTGCACAAACGACACAATTGACCTTCCAAGTCGATTGGTCTAATGCAACCGTGGGTGAGAAGGTATCCGTCCCCGCCTCAACGGGATTGAACACCAACACCACTGCATTCGATGCCGTCAGCACAGGCAGCAACAGCATCAAATCTGACACCGCCTTGGCTGTTGTGGGTGAAACGGTCACCGTACCGACCCCTGCATTCGCCACCGCAGGCAATGACATCTTCTACGGTTCACCGACCTCTTGGTTGTGTTCGGACGGCGTGAACCCCGATGTCACTGTGGCATTTGGCAGCACATTGAAGTTTGATTCGAAATACGCAGGTCAAACCATGGCGTGTAAAGTGGTTTACACCAGCGTCGTGGCAGGCGTCAACGTCACTAAAGCGGTGACTGCAGGCCCAACGGCAGTGAGCGGCACGGGTGACCAGTTCGACATCACCTACCGTGTCACCGTCAGCAACACCAATGCATCGGCCAC
>NZ_SNZE01000071.1 GCF_004363775.1 Hydromonas duriensis
ACCTACCCACAGCGCCTAACTTGCTCAACCAATGCTTTGACGCCGATGCACCGAATACCAAATGGGTGGCTGACATCACGTACATTCGGGTGAAGCAGCAATGGCTGTATTTGGCAGTGGTGGTGGACTTGTACTCACGCAGGGTGATTGGTTGGGCTTTTGGTGTGCGCATCAATGCACGACTGGTCTGTGATGCACTCAAGGCGGCGTTGTTCAAACGGGGCTACCCATCAGGGGTGATTGTGCACACCGATCGTGGTAGCCAATACTGTTCGCAAGTCTATCAGCGATTGATTAAAGCTTATGATTTGAAATGCAGTATGAGCGGCAAAGGCAACTGCTACGACAATGCCGCCTGTGAGAGCTTCTTCCACACGCTCAAGGTCGAACATGTCTATCGCATTGCCTTTGAGTCAATGGAGCACGCCAGACGCGAAATCTTCTGGTTTATTGAAGCCTATTACAACTTCAAACGCAAACATTCAAAATTGGGATACCAAAGCCCTGTAAAATTTGAATCCGCAGCATCTAAAATAGCTGCTTAAAATGTCCGTTGAAATGAGGGCAGATCAAGAATTTCTTTGTTGGTCCTGGCCAAATTGGTATAAGAACACCATCACGCTTTAAATAAACAAGCCAATATGCCTCGAATAAGGCTCTTAATTCTTCAGGGCTGCGTGCATCGGAGATGAAATTAAATTTTTCATCTTTACTTTCTCCAAAATCAGTAAAAAAACCTGTTCGTTCGACTCTATCAAGCAAACGCCCTTTATCCAAAATTTTCGCCTCTGATCCTTTTATTTTCTTGACGATGACTTTATATCTAAAATCGCCATTATGTAGAGATCGGTTGTAGCGGTCTAAATCATTCTCTTCGTTTGTATGTCTATGATATACGGGCTTTAGCTTTAATCTAGTATAAACTTCCATTTTTTACCCTTATCTTTATATATTTGAATATCTGTCAGTGCAACATTCTCGGTGTTCCTCGTCACTTTCATCTTCTACTTCAAACAGTAAATGAGCTACATATTCCTCACTCGTAGGCGAATAGAATACTTGAGTTTGGCCTTGAGCATCGGTTACTCCTTTAATAACTTCTCCATTTTCTTTCCAAACTTCATATTTACGGTTTGCATAAGGATTGCCATCATCATCTTGGAACACGTATTGAATATTATAGTTTTTAGGCATTGATTCAAACGGCAAACTCTTCTCTCCAGGTAAATTATGATTGCCTGCATGTGCCTTCCAGTTACCAAGGGTACCTTCTTCAATCCCACCTGCATTCAACCGAATATAAGACCCGCCTGAAGTAATCAATACCTCTTTCTTAGCAGCAATCTCAATCGACTCCTTAGCACTAATCAATTTCATCACTTTATCCGCAATGATTTCGATGTTATCACTCTGCGCTTGAATCTCCACTTTCCCCTTGGCCGCAAACAGTTTCATCCCCAGTGTTTG
>NZ_SNZE01000072.1 GCF_004363775.1 Hydromonas duriensis
GGTAATCATCCCAAACATAACAGCATTTCAAAGTGGAATTAAAAACCCCAGTTTTAGTAAAGCAATCAAATCTGTCAAGGGCGGCGTATCCGGCGTAGCGCACCCTTGATAGGGTCAAACAAGAACACGCTGTTCAAAGGCTCAATGTGGCAGAAAGCGGCATTGAGCCTGCCGAACCTATGCGCTAATGCACGGTTTGTGACTTTGCCTGTGTCAGCATTCTCTTCTGTGCAGGCGTGATTCTACCATTGGCAATGTGCGGACGACGATTATTGTACGTCCAAAGCCACTCGGTTGACAGCATTTGCATGTGCTCAAGCGACGTAAACAAATGCCGATTAAGCAATTCCTCGCGCATGGTGCGGTTGTAGCGTTCAATGTAGGCATTTTGTTGCGGATTGCCAGGCTGTGTGTACCAAAGCACAATGCCACGTTCCTTTGCCCAGTTGCGATAATGGTCGCTGATAAACTCAGGTCCGTTATCCGAGCGAATCACCTGCGGTTGCCCACGCCATTCAAACAATTGGTCTAGCTCTCGGGTCAGGCGTTTGGCAGGAATGGAGAAGTCAATCGCGGCAATTAAACCTTCGCGGTTGAAGTCGTCGCCCACGTTGAGTACGCGCACCGAGCGGCCGTCTGTGAGTTGGTCATGCATAAAGTCGATGGATAGGACTTGATTCATGCTGTTTGGTGTTGCCAATGGCTGTGGCGCTGCGCGGACAATGCGTTGGCGGCGCGTGACCCGCAGATTGAGCCCTTCTTTGACATAAATGGCATGGACGCGTTTGTGATTGTAAGACCAGCCCAAGACGTTACGCATATGGTCGAAACAAAGCCGAAATCCCCAGCGTTCTTGATGTTTGGTGTTGACGATTTCATGCAGTTTGGCGGCAATTGTGGCATTGGCTTCTTTGTTTTTGGGTGAGTAACGGTAGCAGGTTTCGGATATGCCAAATAGCTGGCATATCTTGTGAATGCTGATGTTGTAATGCGTTTTAGCATGATGCGCCATCTCACTGCGGCAAGATGGCGCGCTTACTTTTTTCCGAGGGCTTCCTTAAGAATGTCGGTGTGTAAGCATTGTTCGGCGTAAAGCTTTTTGAGGCGAGCGTTCTCGGCTTGAAGCTCGCGCATTTGTTTCATGTGAGAGGCTTCCATGCCGCTGTATTGGCTGCGCCATTTGTAATAACTGGCGCTGCTCATGCCGTGTTTGCGGCATAATTCGGGTAATGGTATGCCGCTTGCGCCTTCTTTGAGTATCGCGGCTATTTGGCTTTCGCTGTATTTCTTGGCTTTCATCGTAGTATTCCTTTTCTTGTGAGTTTAAGGACTTTTTTCTACTTTGATTCGCTTTTATTTTTTGGGATGATTACC
>NZ_SNZE01000073.1 GCF_004363775.1 Hydromonas duriensis
AACATTCAAAATTGGGATACCAAAGCCCTGTAAAATTTGAATCCGCAGCATCTAAAATAGCTGCTTAAAATGTCCGTTGAAATGAGGGCAGATCATGTTTCTTTCATTTCGCAGACTAAAGCACTGTCATTGGTATACACAAGATCTGTTTTGTTACCATTGATAAAATGCTTAACAGCTTGAATACCTTCACTTCCCGCTCGGGTGGCAAGTATAAGCAAATCTTTTTCTCTAAGTTCATCAGGCTCCTGATTCTGAAATCCATCTGTACGCCCACCCTCTTTAATAATATTGCCAATCTCTTCTGATGAATACTTTTCTGTATCCCCCGCCTTCTCTAAAGCAGAAATGTCGGGCATGTCTCCATGAAAATAGTCATCCCTAAGGTCGCCTTTTGAGTTGAGAGTCTTAGTGATGTTAGCCCCAAAGCTTTTAATAAAACCAATATTCAGTGTGCCATGAACATTTCGATTAAAACGAGTCACCACTTGATTGGGCTTGCCTTGGTCAAGCAATGAATGAATACGAGCCACTGCAATATCTGCCCTGCTCCAGTCTGCATTTGGATTATTTCTAGATTTACCCTCTTTGGGATGATCGTACCAATGCTTTGCCACAGCGAACCATTGACTGGTTTTACTACCGTCTATAAATATTTCCCAAAACGCTTTTAGCTTAGTAGGTACTTCATCAATATTGGTATAAGCGAGCTTAACATCATAATCTTCGCTTTCCCCTTTTTCATTAAATATCCCTTTCTTTTCTATTTTATCGACAGGTTTATTATTTATAGTCAGGGGCAAGCTGCTTGTTATTGTTAATTTATAAGACACTCGCTTGTCTTTTAAAAAGTTTTGAAACCGACCTAAATCGATTAAATCATCAGTCGAGCTTGGCTTGTAAGTCAGATTGACTTTCATTCGAGTATAAACAATTTGTCCCATTATTTGCCCTCATCTTTAAAAATTAAACGAACTTGGTACTCTTCTGGCGTAGCCGAATACAAGACCTTGGTCTTACCTTCACTATCGGTGACTCCTTCTATGGTTTGACCGTTTTCTTGCCAGGCAATATATTTGTGATTTTTGTAAGGCTTTCCTTCATCATCCTGTAACACATGCTGAACATTGTAATTCTTCGGCAAATGCGCTACCGACAAGCTCTTCTCACTCGGCTTCCCATGAGTCGCCGCCCAAGCAAACCAAGTCCCTGGTGTGCCATGTTCAATCCCACTCTTGTTGATTTTGATGTATGAGCCCCCTGCCGTGGCGAGGATTTCTTCTGCGGCGGCGAGTTCGATGCTGCCTTTGGTGGAGATGATTTTAAA
>NZ_SNZE01000074.1 GCF_004363775.1 Hydromonas duriensis
CGGTCGGTATACGCCGAGACTTTCAAACCTTTCTGAGTGTTAGAGTCCTCTTGCAACTGTTTAGCCAAAGCCGCCAACTTAGTGCGTCCCGCCTCTAACAAATCAAAGCGGTCAAACTCAAACAAACCATCCGCCGTCAACATCACAGGGAACGACAACGGTTTACCGGGTTCATACGTATTGAACGGCACACGGAAACCAAAGTTAAACAAGCCTGGTAAACCTTGAGTCAAACGTTTCACCAACGGGTTCTGCGTCGTAGGCACAGCCCCTTCAGGTACGGTCGTCATGTCCACTTTGACAATGAAGTTACTGCCACGCGCCCATTGACCTGGGTTAATACCTTCAATGTGGTAACGGCCATACGCATCGGTTTCAATCAACAAACCTTCAACCGTTGCCAAACGAACCCCAGGGATACCCGGTTCACCCTCGTCTTGGATGCCATTGGCATTGCTGTCCTCAAACACCGTACCCAAGATGCGGCTGTCTTCAAAGTCAGGATCCGACGAACGGGTAATCGATGCACATGAACGGTTACTTGTGATGGCGGATGACGCATCGCCCACTTGCGCACAGTTTTGTAAACTGCCCTGTCCTGCACTGACACCGACACGCATCATGTAGCTTAAGGTCAGTTTTTGGCCTGCGGCTAAATCCAAATGCGACGTCGTCAATGGGTACTCCGCCGTCACCGTGAAGCTGTCATCGCCTGCGACATTCATTGAACCCGATACATAGCTCAAGCCAGGTGCTGGTTGGTCGATTAAGCTAAAGTCAACCGCGTCGTACTTGCTTGGATTCTCAATCACCACTTCGTAGCGCACAAAGTCACCAATCTTCGCGGTTTTGGTTTTAGCGGTTTTAGTGACCAACAACGCCACGTCTTTAATCACCACCGAGCTGGTGCTACAGGTTGCACATGAACCATAGCTTGGCGATACGGTGTTGACCACTGTGCTTTGCGCTTGGGCATTGACCGTCGCGGCGTATGTGAATGCATAGTTGCCTGCGGCTGAACCACTTGGCACGGTGCATGACAAGACCGAACCTGAGGCCGAACAACCTGCGGGCACACTGCTCAAAGTCAAACCTGTACCCAAGGTGTCGGTCAAGACCACGTCGCGTGTCGATGCACCACCTGTGATGGTTGAGGTCACGGTGTAGTTGATGGTGTCACCAATGCGCACGTTCTTCTTCGCCGCGGCGTCTGATGTCTTGTTCGTCACCACTGACCACAATGGATGGCTGACGCTACATGATGAACATGTACCCACGTCTGC
>NZ_SNZE01000075.1 GCF_004363775.1 Hydromonas duriensis
ATATTGCCGCGTTCGTCGTAGTCGTAATGCGTGCCGACATATTCGCGCATCAAGTTATCAAGGATGCTGTTTGGCTTTTGCCATGTGGGTTGTGCTGACTGGGCTTGCAGTGGTTGATTTGGGTGCTCATTGGCTGTACTTGGGGCCACGGGTTGAACGTTGCCTGCGGGGTCGTAGCTTTGCTGTTGGTTGAGGCGATTCGCTTGCGTGCGCATAATTTCGCGGTGCAAGTCGTCGCGCTCAAAGCCAAGTTGTCAGCACAAGTACCATAAGAGTTTCAGTTCCGTTGGTGCATTCTGACTAAGTTAATAACTGTTGCCGTGCCTCATTCACAACGGCTTTAAGTTTATCCTGAGATTCTTTTGATACTTTGAGCTGAGTCATTAAATCAACGGAACGTTCGAGGGTGTCCAATACCAATTTGATCTGCCCTTGCTGGTCTGCCGATTTAAATGTTACATAGTCAATTTGTAAGCGAAACTCAAGAACCTTCTTTTTTATGCTGCGACGGACTATCTCGGGATAAGCTGAGATAAACTCATCAGTCATGATAATTGTAATCAACGCCCATTTTTCGTAATCCTCCTTGAACTCAACCTTCTCCAATAATCTATTGAAGCACGGTTCAATTAGTTTAGCGCCAAGATTGACAGCACTTTCAGCACCTTCGCAAACTTCGCCAGATATCCACAACCTCATCTTTGACTCCTCAATAATCTGTTTTATTTAAGCGTGGTCGACGCCCATGTGTTGCTGTGTATTCACGAATTTTCTTGGTTTGCCAGCAGTGCATTTCACGTTTTGTACCTGATGCTTCAGGCCTAAAAAGAGCATTCTCATTATCAAGATAAGTCTGCGTATAGCGCATTGCTCCTCTTGTCGTTTCACCATACTTTAAGACTTCATTTGTTGTTCTATCACGCAACGTATACCCAATCGCTGGTTTATCAGAATCTAAGCTATTGCCATGCGTGCATGATTTCTCAGGCTCAGGTGGTCTATTAGGGTCTTTACCTTTGCCAAATTGTCCGTTTGGTGTTCGTGGCTGCCCTTTATATAATCCCAACGGGTCAATCCACTCAACAGGATTCGGTGCATACGCATGAACATTCATACCCCCAAGCAAGCCGATAGGGTCACGACTCACAAACCGTCCACTGTGCGGATCATAATACCGATGCCGATTGTAATGCAGTCCTGTCTCATGGTCAAAGTATTGACCTTGGAAACGAATCGGATTGGTAAATCCAGCACG
>NZ_SNZE01000076.1 GCF_004363775.1 Hydromonas duriensis
TTACGCAGTAATTTTAGCGACGACACCTGCGCCGACGGTACGACCACCTTCACGAATCGCAAAGCGCAAACCTTCTTCCATCGCGATTGGAGCGATGAGTTCTACGCTGATAGATACGTTGTCGCCTGGCATAACCATTTCTTTACCTTCTGGTAAAGAAACTGCGCCTGTTACATCCGTTGTACGGAAGTAGAATTGTGGGCGGTAGTTGTTGAAGAATGGCGTGTGACGACCACCTTCGTCTTTTGACAAGACGTAGATTTCTGCGTCAAATTTAGTGTGCGGCTTGATTGAGCCTGGTTTGCACAATACTTGACCGCGCTCAACGTCTTCACGTTTTGTACCACGGAGTAATACGCCAACATTGTCACCCGCTTGACCTTGGTCGAGCAGTTTGCGGAACATTTCTACGCCTGTGCAAGTGGTTTTTGCTGTGTCTTTGATGCCGACGATTTCGAGCTCTTCACCGACTTTAACAATACCACGTTCGATACGACCTGTAACAACAGTACCACGACCAGAGATTGAGAATACGTCTTCGATTGGCAACAAGAATGTGCCGTCTACTGCGCGTTCTGGTGTTGGGATGTATGAGTCGAGGGCGTCGCCCAAGGCTAAAATTGCAGGTTCGCCGATAGGTGATTGGTCGCCTTCTAATGCCAATTTAGCTGAGCCTTTTACGATAGGCAAGTCGTCGCCTGGGAAGTCGTATTTTGACAGGAGCTCACGCACTTCCATTTCGACCAATTCGAGCAATTCTTCATCGTCAACCATGTCACATTTGTTGAGGAATACGATGATGTATGGAACACCAACTTGGCGTGCCAAGAGGATGTGCTCACGTGTTTGTGGCATTGGACCGTCTGCTGCTGAGCACACGAGAATCGCGCCGTCCATTTGCGCCGCGCCTGTAATCATGTTTTTAACATAGTCGGCGTGACCTGGGCAGTCAACGTGTGCGTAGTGACGTGTTGCTGTTTCGTATTCTACGTGCGCTGTGTTGATGGTGATACCGCGCGCTTTTTCTTCTGGAGCCGCGTCAATATCCGCGTAACCTTTGGCTTCGCCACCAAATTTCGCCGACAAAATCGTGGTGATTGCCGCTGTTAATGTCGTTTTACCGTGATCAACGTGACCAATCGTGCCAACGTTAACGTGCGGTTTGGTCCGTTCGAACTTACCTTTTGCCATG
>NZ_SNZE01000077.1 GCF_004363775.1 Hydromonas duriensis
ACGTTCTTCTTCGCCGCGGCGTCTGATGTCTTGTTCGTCACCACTGACCACAATGGATGGCTGACGCTACATGATGAACATGT
The DNA here is from genome assembly GCF_004363775.1 of Hydromonas duriensis. Lineage (GTDB taxonomy): Bacteria > Pseudomonadota > Gammaproteobacteria > Burkholderiales > Burkholderiaceae > Hydromonas > Hydromonas duriensis. The sequence continues at coordinate 84 of NZ_SNZE01000077.1, forward strand.
ACCCACGTCTGCAACCACTTGGTTGTTGACTTTGGTCACGGCTGAGGCATTCACCGTGGCACTGTAGGTGAAGGTGTGGTCACCAATCGATGCACCTGTGGCCAACGTACAGCTGATTTGTTGACCCGTTGCGGTACAACCTGCTGGCAACGTACCGACGGTTAAACCTGTACCCAAGGTATCGCTCAAGACCACATCACGTTGTGTTGCATTGCCTGATACTGTGGTTTTTAAGGTGTATTGAATCGTGTCACCAACCGCTACTGAGGTGCCTGCGGCGGGCGATGCGGTTTTAACCGTATCCACTTGAACGGCACTGTAAATCGCTTTACACAAGACTTTGGCGCCAGCGTACTTGCTCGATACAGTGAAGTCCTCACCGAATGACACGGTCTCATCTGGATTGACCCCATCCGAGCAGGTCCATTTCAATGAAGAAACATAATTCAATGCATTCGATGTGTTCAAGAACGCAGGAGTCGGCATCTTCGCAATGTCACCAATAACCGCCAATACACTGACTGAGGCGACACTGTTGGTACCTGTACTCACAGCTTTAAAGGCTGGAATCTTGTTGGTTAAACCACCCGTTTCAGGGACGCTGACCGTTTCGCCCACCAACGCATTGATCCAGTCCACTTGCAAGGTCACTTGTGCGGTTTGAATCGCAGGTGTGGCTTCACACGCATTGGCTTCTTTAACTGTACCCGCAATGGTCATTTGGGCATTGTTGAACAAGCCGTTGCCTGTTGAAGCGGTACATGCGTTATTGCTGGTTGAATCGGTCGCAGCGACTTTAACGCGTACGGCAATGTCGTAGGTTTCTGTCGTTGGTGTGGCGGTTGAACCTGCGGCGATGCTTTCGTTGCTGATAATCGACGTGTTGGTGCCTGAACCTGTGAACGCGCTGTTCACGGTACCGCTGACATTGCTGCCTTTGGTGATGGTCGGTGTACCAACAACGCTGACATCAGA